>DATLVU010000065.1:0-41611 GCA_035577025.1 Gemmatimonadales bacterium
AGCCCCGACGCCGCGGCGATCAATACTCGCAGATCCGGCCGTTTGAACGGATCTCCCCCCGTGAGGATGACGTGGGGTTTCGGGTCGCCGAACGCGCTCAGGCTTTCGAGCAGGTGCAGTCCCTCGACAGTGGCCAGCTCGCGCGGATGCCGCCGCGGCACCGCCTCAGCCCGGCAGTGCCGACACGCTAAATCACAGGCGCGCGTCACCTCCCAGTAGACTCGGCGGGGCGCTCGGTCGAACGTCAAGCGCGGCGCGTTCGGATGTCCGTGCATGGATGCGCAGCGCCGCCTAGTGGGCGGCGGCGGTGAGCGGTTCCGGCGAGCCGACTCGGATCAAGCCCACGGCGCCCTTGGCCGCGTCGGCGAACGCGTGCGTAACGAACGCGTACGTGCCCTCACCGCTCGCATCCTTGCCGAACGTGGTCTCGAACACCGCTCCGCCGCCAGCCGGAATGCCCCACGTCTGCACCGAGGCAAGCGCGTGCGCCGGATCGCCGTCCGGGTATACCTTGTCGAATACAGTGCCAACGATGTGGAAGTCGCTCGTAAAGCTCGGGCCCGCGTTCACGACGAAGAGCCGCACCCGATCGCCCACGTCCACCAGCAGGGGATGCTGCTGGTACTGGAACGCCCGCCCGTTGAAGACGACATAGCTCGCCTCACGATCCAGCGCGTGCTTCCAGTCCGCCTGACCCGGCTGGGCGCTGTCGCCGCCCTGTACGTAAAATTCGCTCTGCACGACGACGAACTCTTTGTCGACTCTGCGCGGCCAGCCACCCTTCGGGTCCACGATGATCGGCAGGTACATCCCCTGCATCAGATGCAGCAGAACCGGTGGCGTGCCGCAGTGCACCAGGTAGGCTCCGGGATCGCGCGCCGTGAACTCGAACGAGAGCGAGTCCTTGGGGAGAATGGTCCGGAACGCGGCACTCATGGGAATGCGGGCCGCGTGAAAGTCGATGGAGTGCGGCAGCGACGCTTCGTTCACGAGCTTGATCTTCACAAGGTCGCCCTGTTGCACGCGAATCACCGGGCCCGGCACCGTGCCGCCGAAGGTCCAGCTGCGGTACGTCACCCCAGCTGCGATTTCCACGGTGGCATCTCGAATCGGGATCCGGAACTCCTTCACACCCGCTCGTGAGGCCGGCGCGAGCTCCGCCCGATAGGCCGACGCGGTCGGAGTGCCGACCGCGCCGAAGTCCGTGACTTGAACGGTTGGCTCCGTGGACGTGCGCAGGGCTGCGGTCGCGACGACACCGGCTGCGAGTGCGAACGTGGCGAGTACCGTGACTTTCATCCTCTCCCCTTTGCATGATGGTGGGACGGCCATCCGTGCCATCTGGGACGGATCTTACGGCAGCCCTTATGAAGAGGGCGGGCGGGCTTTCATGAAGACACCTTCAGGTCCTGCAACATCCCAATTTGTTCGGGGTTTCGCGATCGTGAATCACAATTCTAGCAGACCTCAGCGTGCCTTCACGACCGTCCTTTCATCATGCGTGCGGAAGGAGATCGACACACACCTTACGAGAAATTGGGGGCGCGCATGACGTGGAAACCCATCGTGGTCGGTATCGACGCGTCTCACCCGGCGGTGGAAGCCGCTGCCTTTGCCGTCCGAGCTGCGCAGCGCGCCAAGACAGCGTGCCATGTCGTGCACGCGGCGCGTGACGCCCTCATCCCGTGGCAGGAGACCGACGACAGGCGCTACCGCCAAGCGTTGATCGAGCAGGCACGGGCACAGCTCGTCACTGGGCTCCGCGGCGGCGTGCCGACCGAGGTGCTCGGTGGTCTGACCGTTCGTCTGGGAAGCGCGCCGCGCGTACTCACCGATGTCGCGTACGAGGTCAATGCCGGGCTCATCGTCGTGGGTGGCAAGCATCATTCGGCGCTGGACCGTTGGCTCGGCGGGAGCACGAGCCTGAACGTCGCCAGAATCACTGAGGTGCCTCTCCTCGTCACGGCCGGTCCCGGGCGCGTGATTCGCCGCGTCCTGGCGGCCGTCGACGTGTCGAGCGCCGCCGCGCCAACGCTCGATGTGGCACAGCAATACGCCACACTCTTCGGCGCAGAGCTCCGCGCGATCAGCGTGCTCGAGCCGTTGCCCGTCATCCCGGAGGTCACGCCGCCTTACGACGTGTCGCAGTACTACGCGCTCTCCGAGGAGCTGCTGCAGCGGGAAGTGTGGTCACTGCTCCGGACCACCGGCGTCCAAACAGGCGTCCGCTACGGGTTGGCCGTCGAAACCATCCTGGGTGAAGCGGCGGAATGGAACGCCGATCTCCTGGTGGTCGGCTCGCACGGGAAGGGCTGGGCCGAGCGGATGCTCCTGGGGAGCGTCACTGAGCGATTGCTCAATCATCTGCCGACGTCGCTGCTCGTGGTACCGACGCGAGCCGCTGGGGCCTTCGTGACCGAACCCACCACCGCCGAGCGCCGGCCAGCAACGATCGCGATCGCTTAGTTCCGAGCAGGAAAGAAAACGGGCGGCCCGCCTGTCAGTTGAGCGCGGGCCGCCCGACGCATCGGTTACCCGGAGTCGGGGAATTGACTTCCCCGTTCTTCTTCCCGCCGCGACCGCTTAACTGTTGCGTTTACGGTTTGGCGTTGGGAGCTCCGGCTTCCATCCCCGTGAAGTTTGACGGGCTTCCCGGTTCGCCGATGCGGGCGCTGCAAGTCGGTCGAATCGCGGATCAACCTCTTGCACTGCACGTCGGAGCGCCACCCCGCCGTGGATGAGACTCGCGATTGGTCCCACCACTCCAGGTGATCTGATCACCGGCTCGGCTCCCCCCTTCCGTTGCCGGAACTGGAGCCTCCCCGCTTCACCCGGAGCGACTGCTTACCAAGCTACCTCGCGACTGTGAAGCCTCGACAAATCCACTATGCAGCTTTCGTCAACCTTAGGACTGCTTCTCGCGCGCAACTGTTGCGGTTGCGAACACCGGTCGTGCCACGACAGGCAGTCCGAGATGCTCCCGCGCCCGGTTCAACGCGTCGTCGATATTGCCGTGCACGTTCTCCTCCCCTAGCTCATCGTAGAACCCCGACCGCTCGAGCGCCACGACGGGCTGGGCGTGTACGTCCGACAGGATGACAAGGGAGCCGTCCCGCCGGCTCCGGTGCACCAGATCGCGCAGAGCATGCATTCCGGTCGAATCGATTGCAGGGACATGCCGCATTCGTAGGATCAGGACCTTCGGGCGCTGCGCGACCCGGGCGAGGCGCTCCTTGAACGTCTCGGCGGCGCCAAAGAAGAACGGCCCGTTGATCTCGTAGACCTCGACGCCCGGTGGCACGGCTCGGCGCGCCACGGCATTCGGGTCGCGCTCGAAGTCGTCCACCGGATCGTTGAACTCGTGCGTCAGCACGTTGATGTTCGTCACCTCCGCCATGCGCCGCATGAACAGGAACGCGGCGAGCACCATGCCGACTTCGATGGCGACCGTCAGATCCCACAGAACGGTAAGAAGAAAAGTCGTGAGCAAGACGGCCACGTCGCTCTTCGGCGCGCGGAACTCGGCGAAAAAGGTGCGCCACTCGCTCATGCTGTAGGCCACGACTGTGAGAATCGCGGCCAGCGCGGCCATGGGGATGAGGCCGGCCCAGCGGCCAAAGAACACGGTGATCAATAAGAGCGTCACGGCGTGAACAATGCCTGCAACCGGAGTCCGACCACCGTTCTTGACGTTCGTCGCCGTACGGGCGATCGCGCCCGTGGCGGGAATGCCGCCGAACAACGGCGAGGCGATGTTCGCGAACCCTTGCGCCACGAGCTCCATGTTCGAGCGATGCCGGCCGCCGATCATTCCGTCCGCCACCACCGCGGAGAGGAGCGACTCGATGGCGCCGAGCAGCGCGATCGTGAATGCGGGGCCGAGGAGGCCGGGAAGCTGCGGGAGGGTGATCGTGGGAAGCGTGGGCTGCGGGAGTCCCATACTGATCGCGCCGAATCGGCTGCCGATTGTCTCGACGGGAAGGTGAAAGATCTGAACCGCAGCGGTCGCGACGATGAGTGCGACGAACGGGCTGGGGATTCGCCGATTGACGCGCGGCCAGGCCAGGATGACGGCGAGCGTAAGCGCCGCCACTAGGATCGCCCACGCGTTGACGGCGCCCAGATGCGCGGCGAACGCGCGCCACTTGAGCACGAATTCCGCGGGCACCGGACCCATATGAAGGCCGAGCAGGTCCTTGACCTCGTTCGAGAAGATGATCAGCGCGATGCCGCTCGTGAACCCGATGGTGACCGGGTACGGTATGAACTTGATCGCGCCGCCGAGCCGGACGAGACCAAAGCCGACCAGGATGATGCCCGCCAGCAACGTCGCCGCGGCGAGACCGTCCACGCCGTGCTTCTGGACGATCGCATACACGATCACGACGAACGCACCGGTGGGTCCGCCGATCTGGACGCGCGAGCCGCCCAGCACCGAGATCACGAATCCGGCGACGATGGCGGTGTACAGGCCGCGCTCGGGCGTCACACCGCTCGCGATCGCGAACGCGATGGCGAGCGGCAGGGCTACAATGCCGACAATGACACCCGCGACCAGATCGCTGAAGAACTGGTCGCGGGTGTATCCGTGCAGCGTGGTGAAGAGCTTCGGAACCAGCCGGTCCAGTGCTACCTCACCCTTTGTGGGTCTTGGAACGGCTCAATGAGTACACATATGCCGCGACCGCTCTGACCTGATCGGCGGCAAGGTTCGCGCCGCCCATCGGCGGCATCGCGGCGGGCGACTCTTTCGGACTTGGGACGCCCTTTTGCACGGTGTTTACGATGAAGCCAAAGCTGCCGTCGCCGTTGAGCCACTTGCCAGCGGTGAGATCGGGCGCGAGCCCCTGCGTGCCCTTCGCGTCCTGCCCGTGGCACACATAACACGTCCCGCCACCGATCTTGCCGTGGAAGATGCTGTCTCCGCGCGCGATCATCGCGGGCGTAATCGAGTCCGCCGCGGCCGGATGCTCGGCGGGCGCCTGGGCCAATGTCGGCCGAGCGCTGGCGACGAGCAGCAGCCCGCCGAGCATCATCCCACGGTCCATAACGGTCGTCATCATGCTTGCTTCCTTTCGGGACCTCAGAACGCCAACCAGACGAGCAGGAACAACGTGTTGTTGTCCGACGCATTTCGACCCGAACCGTCATAGTTGGTGCTCGAGCCGTTGAACTTGGTGTATGCAACGTACTGCGCCGTCAAGCGCGTATTCAGCCACGGTAGGAAATCGAGCTCGCCGATGATCCCGTTCGAATTCGGGCTCCCTAAGCGACTGCCGACCACGGGCGCCGGCGCATAGCGCACGTTGTCGGCACCGCCGGTGGTCGAGAAATAAGCCACCGTCGCGCCGACCCGTCCAGCGGTGTAATACGAGCCATCGATCTTGAACGTCTTCAGCGTGTTCGATGCGTTCGCGACCAGGGCACTGTCGAAGGAAGCGTTCAGGCGTTGCGACTCGTGAATCCACGTGGTGTGCGCCGTGACGTTTCCACCGCCGACCCGGCGCTCGTATTGGGCGTCTACGGCGACATCTGTGTACCGATCCGTGGGACCGGTCACGCCGGTCGGATAGAGCGTCGTCGACATGCCGTAGGTGCCGACTTCGAGGTACTGGCCGCGCCAGCCATGTTGCAACGCCACACGCCAGTACGGCGCAACGCCATGCAGCGTATTCGTCGCGGAGTCGTTAGGGGGATGCGGGCCACCCTGCGGGGCCGAACGGTACACCGAGAATTCCCCATAGACGCGGTTGTCCCAAAGGGCATAGCCGCCGAACCCCGCGGTCTGCTGCGCCAACCCGCCGTCGATGAGGGTCGCCGCGGCGGGCGTCGGCGCGACGGACGAGGATGCCCAGGGAAATCCCCACGCCGGGGTGCTGTTCCAGACGTCCTGCACCGTCGGGTTGTTGTTCAGCGAGAGGCCGTAGATCACTTCCTTGGCGGCCAACTTGCCGTGGTTCGCGTACCGGACATCGAAGTTATCGATCCCGAACGACCCGTCGGCCGCGCTGTATGTGAATTGCAGGAACGTCCCGAGACGGGGCGTGATCTCCTCGCCCAGGAACAAGCTGAGCTGGTCCGGGAGCTCAACGTTGCTGTTTTGCGTCCCCGGCTGGGCCGTCTTGATTCGGGTGCCGGATGCCATGACCATCGCGGAGACCGGTGGAATCAGGTCGATCTTGAGCGACCGCTTCGCCGTATCTCCAGCTTCGACCACCTGCAGGCCGGTGAGCGTGTATCCGTTGAGTTTGAAGCGTCGACCAAAGGGCGTGAGCTGCGGGAACGTAGTATGACACACGTTGCAGGCGAGGCCAGTCTGCCGGGTGAAGCTCGGGATGACCTCGCGGTGGACGGTATGGACGTTCACGGCGAGTCCCTTCGCCGCGCGGGCGTCGTGCCGCGCCAGCGTCGCCGCCCCGCCAAACCCGATTATGACGATAAGCGCCTGCAGGATTCTGGTCGCCATCGCTCCTCCAAGTGCATACGTTGCAATCTGCTACTCGCCGTGACTCGGTTGGCGTAGACAAGAGTCGCGGCGTCTTCATGAAGAAGAGATGAGGTAGGCTTGAAGGTATCAGAAGCTAGGGCGTTAAGCGATGTACAACTTTGAAGACGAATGCGCCGTTGAGTGGGCGAGCGAGAGCTCCCGTCGCCGGAAAACGAAATCGGGCGAGAGGATCGGTCGTGTACCCCGAGTTCCATACGAGATAGATGTCGTCCCCGATCAGTGGAATCCAGTGGAATCGCAGGTTGAAGTCGACACGCTCGCTCTCGTTGTCGTACTGAACGAAGCCGAGCAGGCTGGTCCTCGTATTGAAATCGTATTCGATCCGGTTCGCGGAGAGAACGGCGGTGAACCTGCCGACCGGCAGCCGGGCGGTCGTCCGCGTCAGGTCGGTGCTCAGAATGATGTGCCCGCTACCGCGCCACGTGGCGGTGAGCTCGAGATCGGTGCTGTGACCGCCGTAAAGCTGCCCCCAGTTCACGAAGGCCCCGAAGCTGAGGGGGCGGCCAGGGTTCATGAAGTACTGGAGCTCTGTGCGTGACCACCAATAGCGGCCGGGCTGGATGACCACCCCGCGGAAAATGGTGAACGTGTCCGTCGGCGCATCCATCAGACGCTGTAGGTTGACCTCGAAGTGATCGCCATTCTGTCGATCGCCCCCCAGCACCCGCCATTCGAACGACGCCGTCTGCCAGTCCGCGCTCCGGAACGGTGAGCCGCTCTCGTTCGCGATGATGTCCCAGGTGGGGATGGGAAACGTGAAGTCCAGCTGGCGGATCCCGAGCACGCCGGGACGGGGCATGAAGTCCACATGCCCGGTGGTTTCCCAGATCCCGGTCCGGCGGACGAATCCCAGGGGCGGGGCGAACCCGCTGTCGATGCGGTAGAGCGAGACAAAGTTGTCGAACAGGTCGTTTGGGTTGTCGGTCGAAAGCCGCCACGCGACGGAGGTCCCGGGCACCCCCGGAGTCTGGCTGCCCGCGATCCAGAACTTGGGCTCGATGTTGCCGCCGCGTCCGTGAAGGACGAGTGGGAGATCGATGTCGAGACCTCCTGCCCGCTCGACTCCCTGGCCATTCGACCCGGCATGGACCGTCGCGATTGCACCGATGTACGAGCGTTCGAACAGATCGTGCTGAACCCGCACCACGGCGTCGTTCGCCTCGTCGCGGCCACCCGTCTGCGCATCCAGCACGCCCACCTTCCACGGCCCGAGCCGGCCGTACATGCGACCGCCGGCGAGGATCGGTACGGGCGCGCCGCTCGTGTCGAGCCCGATGCGGCGCGAATAGAAGAGCTGCACCCGCCCTGCCGTCCCGAGGTCGAAGAGCTCACCCGACTCCAGGAAGAACCCGCGCTTCTCCGGGAAAAAGAAGGGAAAGCGGGTCAGGTTGATCACTTGCTGATCGGCCTCCACCTGGGCGAAGTCCGTGCTGACGGTGAAATCCGCCGTCAACGTTGGCGTTATGCCTACCTTCGTATCCACGCCGCCCTTCGCGCCGAAGAAGCCCGCGGTGGTCTCTCCGCCGAGGCTGTCGTGCTCGGTTTCCACCGCGCGCCCGAGGACGTAAGGGTAGAGCTCGACGTCGCGCGGTCGATGCAGGGCCCCCAGGTCGATGATCGTCCCCTCTTGGTCGAGGTGATACAGCCCCTGGGCGCGACCGTAGGACTGCCACAGGTCTTCCTCGTTCTTCCGGCGGATGAAGCGACGGACGTTGAACCCGAATCGCACATTGGTCCCCGCGTGAAACCGCAGGGCGAGCAGCGGAATGCGGAATTCCGCCGTCCACCCGGCGCGATCTCGAGAGACGGCCACGGCCCAGACCCCGTTCCAGTTTTCATTCAAGTCGTCGACGCCCGAGAACTGGGCGTCCCACATCGCGCCGTTTGGATTCGTGGCGAACAGGAACGCGCCGCGTCGGTCGGCGTAGCTGTCGATCAGCAGCTGGACGTTGTCGTCGCTCGAGAGATCTGCGTCTCGGCGAAGCTGGCTGGCGCGCACGCTCGGCATGTCCGAGTCGTAGCAGCGCACGACGATGTAGAGTGCGCCCTCGTCATGGGCCACGCGGATCACCGTGCGCTCCGTCGCGGGCGCCCCCTCCTTGGGCTCCCGCTGGCGGAGGTCGTCGATCGAGTCCCCTGTCGCCCAGAACGGTTCGTCCAGCTTGTCGTCGAGGGCGACCGCGGAGTGGATCTCGATCGCCCGGATGGCGGCGCGCTGTCCCGCCGCGCGACCGCACAGGATCGCGATGCCGAAGAGAGGGAGAGCAAGGCGCCCGAATGAGGTCAAACAGCACCCTTCAGGAACAGTCCGACCAGTCCCGCTGCGAGGATCAAAACGGGTTCTGGGATCTTCTTGGGAACGAGCAGGAACGCGAGCGTCGTGAGCCCAATGAGGATCGTCGGGATGTCCATGAGCGACCGGCGACCGAGGATAACGGCGGCGCCCGCGATTGCCCCGGTCGCCGCGGCTGTGACGCCGTCCACAAACGCCTTCACCCGCAGGTTTTTTGCCACCCGACTGAAGTGTGGCGCGACGAGGACCACCACCACGTACACCGGCAAAAACACCCCAACCGCGGCGAGTACGGCGCCAGGCAGTCCGGCGACGAGATAGCCGATGAACCCCACGGTAATCACCACGGGGCCCGGCGTGATCATCGAAACCGCGACGGCATCAATGAACTGGCGCTCCGTCAGCCAATGGAATTGCTGGACGACGCCGCCGTACAGGAATGGGACGATCGCGAGACCGCTCCCGAAAACAAACAGCCCGGCGCCCGCGAAGTATCCAAGAATCTTCCACAGGAGGCCGATCGAGACCGTACCTCCAAGAGAGGGACTGAGCCACGGCGCCGCAGGCAGTAAACCCGCAGCCACTGCGGACGAGGGTTTCGGTTTCCCTCGGATGATCACCGGGACCAAGCCGCACAGGAAGAACACCCAGATGATCTCGGACTCCGTCCATGCGGTCACCAGGGCGCTCGCCGCGAACAGAAGCCACAGGAGCCGATCCCGACCGAGCGTCATTCGTACAAGCTTGAGCACGCTGCGCGCGATGATGGCGATGACCGCCGCACCAATCCCGTAGAACAGGCCCTGCATCCATGGCAGACCGCCAAAGCGGACGTACAGCGCGGACAGGATGAGGACCATGACGAACGAGGGACCGACGAAGGCGAGCCCGACCAACGTCGCCCCCAGGGCGCGAGCCTGTACCCAACCGAGGTACATCGCGAGCTGCGCGGCAAGCGGACCGGGCGCAAGCTGGGCCAGTGCGAGGCCTTCCTTGTATTCCTGGGCGGTGATCCAGCCGCGCCGCTCGACCAGGTCCTGCTGCATGTGCCCGGCGAGCGCAATCGGACCGCCGAAGCCCAGCGTGCCGAGGCGCAGGAAATAGAGGATGAAGGACCGCAGGCTCGGACGTTGCAAGATGCGCCTCGAAGCGATTGGGAATCCCGCTGGCTTGTGAGTGTATCACACGGCAATTTCCCGAGCAACGCGACGATGAGAACGAATCGAGAGGAGGATGTATGAAGCTGCGTGGCATCTCGGGGCTTGTACTCTTATCAGTCGTCTGCTCACGGGCCCCAGCACAAGCGCCGTTCGCACCCATCGACTGGAAGCGGGTGGATCAGGCGCTCGGGAAAGCGGGATCGCTCCAGCCAGACGGCGCCTACAAGTTTGGGCTGCCGCGAGGCGATCTGCACGTCAGCGTGTCAGGCGTAGCGGTCAAGCCTGCCCTGGCCCTCGGCTCCTGGGTGGCACTCAAGCAGGTGAGCGATTCCGAGGCGATGCTGATGGGCGACCTGGTGCTGCTCGAGAGCGAGGTGGGCCCCGTTCTCGCGAAACTCCAGGAAGGCCGGATCGAGCAGACGGCGCTTCACAACCACTTGTTGCACGAGTCCCCGCATGTCCTCTACATGCACATCGCCGGGCGGGGCGGTCCCGCGAAACTGGCGGCCGCGGTCCACGCGGCGCTCGCGTTGACGAAGACGCCCTTCGGCGCGCCATCGGCCACGCCGTCGGCGGCGCCACTCGGCATCGACACGGCGCAAATCGCGCAGATCCTCGGCTACCACGGCAAGGTGAACGGGGGTGTCTACCAGGTTGGGGTGCCTCGCGCGGAGACCGTGACGGTCGATGGCGTCGAGATTACCCCGTCGATGGGCCTCGCCACGGCAATCAATTTCCAGTCGACCGGGCACGCCAAAGCCGCAATCACCGGCGACTTCGTCCTCGTCGCGAGCGAGGTGAACCCCGTCATCCGGGCGCTACACGAGAACGGGATCGCCGTCACTGCTCTTCACAGCCACATGCTCGCGGACACTCCGCACCTCTTCTTTATGCACTACTGGGGGACTGACGACGCGTTGAAGCTGGCACGCGGGCTCCGAGCGGCGCTCGACAAGATGAACGTCAAGAAGCCCGGGTAGCAGAGCGGCCCAGGCTCGGCACGCTCCTCGGAACGCCTCGGGTATTGCCCGACGGGCGGAAACCATCACCTTGTAGCCACGAGGTTTAGGCACCTCCGGTACTGTGCCATGGGGACCGGCATCTTTACCGTGCCGTCCCGAAGGAGGGCTCGTGCGGCCTTTCCGATTCGCCGGCTGGATCGCTCTCGCAACCCTCGGCGGCAGCGCCATCGGGGGCTGCGGCCTACCGGACGTGTTTCGCCCCGACGGACTTAAGAACGTCGTAATCCGCTACGTCGGTGACAGCGTGCTCAACACCGGTCAGCGCGTGGCGCCCGCCGTATTGGTCACGGCGGACGGTGAAACGGTACCGGACCCACGGCTGCTCTTCGCTTCGTCCGACACCACAACCCTCGCGGTCCTCCCAATCGGCGATACCCTCGTCGCCTGTAACAACGGGCGCGTGCAGCTGACGATTCGACTCGTCAGTTCGATGGTTACTGACTCCACGGCGATCGGGCGGGACTCGATCCGCATCACGGGCGGTGGGCCGCCCATGCCGACCTGCCCGTGACGTGCTTTCGGTGCGGTACTCCGGTTCCGGAGCGCGCCCGTTTTTGCGCCAACTGCGGCACGCTGGTCGTTGACCCGCACGGAAACACGGTCATCGTCGAGACCGAGGATCCCGAGGCGCTACTCCACCGCGTCCAGATGGTCCTGGCTGGAGAATTCGACGTCGAGCGTGAGCTGGCCCGCGGTGGAATGGGAGTGATTTTCAAGGCGACCGAGGTGGGTCTCCGTCGTATCGTGGCCCTCAAGGTCCTCCCTCCAGAGCTCGGGATCAGCGTCAAGACTGCCGAGCGGTTCAAGCGCGAAGCGCGCATGGTGGCGGAGCTCGACCACCCTAACATCATCCCGGTCTACCGCGTCGGCCATTTGGGTGGAGTCTTCTTCATCGCCATGAAGTTCATCGAGGGTCGCTCGCTCGGCCTGATCATCGATACACAGGGTGCATTGCCCGTCCCCGTGGCGCTGCACGTCCTGCGGGGCGCCGCACGCGCGCTCTCGTACGCCCACGACCGCAACATCGTCCATCGCGATATCAAGGGTGGCAACATCCTCGTGGACCAGGACGGACGGGTCATGGTCTCTGACTTTGGCGTCGCGCTCCGGGTTTCGGACGTCAACCTGACAGCGGACGGCACCGTGATCGGTACGCCGCCGTTCATGAGCCCAGAGCAATGCGCCGGCCGCCGCACCGGACCGCAGAGCGACCAGTACTCCCTCGCGGTGCTCGGCTTCCAGGCCCTTACGGGAGCCGTCCCGTTCAATGCGGACAGCATCGCCGGCGTGATGCGACACCACTTCTTCACCCCCGCACCTGATGTCCGTCAGACGCGCGACGATGTCCCGCCAGCGCTCGCGGACGTCTTGAACCGCGCTCTCCAAAAGGATCCGGCCGCTCGTTTCTCCACCACGCGTGACATGCTCGCGGCGCTCGAGGCGATCCCGTTCTCCGAAAGCGATAGGCGTGAAAGCGAGAACGCGCTCCGGCAACTCGCGCGGGGCACTGTGATCACCCGAGTGCCGATCCGCGCGCTTCCCCCGCTGCCCGACAGCCCCACGCTGCCCATGCCGGCGGCCGTGCCCCACCCGCGTTGGTGGTCCGTGCCTGCCGGCGCGGCGGCCGCGGGTGTCCTCCTCGTCGGCGTCGCGATCGGAGTAACACGGCTGCGCACCAACCGGGGTGATGCGGCCGCGGGCTCGATCCCCGCTCCTCCGCCGGCCCCGATCGTTGACAGCACGCGCCCGGCCGTGGCGCCGCGGGTGGTGCGGCCCTCCCCCTCCCCGCCCCCGGCATCTCCGGGGGGCAAGCTGCGGTTGCTGACGATTCCCGCCGATGCGGAGATCATCGTCGACGGCCGGCGGGTCGGCGTCGGCAGCGCGTTCGACCTCCCCATCGCCGTGGGCGTGCGACGCATTCAGGTCCGAGCAACCGGCTACGCAACATTCGACACGGTCCTCGACGTCACGGCCGGCGGTACGTTCTCACTCGGACGTATTACGCTCCCGGTAGCTGAGGCGCACCCGTGAGACTCCTCACGCTGAGTCTCGTGCTGGTGACGGCTGCGTCGCCGGCGATCGGCGCGCAAACGCCAACGGCGGACGTGCTTCGCCAGGCGCAGGAGCTGTACGAGAAGCTCGAGATCGAGCGCGCCGTACCGCTGCTGCGCCAGATCGTCTCGCCGGGCTGGACGTCCGAGGTGACGCAAGATCAGCGTGTCCAAGCCTACACCTACCTGGGCGCCTCGCTCGCATTGCTCGGCGCGCGCGACTCCGCCTTGCTGTATTTCCGTGGCGCGATCGAGCGCGACCCGTTCACCGACCTCGATGCCCGCCGTTTCACGCCGGCCCAGCTCGCGCTGTTCCAGCAGGCCCGTCGCCTCACCTTCGCGGTGGCAGCGCGCCCGGTCGCCGAGGCGCGCGTGGATCCCCGGACGCAGCGCGCGACCTTCACCGTCGTCACCACCCATACCGCGTCCCTGCGAGTTGCGCTGCGGCCGGTCGATGGGCAGACGGCCGTCGTCCTATACCACGGCGTGAACGATGGCCTGCGGGAAGTGCCGTGGGACGGATTGCTGGACGGACGCTTAGCCCCACCGGGCCGATACGAGCTCGCCGCCATCGGCCAGAGCGAGCTGCTCCGCCGATCCGACTCGACGCGGGTCTACTTCACCGTGTCGCATGACGCACCGCCACTCGAGGACACGCTTCCGGATCTTGGCCCCAGCGATCTGCTGCTGGAGCGGTTGGACGCCCGGGCCGGCCGCGGCGATATGGTAAAGGGCCTCGCCATCGCGGCGGGCGCCGTAGTGGCCTCGAGCGTCGCGGCGAACAACGACCTTGGGCATGGCGGCCGGTTCTTCGCCGTCCTCGTGGGCGGGACGGCGGGGATCGCCGGGGTGACTTCGTTCTTGCATGCCCGCAACCAGCGCGCCTTGCCGGCTAACGTCGTCGAGAACGCCCGGCGCCGCGCCGCGCGCGCCACGGCGAATGCGGAGATCGCGCGCCGGAACTCGGCGAGGCTCGCCGAGACGGTCCTCGTCCTCTCCCCGGCCGCCGGCGTCGGGCCATGAGCGCGAGCCGCGCGACCGTCGGCTCCGGCATCTTCCTCGCTCTCGCCATCGCGCCGCGCGTTACGTGTGCACAGCTGCGTGCGACCGGAACAGCGTCGGCGTCACTGTTCATGCATCAGGTCGATATCGGGTATGGCGTCGAGGAGTCCACGGGCCTGGTGTTCGGGGTCGAGGGCGCGATGAACGCAGGCTCCCGACTCGTGCTCGCGGTCCATGCGGCGGGTGGATCTCTCTCGACGCAGGCGATCGGGGCGCAGAATCGGAACGTCGGCGAGATCGGCGTTCGCGCGAGTGTCGTGCCGCGGCCCTGGCTGGCGCTGTTCGGTGGCGCCATGTCGCGGACCTATTCGACCGACCTCGCGCGGCAGCGCTGGACGACCGTCGAGTTGGGTGCTGAAGCGCATGCGGACTTCGCGACCATTCCGGTGCGTGGCGTCCTGAGGGGCGGCCTGCTCCCCGTCGTCTCGGTGCGCGGCTTACCCGACCCCACTGTCGCACTCACCGCGGCGGCCGGGCTCGAATACTCGACCGGGACGTTCACGGGCGGGATGTTCTATGGACTCGAGCGCTATGACTTTCCGGACACCGGGGCGGGACGGCGCCTCGAACAGGTCAGTACCTTCTCCTTCCGGTTCAGCGTGCAGCGCCGACAGCGACGCTCTCCCTAAAGCGTTGCCTTGAGCTGTGACACGTCGAACGCGGGCTTGGGAAACTTCATGCGGCAGGCCTCGAGCGTCTCGACCAGGATCGCCGAGACGGCGAAGTTCCGTACCCACTTGCGGTCGGCCGGCACGATGTACCAGGGCGCCGCCTCCGTGCTGCACCGCGCCAGCGCGTCCTGGTAGGCTTTGACGTAGTCGTCCCAATACTTGCGGTCCTCGAAGTCGCTCGGCGAGAGCTTCCACCGTTTGGTAGGATCGTCCAGCCGCTCCTCGAAGCGCTGTTTCTGCTCGCCCTTGCTGATGTGCAGGAAGAACTTCACGACGACGATCTCATTGTCCACCAGGAAGCGCTCGAACCGGTTGATCTCGTCGTAGCGGCCCGACCAGACGTCCTTGGGGACCAGCTCGCGGACTCGAGCCACCAGCACGTCCTCGTAGTGCGACCGATTGAAAATCACGATCTCGCCCTTCGCCGGCACCGCGCGATGGACGCGCCACAGGAAGTCGTGGTCCGCCTCCTCGATGGACGGCGCTTTGAACGCCGTGACGCGGCATCCCTGAGGGTTGAGCCCGGTCATCACGTGCCGGATGGTGCCGTCCTTCCCCGACGCGTCCATCCCCTGCAGAATGACCAGCAGTCCCCGGCGGTGCTCCGCATACATCAGATACTGCAGCTCGTCGAGGCGGGCGATATGCGTTGCGAGCATCGCGTCGGTCTCGTCGCCCTTCTCGAGGCCGAGCGTGTCGTCCGGATCCCAGGCGGCGAGTTTCACCGCCTTCGCGGGCTCGACCAGCAGGCGCTTGCCCAGTTTCATCGTCATTCCGCGACGCTCAGGACGAGCTTCCCGCGGTTGTGCCCGTCGAGGCCGCGGACGAACGCGGCACGCGCGTCGGGGAGCGGGTACGTCGCGTCGACAATGACGCGCAGCGCTCCCGTCTCGATGAGGCGCGCGATCCCGATCAGCTGCGCTCGGTTCGGCTCTACGATGAACTCCACGCCACGCACACCGTATGTCGCGGCCTTCTCCGCTGGCGCGCTGTCCGCGATCGTCACGAGGACACCCCCTTTGCACAGCACGCTCCAGGAGCGCTCCAGTGTATCGCCACCCACGGAGTCGAGCACGACGTCCACGTCGTGGACACGATCCTCGAAGCGAACGGCGGTGTAGTCGATGACGTCGGCGGCGCCCAGGGTGCGTAGGAAGTCGGCGTTGATCGCCCGCGCCGTGCCGATGACGTACGCGCCACGGCCCTTCGCTAACTGGACCGCGTAGGTCCCGACGCCGCCGGACGCGGCATGGATCAGCACGCGCTGCCCCTTCACGAGACCGGCATGGTCGAACAGCGCTTGCCATGCGGTGAGGGCCGAGAGCGGGACCGCCGCGGCCTGCGTGTGGCTCAGAGTCTTCGGCTTGGGCGCGAGATCCCGAGCCCGGACCACGACGTAGTCGGCCGCCGCGCCGTCCCGCCAGAAATCGGTGAGCGCGTACACCGCGTCGCCGACCCTGGGCGTGCTCACATCCTGTGAGACGGCCTCCACCACTCCGGACAGCTCGTGTCCCGGTATGGTCGGCAGGCGGTCCACGCCGTCACGCGTGGTATAAGTGGTCCCCCACGACAGCTCGGTCGGCGTGATAGCGCAGGCGTGCACGCGGACGAGGGCATCCCCCGCTCCCGGAATCGGTTTGGGCGCGTCTTCGTACATGAGCTGCTCCGGACCACCGCGCCGGTGCAAACGCACGGCCTTCATGGCCCGGAAACGTGGTACGTCAACGACCTGGCGGGAATACCCCTGCGAATGCAGGGCTGGAACCGCAAAACGAGTCGGGGAGTGGATTCACCCAGCGAATCCACTCCCCGCTGTGATCCTGCCGTCCGACCTCGAGACTACGGCGAGTTATCGTTCTGACACGCGTGCACGTCTCCTTTGTTCCGGAACCCGTGCGTCCCGAGCTGCACGGTCGGAGTCGGAATGTTCGGATTCACGTTCCGCTCCGTCTGCGGGTAAAACAGCCGGCCCGGAACGTTCTGGAACCCCTGCGAGTTCGTCGACGGCGTAATCGTCGGAATACACGTCCGGCGGTAGTCGTTGATGGACTCGATGTTCTGGAACATGGCCGCGTACTTCTCGATCATGATCGAGTCGAGCAGCGTCGCGCCCGTGAGCCCCACCAGCGCCGACAACGGCACTGTCGCCCGCGCGTTGTTCAAGTGGGTGAGCGCCAGCGCGTCGTTCCCTGTCTGGTTGTACGCCTCCGCCAGAATCAGCTCGTTCTCCACGTAGCTGACATACGGAATCCGCGCGTCGGCGTGGAACCGTGACGGCAGGCAGTTGAACTGCGACACCGGTGGCGGGGGCGGCGTGTTGAAGTCATCTCCCACGAACGGCAACCCGCGATTGGTCCAGGTGACGTTGTTGTCCACCGTGGTCGCGCCCGCCGTGGTGGGCCACGCGGGCTGTGTGGCACCCGAAGTCGAGTCCCCCGCGAGGGCCGTGACCTGCTCCATGTTCCCGTTCGGGTCGACGATCGCCGCGTTGGACGTGAACTTGGCGCCGTGGTGCCACGTCGCCGTCGTCGCTGGACAGTAATACTTCGACAGCCGAGGGTCGCCGCGCGCTTTGAGGATGTCGACCAGCGACTTGCCCCCTTCGAGGTCGGTGCCGAACCCCGAGCTGGTCTGGAACTGGGTCCACATGTTCCGCTCGGAGGTGGCGGTGGTATGGAACGACGCCATGTCGCTCGCGCCCGTCGGATCGCTGATGCCGTTGGTCGCGGCCGCGATCGCGTTGGTGTACGCGCTCGCACCGAGCGACTCGGCGGTCTGCATGTAGTACCGCGCCTTCAGCGTCCATGCCACCTTGGTCCATGCCGACTTGTCCCCACCGAGCACCAGGTCGTTCGGCCCCGGGCCGGCGCCGGACTTCCCGAGATTGGCGATGGCCGTCGTGAGGAGCGTCTGGAGGTTTCCCAGAATCACGAACCGGTCGTCGAGCACCGGGTTCGTCTTACCCGAAACGGCCTCGCTGTAGGGCACATCCCCCCACATGGACGACACCGTGCCCATGGTGAGCGCTTCCCAGATCTGCGCGATTCCGAGCCAGACCGTATCTCCGGTCGCGGTCGTGGCGGCTTCGACGTTTCTGATGTCGATAAGCCCGCCGCCGTCGTACGCGGTGATCCAGTCGGCACTGTTCGCGGCGATGTTCGATGACTCGTTGAACACGTACTGCGCCATCTGCTGTACGAAGCGGCTGTTCCCGGCCGAGCAGGCCTGGACCCACTCGCACATCATCATCGCGATGGTGCCTTCCTGGAAAGCGAACTGACCCGCCTGCACGCCGACGAACAGCTGCTGCGCCGATGCCGTCGTCGGCAGGTTCGGGTTATTGGACAGCTTGTCGCCCGTCAGGAACGTGTCACAGCCCGCCGTCCCGAGGAGCAGCCCCAGACACGCGAGCGCGACGTATGTCTTGCGATACATAGGTCGGGTCTCCTCGGGTTAGTGGTTCAAGGTGACTGAGAACACGAACGAACGTGTCTGCGGATTGTTGAAGTAGTCTACGCCACCGGCGCCGGCATTGGCCGAAACGGCGCCCCCGAGGTTGGTCTCGGGATCGTAGCCGGTGTAGTTCGTCCACGTCTTCAGGTTGCGGCCGCTGACGCGGAGGTCGATGCTCGAGAAGCCGAGGGAGCGCTGCACCCAGGCCGCGTCGAGCGTGTAGCTCACCGAGATCTCGCGCAGCTTCACGAAGCCGGCGTCCTCGATGCACGGCTCGTCGATCCCGATGAACGGGCAGGCCACGACGTTGCGGTAGAAGTACTCGCCGATCGAGACCGTCTGCCCCGCCCCCGGCCCCACGACCGGGCCGTCATACCAGCCGCCCTGGCCGAAGATCTTGGGGTTCCCGGTGCACGACGCCGGGTCGTTGCGATCGGTGCAGCTGGCGCGCACTTGCGTGTCACCGTGCGTCCCATAGCTCCAGAGTGCGCCCTTGGGGCCGTTCCAGATCTGGCCGCCATGCCGGATGTCGAGCAGCCCGGAGATCTGCAGCTTCTTATAGCGGAGCGCCGTCCGCACACTCCCGGTCCAGTCGTAGTTCGGGTCCTGCACGATGCGCGGGTCCTGGTCCTGCACCGGGTAGCCATCGCTCCCGATGAAGAGCGCGCCCTTGGCCTTGCCGGCGCAGAGAGCGCCCATGTCGGGACCACCGGCCTCCGGCACCGCGGTGTTGCTCGAGATGCCGCAGCGGTAGAACCCGCTGCCCAGGTATGCACCGATGGGCTGGCCCACCATCGCGACCTGGTTATTGAAGTCGCCGATGGGAATGAACGGGCACGTCGTCGTGCTCTCGGGCGTGCAGGTCGAGGGCACCGGCTGGCCCACCGACAGCACGAGATTGCGGTTTCTCGCCCACTGCAACCCGACGTCCCACCCATAATCGGCCTTCTGCACCGGCCGCATGTTCAACGACACTTCCCACCCGCGGTTCCGCATGGTCGCCGCGTTGGCCCCCTGCGCAAAGAAGCCGATCGAGGGGTTGAGCGGCTGGAGCAGGATGATGTCAGACGATTTCTTGTTGTACCACGTCACGCTGGCGTCTGCCCGGTCCTTGAAGAAGCCGAGGTCCAGACCCGCCTCGAACTCCTTCGAGCGCTCGGGCTTGAGGGTCGTCGCCGGCCGCAGCTCCGACCGCGTCACGAGCCCGCCGATCCCGTTCTGCGTCGGGGTGTTGCCCGTGCCCTGGGAAATGGCGCCGAGCAGGCCGTTCGTGAAGGTGAGCGACGTGAGGTACGGCAGCGGCTCCTGCCCCGCCTCCCCGTACGCCACGCGCGCCTTCCCGTAGGACAGCCACGATTGCTCCCCGATGGCCTTGGTGAACTCCCACGCCAGGCTGCCCTTGGGGAACCAGCTGCGGAGGTTCGACGCGCCGAACGTCGAGGAGCCGTCGTTGCGCAGCGCCGCGATCAGGTGCAGTTGGTTGGAGATATCGAGCCCCGCCTGCCCGAACCACGAGGCGTCGTGAATTACCGTCTCCTGGTCGAGCGGGATATCCTGAGTCACCGTGTTCGCCAGCTTGAACGGCTGGAGCGCCACCAGCGTGCGTCCGACCGTCCCGAGTTGCCGGTTGTTCCGGGTGCTCAGGTTCTGCCCGAGCGTAATCGACCCGCTCAGGTTCTCGTTCAACGTGTAGTTCGCCGACGCGGTGAGGTTATGGTCGATCGAGTAGTTGACGATCTTCCCTTCGATCACACGCCCGGCAATGCAGGGCGACGACGAGCTCACGGGGCAGCCCTCGAGGCGCTCATCCGTCCAGTAGTCCGCGCCCAGGGTGTAGTTGACCTTCAGCCAAGCGACCGGCAGGTACTCGGCGTTCACGTTGCCGTACACGCGTCCGACATTCGCCGAGTTGTACTGTTCGAACGCCGTCCAGAACGGGTTGTCGAACGTACGGTCGTCGAGGAGGGAGACGTCCGTTGGGTGCTGGAAGCGATAGCTGCGCTGCTGCGGCCCGGCATTGGTCTCCACCACGTACGGCTGGTTGTTGAAGTCCGGCGGCGTGCGGAGGTCGCCGAGCTGGATGCCGTTCGTGTTGTTGCCGCGCTGTGTGTAGCGGGCGCGCGTGTCGGCGAACGACAGGTCCGCCCCGAGCTTCACATTGTCGATCACCCGGTGCGACCCCTTGAACCGCACGGTGCTGCGGTTGAACACGTTGTTCGGCCCGACGATCACGCCCTGGTCGTGGTTGTAGTCCCCCGACAGGTAGAACGTGGTCCGGTCGTTCCCGCCCGACACGGTGAACCCGTTATCGAGGGTGTGGCCGACCTGGTAGATCTCGTTCGAGTGGTCATAGACGGTGGCACCCGCGGGAATCGCCGGGCCCCACGAGCGGGCGCAGCTCGCGGCACCCGGGCTGTCGCACGTGCCGCCGAACGACGTGTCGGCGTGGATGCCGTTCGTCCCCTGGCCGTACGCCGTCTGCAGCGGATAGGCGTGGTTGATGTCGTTGAACGAGGTGGACGACCGGAACGAGAAGTGCGTCGGCCCCGACCGTCCGGACTTGGTCGTGATCAGCACCACGCCCGCCGCGGCCCGCGCGCCGTAAATCGCGCTCGCCGCCGGGCCCTTCAGGATCTCGACTGACTCGATGTCGTTGGGGTTGATATCCGCCGCCCGGTTCGTCGAGACGGTGCCTTCGGTCTGGCCCGCCTGCAGCAGAGTGCCACCAGCGTCGTCCGGCGCGTTGAAGTTCGACGTGGAGAACGTCGAGTTGTCCGCCGGCACACCGTCGATCACGAACAACGGCTGATTGTTGCCCAGCAGGGTGCTGATGCCGCGGATATTAATGAAAGCGCTGGCGCCCGGATCCCCCGACGACTGGATCACGGTCACGTTGGGCGCCTTCGCGGCGAGCGCTTCCACCATGTTCGTCTCGCTCGCCCGCTCGATCTGATCGGCCGCGACGTTATTGCGGACGCTACCGAGCGCGTTGGCCGCGGCGCTCGTCCCCGCGCCCGTCACCACCACCTCGCCGAGCTGCAGCGGGTTGGCCGCGAGCACGAAGTCGTGGGTGATGCCACCCCCGCCCGCCGTCAGGGTGACCTGGGCAGTCTGCGACTTGTAGCCCAGGCGTCGTGCGACGAGCGTGACCGTCTGCCCCGAGACGCGCGCCCCGGGGACCGCGATCGCGAAGCTGCCGTCATCCCGCGTGAGGCCGCCCAGCCCCATCGAGGGAATGGCGATCTCCACCTGCCCCAGCGCCTGGCCTCCGTCGCCCGCCACCTTCCCGGTGATGGTCACCGGCTCCTGCGCGAGCGCGCGGGAGGTGACGGACAGCCAGAGTGCCGCTGCCGCGCATACGCTTCGAACGTTCAAGTGCATGGATGGGTCCTCCTGGAAAGAGAGACATGACGGACTGCCACTCTCCCGCCACGGTAGGGGAACGTTCCAGGAGGCGCTACGAGTTTGCGACGAGCGGCGCGTCGCTCAAGACGACCGCCGTCCGGAGCGCGACGAACGTCGCACCCGGAAAAACCAAAACCCGGTGCTTGCGCCCCGGGTTCGGTCGATCGGGGAGAGCGGCCGTCCCACTCTGCCCGCGACCAGAGCAACACGCTCCGTCGGAGAGCGCGCTACCAGGCTACCGGGACATGGAAGACCAGCCAAGTGCTCGGCGACGAGTGGACGGTGCCGCGCGCCAAGACGCTGGCGGGGCGCGGCGGGGCGCCGTCTCAGAACGTACGGCCGAGCCGGGCTTCGAGATTGTCGCGGTAGCCGCGCGAGAGCTTGAGCGTGGTGCCGTTGTGCAGGACCACGACGTACTCGCCGCGGAAGAACGGCTGCAGCTCTTTGACCTTCTCGAGATTCACGATGGTCGAGCGGTGGATCCGCACGAATCGTGCGGCGTCGAGCTGGTCCTCGAGATTCTTCATCGTCTCGCGCAGCAGGTGCCACGTCTTGCCGACGTGGATCCGCACGTAGTCCCCTTCGGCGTCGATCCACTCGATTTCCCCGACGGGAAGCAGCGTCACCTTTCCTCCCGACTTGACCACGAGCCGATCGAGGTAGCGCGGCGCGGGGGGGGCCGACTCGTCGTTGTCGAGCAGCGCCGCGAGCTTGCGCGAGAGGTCGCCCAGGCGTCCCTGGCGGACCAGCTGCTTGGCCCGATCGAGCGACTGGCGGAAGCGATCGTCGGTGAACGGCTTCAGGAGATAGTCGATGGCGTGCACGTCGAAGGCCCGCAAGGCGTATTGATCGAACGCCGTCACGAAGACGACCGCCGGGGCTCGCTCCACACCGACCTCGCGCAGCACACCGAACCCGTCGAGCTCCGGCATCTGCACGTCGAGGAACGCGAGGTCCGGGCTGGTGTCCCGAATCGCCGCCACAGCCTCGCGACCGTTCGAACACTCGCCCGCCAGGACGATCTCGGGATCCGCCGCGAGGAGATGCCGCATCCCCTCCCGCGCCGCGGGCTCATCGTCGACGATCAACGTGCGGATCGGGCGCATCGGTCAAGGCTCCTGCGCCCCGCGCCAGTCGGCCGCCGCGAGGCGAAACGGCAGCACGATGTGGGCGATCGCCCCGCCGTCCTCGGCGTTCACGACGTCGAACGACGCCTCGTCGCCGTAGAGCTGCTGGAGGCGCGCGCTCGTGTTGGCGAGACCCACGCCCAGGCTGTCGTGCGCCGACAGGCCAGACAGCGGCAGGCCGGCGCCGTCGTCGCGGACGGTCAGATGCAGGCTCCCGTTGATCCGCCTCGCGCAGATGAGGAGCCGCCCTACCGTGGTGCGCGGCGTGATGCCGTGCCGGATCGCGTTCTCGACCAGGGGCTGGAGGATGAGATGCGGGACGCGCGCGTCGAACGTGTCGCCCGACGCGTCCACCACCACCTTGAGTCGATCCCGAAACCGGATCTGCTCGATGTCGAGGTAGCTCCGAAGGAAATCGAGCTCCTGCTTGAGGGGCACCTCCTGGGTCGTGGCGCTGTCCAGCAATTGTCGAAGCAGATCGCCGAGCCCGGCCACGACCTGCACGGCGAGGGCATTCTGTCCCGTGCGGATCAGCTGGCCGATGGTGTGCAACGCATTGAACAGGAAGTGCGGCTGGAGCTGCATTTTCAGCGACTGTAATCGGGCCTCGAAGAGCTGCGCCTCGAGTTGCGACGCCCGGAGCTCGCGTTCGCGCGCCTCGCGGTAGCGCGTGACGCCGGAATCGATGGCGAGGACGGCCCAGTAGAGCAAGCCGTCGGAACTGAGCCAGAACAGCCACGATCGCACCCCGGCGATCAGGAGCGGCAGGTCGCGCGGCGTGGAGCCGAGCACCGCGCGCTCGTTCACGATCTGCCCGAGCCCCAGCAGATAGACGATCACCATGCTCACGATCAGATTGACCGCGAGTCCGAGCGGCCAGCGCGGCCCCTCGAAGGGCGGATACCGGCGCCCCAGCCAGACGATCCCCGGCGTCAAGAGCGCCCACGCGAAGCCGAGCGGCATCTGCACCCGCAGCGCCAGGAGGTACGGCATGGGCTTGCCGCCCAAGCGCGAATAGAGCGCCACCTGGGTAGACCAGAGGAGGCCCCAGAGCATCCAGGCGGCGAGGACCACCCACCAGCGTGGATAGGGTGCGCGAATGCGGCGACCGGTGAGGGTCGGGCCGGAGACGGTCACGGTGCGACGAATTCCTTTCGTCGTTTCACCGTGAAGTATACGGCGCCGCCGCGGCGAATCGCGAGGGTCGTGCCGCGAGCGACGAAACGCGCCCGGCGCGCGCCGAACGGCGGCGCGGGCGCGACGAATGGCGCTTCAGTGAGCGGACGCGACGGCGGTCGGCGGATCCTCCACGCCGGTGTCGAGCACGACCTTCCACGATCCGTCCACCTGCTTCTTCCAAATCGTCAGATAGGTCCCCGTGCGGACCGCCGCACCACCTTTTTCGTCACGCCGCCGCGCTTCGTACCGGCCCACTGTGTAGCCGAGGTCGCCGGACGCCCCGGCGTCGGCATGCGTCGGTTTCCATCGCAGGGTGAAGGACGTATCGCGCAACACGGGGCTCATGTGCTCGCGGATCGCCGCTCGTCCCGTCACCGCCCCGCCCGGACGCAGCATCGCGCCGTCTTCGGCGAAGAACTCGACCCACCCGTCGAGCCGTCGTTCGCTCGTCGCCAGATCGAAGGCGCGGTCGGCGTTCTCGAGAGCCTCGCGCGTCGCGGCGACATTCTCCGTTCCCGTGCAGGCAGTGGTTACACCGAGCAGGATCGCGAGCAGGGCGAGACGCGGCATGGACGATTCGCCTCCGGTGGAGGGAAAGGGACGGCCCTCCATTGTACGCCACATCTGGCAGGCGGGGGAACGCGGCTGCGATGAATGGACTCGCTTCCGCGACGAGTGGCCAGGGCATGGCGCCGGGCGCTCACCTCGGGCCTAGGCCCGCGTCAGCTGGATGAGCGTGATCTCGGCCGGCGCCCCGAGCCGCAGCGGCGGTCCCCAGTATCCGGTGCCGCGGCTCACGTACAACCACATGGCCTCGAGCCGATGCAACCCCGCGACGAACGGCTGAAACAGCCGCACCAACAGATTGAAGGGGAAGTACTGACCGCCATGGGTATGACCGGAGATCTGGAGGTCATAGCCGGCGGCGCGCGCCGCGAACGCGCTCTTGGGCTGGTGCGCCAGCAGGACCTTTACGTCGCTTTCCGGCGCACCCGCGACCGCCGCGGCCGGATCGGATGCGTGACCGGGAAGCCATCCCCCCGACAGGTCGGTGACCCCCGCGACCACGATGCGGCCGGTCCCGCGACGGATCAGGCGGTGGCCGTTCACGAGTGCCTTGAATCCGAGGCCCTCGAGCTCGCGCACCCACGCCACCGCGTCCCAGTAGTACTCGTGGTTCCCGGTCACGAAGAACTTGCCGTGCGGCGCCCGGAGCGCCGCGAGTGGAGCCACCTCGTCTCGCAGCGCGGGCGGAAAGCCGTCGGCCACGTCCCCGGTCAACGCGATGAGATCCGGTGCGAGCCCGTTCGCCGTCTTCACCACCCGTTCCACGAACCCGCGCCGGAGGGTGGGTCCCACGTGCAGATCGGAAAGTTGCAGGATGCGAAACCCTTCGAGATCGGCAGGCAAGCCGGTGATGGGCACCTGGACGACGCGCACCGTTGCGGGCCGCCGCGCGATCCAAAGGCCTGCACCGAGGGCCAAGAGCGCACCGCCCACGACCGCGAGCGTGGACGCCCCAGCGCCGAGCCAGGCCCGGAGGCGCAGCACGTCCCCCGCGAACGCAAAGACGATGAGGAGCGACGACAACCCCATGGCGGTGAAGCCGGCAACCTCGATCACCCGCCGCGCCGGGAGCCGCGGGGAGCGGCCTGCCGTGAATGCGAGCACGGGGCCCGCCGCGAGCAACAAGAGGCCCGCCCAGCCGAGCACGCGCCATACGACGGGGAGGGGCTCCTGACCGACGATCCGCTCCCCGACGTACACGTGCAGCAGGGTCCACACACTGGTGACGATGCTGATGAAGACCGCCATTCGCCCGCGCTGGCTCATCCCCGACTCCTTCTAATAGGCCACACCCTTCCGAATCGTCAGGCCCCACCGTCCGGGCGGACGGACGAAGCCATTCCTCCAGAACCGGTAGCCGAACGCGATCTCGGCCACATCGCCGCGCACGGCGCGCGTCGGCCCGATCCGCAGCGAAAGACCCACGTCACCCCCGAGCCGCGCTGGCTCCACCCCGGCGTACCAGGCGCCGCCGTAGTCGACGAACGGAGCCACGCCGATGCCCATCAGTCCCCAGGCGTCGTCAGCGACGAGTACCCGGTCCTCGAAAGCGAGCCAGAGCATCTGCGTGCCGCTGAACTGATGAATGCCCCACAGCCGCGGTCCGTTCCGCGTGTTCCACAAGTCGAACTGCTCTCCAAACTTGGGCCGCCGCCGCCGCGCCGCTTCCACGTGCAGAATCAGGGTGTGAGGGGCCAGGTCCTGACTCGCGATCGTGAAGGCGCCGGACACCTGACCGGAGTCAGGCCGCCCAGAAGTGAACACCCCGTTCCCCGCCACGCGCAGCGTCGCGAACCCGCCGGCCCACGGGGCCGCCACCTGAGCGCTCACCTCCGGTCCCACACCCGCGGCTCCGTCGGGATATCCCCACGCACGTGGCGCCGCCCACACGCCAAGGTGGAACAGCTGCGACACATCTACATCCTCTCGGCGCGCATACGAATTGAAGCGCTCGAGCACCTGGAACCGCACATGCCCGACGTCCAGTCCCGCACCGACCGTCCCGAATACCGACCTCGGGAACGGGTCCACGTCCGTCGAGTCGAAGTCCTCCCGTCGCCACCGCCCGCTCGCGGAGAGCCTGACGAAGTCCCGCGTGGTGGCATGTGGCGCCCAGCCCGCCGTGACGCCCACCGCAAGGGCGCGCCGGAACACGATCGCGGCGGTGTCGGCGTCCTTGAACACGAGGACGCGCTCGTCGGCGGCCTCGCCGTCGGTGGCGAGCGCGTGACGCGCCGCGGTCTCGTAAAACGGCGCGCCGAGGAACCAGGTTCCTTCCTTCCCATCCGACTTGCCGTTGTACGAGAGCTGTAGCTGGGTGCGACGGGAGAAGAAATGCGGGCTCGCATAGCCAAGATTGAAGATGTTGCGGTCGGGGGTGTGGTTATAGACCGCGACCAACTGGGTGGCCGTGCCGAGCAGGTTGTCCTCCACGACGCCGGCGAGCCACGTGACGTCTCCCCCGGCCGACGTGTAGCCGAGCTGCGGCTTGGTGCTCCAGCCGTCCGTCGTCGCGACGCGGAGCGCCAGTCGCCCGTCGAGTCGCGTCGTATCGATTCGCACCTGGCTGAACACGTGGAGGTTGCGTAGCGCCCGCTCGCTCTCCGCGATCCGGGCCGAATCGTAGGGCTCACCGGGATTGACGAGCAGCGTGCGGCGAATGATGCCGGCGTGGGTGCGCACGTGCAGGCGGTTCGCCAGCCGGGCGAGGAAGCTGGAGGCGTCCTCCTGCAGGTCGAAGATGTTCCGGTTGACGATGATGATGGTATCGATCGTGGTTCGGGCAGGCGGGAGGGAGGGGGCCGCGGTTTGGGCGTCAACGCGACGCGCGGTCGCGACGGCGAGCAGCACCGCCGTCGCTCCCCCGACAATTCGGCCCGTGCGCCGGACCGTCGTGCTACTTGACCAAGTCAATGCGCTGGTGCAGCGAGTAGGTCACGTGCCGCGAGGGGGCATTCCATTCCGTAAAATACAGAGTCGCATCCACCCGGCCCGTGATTTGCCGCAGGCCACGCGTCGCGAGCTGGAAGGTGCCTCGCACAGAATCCGGCTTCATCGGTCCACAAAAACACGTCACCGTGCCGTAGGCGGGAATGCGGGCCGGCGGTGGCCCGAGCGTGTACGGGACCCCCGGCCGCAGGTCGTGCACCCGCCCCAAGTCGAACGCGAGCGTCAATGAGTATTCGTCCCCCTCCCCCTCCGCCGGGTTGAAGTCGTACCGGGCGAGGCCTACATCCCCTCCACCGGCTGTGGTGTCGAGCGAGAGCCGCGTCATGGTAAGGGCGGTATCCTGCCGGACCGACACCCGGCCATGCCACTCCCAGCGAGCGGCGCTCTGATACCCCCGCGTGTCGCCGGGGCGGGAGGTGGGATCGCAGGCTCCCCCCAGCCCTGGTCCGAACAGCGCCAGCACCGGGAGAAGGCGTGGCACTGCGGGAATGCGGAAGAAAGTGGCACCAGGGCGTGAAAAGGATACCGCTCTCAACCGGCTCCTCCGGTATGGTAGCGCATGGCCACGCGCACCCACGGGCGACGTCTGCAGGTTCACGAGCTCGCGCTGGAGGTCGCCGTGCAGGCGGCTCGCTTGAGCCGCACGCTGGCGGGACCCGGCGCCGCGAGCCGGGCGGATCAGCTTGTGCGCGCGGCTCTCTCCATCAGCTCCAACATAGCGGAAGCGTCAGGGCGGGGGACCGGCCCCGAGCGGCGCCGGTTTTTCGCACATGCGCGGGGGTCGGCGCAGCAAGCCTTGACCCAGCTGCGGATCGCCGCGGCGCTCGACCTAGGCCACGCGCGGGAGATCCACGTGCTCGAAGAACGACTCGCGGTCGTGATGCAGTCGCTCGGGCGGCTGATCGCTCATCCCGCGGATCACTGACGATCCGCGCCGGTCAGTACTGCCCGAGGTAGCGCTTCAACTCCCACTCGCTCACCTGTCCGATGTACTCCTGCCACTCCTCCCGCTTCGCCTCGACGAAACGCTCGTAGATGTGCTCGCCCAGGGCGGCGCGAATCACGTCGTCCTTCTCGAGCTCGTTCAGCGCCTCGTGGAGATCCCGCGGCAGCTCGTCGATGCGGAACTTGCGCCGCTCCCGGAAGCTCATCGTGAAGATGTTCTTGTTCACGGGGTCGGGCGGCACGAGCTTGCGCTCGATGCCGTCGAGGCCCGCCGCCAGCTGGACCGCCAGCGCGAGGTACGGATTCGCCGACGGGTCGGGCATGCGGAGCTCGCAGCGGGTGCCGATGCCCCGCCGATCGGGAATCCGCACCAGGGGGGATCGGTTCCGCATGGACCAGGCGACGTTCGTCGGCGCCTCGTATCCCGGAACCAGTCGCTTGTAGCTGTTGACGAGGGGGTTGGTCACCGCGCAGAAGCCACATGCGTGCTTGAGCAACCCGGCCACATACTGCAGCGCCGTGCTCGACAGCTCCCACTTGCCTTTCGCGTCGTGGAAGGCGTTCTGATCGCCCTTGAACAGCGACTGATGGGTGTGCATGCCGGAGCCGTTCTGACCGAAGATCGGCTTGGGCATGAACGTCGCGATGAATCCGTGGCGGTAGGCGACGTTGCGGACGATGAACCGAAAGGTCGCGAGGTTGTCCGCCGTCTCGAGCGCTTCGGCGTACCGAAAATCGATTTCGTGTTGACCGGGCGCGACTTCATGATGCCCGGCTTCGACTTCGAAGCCCATGGAGACCAGGTCGCGGATGATCAGCCGACGGATTTCCTCGGCGCGGTCGACCGGCGTCTGGTCGAAGTACCCGCCCTGGTCGTGCGTGTCGGTGGTCGGGTCGCCGCCCGCATCCAGCTGGAAGATGAAGAACTCCGCCTCGGCACCGGCCATCATCTGGAAACCCAGGCTCTTGGCCTTCGCGATCTGCCGCTTCAACGTCTGGCGGGTACACCCGGCGAACGATGTGCCGTCGGGGTTGTAGATGTCGCAGATCAGGCGGGCGACTCGGCCGCCTTCGTCGTCGTACGGCAGCACGCGGAACGTCTCGAGGTCCGGCTTCAGCACCATGTCCGACTCCTCGATCCGCACGAACCCCTCGATCGACGAGCCGTCGAACATGATGTCCCCCTCCAGCGCCTTTTCGAACTGGCTGTCGGGGACCTCGACGTTCTTGTTGACGCCGAGGATATCGGTGAACTGGAGGCGCAAGAAGCTGATCCCTTGCTTCTTGCAGAGCTCGAGGATGTCGCGCTTCGAGGCGCCGGTGGTCTTGGTCGTGGTCATGTGTGAGGACGCTAGAAGACGGTAGAGGTCGGTAGAGGATGTAGAGGTCGCGATGACCTCTACCGTCCTCTACCGACCTCTACCATCCTCTACCGCCGCTCCACCTCAGACGTCGTAGTACAAGAAGAACTCGTACGGATGCGGCCGCAAGGCGACGGGATCCACTTCTTTGGCGCGCTTGTAGGCGAGCCACGTCTCGATCAGGTCCGGCGTGAAGACCCCACCCTCGAGCAAGAAGGCGTGATCCGCTTCGAGGGCCGCGAGCGACTCGGAGAGCGAGCCCGGCGTGTTCTTCACGTGCTTCCGCTCCTCGGGCTCGAGGTCGTACAGGTCCACGTCCATCGGCTTGGGCGGCTCGATCTTGTGCTTGATACCGTCCAGGCCGGCCATGAGCAGAGCCGCGAACGTGAGGTACGGGTTGCTCGACGGATCGGGGGCCCGGAACTCGATGCGCTTCGCCTTCGGTGACTTGGAGTACACGGGGATCCGGCAGATGGCCGAGCGGTTCCGCTGCGAGTAGATGAGGTTGATCGGCGCCTCGTAGCCCGGGACCAGACGGCGGTAGCTGTTGGTCGTGGGCGCGGCGAACGCGAGCAGCGCGGGCGCGTGCTTGATGAGCCCGCCGATGTACCAACGCGCGCTCTCCGAGAGCAGCGCGTATCCGTTGGGGTCGAAGAACAGGTTCTTCCCGTCCTTCCAGAGACTCATATGGACGTGCATCCCGGAGCCGTTGTCGCCGAACATCGGCTTGGGCATGAACGTTGCCGTATAGCCGTGCTGGTGGCACACGTTCTTCACGATGTACTTGTACATCATGAGCTGATCGCCCATGCGCGCCAGCGTGTTGAATCGCATGTCGATCTCGGTCTGACCCGCGGTCCCCACCTCGTGGTGGTGGACCTCGACTTCGATTCCCGACGCCATCATCGCGAGCATGATCTTGGACCGCAGGTCCTGCAACCGATCCACGGGCGGTACGGGGAAGTACCCCTCTTTGTGCCGCGGCCGGTGCCCCAGGTTCGGGCTGCCGTTCGTCCCCGAGTTCCAAATCCCTTCCTCGGAGTCGATGTGGTAATAGCCCTCGTGCGCGTTCTGGTCGAAGCGCACGGAGTTGAAGATGTAGAACTCCGCCTCGGGGCCGTAATAGGCGGTCGTCGCGATGCCACTCTTCACGAGGTGCTGCTCGGCCTTCTGGGCCACGTACCGGGGGTCGCGTGAGTAGCGCTCGCCGGTCACGGGGTCCGCGATGTCGCACGTGAGCGAGAGTGTCGGCACCTCGAGGCACGGATCCACGAACGCGGTCGCCGGATCCGGAAACAGCAACATGTCGCTCTCGTTGATCGCCTGAAAGCCGCGGATGGAGGAGCCGTCGAACCCGATGCCCTCTTTGAAGAGGTCCTCGGTGAGCTCTTTCAACGGGATCGAAAAGTGCTGCCAGGTGCCCGGAAGGTCGGTGAACCTCAGGTCCACCACCTGCACGCCGGCTTCCTTCGCTTTCCGAACCACGTCGGCCGGCGAGGCACTGGTGGCGGACTTCGCCCCGGGGGTGGACGTAGCTGGCTCCAACATCGCGGTCATAAGATCGGTCTCCTAGAACTGTCGCTGAGAGGGACGGACACACACGGTGCTACGAATGACGAGAGCCCGTGGCGAGTTTCGGGCCGCGGGCTCTCGGGGCATTCCAAGGGAATTGCAGGCATCGGCATGCGGGAAGGTACCGGCGCCGTTGCGGAGTGTCAACCGTTTCGTGTCATCCGCGCAACAACTCACTAGCTATCACGTTGCAGCGTTTACTTGACGGCGAAGTTGTAATCCGAAATGTGCATTACCTGCACGGTTTTCCACACAGGAAAAATCAACCGTCGATCGCCTGTACGAAGTGCCACAGCTCGACGGCCGAAAATTCCCCGAAACGCTCCTGGATCTCGCGCTCGGTACGTTCGAGGAAAACCCAGCTCGTCGTGCGCCGTCGCTCCCCGTTCACGAAGTGCACACGCCCGCGCACAGCGCCGACCTCGGTGTCCGGCTGCATCTCGATGAACACCTCCCAGCGCTCCTCGCCGCGCTTCAACTCGCCCATATGCTTCGCGCGTTCCGAACCCGGAAATGGGGCGCTCATGCGGCTACACTATGCGCTCCCACAGGCATTCCTGCCAGTTAGATTCCGGCCCAGTGAACTGTCGCGCGTGCGGAACTGCCCTCGCCCCGACGGCGAGGTTTTGCCACAAGTGCGGTGCTCAAGTCGCTCGAGCCGAGGCGGCCGGCTGGCGAGCGGGTCTTCCGTGGGGTGTCGCCGGGGCGGCGTTGGGAGCGTTGCTGACGGTGGTCGCACTGCGACTGGGAGCTGGCAGCAGGGAGCACGGAGCAGTCGATGCTTCGGAGGCCACCGCTCCCCGCTCCCAGCTCCCTGCTCCCGACATCTCCCAAATGTCGCCCGAAGAGCGCGCCACCCGCCTGTACAACCGGGTCATGACGCTGCACACCGAAGGCAAAGCGGACAGCGCCGAGTTCTTCCTCCCCATGGCGATCCAAGCGTATGCGATGCTTCCCGCCCTGGACGTGGATGCCCGCTATCACATCGGGGTCCTGGAGCTGACGGCCGGAGACGCGACGGCGGCCCTGGCGCAGGCGGACACGATCCGCCGCGCCGTACCCACCCACCTGTTTGGGTTCATGCTCCGGGCGCGCGCGCTCGACCTCGAGCGCCAGAGCGCCGGGGCGCGACGGGCGTACGCGGACTTCCTGAAGAACGAAGCCCGGGAGCGAGCGCGCCAGCGGCCCGAATACACCGAGCATGCGCAGAATCTGGACGCGTTTCACGACCAGGCGACGCAGGTGACACGTGGCACCCCGAAGCGTGGTGTCTGACCCGCCGCGCACGATCCGGCTGGCGCACAGCCCGGATGCCGACGACGCGTTCATGTTCTGGGCCCTCGCCGCAGGTCGCATAGACACGGCGGGCCGGCGCTACATCCATGAACTCGGCGACATCGAGTCGCTGAACCGACGGGCGCTCGCCGGCGAGCTGGAGGTAACCGCGGTGTCGCTCCATGCCTATGCATACCTCGCCGAGCGGTATGCGCTGCTCGCTCACGGGGCGAGCGTCGGCGATCGGTACGGACCCCGGATCGTCGCTGCCGCGCCTTGCCCCGCCGACCCGCGCACGGCACTCGCCGCCCCGGGGCGCGTCGTGGCCGTGCCGGGAGAGCTCACCACCGCCTTTCTGGCGCTCAAGCTGTACCAGCCCGCCGTGCGGCACGTCGTCGTCCCGTTCGACCAGATCGAGGACTACGTCGCGGCAGGCCGCGCCGACGCGGGCGTCCTCATTCACGAAGGGCAGCTCACATACGGCGACCGCGGGTTGTACCTCTGGGTCGACCTGGGTGAATGGTGGCACGGCGAAACCGGCCTGCCCCTCCCGCTCGGGGGAAACGCGGTGCGCCGCGATTTGGGCGAGCCGTTGATGCGTGACATCGCCCGCGACCTGAAGGCCAGCATCGAGTATGGCCTCGCGCACCGCGCCGAAGCGCTCGCGCACGCGAGCGCCTATAGCCGTGGGCTCGACACCGCGCGCACTGACCGCTTCATCGGGATGTACGTCAACGACTACACGGTGGACTACGGCGCGACCGGCCGTCGTGCGGTAGCCGAGCTGCTCGATCGGGCACACCGCGCCGGTCTATTGGCCGCGCCAGTCAACCTCAAGTTCGTGGCCGCAAGCGACTGAGGGCTGTCCGGACAGGCCGGCGAGCCCCATTTTCACTCAGGAATCACGGAAGGAGTTGCGAGTGGCCGACATACCGGGGGGTCCCGTCCAGATTCTGGTCGTGGACGACGAGGAGCCGATCCGGAACGCCCTCAAGAAGTTCCTCGCACAACAGCAATTCGAGGTGTACGTCGCGGGTACGGGCGACGAAGCCCTGCAACAGCTCAGGCGCCACCGGGTGTCCCTCATGCTGTGCGACATCCGTATGCCGGGTACGAGCGGCGTGGACCTCGTGCCTCAGGCGCTCGAAGTGGAGCCCGAGCTCGCCATCCTCATGCTGACCGCGGTGAACGATGCGACCAGCGCGGCGCTGTGCATGCAGCGCGGCGCCATGGACTATTTGACGAAGCCGATCGAGCTCGCCGACCTGGGGCGGGCCGTGCAGCGGGCGTTGAAGCGGCGGGAGATGCTGCTCGAAAACCGCCAGCTGAACCAGTGGCTCAAGGAAGAGGTGACGACGCGGACGGCCGAGGTCCAGCGGGAGCGCATGAAGCTCGAGCGGCTGTCGATCGCGACGCTCGAAGCGCTCGTGAACGCCCTCGAAGCCAAGGACCCGTACATGCGGGGCCACTCGGCGCGCGTCGCGGACATGTCGGCCACGGTAGCCCACCAGCTCGGCTTGTCCGAGGAAGAGGTCGAGCACGTGAGGGTGGCCGGCCGCCTCCACGACATCGGCAAGATCGGTACGCGGGAGGCCGTCCTGAACAAGCAGGGGGCCCTGACGCCCGAGGAGTTCGAGCATGTGAAGCAGCACGTCGTGATCGGGTCGCAGATCCTCGCGCCCCTCTCACACCTTGGCGACATCATGCCGGCAGTGCGCTACCACCACGAGCGCTGGGACGGTACGGGCTACCCGGACGGCCTCCGGGGAGAGGAGATCCCTCTCGCCGCCAGGATCATCGGCGCGGCCGAGGTGTTCGACGCCTTGAGCACCTCGCGGGCCTACCAGGAGAAAATGACACCCGAGAAGGCCGTCGAGCGGATCGCCGACCTCGCGGGCACCGTGCTCGATCCGAGGGTCTACGAGGCGCTCACGACGGTGGTGGCCCGGCGCAAGACGCTCGTGTTCCTCGACGAGGGCGGTACCACCTCCAGCTGAGTCTCGCCCCGCATGTGCTGATCGCCGTTACCGGAGCCACCGGATTCGTGGGACGGCACCTTGCCGCTCTGCTGGCACGGCGCGGACATTCGGTGCGAGCCCTGGTACGAAACCCCCGCCGTGCCGACGCCTTGAGAAACCTCCCTGTCGAGCTCGTGGCCGGCGACCTGTCGGATCCGGGAGCGTTGGCGCTCTTGGCTCGCGACGCCAGCGCCGTCGTCCATCTGGTCGGCATCATCGTCGAGTCGGGGCGTGCTACCTTCCAGGATGTGCACGTCGAAGGGACGCGGCGCGTCCTGGCCGCCGCGCGCCAGGAGGGCGTGGGACGAGTCGTTCACATGAGCGCGATCGGCGCGCGAGACGCGCGTGACGCGACTCCGTACCACCGGACCAAGTGGGAAGCCGAGGAGCTGGTCCGCGGCTCCGGTCTCTCGTACGCGATCTTCCGACCGTCGATCATCAGCGGGCCGGAGAGTGTTCCCATCCGCACGCTCGCCCGGCTGCACCGCTGGTCGCCCGTGGTGCCGATGTTCGGGGACGGGCAGTTCGCCACCCAGCCAGTGTGGATCGAGGACGTGGCGCTCGCGTTCGCACTGGCGGCGGAGAACGGTCGGTTCACCGGCGCCTTCGAGCTCGGCGGGCCCGCGCCCATGACATACGAAGCCTTCGTGCGCACCATCGGGCGAGCGGCGGGTCACCCGAGGCCGCTCGTCCACCTGCCCCTGGCCTTGGCGCGAGCGGCGGCTCGCGTATTCGATCTGCTCGGAGGGGCCGCGCCGCTGACGAGCGATCAGCTCCAGATGCTGGTCGAAGGCGGGGCGACGCCCGCTAACGCCATCGAGTCGGTGTTCGACATCCACCCGCTTTCGTTCGAGGAGGGGCTCGAGCGCTATCTCGGCCGGGCCGCATGATCGTCCCACGCCTGGCGCTGGCCGCCGTTACGTCGCTCCTCGCGGTTGCCGCGCGCGCCCAGGAGCCCTCAGCGGACTCCGTCGTGTACGTCCTGTCGCCCGGGAGCCGGTTCGAGGTGAAGACGGGGAAGGCCGGACTGTTCGGTTTCGCAGGCCACAGCCACGTCGTTCGCGCTCGGGTCTTCTCCGGGCGCGTCGTGTACTACCCCGGCGCTCCCGCCAATTCGAGGGTCGAAGTCTCGATTCCCACCGACAGCCTCGAAGTCATGACACCACCGGACACGAGCGAAATCCGCAAGGTGACCGAGGCGATGCGCACGGAAGTGCTTCACGTCGACCAGTATCCGCTGATCACATTCGTTTCGACGAGCGTCGCGCCGACGGGGGAGGGGTTCCACGCGGAGGGGCAGCTCACGATCGCCGGCCAAAGCCGGGACGTGGGTGCGGATGTGACGGCCACGATCGGACGGGATACACTCCGGGCGAGTGGCAGCTTCACGGTGAAACAGACGGACTTTGGAATCAGGCCCTTCAGAGGCGGGCCCGCCAACACGGTCCGGGTGGCGGACCGCGTCACGCTGACCCTCGAGGTCCTCGGGATCCGGACCGAGTAGGTGGAAAAACCAAACCCGGGGCTTACAACTCCCCGGGTTGGCGGTCGGGCGAAGTGGCCGTCACACTTCGGCCGCGACCAACGAATGACACATAGCTGAATACGCGCTGCCCTGCCGGATGTTTCACTAGTCCACCCCTATGATGCCTCGGCCCTGGAATTGGTTGCATCCGATTACCACCGCTTGACCCGGCCCAGCCGGGATACCGTGATCGTCTCCGAGCGATCCCCGCGGCGCAGCACCACCTTCGTGTTCGACAGCCCCCACCCCATGCCAATAGGGTCGAACACGATCTCCGGGTTGGATACCTCGAGCGCCACGCCGTGGGACCTGGGTCCGGGCCAGCGTTCCATGGGCCTCCAGGAATCGCCCGTCCAGCGGTCGATTCGGAGGCTATCCGCCGCGATAACCGCCCGGCTGCGACTGGTTTGCATGACCGCCAAGCTCCGAGCCACGGCCATAGCGGTCGAGACTTCCTGCGCGGCCGCGTTCACCGCCATCCAGTCCAGGAGGCCCCCGAGGCGGGGTAAGGTGATGGCGGTCACGATCGCCACAATCGCCAGTACAACGGCCATTTCGGCAAGTGTGATTCCCCGGCGCATGGCCCGAATAAAGGGCTGGCCGTGCCTGAGAGCGGCATCGGAATCGTGCGGCGAAAAGCATGAAAACGCGAAAACTGCGGCCTAACGCGCCTAGCCGGAAACCGCTATCTTCAGTGCCGGCCGTACGTTGCATTGAGGCATGGTCCCTGCCCTTGCCGGGAGCACCAAGCCACGTGCCGACTGGGAGATAAGGGATGCCGGTTTCACGCCTCAAGTTCGAATCGCTCCCCCACGCCATCTTTTTGCAACGCGTGTCCGGCCGCCAGACCGCCACGACGCTCGACGCGCGCCTTGGCCAGGGCGCGTTCCTCGCGCTGCGGCTCGTGGACCTGCTTGCTTCGGATCGCCCACCGGCGTCGGCGGATGCATTCCACTATCAGTGGATGGCCACGGACCGATTCTGCCGCGAGCTGCGCGCCGTCGCGACCGAGGGGGCGCACGTCCACGGCATTGCGGCGAGCGCCGCCGATGCCCACCGCCTGGGCGAAGTCCAGCTGATCGCGCCCGCGCTGTTCGCGTACGCGCACTTCCTCGAAGACGAGCTGCGGCTCGAAGAATCGATCGACGTCCTGACGACGCTGCTCGTCGTGGTGGGGACGCGGCTGTCGTCGGCCGACGTCGTCGCCGCGCACCTGCGATTCGCCCGCGTCAACCGAAAGCTGAACCGGTTCGACGACGCGGAGACGGCGTACACGGAGGCTGGTGAACTGGCAACGACCGCCGGCGATCGCTACTCGGCGTTGCTCTCGCGCATCGGTCGGGCGAACTCGGTGCTCGGGCGCGGCAACCTGGCGGAGGCGGAGCGATCCCTCCTGGGAGTCCTCGCCGACGCGCGATCGGTGGGCGAGCAGGACGCCGAGGCGCGGGCGGAGCACGGCATCGCCGTGGCGCAATTCCACATGGGACAGGCCCCAGACGCGATTCCACATGCCTGGCGAGCGTTCGAGCTGTACGAGGAAGAGGATTCCCGGATGCGCGCGCTCGGGGACCTGGGCATCATGCTCCTCAGCCTGGGTGATACCACCGGAGCGGAGCGCGCCCTTGGAGAAGTCGTCCGACGCGGCGGCACACGGGAGACCAGCAGCAACGCCATGGTGGAGCTGATGTACAGCGCATCATTCCGGCGCGACCACGTGGGATTCGCGCGGTGGCGCGAGCGCTGTGAGGAGCACATCGCGGACATGCCGCCCAACATCCTAGCCGACTTCTACCTGAAACAAGGAATCGGACAGGCGCGGTTCGGCAGGTTCCGCCGGGCCGAAGCGTTGATGAAGGAAGCGCTCGAGGTCGCGAGCGTCGCCAAGCTGCACGAGTTCGAGTTTCGGATCGAGCGCATTCTCGGAGGGCTCCACGACTGCGAGCAGGCACTGGCGCAGGAGTCGCTGCTCGCCACCGAGCCGATCGTGCAGACAAACGAACTGCGCGAGGTGTCGGAGTCCCTCGCGCAGCTCGCGTCCTGAGTCGCTTAGTGGCAGGTGTTGCTGTTGTTCGTATCGCAGCCGTGACGGGGACCGGTGGCGTCGGCGCAGGCGACAGTCGAGAGGGCGAAGGCGACGACTAACACTGCGAAGAGGGCGCGAATCCGGGACATGAGAACCTCCGAATACCTGGGTGTCGTGCAAGCGCTACAGGACACCACAAGCTCAGGGCGAGGGCGTCCAGTTTTTAGGGCGTTTTTGCGGCATCGTAGGGCGATTTTGCGACATTTGGGGGTTTTGGGGCATTTATGCTCGTTCTAGCCGCCGTTTCGGACATCCAGTTCCACAAGCTCCGCCGGGCCGCCGCGTCGCGATTCGACGTCGCCCAGGCTCAGACCTGGGACGACGTGCTCGGCGCCATACGCGGACGACCGGTGGAGTTGGCGGTGGTGGATCCCCTGCTGTCGGGGGATGCGCGCTCGCAAGAGATCGAGCGGCTGCGGGTACTGTTTCCCTCCCTTCCGCTGATTCTCTACACGACCCTCACCCCTCAGACCGCAGGCGTGCTGCTGGCGTTGGGCCAGCGAGGCATCCAGCACGTGGTCTTCGCGAATTACGACGATCACCCGAGCCGGCTCCGCGAGGTGTTGGGGCAGGAGGAGGCGCGCTCCTCATCCCGCCAACTCCTCGACCAGCTCGCCGCGGCGCTGTCGCCGCTGCCAAGCGAGCTGCGCTGGGTGCTGGAGGAGGCGCTCCGTTCGCCGGGGGAGGTGCAGACGGTCGGCCAGGTCGCGGCACGCGCGCGGGTCGACCGGCGCACCTGCGAGCGGTGGTTCACGCGGGTCGGACTCCCGTCGCCACGGCATTTCCTCTGTGCCGCGCGCGTGTTGTACGCTCACCGGCTGCTGCAGGACCCCGGATTTACGATCGAGGACGTGGCCAAACGGCTGGGGTACTCCCAGACCAAGACGCTGCAGCTGCACGCCCGCGCCTACCTGGGACTCACCGCCGGCGAGATGCGGCTCTCGCTCGGCTCGGACGACGCGCTCGCGCGCGTGGTGCAGCATTTCCTGACCGCGCCGCCGACGCAGGCGTCGGTTTCCTCGGCATGACGCCCCCCCCGCCCCCCCCGCCCCCGCCCCGGACCATCCTCGTCGTCGACGACGAGGCGGCCCTGCGCCGCGTGCTCGAGCGGTCGCTCTCACGCCACGGCATCCGCATGATCGGCGCGGGCAGCGCCGAGACCGCGTACGAGCTCCTCGCGAGCGAAGCGCCCCACGCCATCCTGCTCGACATCCGCCTGCCGACGATGTCGGGGCTCGCGTTGTACCTGGCGATCGTGCACCGTTGGCCCGGGCTCGATGGTCGCATCGCGATCATGACGGGGGATGCGGAGGCGGAGGAGGTGCGCACGTGGTTGGAGCACCACCAGTGCCCGGTGATTCGGAAGCCGTTCAACCTGCAGGAAATCCTCGACTGGCTCGACCAGACCATTCGCGCCGGCGATGCGCGCCAGCGGGGAGGCGCTGAGGCGTGACGGCCGGCGGAGCGCCACAGCACGAGCCGCTCCACGTTCTGCGGGAGTACCGCAATCTCGCCCCCTGGAATCTTCGAGATCTGGCGTCGTTAGTCGGGGCGGTGCTCGATACCTCCGCCATCACGCCGATCAACGCTGCCGCCCGGGCGCAACCGAGCGAGCGGGCGATCCGGTTTTACGTGACGAAGGGCCTCGTCAGTCCCCCCGAGGGGCGCGGCACCGCGGCGACCTATTCCTACCGGCACTTCCTCCAGCTGCTGTGGATCAAGCTGCGCCAGATGGAAGGCACGACGCTGGCGACCATCACAAGAGAAATGAAGGATCAGACGGGTGACGTGCTGGAGCGGCGGGCGGCTCAGGCGCTGGGCACGTCGCTGTTGGTGCCGGACCGGTTGCCGCTCAAGAGCAAGGGCGCCCCGCCGCGGGGGAAGTCCGGGCGGGCCCTGACCGCGTGGCTGGAGCGGGACGCGGCGCGGGACCCCGCGGTCTCGAGCTCCTGGCGGCGCATTCCGGTCGGGCGCGGGGTCGAGCTCCACGTCGAGACGGCTCACCCGTTGGCGCGACTCGGGCCCGATGACTCGGCCGTGGCCGAGGCGATCCGCCAGGCGCTCGCGAAACTCCTGCCCTCGGCCGGCGCGTAACAAGGGGAAGACGTACTTCACCAACGGAGCTACCATGGGCCCACTGATATTGCTGGTTGTCCTCGTCATCTTCGTCGCGTGGCTGATCGGGGCGTACAACGGGCTCATCTCCCTCAAGAACCAGACGCTCAACGCGTTCAAGCAGATCGACGTCCAGCTCAAGCGTCGTCATGATCTGATTCCCAACCTCGTGAACGCGGTCAAAGGAGCCATGGACTTCGAGCGGTCCACGCTCGAGGCCGTGATTCAAGCCCGGAACCAGGCGGTGAAGGTCAATGCGGCGGGGCCCGAGGGCATCAAACAGATCAGCCAGGCGGAGAACGCCCTCTCCTCCGCGCTCCAGCGGCTGATGGTGGTCGTGGAGCAGTATCCGCAGCTCAAGGCCACCGGCAATATCGGTCAGCTCCAGGAGGAGCTGACGTCCACCGAAAACAAGGTGGCGTTCGCGCGCCAGCTGTACAACGACACCGCCACCCAGTACAACACGAAACAACAGCAGTTCCCGACCAGCCTGGTGGCGGGGATGGCCAAGGCGCAGCCCGCCGACCTGTGGACGATCGAGGATCAAGCCGAGAAGGCCGTTCCCCAGGTCGACCTCACGATGAAGCCGAAGGCGTGAGCGACGACACCTCGCTCAACCTCTTTCAACAACAGGAAGCCAATCGCCGGCGCACCGTCCTGCTGGTGATTGGCTTCGTCGTCTTCTTCGCCTGGTTGGGGTTCGGCGGGGACTACATCTATTACCTCTCGACGCGGGACGCACCCGTCACCGCGTACCACCACATGTTCCCGTGGTTCGGTCTGGCGCTCACCCTCATCGCGGTGTGCACGGCCTGGTATGCGTATGCGACGGGACCCGAGAAGGTGCTCTGGTCCACCGGGGCGCGGGAGGTGATCGACCCGACCGACCCCAAGGAAAAGCAGGTCGTGAACGTCGTGGAGGAGATGGCGATCGCGGCCGGCGTGCCGCGGCCCCGCATTTGGATCGTGGACGACCCCGACCCGAACGCCTTCGCAACGGGCACCGACCCGCTGCACGCGCACCTGGCCGTGACCGCGGGGTTGCTCGATCTGTGCAATCGGGACGAGCTCCAGGCGGTCGTCGGCCACGAGCTCGGACACGTGAAGAACCTGGACGTTCGGCTGATGACCACCCTCGCGGCCCTGGTGGGCGCGGTGGCCTTGATGCACGACGGCGCCACGCGGGTGCTTAGGGGTGGTGGGGGGGGCAACTGGGGAGGTGGTGGTGGAGGCGGTGGATCCTCGGGAGGTGGCGGGAAAAAGAGCGGCG
>DATLVU010000066.1:0-12501 GCA_035577025.1 Gemmatimonadales bacterium
AGCGCCGGCGCGATTTTCCACGCGACCATGAGCAGCGGGAAGTTCCACGGGACGATCTGTCCCACGACCCCCACCGGCCCGTAGCCCGTGAACTCGGAGTCGAGGAGCTGGGCCCAGCCCGCGTGATGGTACAGGTGGCGCGCGACGAGCGGGATATCGAGATCGCGCGTCTCGCGGATCGATTTGCCGTTGTCGAGGCTCTCGAGCACGGCCAGGAGGCGAGAATTCTTTTGGACCGCGCGCGCGAGTGCGTACAGATGCCGCGCCCGCGCGTGTGGGGAGAGGCCCGACCAGATGGGGAACGCCTTGCGCGCCGCCGCCACCGCGGTATCCACGTCCTCCGGCCCGGCCTGCGTGACTCGCGCGAGCGATGCGGTGGTCGATGGATTGATGACGTCGAACGCTTGGCCGTTCGATGCTTTCACCCAGCGCCCGCCGATGAACAGCCCGAAGCGCCCCTCGTGCTGGGCCACCCATTCGAGCGCGGGCTTGTCGCTCTCGGGCGCTGGCCCGTAGGCCATCGACTCGAAGATCTCAGCGACGGGTGCCGAGCGTTCCATTACCAACCCACCGGCGCGCCCTTGTTCTGGCGCTCGAGCCAGACCATGAGCGGTTGGAAGTAGTCGAGCAGCGCGGTCGCATCCATCTGGCGCTGGCCGGTGAGCGTGGCGAGCGCTTCGGGCCACGGCTTGCTCGCGCCCAGCTGCAGCATGGCGTTGAGCTTTCGTCCCGCTTCCTTGCTTCCATAATAGGAGCAGCGATACAGCGGGCCGGTAGAGCCGGCGGCGCGGCACATCGCCCGATAGAACTGGAACTCGAGCACCTGCGCCAGGAAGTAGCGCATGTAGGGGACGTTGCCCGGGACGTGGTATTTGGCGCCAGGGTCGAAGTCGGTCGCGCTCCGCGCGATCGGCGCCATCACGCCGCCGTACGACCCGCGCAGCTCCCACCACCGCCTGGTGTACTGGTCCGGCGTCACCTTCCCGGCGAACACCTCCCAGCGCCACTTGTCGATCGTGATGCCGAACGGCAGGAACGCCACATGGTCGAGCGCCAGCCGCAGCAGGTCGAGCGTGTCGCCCGTGGCGGGGGGCTCGCTGTCGAGCAGGCCGATCTCTTTCAGGTAGCGCGGCGTGATCGACAGGGCGATGGCGTCGCCGATCGCCTCGTGGAAGCCATCGTTCGCGCCCGCCTGATAGAGGAAGGGCTGATCCTTGTAGGCCCGGAAGTAGTAGTCGTGGCCCAGCTCGTGGTGGATCGTGCGGAATTCATCGGCGTTGGGCTCGATGCACATCTTGATGCGCAGGTCGGTCGGATCGTCGATGTACCACGCGCTCGCGTGACACACGACGTCCCGATCCTTGGGCCGCACGAACAGCGAGCGCTCCCAGAACGTGCCGGGGAGCGAGTCGAATCCCAGGGAGACGTAGAAGCGCTCGCCGGTGCGTACCATGTCGAGGGGCTGGACGTTCCGCGCCTTGAGGATTGCGGTGAGGTCCACTCCCGAGCCGGACGCGCTCGACGGCACGACCACATCGGCGATGTTGCTCCAGTCCTGACCCCACATGTTGCCGAGCAGCTGCACTGGGAGCATGCCGGCCGGGGGGACGAGCTTCGCGCCGTAGCGGGCCACGAGGCGGCGGCGCACGTACGCGTGCAGCTGGACGTACAGCGGCCGGACTTCCTGCCACAGTTTGTCGACCACCACCACGAACGAGTCGGGCGGCATGTCGTACCCGGCGCGCCACATCGCCCCCGCATCCGCGAACCCCATGGCGCGCGCACCGGCATTCGAGAGCGACACGAACCGCGTATAGCGATCGCGCATGGGGACGGCGATCGTGTGCCAGCTGCGCCAGGCGTCGAGCAGCGAATCGGGGTGCCGCGAGTCGGCGAGCACGTGCTCGAAGTCGTCGAGGTTGCGGCAGTTGGTGGGCGTCGGGTTGCAGTAGCGGCCACGGCCATAGTCCGCGTCGAGGCCGGCGCCGAGGCGCGCCATCTCCGCCGCGTCCACCGAGTCGGGCGGGGCAGGGGCGGCGAGCTGCAGCTTGAGGAGGAGGATGCGACGGCGCACGTCGGCGGGCAGGGCGACGCCGTCGAAGCGGCGCGCCTCGTCCACGAGCCGCTTGATCGCCAGCGCGACCTCCGCCTGCGCGTCGCCCGCCAGGATCTCCGTGTCGTGCGTGATGAAGTTTTCGCCGACCCATCCCGCCCGGTTCACCTTCACGCTGCGGACGGCCAACTCCCGTTCCGCCGCGTCGAGCAGACGCCGGGCGGCCGCCACACTCGACGTATCGCTCGCCGCGCCCTGCGCGGCGGACGCTCGCGTCGCACCCAGAAGAAGTGCAACCGTCGCCGCGGCTATAGAGAATCGCATGGTCATACCATGGGGTGACGGTGCGCCGCCGAGTAGCGGCCCGTGACGAAATGCTCGAGCTGGCGTTCGATATCGGTGAGCAGGGCCGAAGCGCCGAGCCGGAACAGGTCCGCGCGGAGCCACCGGTCTCCCAGCTCTTCCTTCATCAGGATGAGCCATTCGAGCGCCTGCTTGGCCTTGCGGATCCCGCCGGCCGGCTTGAACCCCACCGCGTGTCCCGTGCGCTCGTGATAGTCGCGGATCTGGCGGGTCATTACGACACCGACGGGAAGCGTGGCGTTGACGGTCTCCTTGCCGGTCGACGTCTTGATGAAATCGGCGCCGGCCATCATCGCCACCTGGCTGGCGCGGGCCACGTTCGTGAGCGTGGCGAGATCGCCCGTGCCGAGAATCACTTTCATGTGGGCGGTGCCGCACGCTTCGCGGAAGGAGCGGATCTCGTCGTACAGCGCTTCCCACTCGCCGGCGAGCGCGAGCGCGCGTGTGATCACCACGTCGATCTCCCGCGCCCCCGCCGCGACCGACGCCTGAATCTCTTCGATCCGCTGGGGCAGGGGATTCAATCCCGCCGGGAATCCCGTGGACACGGCCGCGACCGGAATCCCCGTGCCTTCGAGCGCCTCGACCGCGATCGACACGAACGCGTGGTACACGCACACCGCGCCGACCGTGATGCCGAGCTCCTGCGCACCCAGCGCGTCGAGCAGGTCGGGTCGAACGGGGTGTTTCGCCTTGGCGCAGAGGCGCAGGACGTTCGTGGGTGTGTCATCGCCCTGGAGCGTCGTCAGGTCCATGCAGGTGATCGCGCGCAAGAGCCACGCGGCTTGCCATTGCTTCTTGACGGTGCGGCGGGTGGGGATCGTGGCGGCGCGGCGCTCGACCGCGCTGCGGTTCACACGCAGCGCGCGGATCAGGTCCAAGTCGAGGGGCGCGCCGGGATTCCGATCGGGGTGGGTGAACACCCGGAGCGCCCGCTCTGGCGAAACCGCCGCCGGCGAGGTGCCGGCGGTCGGGGGGGCGGTCGCGTGCTCGTACCTGCGCTTGGTCTCCATTCCCGGCTGTAATCTACGCCGGCTTTTTCTCCTTCGTCGTGTCCCGCTCCGCCTTCCGTTCCTTGGGCGGCTGCTCGGCCGGAGGCCGCCGCTCCGGCTGTTTTCGCTGCGGCTCGGCCTTCTTGCGCTCCGGCGGTGGGGTCGGTGCCGGCGCGGGAGCGGGCCGGTCGGCGCGCTTCGGGCGCGGCGAGGGAGCCGGTCGCTGGTCCGACGGCGGTGTCTGGGGGGTCGGCGCGGCTCGCGCGCCGCGATCCGGCCGGTTGCCCCGTTGATTCCCTGCAGGCGCGGGCTGCGGTGCCGGCGGAGGTGCGGGACTCGGGCTTGCCTCGCGACTCGGACGCCGACCCCGATCCGGCCGCTCACCTTCTGCGGGAGGCGGGGCGGGGGCAGGGGCGGGGGCGGGTGCACGCGATGGGGCCGGCGCTGGTGTGGCGACCGTCGGTGGCACTGTGCGAGAGGGGGGGAGGCCTTCACGCGCCGGACGCAGCTCGGGTGTGGGGCGCGCGCCTCCCTGCTCCGGCGAAGCCGGTCGGACGAACGGACGCGGATTCGCGTTCGGCGTGTTGGTGCGCAGCGTGCGCATCGTCGCGTTGTCGAGCGGGCGGCCGGGATGGGCGGCGAGCGCTTGCTCGCGAGCGGCGAACGGCACGGGTGCGGGCGGAGGTTGCCGCCGCACGATCACTTCGCGGGTCGTGACACTCTCAGGCGGTCGCCGGGCCTCGACCGCCGTGGGTTGCCCCACGACGCTCTGGTGCGTCGGTGTCACGCGCGCCGCGAAGCCGACCACTCGGGCCTGCTCGAGTCGCTCGCGCGGCACGACAATCACGCCGCGGTCCACAGGGCGCGACTGCACGAATGTCTCATGCGACACGACGGTGACTGCGTCCGGCGCGCCGCGATTCCGGTAATTGATATTGGTGACGTTCACGTTCGTCACGTTGATGTTCGTGACGTTCGTGACGTTCGTGACATTGACCTGACGGACGTAGGTGTTGCTCACGTGATAGGCCGGGTAGTACGGCTCTTCCGGCCCGAGCGGGAACCAGGCGACGCCGCCCCCCCCGCCCCCTCCTCCGCCCACACCGATCGCCACGCTCCAATTGCGCCCGCCGACGAACGCGACCAACGCCGGCGCGTATACCGGCCGGGCGACCACGTGCCCCGGCACCCAGGCCCATCCACCGCCGACGTAGACCCAGCGACCGTAGTGGAACGGCGCGAAGCCCCAGGGCGCGTCGTCGATCCACGTCCAGCCCCACGGCTCGACCCAGGCCCAGTGGCCGTAGCGATACGGTGCCCAGCCGACTGCCACGGTGCGCGGGACCCACACCTCGCCGTAGTCCGGCGTCTCGCGCCAGTCGCCGTTCTCGTCCAGGTCTTCGTAGCCGATCACGTCGCGCGACACGTAGCGCGACGAGCGGGCGTCGTCCCAGCGGCGGTCGCGGCTCGCGCACCAATCTTCCCAGTCGTCGGAGCGGATCGCGTCGCGCACGTCGTAGGTCGGGGAATCGCCGCCCCCCCCCACCACCATGGCCGTCTGCTCCGGGTGCACGGAGAACGCCGAGCCGGACGCCGTCACCTCGGCTTCGCCGCGGCGGACAGTGACGGAAGTCGTGTCGCCGGTCGAATCCACGTCCACGCGATACACCCCGGTACGCAGCAGCGAGACGGCGCCGCTCGGCGTGTCGATCTCGAGGCTCTCGTTATCGCCCAGGTTGCGCACGCGCACGTTGAGCGACCCTTGCGACAGGCGCACCTGCACGGTGCGGTCGTCGAGCGCGAGGAAGCCAAACGCGCTCTGGGGCGCCAGCCGGAACGCGCTCGAGCCGACGGTGATCTCGGCGCGCGCGTCGCTGTCGGTCCAGAGGTGATCGCCGTTGTGGAGGGGGTAGTTGATCGTCGCGGTGGTCCAGTCGTCCACGTCGCCCGGTCGGAACGAAACCGATCCCGCGATGTAGCTCAACCGGCCGACGCGGCTCGGGGGATCTCGATCTGATTGGGCGGCAGGGGGCCGATCGCCGCCTTGCCACGCGGGGAGGACGGCGAGCAGCCAGGCCGCGGTGAGCAGCGGGGCGGGGGCGATGCGCATCATGGTCTCCTTGGGTAGCTGGCGGACCGACGCTTGGGGCGCTCCTACGTTAAGGACCCGGGGTCCGCGCTCCAAGTCATAGCGGGATTGCGCCCCATATTCCCCTTAGCCGCAATTCTTCCAGGATGGAACGCGCAGGTACATGAGAGAAGTCCATTATCAGGCGGGCCCTCAGTGGGTGATTGCCATCGCGTGCACGACGTGCCGCGACGTCACGAAGGCGTGGCGCTCGTCGGGCATGAGTGATAGCTGTCCGCATTTCTATTGCAGCAAATGCTCCAACGTGATTCTGCGAGCTGCGGATCGAGACCTGTTACGCCGGCGGTCGCCGTCGCCGGAGCTGGTGCAGGAGTTCGCGGCCAGCCTTCCGGCCTGTCCGTGCGGCGGACGCTTTACCCCGGGCGCCAACCCGAAGTGTCGGGCCTGTGGAAGCGAGTTTCCGCATCAATCCGATCCGGTGACTTGCCTGACGGATCCGTTCATGATCGTCCTCGACGGCGCGTGCGTGCTCACGGGTGAGGAAGGGGAGGCGGGCGCGTACCGCGTGCGGATCGATTGATGGAGGCGGTGAGACCCGCGTTTCAGCGTGTTATGTTGTCGGTGGCGACCGCGCGCCCGTAGCTCAGGTGGATAGAGCAGCAGCCTTCTAAGCTGTTGGTCGGAGGTTCGAATCCTCCCGGGCGCATTGAGTTTTTCCCGGTGTGTGAGGTCAGCCTAGGCCACGTCAGCCGTCACATCGCATTCTCAGTCATGGTTCTTCCTACGTTCGCCATAAGGGTGCTCGGTCCTGATGACCTTGCTCTTATGGAAGACTTGCTTACGAGGTTTGGAGAAGCCTTCGGTGAGCGCGAGACGTATGAAGCGGCTCGACCGAGCGCCAGCTATCTCCGACGGCTTCTCGGAAGCGACTACTTTATCACGCTTGCGGCACTGAAGGACGGTGAGGTGCTCGGTGGCCTCGCCGCCTATGAGCTGCGGAAGTTCGAGCAGGAGCGTAGTGAGATCTACATCTACGATCTGGCTGTTGCCGTCGAGCATCGGCGCCAGGGCATCGCAACGGCACTGATTCAAGAGCTGAAGAGAATTGCGGCGGCTCGGGGAGCTTACGTCATCTTCGTGCAAGCCGATCGCGGCGACGCGCCGGCGATCGAACTGTACACGAAACTGGGCGCGCGCGAAGATGTTCTACACTTTGACATCCCTGTTACCGACGGCGGCGCCGCCTAACCTGGCGTCCTGCTGGGAATAGCTTCTGCAAACCATCCTCTTGGCTGTCTGGTCACATACACTCGGCGTGTAGATCGAGTGGCCACCGCCCGCAGCTCAGGTGGATAGAGCAGCAGCCTTCTAAGTTGTTGGTCGGAGGTTTGAATCCTCCCGGCCGTAGACTTACCGCATCGCTGTCCCGGTCCAGCGCCGTCCTTCGAATTAAATGGGACGGCTGGTTCCGGTCATCTCATGTGGCACACGCTCCTCCGGAGCACGCGATCGCGAACGCTATGGCAATCGTCGCGAGCACGAGCACCCCGAGGCCCGCGAATAGCCCAAACGTCCGCGCCGCGTCGAACCGGGGGGTCTCGACCTGCTGAACGTCGGCGATGGGAATGGACACCTGCTGCTGGCCCTCGCGGTTGTCGGCGACGAGCCCCGACACGGTATCGCTTCGGAGCACCGGGTCCTCGAGGACCACGCGCGAGCCATCCGCGCGCGTCACCCGGATCGCCCGTGGTCGGGTAGTCAAGAGCGACTCCGGCGCGACGCCCTCGAGGTGCCACGCCTGACACCCAGTACTGGACACCGTCATCACCACCAACATTGCGGCCCAGCCCCCGCTCCGGCGCGCGACGGAAGACGATGGATACATGACGCCTCCTGATGAATGGTGGCCTTCGTACGGTCACCATCGCTGAGCGGTCTCAAGCACACTTCAAGGCGAGGGCAAACAAAAAGGCCCCGGTCCCCGGGGCCTGGTGATCATCACGGAGCTCGTCCGCTACACCGTTTTCTCCAGCCGATCGAGCGCAAACCGTAACCGGAACATCGCCGCGTCGAGATCCCGCAGGCTCGCCTCATCGAGCGTTCCCGACTCGGCCACATTCGTGAGCAGCTGCAGGGCGTTGCGGATATCCTCGCCCGGCTCCTCGGACGAGCGCCGCTCGAAGAACGCGCGCCGTTCCACGCCTGAACGCCGGTCTTTCACGACCACGGTCACCACGCGTCGCCGGTCGGGCTGGCTGCGGCGGTCGGACGTCTGGCGGCGATCGGCCGTGGCGTTCATGGCTCGCAATGTGGCGCGCCCTCTGGGGTTCAGCTAGCAATCCATTTGGGTGGGTCGCGAGTCCCGGTCACCGGGACCCCGGACACCTGACCCGGACACCTGACCCCGGACACCGGGGACGGGAGCGGGGCGGGGTCGTATCTTCAAGTGGCAGACCCCCTTGACTCAAGTCGGGACGCCCGGTTAGCATTGGCGTCTGCGCACGAACTTTTTTTGGCGCGGCTCTTTGAGAACTGATGATCGAGCGTGTGGAGTGCGGACCCGTTTGAACGGCGCGCGGTCAGACGCGCGTCGCGAGGGTTTGACTCTGACGTGATACGGACGACACACGAAAAAACGCGAAGTCGTTCGCATGAGCTGTTCGGATTCTTCTGATCATTGGAGAGTTTGATCCTGGCTCAGGACGAACGCTGGCGGCGTGCCTAACACATGCAAGTCGTACGGGACCGGGGGCAACTCCGGTTCAGTGGCAGATGGGTGCGTAACACGTGAGCAACTTGTCCGTCGGCGGGGGATAGCCGGCCCAACGGCCGGGTAATACCGCTTACGCTCGCTCGGGGACATCCCTGAGCGAGGAAAGCAGCCGCAAGGTTGCGCCGGTGGAGAGGCTCGCGGCCTATCAGCTTGTTGGCGGGGTAATGGCCCACCAAGGCGACGACGGGTAGCTGGTCTGAGAGGATGGCCAGCCACATTGGGACTGAGACACGGCCCAGACTCCTACGGGAGGCAGCAGTGGGGAATCTTGCGCAATGGCCGCAAGGCTGACGCAGCGACGCCGCGTGTGGGATGACGGCCTTCGGGTTGTAAACCACTGTCGGGGGGGACGAATACAGGGCTACGAATAGCAGACCCTGGGTGACGGTACCTCCAAAGGAAGCACCGGCTAACTCCGTGCCAGCAGCCGCGGTAATACGGAGGGTGCGAGCGTTGTCCGGAATCACTGGGCGTAAAGGGCGCGTAGGTGGCCCGTTAAGTTGCCGGTGAAATCCCGCGGCTCAACCGCGGGGCTGCCGGTAAGACTGGCGGGCTCGAGCACGGTAGAGGCAGATGGAATTCCCGGTGTAGCGGTGGAATGCGTAGAGATCGGGAAGAACACCAGTGGCGAAGGCGTTCTGCTGGGCCGTTGCTGACACTGAGGCGCGACAGCGTGGGGAGCAAACAGGATTAGATACCCTGGTAGTCCACGCCGTAAACGATGGACACTAGGCGTCGGGGGGAGCGACCCCCTCGGTGCCGTCGCTAACGCAGTAAGTGTCCCGCCTGGGGAGTACGGCCGCAAGGCTGAAACTCAAAGGAATTGACGGGGGCCCGCACAAGCGGTGGAGCATGTGGTTTAATTCGAAGCAACGCGAAGAACCTTACCTGGGCTTGACATGCTGGTGTAAGCCGGTGGAAACATCGGCCCCTCTTCGGAGCGCCAGCACAGGTGCTGCATGGCTGTCGTCAGCTCGTGTCGTGAGATGTTGGGTTAAGTCCCGCAACGAGCGCAACCCTCGCTCCCAGTTGCCAGCGAGTCATGTCGGGGACTCTGGGGGGACTGCCGGCGTTAAGCCGGAGGAAGGTGGGGACGACGTCAAGTCATCACGGCCCTTACGTCCAGGGCCACACACGTGCTACAATGCCCGGTACAGCGCGTCGCGAACTCGCGAGAGGGAGCCAATCGCTAAAAGCCGGGCTAAGTTCGGATTGTAGTCTGCAACTCGACTGCATGAAGCCGGAATCGCTAGTAATCGCGGATCAGCCACGCCGCGGTGAATACGTTCCCGGGCCTTGTACACACCGCCCGTCACGCCATGGAAGCCGGAGGGACCCGAAACCGGTGGGCCAACCGCAAGGGGGCAGCCGTCTAAGGTCAATTCGGTGACTGGGGCGAAGTCGTAACAAGGTAGCCGTAGGGGAACCTGCGGCTGGATCACCTCCTTTCTGGAGCGCCGAGTAGCTCGCGCCGTAAGGCGCGGGGTGAAAGGCCCCAGATTTGTCGCCCGCACTTTCCACGCTTGATCATCGGTGCTCGGTTTCCGGTGTCTGGTGTCCGGTTTCTCCGGACACCGGACACCTGACACCAGACACTAGCTCTTTGACAACTGACGAGCGTGTGGTGTTGAGGAATCACACCGAGACACTGAGATCAAGCGCGTAAGGGCGCACGGTGGATGCCTTGGCACAGGGAGGCGACGAAGGACGTGGTAAGCTGCGATAAGCCTGGGGGAGCCGCAAACAGGCCGTGATCCCAGGATTTCCGAATGGGGCAACCCGACGGACCGCAAGGTCCGCCATCTCCCGCAAGGGAGAAGCAAACCCGGGGAACTGAAACATCTCATTACCCGGAGGAAGAGAAAGCAACCGCGATCCCCTTAGTAGCGGCGAGCGAACGGGGGCCAGCCCAAACCAGGGGTGCTTGCACTCCTGGGGTTGTGGGACCGCGCCATGGGAGTACGACGCCAAGCCGAAGCGGCCTGGAACGGCCCGCCAAAGACGGTGACAGCCCGGTAGGATTACGCGTACGACCCCTAGCGGTATCCCGAGTAACGCGGGACACGTGTAATCCTGCGTGAAGCTGGGGGGACCACCCTCCAAGGCTAAACACTCCCCTGTGACCGATAGTGCACCAGTACCGTGAGGGAAAGGTGAAAAGGACGCCAGGCGGCGAGTGAAACAGATCCTGAAACCGTGTGCCTACAAGCGGTCGAAGGCGGCGGCGGGCTTCGGCTCGTTGTCCGCTGACGGCGTGCCTTTTGCATTATGACGCAGCGAGTTACTGGTCACGTGCAGCTTAAGGCCTTCAGGGCCGGAGGCAGAGCGAAAGCGAGTCTGAATAGGGCGACCAGGTACGTGGCCGTAGACCCGAAGCCGTGGCGATCTACCCTTGAGCAGGGTGAAGCCGCCGTAACAGGCGGTGGAGGCCCGAACTGTTGTGGGTTGAAAACCGCTCGGATGACTTGAGGGTAGGGGTGAAAGGCCAATCAAGCTCGGAGATAGCTGGTTCTCCCCGAAACATATTTAGGTATGGCCTCGGGAAACGAGTCCGCAGGAGGTAGAGCACTGGATGGGTCCGGGAGCCGAATAGGCTCACCTCCCCCAACCAAACTCCGAATTCCTGTGTGATGCTGCCCGGGAGACAGTCGCTGAGCGATAATGTCCAGCGGCGAGAGGGAAAGAACCCAGATCTACCGCTAAGGCCCCAGAGTGGCGGCTAAGTGTAGCGAAGGATGTGATCTTGCTGAGACAACTGGGAGGTTGGCTTAGAAGCAGCCATTCCTTTAAAGAGTGCGTAATAGCTCACCAGTCCAGCGAGGTCGCGCCGAGAATGGTCGGGACTAAGCCGCCCGCCGAAGCGTAGGATTCGATGTGGTCTTCGGACCGCATCGTCTGGTAGGGGAGCGTTCTGAGAGCGATGAAGCGGGGGCGGAAGCTTTCCCGTGGAGCGATCAGAAGTGAGGATGCTGCGACGAGTACGCGCGAAACAGGGTGAAAACCCCTGTCACCGTAAGCCTAAGGGTTCCTGAGCCATGGCGATCAGCTCAGGGTTAGTCGGTCCCTAAGGTGAGGCCGAAAGGCGTAACCGATGGGAAACGGGTCAATATTCCCGTACCACCTCACATCCGTTTGAAGTCGAGGGGGGACGCAGGAGCGAGCAATCCGTCGGATAGTGGTTGTGCCGATGCAAGGCGGTAGACGTTTCCGGGGGATAAAATACTCGGATAGTCGAGAGCCGACGCCGAAGGGGGCGCAAGCCTCCGTCAAGGGATTCGCGAGCCGACTGCCAAGAAAAGCCCCGCGTCTAGGATGTGGAGTGCCCGTACCGTAATCCGACACAGGTGGGCGAGGCGAGTAGCCTCAGGTGCTCGAGTGATTTACGGAGAAGGAACTCGGCAAAATGACCCCGTAACTTCGGAAGAAGGGGTGCCGGTACTAGGTGAGGGGGTACACTCCAAGCCCAACCCGGCCGCAGAGAATCGCGTCAAGCGACTGTTTAGCAAAAACACAGGTGTGTGCTAAGGCGTACTCCAAGCCGACGTATACACACTGACGCCTGCCCGGTGCCGGAAGGTTAACGCAACTTGTCAGCCGCAAGGCAAAGCTCGTTGCCGAAGCCCCGGTAAACGGCGGCCGTAACTATAACGGTCCTAAGGTAGCGAAATTCCTTGTCGGGTAAGTTCCGACCTGCATGAATGGCGTAACGACTTGACGGCTGTCTCCTCCGTAAGCTCGGCGAAACTGCAGTATCGGTGAGGATTCCGATTTCCCGCATCAGGACAAAAAGACCCCGTGCACCTTTACTACAGCCTGCCATTGGTCGTCTGCTTGACTTGCGTAGCATAGGTGGGAGGCGACGATCCCTGGGTTTCGGCCTAGGGGGAGCCAACAGTGAAATACCACCCTTGTTTTGTTGACGATCTCACGCGGCCGCTTACAACGGCGCGGACCGTGGCTGGCGGGTAGTTTGACTGGGGCGGTCGCCTCCGAAATTGTAACGGAGGCGCGCTATGGTGCCCTCAGTGCGGTCGGTAATCGCACGATGAGCGCAAACGCAAAAGGGCGCCTGACAGCGAGCGCGACGGCGCGAGCTGGGACGAAAGTCGGCGTTAGTGATCCGGTGATACCGTGTGGACGGGTCATCGCTCAACGGATAAAAGGTACGCTGGGGATAACAGGCTTATCGCGCCCGAGAGTTCACATCGACGGCGCGGTTTGGCACCTCGAT
>DATLVU010000067.1:0-21439 GCA_035577025.1 Gemmatimonadales bacterium
CCGCTGCCGTTCGCGGGCGGACGCCAGGCGGCCTCCATCCGTGCGGTGAGCCGTTCGCGCGAGCTCGCGCCATGGCATACGGGCTCGTACTACAGTCGCCCGATCTGCCGCCGGATCCTGGAAGAGGCGGGGGTGCCGCGCGACGCGTTCGGCCGCTGGAAGAAGAGCGTCTCGGTGCTCTTCTCCGCGCAGGAGGGGTTCCTCACGCCGGCGTCGCTTTCGGACTACCGGTTCTGGCTCGAGCGGCACGCCGACGAGTGGCGGCGCCGGGGTCTCGTCCCACCAACCCTGGCGGAAGGCGCGGATCGGTGGCGGGACGTGCGCTACGCGCTGGCGCGCGTGCTCGAGGGGTTGGCGCACGCGGCTCCGCGGCGCCTGTGGATGCTTCGGTCCGCGGCTCAGCGCGTGGTGACGCTGGGCCGGCGCGAGCGGCTGTTCCGGCACCTCTTTCCGTGGGCGATGGAGCGCGCGAAGCAGCGCTATGCGACCGCGCCGCTCGACGAGCCCCCCCCTCCCCCTCCCCGGGCTCCCCCGTCCCACGAGCGCTCGGCTGTCGAGGCCTCGCTCACCGCGGCGAGGGCGCTTGGCTAAGCGGGTCCTCGTGATCGCGGCGCATCCCGATGACGAGATCCTCGGTTGCGGCGGCACGGTGGCCCTGCACGCCGCGGGTGGCGACCGCGTGACCTCGGTGATCGCCTGCGAGGGCGAATCCTTGCGCTATGGACCCGGTGGCGTGGGACAGTCCGAGCACACGCGGCGCGCAGCAGAAACGCTCGGCGTCACGGACGTCCGCTCGCTCAAGTTCCCCGACCAGCGGCTCGAAACCATCGCGCTCACGGAAATTATCACGCCGCTCGAACGTGTGGTGCGGGACGTGAGCCCGCAGATCGTCTATTGTCAGTACGGGGGGGACATCAACCGCGACCACGAGATTCTCTTCAAGGCCATCCTCGTCGCGGCCCGGCCCACCGAGCGAAGCATCGAGGCCGTGTACGCGTTCGACACCGCCTCGAGCACCGAGTGGGCGTATCCCCGGACATTCGCCCCCGACACGTGGGTGGACATCTCGACCACGCTCGAGAAGAAGGTCGCGGCGATGGCGTGCTACGAGAGCGAGCTGCGCCCCTACCCGCACCCTCGCTCGCTCGAGGCACTGCGCCACCGCGCCCGCGCCTGGGGCAACCAGCAGTGCCTCGACGCGGCGGAAGTATTCATGACCATCCGGCGCGCGCTGCATGACGGTCAGACGCCTGGTTGACGCGCTGCTCGCCGGCCTCGCGCTGGTGGTGACGGCGCCGCTGCTCGCGCTCGCGGCGGCGGGGATCCGGCGCGCCAGCCCGGGGCCGGTGCTGTTTCGGGCCGAGCGGGTGGGCCGCGGGGGACGGCCGTTCATCATGTACAAGCTGCGCACCATGCACGCCCGGCGTCGCTCGGACGCGAGCCGAATCACCGGCGCGAATGACCCCAGGGTGTTCCCGCTCGGTGCCTGGCTCCGCGCGGTGAAGCTCGACGAGCTGCCGCAGCTCATCAACGTGCTGAGAGGTGAGATGGCGATCGTGGGCCCGCGGCCCGAGGACCCCGCGATCGTGGCGCGGCACTACACCGCCCTGGGTCGCGAGACGCTGTCGGTCCGGCCCGGGCTCGCGAGCCCGGGCAGCATCTACAGCTCGACGCACGGGGATGCCCTCTTGACCGGAGGCGACCCGGAAGCGGCCTACGCGGAGCGACTGCTCCCCGTGAAGCTCGCCTTGGACGCGGTGTACGTGCGCCACGCCTCATTCCTCTACGACGCCCGCATCGTCGGACGCACCTTGTGGGTTATCATCGCGACGCTCGCCGGCCGGCACCGGTTCGCGGACCCACCCGAGCTCGCCGAAGCGAGCCGCCTGCTCGCTCTGGCGTCGGCCGACGCAGTGACGCAACGCCTAGGCTGACATCTCGCCGCGGTACTCCCGGCATAGTGATTGCGCCCCGTGACGAACGCCATCGTCACAGAGTGCACCTATGCCGGCTGCGCAGGTCGTCGCCGCAGAGACCGAAGAGGCGGTGCGAGCCCACACCATCGTCGTGATCGGCCACGACCCGCCGATTCGCCGCGCCGTCAAGCACGTTATCGCAGCCTTCGCGCAGCACATCCGCGAGGCGGCCTCGGGTGCGACCGGTATCACGCTCGCGAGTGCGGAGCGGCCGGACCTCGTCGTCCTCGACCTTGATCTTCCGGATATGCCGGGGCTCGAGGTGTGCAAGGCGGTGCGTCGCGTGGCGACGATGCCGATCGTGGCCCTGTCCGTCCGCGACTCGGCCGTGGCCAAGGTCGCCGTCCTCGAGGCCGGAGCGGACGATTACGTCACGAAGCCCTTCAGCGCGCGGGAGTTCGCGGCGCGTGTGCGAGCACAGCTGCGTCGCGTCAACCTCGGCCCGGCGAGAACGGCACGGCTCGACGTGGGCGAGTTGACGATCGACCTCGCGCGTCGGCGCGTAACGCGGGCCGGTCGGCAGCCCGTGCACCTGACGCGCACGGAGTGGGGCATCCTCCGTGCGCTCGCGGTGCAGACTGGGAGCACGCTCACGCACCAGCAGATTTACAGAGCGGTGTGGGGACGCCGCTTCGGCAACCCGCAGCAATACCTCCGCGTCTACATGACGAGCCTCCGACGCAAAATCGAGAAGAACCCGTCGCGCCCCCGCCTCATCGTCACCGAGCCTGGCGTGGGCTACCGCCTCGAGCAACGCCCTTTGTGACTGCTTAGTGGAAACGCTGAATTCTTTTGTGATCTTCAGGCTGGTCCCCCACCGGCCCGCCTCGCTCATTTCCCGCCATGCGAGGCACGAAGCGCCTGTTCGATCTGTGCTGGACGATTCCCGGCCTCCTCGTGCTCTGGCCGGCGTTTCTCGTCATCGCCGTGCTCATCAAGCTGGACGATGGCGGAGCAGTGTTTTTCCGTCAGCTGCGCGTCGGCCGCTATGGTCGAGCATTTCGCGTCTGGAAGTTTCGGACGATGATCGCCCGCGCGGAGCAGTGCGGCGGCCCGCTCACCGTGGGCGACGACCCCCGCATCACGCGCGTCGGCCGATGGCTACGGCATTTCAAGCTGGACGAGCTGCCGCAGCTGTTGAACGTCCTCGCGGGCCAGATGAGTCTCGTGGGGCCGCGTCCCGAGGTCCCCCACTATGTGGCGCTGTACACGCCGGATCAGCGTCGCGTTCTCGATCTCGTCCCCGGGATCACCGATCCGGCGAGCATCGCGTACCGCGACGAGAGCGCGCTGCTCGCACAGGCACCGGATTGGGAGCGACAGTACGTCGAGGTCATCATGCCGGAGAAGATTCGGCTCAACCTGGCGTACGCCGCCCGCGCCACTCAGTTGAAGGACTTCCTCGTAGTGGTGGTTACCCTCTTGAGTCTCGTGTCCCGAGCTGAAACGACGGGTCCCCAAGCTGCCCCCGCCGCCGCGTCGACGCAACGTAGCGCTGCGCAATTGTAAGGCTGCTGATACACGCACCTTTCTCCACAACGCCGGTTGAGGCGGCCCGGCGAGGCACGGCTCGTGCCTTCCGCCGGTGACATGCGCCGCGTGCTCGCCGGTCTCGTCTCGTTCGCCGTCCTGGTGGTCGTGACCACCTGCCGGGACGATCAGAGCCTTCGCATCCCCACCGCCGTCTCCCGCCCGCCGACCGCCGACGTGGCGGCAAGCGGTCCCGTGACGCTGGTGGGCGCTGGCGATATCGCTAAGTGCGGTCAGGTCGGAGCGTCCCTCACCGCGAACCTGCTCGACTCGATTCCCGGAACCGTCTTCGCGGCGGGCGACAACGCCTGGGACCAGGGCTCGGCCACCCAGTACACCACCTGCTACGGCCCCACGTGGGGACGGCATCGCGCGCGCACGCAACCCGCCCCCGGCGACGTGGAGTACAAGACGGCCAACGCGACGGGCTATTTCGGCTATTTCGGCGCCGCCGCCGGTGATCCCAAGCAGGGCTATTACAGCTACGACCTCGGCTCCTGGCACGTCGTGGTCCTCAACTCCGGCAGCCCCCAGCTGGTGCCGACCACGGCCACCTCCGCGCAGGTCCAGTGGCTCAAGACCGATCTCGCCGCCCATTCGGCGCACTGCACGCTGGCCTATTGGGACTACCCGCTGTTCGAGTCGAAGGACAACCCCAATCCCAATATCCGGCCGCTGTGGGACGCGCTCTACGCCGCGGGCGTGGACGTCGTCGTGAACGGCCACTACGGCTTCTACGAGCGGTTCGGTCCGCAAAGTCCCGCCGGCGTGGCCGACCCTACCGGCGGGATCCGCGAGTTCGTGGTCGGTACCGGCGGCGCGCGGGTTGATGGGTTCGGTGGCACTCCCCGGCCCAATAGCCAGGTGCGAAATAGCGGCACGTTCGGCGTCTTGCAACTGACGCTCGGCGACGGGACGTACGCGTGGCAATTCGTGCCGGTCGCCGGCAAGACGTTCACCGACAGCGGCACGGACGCCTGTCATGGCGCGCGCCCCACGGTGAACGCCGGCCCCGACATCACCGCCAATCCGGGCGACACGACCACGCTGTCCGCGACGTTCAGCGATCCCGACCCGAGCGATGGCCCGTGGGGATACACGATCAACTGGGGGGACGGCACGTCGAGCACCGGCAGCACCGCCACCCAAACTGCGCCGATCGCCGCTTCGCACGTCTACGCGAGCGCGGCATCGTTCCGCGTCCCAGTGACCGTGACCAACAGCGGCGGTATCTCCGGCGTGGACACGGTAGCCGTCACCGTCGTCGCAGCGCCCGTATTGATCGGCGCCGGAGATATCGCCGACTGCACCCGCAACCAGGATTCGCTCACGGCCAACCTGATGGACACGATCCCAGGCACCGTGTTCGCGGACGGGGACAACGCATATCCGGACGGGTCGAGCACCGTGTACAAGAACTGCTACAACCCGACCTGGGGCCGGTTCAAGGCGCGCACCAAGCCGGTGCCCGGCAATCACGACTACCTCACGGCGGGCGCGAGCGGGTACTTCAACTACTTCGGGGCGATCGCCGGCCAGTCGGGCAAGGGTTATTACAGCTACGATCTGGGCACGTGGCACATCGTCGCCCTGAACTCGAACATCCCGATGAACGTGGGCTCGCCGCAGGAAGTGTGGCTCAAGGCGGATCTGGCCAAGAGCACCAAGCGCTGCACCCTGGCCTACTGGCATCATCCCTTGTTCAGCTCGGGCAATGAAGGGCCCCATATCGAGACGCAGCCGCTGTTTCAGGATCTGTACAACGCGGGGGCGGAAGTGGTCATCGTGGGGCACGATCACGACTACGAGCGCTTTGCCCCGCAGTCGTGGAACGGCGTGGCGGACTCGGCCTACGGCATCCGGGAGATCGTCGCCGGTACCGGCGGCGGAGGGTTGTTCACCGCGCGCGCGCCGGTGGCGAACTCGGAGGCGCTGAACGACAACACCAACGGCGTCCTGAAGCTGACGCTGCGCGCGAACGGCTACTCCTGGAAATTCATGCCGATCCCGGGCAAGACGTTCACGGACGAGGGGAGCGGCTCCTGCCACGATGCGCCGCCCGCAATAAATCAGACGCCGACGGCGGCACCGGGCGGGCCCTACAGCGGCACCGAGGGCGTCGCCGTGCCCTTCGATGGCAGCGCCTCGGCGGATTCCGACGGTGATGCGCTCGCGTATGCCTGGAGCTTCGGGGACGGCACCACCGGCACCGGAGTCAAGCCGGCTCACACGTACATCGGCGCCGGCAGTTACACGGTGACGCTCACCGTGACCGACACGCGTGGCGCGTCGAGCGCGCCGGTCACGACCAGCGCCACCATCGCGAATGCGGCGCCCGTTGTGAACGCGGGACCGCCGCAGACAGTCAGCGTGGGGAGCCCCGCGACCCTCAACGCCTCGTTCACCGACGGCGCGAACGATGGTCCCTGGGCGTTCGGGATCAATTGGGGCGACGGATCGCCGCAAACCAGCGGAACGACGAGCGCGCCGGGGTCCATTACGTCCACGCACGTCTACACCGTGGGCGGTGTCAACACGGTAACGGTCACGGTGACGGACAACTTCGGCGCTGCCGGCTCCGGCACGACCACGATGACCGCCACGAGTCAGGTGGTCACGCTCGTGGGCGCGGGCAACATCGCGCGTTGCGATCGGATCAACGACGAGGCGACGGCGGCGTTGCTCGACAACATCCCCGGGACCGTGTTTGCGCTCGGCGATGCCGCCTTCCCGAACGGCACGCCCACCAATTACACGAATTGCTACGATCCGTCTTGGGGCCGTCACAAGGCCCGGACCTATCCGGTCACGGGGAACCACGACTACGACTCGAGCGCTACGGCCGCCGGTTACCTCGGTTACTTCGGCACCAGCTACCCCAGCGCCGTCGCCGGAGATCCGGGCCAGGGATACTACAGCTACAACCTCGGCGCGTGGCACATCATCGTGCTCAACAGCAACAACGCCTTCGTCTCGACCGCTGCGGGCTCGCCCCAGGAGACGTGGCTCCAGAGCGATCTCGCCGCGAACACGCAGCAGTGCGTGCTCGCGATGTTCCACAGCCCGCGCTTCTACTCGGTGCCCACCGGGACCCAGTTCTTCCCCACGAACAGCGTGCTGCCGTTCTGGAACGACCTGTACACCGCCCACGCAGAGCTGATCATCAACGCCCACATGCAGGACTACGAGCGGTTCGCGCCGCAGACACCCCTCGGCGCTGCCGATCCCACGAACGGCATTCGGGAGATCATCGTCGGTACCGGTGGGGGCGGCCTCGACGCGCCCAACGGCCAGATCACTGCCAACAGCGAAGCCCAGATCAGCGGCGTGTACGGGGTGCTCAAGCTGACGCTCGGCGACGGGTCCTACTCGTGGCAGTTCATCCCGGTTGCCGGCCAGAGCGGGACGGATTCAGGGAGCGGCACCTGCCACTGAACCGGTTACCTGCCGTTCCTGCGCATCCTGCACAGCCGTAACGCTTTAGAGTCGTTGCTGTAGCACACCTACCACACATCAACAACTGACCCAAGTGCAGAGGCGCCATCGCAACACGATGGCGCGTAACGGATTGTCGCTAAGGGTCGTTGCGTGCACGCGTCATGCTCTGACATCGGTGTTGAGAGCATGCGACGCCTGGACGACATACAGGGCGCCACCATATGCGTGTGACCGGCACCCGCCACCTGGTACTGGCCGCGCTCGTGGTCGCCGGTGCGCTGGTCATCAGTACCTGCGGCGAGAACGGCAGTCCTACCGCTCCCACGGCCCCGTCGAACATCCCGATCCTCGCCAGTACCACGCAGCTACCATCCGTCACTTTGGTCGGGGCTGGAAACATCGCACGGTGTGACCGGACCGCTAATGCCCAGGCCACCGCCGCGCTGCTCACCAACATCGCGGGCACCGTCTTCGCCCTGGGGGACGCGGCCTATTTACCCAGCGCCTGGCAAACCTGCTTCAGCTCTACCTGGGGGGCGCAGAAGGCACGCACGCTGCCGGCCCTGGGTAACAAGGACTACGACTCGAGCTCCACCGCGGCCGCGTACTTCGCGTATTGGGGAGCACAGGCCGGTGATCCGACCAAGGGCTACTACAGCCAGGACCTGGGCGCCTGGCACGTTATCGTCCTGAACAGCAACAACACCTTCGTGTCGGCCGCCGTAGGCTCCCCCCAGGAGCTCTGGCTCAAGGCCGATCTCGCCGCCAACACCAAGCAATGTATCATCGCGCTGTTCCATCACCCGCGCTTTTACTCGACGACGACGCCGACATTCTCACCGACTGGGACGGTCAAGCCGTTCTGGGATGATCTCTATGCGGCGCACGCCGACGTGATCGTCAACGGGCACATGCGCGATTACGAGCGGTTCGCCCTGCAGAACTCGGCAGGCGTCGCGGACTCCATGGGAATCCGCGAGTTCGTCATCGGCACGGGCGGCGAGGGGCTCGACGGCGCCAACACCCTGATCATCCCCAACAGCCAGGTCAACATCAGCGGCACCTACGGCGTGCTGAAGCTCACGTTGGCGGACGGGTCGTACTCGTGGCAGTTTGTTCCCGCCCAGACCCCGGCTCAGACCGACGCCGGTACTGCCACCTGTCACGGAGCGCCTGCGAGCGGGCCGGTCACCCCGACCGTGAACTCCGGCCCCGACCTGCTCGCGCATCCCGGCGATACCGTCACCGTCTCCACGACATTCAGCGATGCCGTGGCGTCTGACGCGCCCTGGTCGTACATGATCGCATGGGGGGACGGCGGCTCCACGACGGGAACAACGCAGAGCCAGGCCGCGCCGATCGTCGCGAAGCACGTTTACACCACCGTCGGACTGGATTCGGTGCGCGTGGTGGTGACGAACAGCGCCGGGCTCTCAGGTCGCGACTCGGTGGCGGTCCAGATCCAGGCGGCCACGACTTCGAACGTATTGGTGGGGGCCGGCGATATCGCCGACTGCACGTCCGCTGGAGACTCGATTACCGCGAGCCTGCTCGACGGCATCCCGGGCACCGTGTTCCTCGCCGGGGATAACGCCTACCCCAACGGCTCCCCAAGCGATTACGCCAACTGTTACACACCGACGTGGGGCCGTCACCTCTCCCGGACGCGACCCGCCCCCGGTAACCACGACTATCAAACGTCCGGCGCGTCGGGCTACTTCGGGTACTTCGGGCCGGCCGCGGGCGATCCGGCGAAGGGCTATTACAGCTACGACCTGGGCGACTGGCACATCGTCGCCCTGAACTCGAACATCGCACACACCGCGGGGTCCGCGCAGGAACAGTGGCTGCGCGCCGATCTCTCGGCGAGTCCCAAGCGCTGCACCCTCGCCTACTGGCACCACCCGCTCTTTACTTCCGGCCCGTTGGCGGACACGTCGACGCGCGCGCTGTGGCAGGCGTTGTACGACTACGGCGCGGAAGTCGTCGTCGTCGGTCATGAGCACTACTACGAGCGCTTCGCGCCGCAGACCGCGGCCGGCGTGGCCGATCCCGCCAACGGCATCCGCGAGTTCGTGGCGGGCATGGGTGGCTCCGGCCTGTTCAGCCAGGCTACGACGCACCCGGCGAACTGGGAGACCGGGAACGACAACACGTTCGGCGTCCTCAAGTTCACGCTGACGTCGACCGGGTACAGCTGGCAGTTCGTGCACGCCCCCGGCAAGACGTACGCGGACTCGGGGAGCGCGTCCTGCCACGACGCGCCGGGTGCCGTCAACCACGCGCCCACCGCGGCGCCGGGCGGGCCGTACACGGGCGTCGAGGGCGGGGCGGTCACTTTCTCGGGCAGCGGGTCGTCCGATCCCGACGGGGACGCGATCACCTACGCTTGGAATTTCGGCGACTCGTTCACCGGCGCGGGCGTCGCGCCGACCCACGTCTACGCTGATAACGGCACATACACCGTCTCGCTTACGGTCACCGACTCGAAGGGCGCGGCCAGCACCGCCGTCACCACGACCGCGACGATTGCCAATGCGCCTCCGGTGGTCACGCTGCCGGCAAACCAGACGGCCACCTCCGGCACCGCCTATAGCCTGAGCGCCACCTTCAGTGACGCGGGTGCCAACGATGCGCCGTGGAGCTATTCAATCGACTGGGGCGACGGATCGCCGACCACCACGGGCAGCGTGACCACTCAGGCGAGCGCCATCACGGCGAGCCATACGTATGCGACGGGCGGCACGGACACCGTGCGGGTGACCGTCACCGACAAGGACGCCGGGGCCGGAACGGCCAAGACGCCCGTGGCGGTAACGGCCGCGAACCGTCCGCCCACCGCAGCCCCCGGCGGCCCCTATACCGGCACCGAGGGCACCACCGTCGCCTTCAACGGCGCTGGATCCTCGGATCCGGACGGCGACGCCATCACGTATGCGTGGAGCTTCGGCGACGGCACGACTGGAACGGGCGCCACACCGAGCCACACATACGCCGACAACGGCACGTATACCGTCTCCCTCACGGTCACCGACTCCAAGGGAGCGGCGAGCGCGGCCGTTACGACGACCGCAACCATCGCCAACGCGAACCCTGTGGTAACGCTGCCCGCCAATCAGGTGGCCACCGCGGGCGTCGCCTACAATCTGAGCGCGACCTTCAGCGACGCCGGGGTGAACGACACGCCGTGGGGCTACTCGATCGACTGGGGCGACGGATCGGCGCCCACGACCGGGAGTGCCACGAGCCAGTCCGCCGCGATCACCGCGAGCCATGCGTACGCAGTGGGCGGCACGGACACCGTGCGGGTGACGGTGACCGACAAAGATGGTGGGGCTGGAACGGGCAAGACGCCGGTCGTGGTCGCGGCGGTGAATCATCCGCCCACAGCGGTGCCCGGCGGGCCCTACACGGGCACCGAGGGCGCGGCCGTCGCTCTGAACGGCAGCGGCTCGTCGGATCCCGACGGGGACGCGATCACCTACGCCTGGAGCTTCGGCGACGGCGCGACCGGCACGGGGGCAACGCCGAGCCACACGTACGCCGATAACGGTACATACACGGTCTCACTCACCGTCACCGACTCGAAGGGCGCGCCGAGCGCGGCGGTCACGACGACGGCCACGATCGCGAACGCCAACCCGGTCGTCACGCTCCCCGCGAACCAGGTCGCGACCGCCGGCATCGCCTACAGCCTGAGCGCGACGTTCTCGGACGCGGGCGTGAACGACTCGCCCTGGGCGTACTCGATCGATTGGGGCGATGGCTCGACGGTCACGACGGGGAGCGCCACGAGCCAGTCCGCCGCGTTCACGGCGAGCCACACCTACGCAGCAGGCGGGACGGACACGGTGCGCGTGACCGTCACCGACAAGGACGGCGGCGCCGGCGTTGCCAAGACACCCGTCACGGTCGCGGCGGCGAATCATCCGCCGACCGCCGTGGCGGGCGGGCCCTACTCGGGCAACGAAGGCGCCGCCATCGTCTTGAACGGCAGCGGCTCGTCGGATCCTGACGGGGATGCGATCACGTACGCCTGGAGCTTCGGCGACGGCACGACCGGCACGGGCGCCACGCCGAGCCACGCGTATGCCGACAACGGAACGTACGCGGTCTCATTGACGGTCACGGATTCGAAGGGCGCGCCGAGCGCGCCGGCCGCGGCGACTGTGACGGTCGCGAACGTCGCGCCCACGGTGAACGCGCCGGCGAGCCTCGCGGCGAACGCGGGCACCCCGGTCACGCTGAGCGCGACGTTCAGCGATCCAGGGACGCGTGACGCCCCCTGGGCGTACAGCATCAACTGGGGCGATGGCAGCGCCGCGACCACCGGCAGCGTCACGACGCAGACGGCCATCAGCGCTGCGCACACCTATGCGGCGGCGGGGTCCAGCACCGCGATCGTGACCGTCACGGACAAGGACGGCGGCGCGGGGAGCGGGCAGACGCTGGTCACCGTGTCACAGCAAGTGGCGAGCGTCACGCTCGTGGGCGCGGGCAACATCGCGCGCTGCGATCGCACCAACGACGAGGCGACAGCGGCCCTGCTCGACGGTATCGCCGGGACCGTCTTCGCGGTCGGTGACGGCGCCTACCCCGGCGGGACGCCCACCTCCTACACCAACTGCTACGACCCGAGCTGGGGCCGCCACAAGGCCCGCACGGTTCCGGTTGCAGGTCACCGCGACTACGATTCGAGCGCGACCGCCGCGGGCTACTTCGGGTACTGGGGCGCGCAGGCAGGCGATCCCACCAAGGGGTATTACAGCTTCGACCTCGGTGCCTGGCACATCGTCGTCCTGAACAGCGGCAACCCCACCGCGGTCCCGACCGCCGTCGGCTCGGCGCAGGAGACCTGGCTCAGGGCCGACCTCGCGGCGAGCACCAAGCGGTGCCAGTTGGCGCTGTTCCATCACCCGCGCTTCTATTCCACGACGTCCACGCAGTTCTTCCCGACGTCCACGGTGAAGCCGTTCTGGGACGATCTGTACGCGGCGGGCGCGGAGCTGATCATCAATGCGCACATGCAGGACTACGAGCGCTTCGCGCCGCAGAACTCGGCCGGCGTGGCGGACCCGAACGGCATCCGCGAGATCGTCGTCGGGACGGGCGGCAGCGGCCTCGATTCGCCCAACACGCTGATCATTCCCAACAGCCAGGTGCAGATCAGCGGCGTGTATGGCGTCCTGAAGCTCACGCTCGCGGACGGCTCCTACTCCTGGCAGTTCATCCCGGTAGCGGGCCAGACCGCCAGCGACTCCGGAAGCGGGACCTGCCACTGACGCAATGCTGTTGCAGATGTGTGACAGCGCCGCCGAGCGTGGCGCCTGTCCAACGCTTCAACGCGCTGTCCCTGATGGAGTTAGGTGCACCGCGTCCGCGCACGGCTCCTGCACCACGCCGCTGAGATGCACAGCGAACTTTCCGTGATGCCACGACCCCCACGACGGGAGCTCGTCCCCGACGATCCGCCCCGGGCCGTCAAGCGCTCCCTCGTGGAGCGCCTCGGCGAGGCACTGGGCGGCGAGCGTGTCGCCTACCTCCAATGGAAGGGCAACTGGAAGCGCACCCGCTGGATGAGCGGCGAGGGCGACATCGACTTGCTCGTCGACCGCTCGGCCGAGCCCCGGTACTCGGGGGTCCTTTGGTCGCTCGGGTTCCGTCGCGCCGACCCGCCGCCCGAGAGCGCGATCGCCGGCATCGAGAGCTATTTCGGATTCGATCCGGCCACCGGCCGGCTCATTCACGTGCATACGCATTACCGCTTGGTGGTGGGCGGCATCTGGCGCACCGTGTATCGGCTCCCGATCGAGGTGCCGCTGCTCGCCTCCGCGATGCCCGGAGCGGTTTTTCCTGTGGCCGCGCCGGAATACGAGCTCATCGCATTCGCCGCGCGCCTGGTCCAGCGGTACAACATTCTGGATACGCTGCGACGTCGGCAGCCGCCCTGGCTCAAGGGGATTCAGGCGGAGCTTGATTCGTTGATCGCGAAAGCCAATCGTGCGAAGATCGCGGAGATCCTCGAGGCGTACCTCCCGACATTCGATCTGGCCTTCATCGATGAGTGCCTCGCGTCGCTCCGGCCGCATTACTCCCGCTGGCGCCGGCTGCTGGTCCTGCGGCGCGAGCTGCATCGCCGCCTGCTGCCGCACGCGCGCCGGCCTCCTATCGCCCTGACGTTGAACCGCATTATCACCCGAGCGCTCAACCTGGGTGGGCGTCTCAAGCTGATCCGGAAGCGCGGCAAGCATTTCGCGCACGGCGGCACCGTGATTGCGCTGCTCGGCGGCGACGGCGCAGGCAAGTCCACGTGTACGCGCGAGCTCGCCCGGTGGCTATCCGACGAGTTCAACCTCATTACCGCGCACCTCGGTCGCCCGCCCCGCTCCCTCGTCACACTGGCGGTGGGCGGCGCGTTTCGCGTCGCCCGGTTGCTGGGGCTCGCGACCGACGCGGACGACGTCCGGGAGCGGACGCCCGCCTACCTTGCTGCCTTGCGCGACGTGTGCACCGCGCGCGATCGCTTTCAGTTGTACCTCCGGGCGCGCCGCTTCGCGCTCGCCGGCGGCATCTCCCTGTGCGAGCGGTACCCGGTGCCCCAGAACCCGACGCTGTCCGGCCCCCGGCTCGACGAGCTCGCGCCGCTCACCCGCACACGCTTTGGCCGGTGGCTCGTGGCGAAGGAAGCGTCGTACTACCGGCAGATCCTCGCGCCCGATGTCCTGATCCTGCTGCGGGTCGATCCGGAGACCGCCGTGCGCCGCAAGACCGATGAGCCGGCCGAGTACGTTCGCGCCCGTTGCCAGCTCGTGTGGGACACGGACTGGACCGGGAGCCGGGTGCACATCGTCGATGCTTCACGGCCGTTGGCGGAGGTGCTGGCCGAGATCAAGGCCATTCTCTGGGAGCTGCTGTAGTGTTGATGGAGCTGGTCGGGCCCGCAGGGGCGGGCAAGAGCCTCTTGGCCGACCGCCTGCGCGTTCGCGGTGACGTAGTGCGGGCGAGCGTGTGGAACCTGCCGCGCGTCCTGATCTTCGAGAGCGCGCTCCGCTCGCTCCCCGTGCTGGTGCGCATGTGCGTTGCGACGCGGGCATTCCCGCGCGCGGAGCTCGAGCAGATCGTGCGTCTGAATGCGTTGCGTCTGTTCGTGCGGCGCCGCGTGGGTGGCGCGAGCGTCGTCGTGCTCGATGAGGGCCCCGTGTTCGCCCTGAGTTGGCTGCGTGTGTTCGGCCATCCCCGCATCCAGAACGGTCGTCTCGAGCCCTGGTGGCGCCGCACGCTCGCGGACTGGGCGGGCGTGCTCGACCGGGTGGTGATGCTCGACGCGCCCGAGCCGGTGCTCGTGTCCCGGATCCGCGGGCGGCAGAAGCCCCACGACATCTTCCGTCAGATGACCGACGCGCAGATTCTAGACCTCATCGCGCGCTATCGCACCGCGTTCGACGGCGTGCTCGCGGCGCTCACCGCCGGCGGTCGGCCTGAGCTGCTCACCTTTGCGGCCGCCGACGGCTCCACCGAGCAGCTCGGCGATGCGGTGCTCGCGCCGCTCGGACCGGCGCCCGGCCCGGCGACACCAGAACGGCCTGCATCCGATCGCCACACGCTCACACACCGCGCCACCCTGAACGTCGTGGCGTCCTTGCTCGATTACGGCGCCAAGCTGGCCGTCGGCGTGGTGGTCGTGCCAATCCTCGTCAGCGGGCTGGGCCGCACGCTGTACGGCGTGTGGGAGATGCTCGGTCGTCTTGTGGGCTACATGACCGCCGGCGACGGCCGGCCCACGCAGGCGCTGCGGCTCGTGGTGTCGAACCTCCAGGGCAGCCCGGACGATTCCGCCAAGCGGCGCTACGTCGGTGGCGCGCTCGTCGTGTGGTTGCTGTTTATGCCGCTCGTGGTCGTGATCGGCGGCGCGCTCGTCTGGCTCGCCCCGGTGATCACGAAGACGGCCCCGGCTCTGGCCGCCGGGGTGCGGCTGACCGCTGCGTTGCTGACGGTGAGCCTGGTCTTCGGGAACCTTGCCTCGCTTCCCGAGTCGGTGCTGCGCGGCATGAATCTCGGCTACAAGCGCATGGGCCTGCAGGCCGGCCTCGAAGTGGTAGGCGGCGTGCTGATGGCGGGGGCCATCTATCTCGGCCTGGGCATGATGGGTGCCGCGGGCGCACAAGTGGCCTTCGCGCTGCTCATGGGTCTGACCTTCTGGTGGGTGGTGAAGAAGTACGTACCGTGGTTCGGGATCGAGCGTCCGACCCGGGCCGACGTAAAGGGGCTCCTCGGGCTCAGCCTGTGGTACTCTGCGGGCGAGGCGATCACCAAGCTGCAGCTCGCGAGCGACGTGCTGATCCTGGGCATGGTGCTGTCGCCCACGGCGGTCACCGCGTACGCGTTGACGAGCTACGCGGCGCGCACCGCGGTCAATCTGCAGTCCCTCGCGGCCGGCGGCGCCATCCCCGGCATCGGAGGCGTGATCGGCGAGCGCCAGTTCGAGAAGGCGGTGCGCCTCCGCAACGAGCTGCTCGCTCTCACCTGGCTGTTCGCGACCACGGTCGGGGCGACGATCCTCTTGTGGAACCGGAGCTTCCTGACGCTCTGGGTGGGAGGGGTGAACTACGCCGGACCCTGGGTCAACCTGCTGATCGTCGCGATCATGGCGCAGACGGCGTTCGTTCGCTCCGACGCGTACATCATCGACGCCGCCCTTCAGCCGCGCCTGCGAGTCATCGTCACGGCGGTCGCCGCCACGCTCACCATCGTCCTCGCCACGCTGTTCACGATGCGCTTCGGGACGGTCGGCCTGTGTCTCGGGATCATCGCGGGGCGGCTGACGCAGTCCGTAGCGTACCCGCACCTGGTGCGCCGCTGCTTCGGCGACACCTCCCGACCCGACCTGTGGGCGATCGGGCGTCCGCTCATGGTGATGGCCCTCCTGTTCGCCGCCGCCGCGCGTTTCGGCGACCGGATTCTTGTCCATCACTGGATCGGCTGGGCTGGCGGTGTCCTCGTCACGGCGCTGGTCGTGCTCGGCGTCGCGTTGGTCACCGGACTGCCGGCCGACGCACGAGCGGCGGTGGTGCTGCGCGGACGTGAGCTCGCCCGGAGGCTCCGGTGAACGGCGAGCGGCCGCTGAACCCGATCGTACGGTGGACGTTCTACCTGCTGGTGTTCTCGATCCCGTTCGAGTTCCCAGACCGATCGTTCCCGATCGAGATCCCCACGATCACCGCGACCCTCTTCCTGTTCGCGACCCTGTTGGAGCCCCGAGCGTGTTACGCCCGGAAGCCGGCGGCGTTCCTGTGCTTCGTGACGTACCTGTACCTGTACTGGGTCTCCGCCGCGATCAGTGGTCAGGACCATCTCGCGACCGGCTTGATCACCCCGGATTACTGGAGCCAGGTGCTGAAGCAGTTCCTCCAGATCTTTCAGGGAATTCTGGTGCTGTGGACCGGGTACAACCTGCTGTCCTCGCAGCCGCTGGCTCGGTCGACGATGGCCGTCTTTGCACTCGCCTGTATCGGCCGCGCGCTGCTGCCCATCCTCGGGATCGCCCGGACGGCGCGCACGGAATGGGGCGGCGGCGAGCGGGTGACCGCCCTCGGCCAGAACGCCAACAACAGCGCGATGATTCTCGGCGCAGGCTTCATCGCCCTGTTCGCACTGCTCTACGGGAACGACCGGTTCCTGTCGCGACGCCGCTGGCTCGCCTGGCCGGGGTTCGGCTTGATCGGCCTCGCGGTGATCGACTCCGCTTCCCGCGGCGGCATCGTCGCGCTGGGCCTCGGGCTCGCCGTTTTCATGCTGGTTAACGCCCGCTCTCCCTGGGCCCGGATTCGGAACGCCACGGTCACTGTCTTCGCGATCGGCGGCCTCGTGGCGTTCACGTACAGTAACGACCTGATGCGCGAACGCTTCGCCGACGCGCTCGAGCACGGCGCCATGGCGGGCCGCGAGCGCATCTATCCCGCATTGATTGGAATGTTCGAGGAGCGACCCCTGTTCGGGTGGGGACCCGTCAACAACAAGTACGAGCTCGGGATTCGCTTGGACGAGCGAGTGCGCCGTCGCCGCGATGCCCATAACCTCGTCCTCGAGGTCCTCACGGCCAACGGCGTGGTCGGCGCGCTCCCGTTCCTGCTCGGGATCGCCTTGAGCGGCCTGGCGGCCTGGCAGGCCCGGCGCCGCGCGCACGGCGCGTTTGCCCTGGCGCTCTTCGCCTGCGTCATGCTGGCAAACATGAGCGGCAACTGGATCGCGTCGAAGCTGCTCTGGCTCATGCTGGCCTACGCGTTGGCGAGCGCCACGTACGCCTATGCCAGCGCTCCCGCCCCTGCTCGCGCTCCACCCATGCCCCGACCCCAGCCCTTGCATGGGCCGCCGCTCGACGCACCAAGTCGGCGAGCCGTTGTATCCGGCGCGAAGCTGTAAGGAAAGTGCCACAGCGGGTTTGCGTGCGTCGGCACCACAAGCGCTAACACCTGTAGCAACAATTACTTAAAGCGAGAGACTCAGTGTACGTCTCTTGCACTTGGCACCAGTGACCTCATGAGGCCATCGCTCGTCCTATGTGCGGCATAGCCGGCCGGTTCCACCCCGTGACGCTGCCCGATGCGCCGGGGTGGAACTCGCGCGCCTCGGCGCTCCTCGCCCACCGGGGGCCGGATGGCGAGGGACACTTCCGCGACGCGCACTGCGAGTTCGTGCACCGCCGTCTCGCCCTGATCGACCTCTCCCCCAGCGGCAAGCAGCCGATGGGCAACGAGGACGAGAGCATCCAGGTCATCTACAACGGCGAGATCTACAACTACCGCCAGCTCACCGCCGAGCTGAAGGGCCGAGGCCACGTGTTCCGCGGCACCTCCGACACCGAGGTGATCGTGCACCTCTACGAGGAGTGCGGCGCCGAGCTGGTGTCACGCTTACGCGGGATTTTCGCATTCGCGCTCTACGACCGGCGCGCCGGTCGGCTCCTGTTGGCGCGAGACCGCTTCGGCGTGAAGCCGCTGTTCTACACGGTCCACGACGGGCAATGGGTGTTTGCGAGCGAAATGAAGGCGATCGCGGCGCTGCCCGGCTTCCGCGCCGAGATCGACCGGCAGGCGTGTTACGACTTTCTCGGGCTCGGGTACGTGCCCGAGCCCGCCACCGGATTCGCGAACATCCAGGCCCTCCCGCACGGCGCCGTCCTGACGGTGGATGCCGGGCGGCAGGAGCTCAAGCGCTACGATCGGATCGAGGCCCTTCCGGACGTCGAGCGCCGCATGAGCGACGCGGTGACGGCGGTGTCGAACGGGCTCGTCGCGGCCGTGGACGGGCAGTCGGTCGCGGACGTGCCGGTAGCGGCGCTCCTCTCCGGTGGCATCGATTCTTCGCTCGTCGTGGCCGCGCGCCGCCTCGCCACGGGGCAGGCCACGAACACGTTCAACGTCCGCTTCCCCGACCGCACCCACGACGAAACACCCCTGGCCGTGATCGTCTCCGAGCAATACGGGACGCGCCATCATACCATCGATTTGGGCGACTGGGCGGTGACACCGGACTCGATTCTCGATCTGGTCCGTCATTTCGATCAGCCGTTCTCCGACACCAGTTTCGTCCCGATGTACTGGATCTCCCGCGCGGTGCGCGATCGCGGGATCATTTGCACGCTGTCGGGCGACGGGGGCGACGAGGCGTTCGGTGGATACTCGCGCTTCTGGCGTATCAATCGCCTGGTGCAGCTGATGCGGGCGCCGGGGTGGGTGGCGCTTGCGACCTATGCGGCCGGCAATCGCCTCGCCGCCTGGACGCAGGATTGGGGCCGTCAGGTGTCCAAGGCGATGCGGCTGGCGCGCGCCGGACGCGACGATTCCGCGATTCTCCTGGCCGGCCTGTCCAACTACCTCTCCGAAGATCAGAAGCGGTCGCTCGTGAACCGCCCGGCCCGCGACGGGCTGCTCGACGTGTACCGGCACTTCGACGGGTACCAGCCGCCGGGCGTGTCCGACCTGGAAGAGCTGTCCCGGCGCGTGACGGAGAATCTCTTCGCCGTCAGCCTGCCGTCGGACATGCTCCGCAAGGTGGACATGATGAGCATGCGGGCGAGCATCGAGGTGCGCGTGCCGATGCTGGACGAGGATCTCGTCGCCACGGGCCTCACCCTGCCCCATCGCCTCAAGACCGACGGACATCAAGGGAAGCTGGTGCTGCGCGAGCTCGCGCGCCGCTGGCTCGCTCCCGCGGTTGTCCGGCACCCCAAGCACGGCTTCACGGTGCCGCTCGACGTGATGGTCCCGGCGAACTTCCACGAGGCGTTGCGGGACCTGCTGCTCGCGCCCGACGCGCGCACGCGCGGCTTCCTCGACCAGGGCCAGATCGCGCGCTGGCTCGACCAGTTCCAGGCAGCCCGCACGGACCTGAACGCCCGCGGTGGCGCTATCAGCCGCGGCGGCCTGTATCAGCGCGTCTTCACGGTCCTGTCTCTCGAGCTGTGGATGCGGGACTTCCAGCTGGCATGGTGAGTCGGGAATGAGGCTCGCCGTCTTCACGAGCAAGTATCCCGCGCGCGTGTCGACCTTCTTCGAGCGCGACATGCGGGCCCTGCTCGAGGCCGGTGTGGAGCTGGACGTCTTCCCCGTCTCCCCGCTGGATCCGCACCTCTGGCAATACGGCTTGGACATCCTCGGCGAAGACGTCCTGCCGAGGAGCCGCGTGCACCACATCGGCTTCTTCGACAGCTGGTGGCGCGCCAAGCCGTGGCGAGGACGCGGGCTGGGCACGGTGTTGCATCAGGCCGCCTTCGTCGGCGCCGCGGCCACGCGGTTCGGCCTCGTGCCGCTCGCGAAGAGCCTGTACGTGCTCCCCAAGGCCTGGGCATGGGCGATGGAGCATGCCGATCGCTACGATCACGTGCTCGCGTACTGGGGCAATTACGCGGGCACGGCGGCGCACCTGTTCCACCGCCTGGCCAACCGGCCCATTCCGCTGTCCGTCTGGTTGCACGCCGGTACGGATCTGTACCTCCGGCCCGTCTACCTCCGGCAGAAGCTGAACGACGCCGACGGGGTGATTACGTGTTGCGAGTTCAACCGGACGTTCATCGACGAGGGCTACCGGGACAGCGTGCCGGGCATCGCGCAGCGGATCCACGTCTGCTACCACGGGCTCGACCTTCGCGACTTCCCGTTCCGCCCCGGCGGCCGGCCCCCGGCGCGCCTCCTCGCCGTCGGGCGTTTGGCCCGCGACAAAGGGTTCGTCAACCTCCTCCGCGCGGCGCGCGTGCTGTGGGACCGCGGGTACGAGCCCGAAGTGGACGTGGTCGGGGACGGCCCGGAGCGCGCGACGCTGCAGCGCCTGGCCGCGACGCTGGGCATCTCGGAGCGCGTGCGCTTCCGTGGCTGGGTGCGCTTCGACGAGGTGCGTCGCGCGATGAGCGAGGCGACGGTGCTGGTTCATCCCTCCGATCGGCTCGGCGACGGCCTCCCCAACGTCCTGCGCGAGGCGATGGCGCTCGGCACCCCCGTCATCGCCTCGCGCATCGCCGGCATCCCCGAAGCGCTGGACGAGGGACGCTGCGGCGTGCTTGTGCCGCCCGGCAACGTGCCCGCCCTCGTGGACGCGATCGAAGACCTGCTGTGCGACCCGGGACGGCGCGAGGAGCTCGCCAAGCGCGCCCGGCACCGTACCGAACAGAAGTTTGACATGTGGCGCAACGGCGCCCGGCTGGCCGAGCATCTCGCCGCCACCCGGCGGCTCGCCCCGGCCCAACGGATGCTGGAGTTGGCGCATTCATGAGCCGCCGCGGCCTGGTCATCACGTTCTCGGGGCTAGACGGAGCCGGCAAGTCGACCCTCATCGACTGGCTGGAACGCGAGCTCGAGCGACGGCATCGTCCGGTGACGGTGTTGCATATGGGGGACCACGTCGGCGTGTACGCCGGCTTGCGGGCCGCGCGCGACTCCCTCCAGCGCATGCTCCGCCCGTGGGGCAACCGTAACGCAGGCAACGGCCACGACGCGAGGCCGCGTTGGGCCGGACCGCCGCCCGCCCGTGGGCTGGTAGGGCTGGCTAACCGGATGCGGCACGCGATCGTGTGGAGCAAGCCGCTGCGCCGGGTGGTGTACCCCGTGGATCTCCTGATCTTTCTCGCAATCCGCTTCTACGTCGCGACGATACGGGGTCGCATCCTGATCACCGACCGCTACTTCTACGACACCCTGGTGGACGTGGCCGACGAAGGCCGCTGGTTCTGGGTCCAGTTGCTCCAGCGCTTCACCCCGGCCCCCGACCTGCCGGTGTTCCTGGACGTGAGTCCCGAGGAGTCGTACGCGCGCAAGGGCGAGTATTCCGTCGACTACCTGGCGCGGCGCAGCACGGCCTATCGGCACATCGCGCCGCTCGTCCCGTCGGCGGTCGTGCTTCCCAATACGAACCTGGACCACACCCGCCGCGCCCTGGCGCGCGCGATCAGTGAGCGGTTGAAGGCATGACGGACACCCTGCCGGCGAACGAGCAACGGCACGCGA
>DATLVU010000068.1:0-5500 GCA_035577025.1 Gemmatimonadales bacterium
AGCGGGGTGCGGGAACCGTCCTTCTGGAGGTCGAACTGCATGAACACGAGGTTCCAGATCTCCAGCAGTGTCCCCTGATCCTGAAGCCGGACGAAGTCCTCGAGACCGAGCGAACCGCTCCCCGCTCCCCGGTCCCTCGGCGACCGGAGATCTACGTAGATCTCCGAATTCGGTCCCGCCGGGCCCGTGTCCGCCATCTGCCAGAAATTGTCCTCGTCCCCCAGCCCGTAGATCCGCGCCTCCGGCACGCCGGTCACCTCGCGCCACAGCCGTCTGGCCTCGTCGTCCGTGTGGTGCACGGTCACGTACAAGCGATCTGGACTGATGCCGAGCCAGTTCTTGGCGGTCACCCATTCCCACGCGTACGCGATGGCGTCCTTCTTGAAATAGTCGCCGAACGAAAAGTTGCCGAGCATCTCGAAGAAGGTGTGATGCCGGGCCGTATGGCCTACCTGCTCGAGGTCGTTGTGCTTCCCGCCTGCCCGGACGCATTTCTGGCACGTCACCGCCCGCGTGTACGGCCGACGCTCGAGCCCTTGGAACACGCGCTTGAACTGCACCATGCCCGCGTTGGTGAACAGGAGGGTCGGGTCATCGGCGGGTACCAGGGAGGCGCTGACGACCTCCTGGTGGTCCCGGGGAGGGGCCTTGAAGAAGTCCGTGAACTTGCGGCGGATTTCGGCGGACGTCATCCTGGAAATATACTGCGCCGAGGGAGGCAACTGAAAGGCTAGCTAGGAGTTACCTGCTGGACGCCTCATCGACGGGATGCCACACGAACTGGTCTCTCGCGCTGTAGAGGACTTCGCCGCTCCCGGTGCGAACGGTCACCAGGGCGGACACGACCGCGGCATCCGGCCGGTTCGTCACGAATCGGGTGAGGAACCTGCCGTCGAGGGTGACCGTGCCCATTTGCGGGTCGTCACAGCGGAGATGAACGGTGGCCGGCTTGATGACCGCGTCGAGACAGGCCAGGGGCTGGTCCGTGCCGGCGGCCGTCTGAAAGGTCACGAACGCATCGGGACGGAGCGTGAACCCGGCGAATCGGGCGTGGTTCACGCTGAAGGCATAGCCCGGCACGTAGGACCCTTCGGCATCTGCTTGTAGCGGCGGCCCTGAGCGCTGCGCCACGGGTGGCGGTGGCGGCTGTTCCACCACTCGCGGCGTGCGTGGCGGCAGGAGGCGCACGACGAGAATCGCAGCGCCGACGCCCAACGCAAGGAGGAGCAGGAGCCGAAGTAAGCGCATGACGGGGGTTAACCTGGGGAAGGAGGGCCCCCTGACGCAAGGCGGCCCCGCTCGCTAGCTGCAGAGCTCCTGGACCAGGTCCTTCACTTGCGTGCGGTCGTACCCACGGCGCAGCAGGAAGGCAAGCAGTCGGCGCTTGCGCACCCGGCCTGGCAGCCCGCCGAGCTGGCTCGTGCGCCTCACCGCGACGGCGCGCGCCTCGACCCCCGGATCGATGCCCTCGTCGTCGAGCGCGCGCCGAACCGCGGCTTCGGCCGTGTGACGCTCGACGCCCTGGGCAAGCAGGTCGCGGATCAGGCGGGCGGGCCCCCGACCTCGAACCGCGCGCAGCGCGGCGTATCGCTCGGCGAACCGGCGGTCGTCGAGCAAGCCTCGCACGGCAAGCCGCTCGAGCGCCGCGTCCACCGCCCGCGGCGGGTGCTGCTTCTTCACGAGGCGACGCTCGAGGTCGCCGCGGGCATGCGCTCGCCGGGCCAGCGCCCGAAGTGCCGCGCGCTGCGCGGCTTCGATGTCGGCGAGCGCGCGCAACCGATCGAGCATCACGGCCTCGAGCTCCATGCCAACCGTGAGCCCCAGCGGCTGCAACGCATCCACCGGCAGCGACGCAAAACGCCCCCGATCCACTTCCACCAGTCGGTAATCCGGCTGGCGTGGATCGGGGGCGAGTCCGGTGAGCGTCGGCACGCTACTCCTCGGGCGCCGCTGCCTCCTCGTCGGCCGCCACGGCGGCCTTCACGCCCAGGTGCTCCTTCACTTTGGCCTCGACCTCGAGTGCGAGATCGGGGTGGTCCTTGAGATACAGCTTGGCGTTCTCGCGGCCCTGGCCGATCCGTTCTTTTCCGTACCCGTACCAGGCGCCCGACTTTTCGATGATCCCCGCTTCCGCGGCGATGTCCACGAGGAGCGATTCGTGGCTGATCCCCTCGTCGAACATGATGTCGAACTCGGCCTGGCGGAACGGCGGCGCCACCTTGTTCTTCACGACCTTCACCCGCACGTGGTTCCCGATCACGACTTCCCGCTCTTTCACGGGCCCGATGCGCCGCATGTCGAGCCTCACGGAAGCATAGAACTTGAGCGCCCGGCCCCCGGTGGTGGTCTCCGGGTTGCCGAACATGATGCCGATCTTTTCGCGCAGCTGATTGATGAAGACCACCGCGGTGCGCGAGCGGTTGATCGCGCCGGCCAGCTTGCGCAGCGCCTGGCTCATCAGGCGCGCCTGCAGGCCGGGCAGCGAATCGCCCATGTCGCCTTCGATTTCGGCCTTGGGCACGAGCGCCGCGACCGAGTCGATTACAACGACGTCCACCGCCCCCGAGCGAACCAGGATCTCCGTGATCTCGAGCCCCTGCTCGCCGGTGTCGGGCTGGGAGACCAACAGGTTGTCGATGTCTACGCCGAGCTTCTTGGCGTACTCGACGTCGAGCGCGTGCTCGGCATCGATGTACGCGGCCGCCCCCCCTAGGCGCTGGGCGTTCGCGACCACGTGCAACGCCAGCGTGGTCTTGCCGCTCGACTCGGGGCCGAAGATCTCCGTCACCCGCCCGCGCGGAATGCCGCCGATCCCGATGGCGGCGTCGAGATTGATCGCGCCCGTAGGGATGATCTCCACCCGCACCCGGGGCGTATCGGCCCCCATCCGCATGATGGCGCCCTTACCGCAGGTCTTTTCGATCTGCGTGATGGCGAGGTTGAGGGCCTTTTTGCGCTCGTCCGAGAGCTGGGGGACTTCCTTGTCCGCCGCCATGAGTGTCCTCGACATGGGTTGGGAGCCTCCCTGTAGGAGACCCGAATATATACCGAAGAGCAGCCTAGCGCCACCCGGGCCGAAACGCGTCCGCCACGTGCTCCAGCCGGCTGTCCACGATCCCGATGCAATCGAACCGGTAGATGTCCGTGGGCCGGCCGAACCGATCGACCCACACGCGCGCCGCCTTCACGAGCTCCCGCCGTTTCGCCCCGGTCACCGCCTCGAACGGGCTGCCGAACGCCGTGCCGCGGCGCGTTTTCACCTCGATAAACGTCACGAGGTCACCCTGCCGCGCGATGAGATCGATCTCTGTGTGCCCGACCCGAAACCGATGCGCTACGATGCTGCACCCGCGCGACAGCAAGTAGCGAATCGCCTGCTCCTCCCCCGCCAATCCCCGCTTCTGCCGCTCGTCCTGCCATTGCGCCGGATCGCTCCGCAGCCCGCTCTTCACCGTTGGAACGTAACAGCGTTGCGCGCCCAACGCGAAACCAAATCCTTCCCGGTAGTGCACGTTTCTTGCGCGATCACGCGCGCGTGAATCATCCCAATGGCCTCCGGGTCGCGGTGCTCAGCTGCGGGGATCTCGGTGTCGAGGTCGCGGCCGCGCTGCACGCGCTCCCGGGGGTGAGCTCGGTGGCGCTCTTGACCGCGCCGTACGCGCGGCGGCGACTGAGCGTAGCCGACAAGGTTCGGCGCGTCTACCGTACGCAGGGGCCGCTCGGGCTCCTCGCCGTCCTGGCGGCGAAACTTGGCGTCGGACGTCGGTCATTCGAGTCGGTCCAACGCGAACCGCCCCAGCCCTCCCTGCCTCCCGCTGACGTTCCCCACTACCAGTTCCCCGACCTGCATGATGCCGCGTGTCTCGCGGCTCTCGCACGGTTCCGTCCCGACTTGGGAGTCGTCGCAGGCACGTACGTGCTCCGGGAGTCGGTCTTTGCGATTCCCCGCTTGGGATCGATCAACCTGCATAGCGGCAAGGCACCCGAGTACCGGGGCGCCGCGCCCGCCTTTTGGGAGCTCCACAACGGTGAGCGCGAGGTCGGCGTCACGATCCATCGCGTGGCCACTGCGCTCGACGCGGGGGACATCCTGCTGCAAGAGACCTTCCCACTCGACCCGGCCCCCGCGGGAGATCCGTTGGAGTATCTCGAGCGCTATCGGGCCGCCGTGCTGCGCCCGAACGGCGTCCGCCTGCTCGCGCAGGCGGTGGCGCAGATCGCCGCGGGCCGGGCGCAGCCGCGGGCGCAAGACGCGAGTCGAGCTCGAACGTACCGTACCCCCGACTATCGCGCGGTGCGGGAGCTGCGTCGTCGGGTGCGGGCCAGACGCGGGACGGCGGCGGGACGCTGGGGCACCGTTGCGAAACGGCGCCTCAAGGTGCTCCTGGGGCGATTCTTCTTTTGGAGCGCTCTCTATCGGGTGCTGTTGCGTCGCAAGGCCGTGATCGCGCTCTTTCACCGCGTCGACGACGAGCTCGCCGGGAATCCCATCAGCTGCACGCGCGCCGACTTCGAGGCGTACTGCCGGTTCTTCGGACGCTACTTCCGTGTCGTCTCGCTCGAAACGCTCCTGGCGAGGCTGCGGCGCGGCGAGGATGTCGACCGGCATCTCGTGATCACGTTCGACGACGGCTACAAGGATAACCGTGAGGTCGCCGCGTGAGAGCTCCAGCGACACGGGCTGACCGCCTGCTTCTTCATCGCCACCGAGCTCATCGGATCGAGCCGCGTTCCGCCGTGGGATGCCGAGCTCGGCATCGCCTCACGGTGGATGAGCTGGGACGACGTCCGCGACCTGCGAGCCCGCGGGTTCGAGATCGGTGCGCACACGATGAACCACGTGGATCTGGGCGCCGTGCATGGAGCCGATGCCGCGCGGGAAATCGTGGGCTCGCGACAACGTATCCGGGAGGAAGTGGGCATCCACACGCCCTTTTTCAGTTATCCCTTCGGACGCGCCGATCAGATGACGGAGGAAAACCGCGGGGTGGTACGCCAGGTCGGATTCGAGACCTGTCTGTCGGCGTATGGTGGGGTCGTACGGCCGGGGGGTGATCCGTTCGACTTGAAGCGGATCGCGGTGTCGCCCTGGTACATGTCTCCCTACCAGTTCGGCTTCGAAGCCATGCTCACCGGCGACTGACCGCGCGGCTGCTCACGCAGGCCCGCAAATTTCATCCAGCTCCTCGAGGCCGACCAGGACATCTCTCGGCTTGCTGCCGTTCGCCGGCCCCAGGATGCCCGCCAGCTCGAGCTGGTCGATGATGCGGGCCGCGCGTCCGTACCCGATGCTCATGCGCCGCTGCAGCAGCGACGTGGACCCCAGCTGGTTCTGGATGCAGACTTCCGCCGCCTGGCGGAACATCGAGTCTCGGTCGCCGGCTCCCGACTCCCCGCTCCCGCCTCCCTCCTCCCCGGCCTTTTCCCGCTCTTCGAGGGCGGTAACCTGTTCGCCGATGCTGGGCCCCGCCTGCGCAGCGACCTGCGGTGCGTGCTTCTT
>DATLVU010000069.1:0-35719 GCA_035577025.1 Gemmatimonadales bacterium
TCCGGGCCCGGCAACAGATGTTGGAGGCGGGCGGCGTCGGCGGGCGCGAGCGGCGGGGCGAGCCGCTCCGTGAGAATGACCTGGGCCATCGCCAGTGCGAGCATGAACTCCGTGCCGGGCTTCGCGACGACCCACTCGTCAGCGCTCATGCCGGTCAACGACAACCGAGGACCGACAAAGACGAACTTGGCCATCGACCCGTCCCGGCTCGCGTCGAACGCGTGCGCGCGAGTGAACGCGTTCTGATAGCCGACCGGCGACAGCCACGTCTCCATGAAATCGGCGCCGAACGACAGGATGTAGCGCGCGTTGGCGAAGTCGTACGACGGGATGGCGCTCGTGCCGAAGGCGATCCGGTTTCCCTCGCGCAGCGCCTCGAACGCGAACGGCTCGTAGGTGACGTGGCGGCCGCCGATCTCCTTCATCCACGCGTCGACCAGCTCACCGAACGAGCCGCTCTCGAGTCCAGTGACGAACGCGATGCCCTTGCCGCGCGCCTGCTTCACCTGCGCCTGGAGGCGACCGATCGCGTCGTCCCACGTGAGCTTCTGCCACTGCCCATTGGCCCCGCGCGCCATGGGATCGGTTATGCGATCGGGGTTGTAGAGACCCTGGAGCGCGGCCTGCCCGCGCGAGCAGAGCCGACCCTGATTGATCGGCGACTCGGGGTTTCCTTCGAGCTTGATGACGCGACCCTCGCGCACCTTGGCGTGCAGTCCGCACCCCGCCGCGCACTCGCGACAGGTCGTGGCGTAGTACGTCGCGATCCCGGGCACCTGGTTCTCGGGAGGCACCACGTACGGCACGAGGTGCTCGGTGGGCTCGGGACCGATGTCACACGCCGACGCCGCCGCGGCGGCGCCGCCGGTCGCTCCCAACACGGTCAAGAACCGTCTGCGATCCATCGGGCCCTCAGTAGTGACACACCGTGCAGTCACGTGTGACGTTGTGCTGCACGTGACAGTTGACGCACCAGCCCATCCGAAGCGTCGCGAACTGGTACACCTGGGGCATCGTGCGCACGTCGCCGTGGCAGGTGACGCACGCGTCGGTGCCCAGCGCCTTGATGTGACGCTGATGCGGAAAGTGCACAAAGGCCGGCAACGCGTGTACCCGCACCCATGCGGGTGCCTTCTTCGTGGCGAACGCCTCGCGGACCTTCTTGATCTCCGCCTGATGGGACGGCGTCGACCCGCCGATCATCTGGTGGCAGCCGAAGCACGTCTGGAGCGCCGGAATGCCGGGTTCGCTCGAGATCGTCACGGTATTGTGACAGTACAGGCACGGGATCTGGTCCTGGCCCGCGTGGATGTCGTGTCGGAAGAAGATCGGCTGGCGGGGACCCTTGAGTCGCCCCGTGTCGCTGATGACGGGAGCCTTGTAGCCTGGAGCGGATTGAGCCGTTTGTGCCGCGGCCGGGAGGGCGATCACGAGCGCGATCGCGATGCCGGCCCCGACGGAACCACTCCTCTTCGTCATCCAAAGGCACCGATGGCGAATGTGTCGGTTGTGTCGTGAAGCGGCTTCGGGGCGCCGGAATGTAGCGCCGCCGATAAACGGCGCACAAGCCCCGGCAAGCTCACTCGGGCCGCGCCAACAGTTGATGCTTGAGACGGATGACGTCGACGAACGCGTCGACGGTTTCGAAATCCGGGAACTCCATCCAACACCAGCGCACCCCGCCGGACATCCGTCCGTCGCGGATCGCCTGCCGGGACGCGCGCGCCAGCCCGTCCGTGACGGCGAGCTCGCGCTCCTCTTCGTCGCTGATGATGAACGTGCCGGAGAGACCGGTCTGCATGGGATGGAGATAACCGAGCTTGCGGCCGCCGACTTCGTACATCCACACCCACTTCCACGCGGTGCCCATGAAAACCACCTGCTCCGTCACATGTCGGAGCGCCCGGATGCCCTCGCGCGCGCGCTTGAACCGCTGCGCCGCCCGCTGCGGCAGATCTTTGACCGGTGCGTCGGACTTCGGGCGATTGCGCGGACTGTCGTAGAGGTTGGTGGCCCAGTACCCGGCCGGCTGGTGCTCAATGGGGATCATGATGGTCTATTGTAAGCCGGAGGTGAGCGAACGGAAGCGCCCAACGAGCGCACGGATCTCGGCCTCGAGGGACGCCAGCCGGCGTCGCAGGTCCCGCGCCTGCGCTTCCGCCTGTTGCGTGGGCGCCCCGTCTACACCTTCGACCAAGCCGTACAGGTCCGCGAGTTGGCCGTTCAGACGGGTGAGCCCGCCCTGACCGCTCTCGAGCTCCCCCGCGGCCCGGTCGAGCGAATCGAGCGTGGTGACCGGCACGCCTTTCCCCGTCCGCGCGCCCGCGATGTCCTTGCGGATCCCGCGGACACGCTCCAATGCCGCCGAGTCCCGCTCCAGTCCCTCCACTAGGCTGATGGCGACCGCCCGCTGTCTGGCCAACGCCGCCGCGCCGATCGGAACGCGCGGGTCCATGCGCACCGTGAGGGGCTGCGTGTAGGCCCGGCCGCCCACCGTCAGTCGCACGACGTAACGCCCGGGAAGCACCCACGGCCCGCGCGGCTCGCGCGGCGTGTTCTGCAAAACCGCCGCAATGGGGTAGTCGTGACGCAACGCCGCGGGCGGGGGTCCGTGGAGGTCCCACACGAAGCGATGCATGCCGGAGTCGCGAGCGACGCCCTGCGCCCGCCTGATCCACCACGGCGGAATGTTGAGGCCCGAATCGGGCGGCTCGGAACCATCGGCACTGGAAAACCGGCGCACCACCGCTCCAGCGCGATCGAGGATCTCGAGGAGCACCGGCCCGGTGGCCGCCCGCGAGAGATAGTAATCGAGCATCGCTCCGTCGGGCGGATTTTGTCCCGCCGGCTCGTCGATCGGGAGCGGCGTGTCGGTGTTCTCGTTCCAGCGAGCCCGCACGGCACCAGCCGGCCGGAAGAGGTACGCGCCCGTCGCCCGCGCGGTATCCGTCGCGTCATGCAGCTCGCGCAACGGCGCGATGCCGTCGAGAATCCAAAATGACCGCCCATGCGTCCCGACGACGAGATCGCTGTCGTGCACCACGAGGTCGCGCACCGCCGTCGCGGGCAGGTTGAGCCGAAGCGATTGCCAATGATCACCATCGTCGAACGAGACGTACACGCCGCGCTCGGTACCGGCGTACAACAGCCCGCGGCGCACCGGGTCTTCGCGCACGGCGTTCACGACTTCGTTCGACGGCAGTCCCGCGACGGTCTCGGTCCAGGTCGCTCCCCCGTCCGTCGTGCGATACACGTGCGGGCGCAGGTCGTCGAGGCGGAAGCGATTGACGGCCGCGTACGCCGCGAGGGTGTCGAAATGGGAAGCCTCGATGAGCGAGACCTTGCTCCACGGCGTGAGCGCCGGAGGGGTGACGTTCTTCCATGTCCGACCCCCGTCGTGCGTCACATGTAGGAGCCCGTCGTCGGTACCGACCCACAGCAGGCCCGCCCGCCGCGTCGAGGGCGCGACCGTGTAAATCACTCCGCGATGCTTGCCGTGCTCCGGGTCGAGGGTGGTGAACGCGCCAAGCGTCGTGGGCACGTCGTACACCGCGCGGGTCAGGTCCGGACTGATCGTTTCCCAGCTCGCGCCGCCCGTCGTGGTGCGAAACAGCACGTTCGCGCCGAAATAGAGGACACGCGGATCGACGGGGGAGAACAGCAACGGCATGGTCCGCACGAACCGGTACGTCCCGGTCCGCACCGGCTCGGGAGACACGTCCTGCACTTCGCCCGTATTCCAGTCGAACCTCGTGACCCGACCGCCGTACACGATGTTGGGATGGAGCGGATCGGGCGCGACGTACCCGTACTCCTCGACACCCACCGGATGCCAGTCCCGAAAGGTGATCTGACCATCGTTGCCGCGGCTCACGATCCCCACCGACCCACTCTCCTGCTGGCCGCCGTAGACCCAGTACGGGTAGCGTCGATCGGTGACGACGTGATAGAACTGCGCCGTCGGCTGATTGTACCAGGAGCTCCAGGTTTCGCCGCCGTTCACGGTCACGACCGCACCCTGGTCGCCCGCGAGCAGGATGATCCTGGGATCGCGCGGATCGATCCAGAAGCGATGGTAGTCGTCGCCGCCGGGAGCCCCGCGGAGCGCGGCGAACGTCGCCCCGCCATCCACAGATTTCCAGGCGACGATGTTCGCCACGTACACGACGTCGGCGTTCTGGGGATCGACTTTGACCTCGTTGAAATCACCGTCCCGTCCCCACACCCGCTCATCGGCGTTCACCAGCCTCCAGTGCTCGCCGCCGTCGTCCGACCGGTACAGCCCCCCGCCCTTCGCCGCGCCCACCACCGCGTACACCCGCGCCGGAGCGCTCGACGCTATCGCCAGACCGATGCGGCCCAGCCCTTCCGCCGCGCCCGGGAGGCCCGCGGTGATCTGTCGCCACGTGGTGCCGCCGTCGCTCGACTTGTAGAGCCCGTTGTTGGCCGAGAGGGTCCAGGAGCTCCCGATCTCCCAGGGCGCCTGCCGCGCCGCCCACAGCACGGCGAATACCGTTTCGGGGTTGCCCGGGTCGGCCGCGAGGTCCACCGCGCCGGTGTTCTCGTCCTTGTACAGCACCTTCTGCCAGGTCTCTCCGCCGTCCGTGGTGCGAAACACACCCCGTTCCTCGTTCGGACCGTATGGATGGCCGAGCACCGCGACCCACACGCGTCGCGCATCCCGTGGGTCGACCAGGACGGCCGGAATCTGCTGGCCGTCTTCGAGGCCGCGATGCGTCCACGTGACTCCGCCGTCGGTCGACTGGTAGATCCCGTCCCCGACCGAGAGATCCGGCCGTTGCAGCCCTTCGCCGGTCCCCACGTACAATGTCCGCGGATCGGACGGCGACACTGCGATCGCGCCGATCGAGCCGGTCGGCTGGCCGTCAAAACCGGGCGACCACGTCCGGCCGTAGTCCGCGCTCCGCCACACGCCGCCGTTGTTCACGCCGATGTAGAGAACGTCGGGGGCGCCGGGTACCCCCGCGGCCGCCACGGTGCGCCCGCCGCGAAACGGCCCGATCATACGCCAGCGTAACGCGGAGTAGAACGCGGGATCGTACTGCTGCGTGGGTGCGCAGACGGGCGCCAAGGCCGCGAGAATGACGACGACGAGCGACGCACGAGGCAGTTGCGGCACGTTCAACTCCTTATTTAGAGCGGATGTGTCGCGGCGCGGAAGCGCGACGCGTCGAGCAATCGAGCGACCGAGACGCCGGGGACCGGCATACGACCTTCGCGGCTCATCGTCAACTTGATGACATCTCTATCGCGCCCGAACCAGCGCGCACTCGGCTCCAGGTCCGATGGATACGCGCAGCCCGGCAGCGCGGCGATCGCGAGACCGGCCTGGGATCCGATTCCCGACTCGGGCATCGTCCCCGCCCACACCTTGGCGCTGCATTCCACAGCCACGCGGTAGATCCGACACGCTTCGGTGAGCCCGCCCACCCGGTGCACCTTGATATTCCACACCCTCGGTCCGCCGAGCGCCACCATTTGACGCGCCATTCCGGCATCACGCAAGGTCTCATCGAGGCACAGCTCCGTCTTGAGCGTTTGCGCGAGGCGGGCATGCCCCACGAGCTCTTCGGGCGCCAGCGGTTGCTCGATGTAGAGGAGGCCCGCCTCGTCCAGCGCCCGTAATGCCCGCTCGTGATCCGGCCACGCGTAGGCGCCGTTCGCGTCGACGGTGAGCGGGAGATCGGTGCCGGCCATGCCGGCGCGGGCGGCCGCGACCGCGACCTCGTCCCAGCCCGGTGCGACCTTGATCTTCACGCGCCGGTAGCCGTGCTGCAGGGCCTCGTAGACGCGGCGCGTGAGCGTCTCGGGACGACGGTCCTCAGGAATCCCGATCGCCACGCCGCAGGCAAAGCTTGCGGCCGGGGCGACCTCGAGCCGTTCGCCCACGAGCTGGGCCAGCCCGGTGCCGCGGCGGTGCGCCTCGAGATCCCACGCGGCCGTTTCGACGCCCGCGCGCGCGAAGGGATTCCCGCGCACGTGCTCCCGGAGGGCGGCATCCACGGCCTCCGGCGACTCGAACTCCCGGCCGGCGACGCGAGGCACCAGGACACGCGGGATGAGATCGCGCGCGCTCCAGAGCGTCTCCTCGGAATAGAACGGCAGCTCGTCCGGAGCCGCCTCGCCATATCCGACATGCCCCTGATCGTCGTGCAGCACCACGACGACGGACCGCCGCGCATCGATCCGCCCGCTCGAGATGATGAACGGCTCGGCGAACGGAAGCTCGAGGGCGAAGAGCTCAACGTTGGCGATGCGCACGATGAGTCACGTCGAGGAAATGCAGCTCGCCGCCGCGTCGCTCGAGCTCGCCGTCCGCCTCGAGCTCGAGCAGCCCCGCGATCAATCCCTCCCGAGGGTGAAAGACGAGCGCGTGCAACACCCGAGCGGTCCGGGACCCCTGCGTCGCGGCGTACTCGGAGAGCGGGAGCTGAAAGAACGTGTGGAGCTGAACGCTCTCGCAACCGCGTCGCGCGTACTCGAGCAGCATGCGGCCGGAGGTGATGTTGCCGGTGGCGGAGAGGTTCGAGAGGTCGGTAGAGGTCGGTAGAGGACGGTAGAGGTCCAAGGCACGGAGATTCCTGTCACTCAAGTCCCATCCCCCATAGGCCAATCCGAGTTTCGAATCGAACAGGCGGTTGAAACAGACCAGCGTGTCCGCGCCGCGCGTCGCACGCATCATCTCCACTTGAAAGGCATCGTCGAACCGGGCGTTCATCAGCTTGACCGCGATGCGGACGGGCATCGGCGACGCAGCACGAATCTGCGGCGGGACTTCTTGAAGCCAGCGCAGGATCTGTGCGCGGTCATCCGCGAGCGCGTCCCCGGCGAGGGTCGGTGAGAAATCCTTCTCGACCAGGAGCGGTGGCTCGCTCCATGCGCCGGCGACCGCGGCCGTCGTGTGGCGGTACTCGGCGTCACGGAACGACTCATCCAGACGCGGCAGGTGATACTTCACCGACGGCACCACGAGCAAGCGGCCCGCGCGGGTGAGGTCCCGCCCGGCGCGCACCAACGCGAGGTAGTCCGACAACGAGCGGTCCCAGCCGCGTCCCTTCCAGGTGACTGTCCACCCCGGACGTCCGTCGGCGGACGGGCGTCGTTCCACCGCCATCCGCGTCTCGTGAATCGCCCACGCCGCCATGGCCCGCGCACCGGTCGCGTCTTCCGCAATGAGGGTCTTGAGCACGACGAACGCGAGGCCCGCCCGGGCGTCCTCCTCGAGCTGGCCCTCGTTGAGTGAGAGCTGCCCGGAGCCTTTCCCGATGGGGTGAGGAATCGCTTCACCGAGGTAGCGGGCACTGAGATCGACGCGATACTCGGCGCGCACCAAATCCGTGAAATCCCGCGGCCACTCCCGACCGAAGCGCTCGAAGTCTCGCTCGAGCGCGGCCGTCGTCCTAACGGGCAAAGCGGGAGAGGAGGAAATCGGGATCTGGCGCGCCCCCCGAGAGCACGAGCTGCGCGACGAGCTCGCCCACGGCGGGTCCGTGCTTGAAGCCGTGTCCCGAGCCTCCGCCCACGAGCCACGTATTTCCCGCCGCCGGATGACGGTCGATGATGAAGTGCTCGTCCGGTGAGTTCTCGTACTGGCACACGCGCGACTCGAGCAACGGAGCGTCCTTGAGCCCCGGAAAACGGTACCCGAGGTACTCACGGGCGGCGCGCAGCGTCTCGGGCGTGGGCAGGCGTTCGCCGCTCGTGGGATCGAACGCGGGCCCGCGCGTATCGTCCGCGACCTTGAACCCCCGCCATTCATTGCCGGGAATGCCGTACATGAAGTGGGTGCCATGGTCGGCCCAGACCGGGAGCGCTTCCTCGGTGAAGCGACGATCGCCGCGCGGCGTGCCGAAGAAGAAGACTTCCTGCCGCGTGGCGCGCACGCGGTCGCCGATCACGTCCGGGAACAGCTTGCCCAGCCACGGCCCGCAGGCGAAGACGTAGCGGTCGGCGACGAGGCTCGTCCCGTCGGAGAGCGTCACACCGGGGAGCTCGCCCCCTCGCGGCGACGGCGGGTCCGCCGCGAGCTGGCGATACTCACCGCCCTCGGCGAGGAAGCCGTCCAGCACGGTGGCGCAGGCACGCCGGGCGGTGAGGTATCCGCCCTGCCGCTCGAAGATGGCCCAGCGGACGCGATCGCAATTGATCTGCGGGTAGCGCTTCGTGGTCTCCCGATCCGAGAGCTCCTCGAACTGGACGCCGACATCCTTCAAGAGCGGCAGCGCCGCTTTCTCGTACTGATCCTCGCCCTCCACCAGCCACAGTACCCCGATCCCGTGATACAGCTTGCGCGCCCACCGTCGTTCGTGCTCCTGCCACAGCGTCAAGGCGCGCGCGGCGAGTCGCGTGTAGACGACGCGGGGCCCGTAGGTCGCGCGAATCACCCGCGTTTCCCCGCCCGAGCTCGCGCGCGAGTTGCCGGGCCCCCACGCGTCGACCAGCGTCACGCGGGCCCCACGCCGCAGCAAATACAGCGCGGTCCAGCCGCCGAAGGCGCCGGCGCCGACCACCACGACGTGTGGCTGTTTGGTCATCGAGCCCCAGCCCTTCGGAAGAGGCAGCGCGGCCAGTGCCGCGCCCACAGTCCCGCAGCGTTCGAGAAACGACCGCCGCGGGATGCATTTCACGGGAGGCTGACGCGAACCCCGCGCGCGTCCCGCACGGCCCGCCGCACCGCGTCCCGCTCGTCGGCCGGGAGGGGGGGACCCCACGGATCATCGCACGCGTCGTCGGGAATCACGCCCTCGGCGGCGAGCGCCCAGAGCATCCGACGCACGTACCCCTCCATCGGCGGGACGAAGGTCGCGCCGGCGAACCGATCACACAAGCCGGACAGCTTGACAAACTTGCCGAAGTCGCCGGTGCGGAACGACTCGATCAGGCCGAGCTGGAAATTCGTGAGCGCCGCGCCCAAGCCGATCAAGGCCGCGCGGGCGCCCATGGTAAAGGAGTAGCCGAGAAACCGGTCCTCGCCTGTGAGGAGGAGCTTGTCCGGGTGGTCTCGCATCAAGCCGGCGATTCGCTGGAACGTCAATACCGAATCGAGTGTGGCGACCTTGATGCCGATCACGTTGGGCAGGGAGAGGAGGGCGTGGAGGGTTTGATTGTCGTACGCCACCCCGCCCGCCCCGCCGTACAGATAGAAGGCGATCACCGGGAGCTCGTGGCTCAGCGCGTCGTGAAACCCCACCGGGTCGTCCGGGCGCGGAAACGCCAGCAGCGCATCCGCCCCACCGGCTTTCGCTTCTTGCGCCATCTCGAGGCTCGATGCGCCGGCCACGATCGCGCTGAGCGGCAGGGCCGCGCGCCACGTCGCCAGCACGCGCCGCCGCTGCTCCGGCGAGAGGTGAGGCCCCCGCCCCGTGTGAGCCCACACCGCGACGCCGGCCACCTGGTGTTCCGCCATCCAGGCCGCGTACGCCTGAAGCGCGTCCCCGGCCAGCTCGCGACCCCGGAACGGGACCGGCACGGCTGGAATGAGGCCCCACTCGAGCCGATGTCGGAGCTGCGGGGACTTGACAGTCACGCGGCGAGTCCTTTCTCGAGGTTGCCCGACTCGATCGCGGCCCGCCGGTCCGCGGGCAGTCCGAGAAGATCGAGCTTTGCGACGCTGCACTCGGGGATCCGGAGCGGCTGGCCGGTGCCGAACACGAACCGATCGATGCCGACGGTGCCGAGCAGGGTCTCGAGCTGATCCTCCGGAGGGCCCCAGATCCAGCTGACGTCCCACCAGAGCCGTGCCGCCTCCTCCGGCGTGGACCCGAAGTGCACTTCCTCGATGAACGCCCGGTCCGCGTGCGTGATCAGGAGACGGACATCCTCGTCGCTGCGGATCAGCGCGCGAACGGCGGCCGCGGGGAGCTCTGACGCCCGATCGTTGATGTGGCGTTGCCGCCCGTCCTCCAGCCGCACGGCCATAACTAGCGGGAGCTTGGCGGCCCCGCACGCCGCGGCCAGCACGCGCATCTCCGGACCTGCGGCCTCGATGCCGTAGTACAGCGGATCACAGCGCACCGCGGGCGCTTGATGGTCCGCCGCTTCACCGATCGCGGCGTCCCAGCTGGTGAGACCAGGGTGAACGGCGGGCACCGGCCTGAGTCGTTTGGTGGACGCCGCGGCCTGGTACAACCACGTGTTTCCCTCCATCGGATCGCGCCAGAACATGCTGGGCAGGTGGCTGATCCATGCCACGTCGATCCCCGTGCGGTCCAATGCGGGCAACAGTTTCTCGACCGCGGTGCCCGGTACCCGGCGGAACGGGTAGGCCCCGACAAACGCGTTGACGTCGATTCGCATCAGTCGGCGGGAAACGCGCCACGCGGGAAAACGCTCGCCGCGTTTCGCCACCTGACGAGCTCGAGCTCGCGCGGTGGGAGCAGGCGCTCGAGATAGCGCAGCTTGGCCCAACCGGTATCCATGGTCAGGTCCGTCCCGAAGAGGAGACGCGTGGGGCCAACGGCGTCGAGACACGCTTCGAGCATGCCGCCATCCGCGCCGCTCCCCGAGAGATCGATGTAGACGTTCGGCGCGGTACCCCTTCGGAGCTCGGCGAGCGAGTGCTGCCAGTCGCCCCCGCCGCCGATGTGGGCCAGGATGAAACGCACCTTGGGATGCCTCGCGGCGAGCACGCACAGCTCCGCACCATCGGACGCTTCCTGACCCGGCCAGTCGTGGCGCCGATGTTGCCAGATGTGATGCAGCACGGGAACCCCGCGCTGGGCAGCGAGCTCGCAGATGGGATCGAGCAGCGGATCGGTGGCGCGCCGGCTCGCGGCGAGCTTGATGCCCACCATGCCCGCACCGAGGCAGCGCGCGATCTCGGCTCGGGCATGCACGGTGTAGTTCGGGTTGACGGTCACATACCCGCGTATCGCGTCTGGATGCTCGCGCGCCAGAGCCAGCAACGCGTCGTTGCCGTACTCCAGGTCCCGGGGCGACGGGAAGTACGTCGGAGACGTCCGGCCGAAGCTGCCAAGGACCGACGCGACGTGGATCGTGATGCCGATCTTCCGCCCCGCCTCCAGCCGGCTCGCGTTGCGCTCGTGCCAATCCCCCCGGGGTGTACGATCGTGATAGAAATGCGCGTGAACGTCGATCAGCATGCACCAATCTGAGTCCCTAGACGCCAAGACGCCAAGTTGCACGGGGCGTGCGGCGCAAGTGACGAGGCCGAGCCCTCTTGCATCTTGCCATGCGGGACCGCTGGTGATCTGCGTCTTGGCGCCCACTGAGGCGTTCCCTATTTTGTGCCGACATGCGCACTCCTCCTCAGCCGCCGCGACCGCCCAGTCCGCCGCCGCGCGGCCCGACGCCACCCCGCGGCCCCACCCCCCCCAAGGCGGGCCCACCGCCGCGGCCCACTGTCAAGCCGACTGCCGCTCGTCCCCGGCCGCCGCGCAAGCTCCCGGGATGGCTGGCGCGCGCGCAGCGCTTGCTCGTCCAGCCGACCCAGGAGTGGGCGACGATCGCCCCCGAGTTCACGAGCGCCGGCCCGATCTATACACGGTACCTGATCCCGATGACGGCGATCGGCCCGATCGCCGCGACGATCGGGGCGGTGCTGTTCGATGGTGAGCGCGGCAGCGCGCTGACGTTCGGCGTCGTCCCGGTCAAGCTCGGCACGGCGGTTCAGGCGGGGGTCCTCGAATTCGTGCTCAATCTGGTGGGTGTCTACGCGCTGGCGGTCGCGATCGATGCGATCGGCGCGTGGGTCGGAGGGCAACGGAACCGCGTGCAGGCGCTGAAGGTTGCCGCGTACGGCACGACGCCGTACTGGTTGGCGGGCGCGTTCGCCGTGTTCCCCAGAATCGAGCCGCTCGGGATGCTCATCGGGCTCTACAGCATCCGTCTGTTCGCGGCGGGACTCCCGCCCGTCATGAAAGCACCGCGGGACCGGACGGCGGCCTATACCCTGCTGACGAGCATCGCGGCGGGGCTGATCGTGCTCATCATCACCGCTATCATCACCTACCTGGTCGTGACCTAGCGCCGCTCCCGAAACGCCGCGCGCGCCACCCCACCCTCGCGTGCGAGCAACGGCCCCGCGGCCGCGAGGCCCGCGAGGGCGAACAGCGCGAGTGCCACACAATCGAGTGCGATCGGCAGCTCTCCCCCGTACCCGGCGTCCGTCCATCGGGTGAGCAGCGCGTGCTTCAGCAGATCCACGCCGTACGCGAGCGGATTCACGTGCGCCAGCACGTGGAGCACCGGACCGAGATGCCGCACCGGGTAGAGCGCGCCCGAGAGGAACAGCATCGGGAAGACCACGAAGTTCATCACGCCCGCGAAATTCTCGATGGAGCGCATCCCGGCCGCGAGCACGACCCCGATGGCCCCGAGCGCGAGGCCCAGGAGCACGACGGCGACGAGCGCGAGGAGCGCTCCGGCGGGCGTTGGGGTGAGACCGACGGCCGGCAGCAGGATCGCCGCGACGACGACGGCCTGCGCCGTCCCCACGAGCGTGGCGCCCAGCGTCTTCCCGAGCGCGACCGTGCCGCGCCGGATCGGCGCGACGAGCATCATGCGCAGCACCCCCGCGTCCCGATCGATGACCGTGGAGAGCGCGGCGAGCAGCGAGCCGAACATCACGACCATGCCGAGGAGGCCCGGCGCCATGTAGACGCGATAGTCGATTTCGCGGCGGCCGGCGAACACTGCCGCGAAACCCGCGCCCGCAAAGATCAGCCACACGAACGGCCGCGCAACGCTCGACAGCGCCCGACCCCGCTGCCGGAGGAACCGCACGAATTCGCGAACGACGATGCCGTACACCGCGCGCATGTTCAGGCCGCGCCTGTCTCGGCCAGCTCGTGGCCCGTGCGCGCCAGAAACACTTCCTCTAGGGACGCCACCCCGGCCGCCCGCTTGAGCTCCGCCGGCGTCCCGAGGGCGGCCAGGCGACCCCGATCCATCACCGCCACCCGGTCACATGGCTCCGCTTCCTCGACGTAATGCGTGGTCAGGAACACCGTGAGGCCGGACGCCGCGCGCAGGTTGCGGATCAGCTCCCAGAGGGAGCGGCGCGCGCGGGGGTCCAGACCCGCCGTGGGCTCGTCGAGGAAGAGCACGCGGGGCTGATGCAGGATGCCCCGGGCGATGTCCGCGGCGCGGCGCATTCCCCCCGACAGCGTGCGCACCAGATCCCGGCGCCGCTCGTCGAGCCCGAACTGACGGAGTAACGCGTCGATGCGAGGACCGGCTTCGCGATCGGGAAGGTTCCAAAGCCTGGCCGCAAAGCGGAGATTCTCTTCGATGGTGAGATCGCGATCGAGCGTCGTCTCCTGGAACACGAGCCCGATGCTGCGCCGGACGGCGAGGCCGTCGAGGCGAACATCGTGACCCGCCACGCTCGCCGATCCCCGAGAGGGTGTGAGGAGCGTCGCCAACAGGTGGACGGTGGTGGTCTTGCCCGCGCCGTTCGGGCCGAGAAACCCGAAGAACTCGGCGGCGTGGACTTCCAGGTCCAGTCGACCGAGCGCCGTGACCGGACCGTAATCCTTCCCGAGTCCCCGGGCGTCGATCGCGGCGGCGGTCATCCCTTCGCCGCGAGCGCCCGCGACGCGGGGGCCGCGCGGTAGGTCCACTCGTCCGGCGATTGCCCGGTTGTGGCTGAACGCTCCACCGCGGCCACCACCGCGTCGATCAACGGGCGATGCGGCGACAGCGAGCACACGGGGTCGGTCACCGCCGCGTCGCCCGCCACGAGAAACGCCTGGCAGCGGCACCCGCCGAAGTCCTGGGCCTTCCGCGGACACGAGCGGCACGGCTCGGGCATCCAGGCATCACCCCGAAACCGCTGGAAGGCGTCCGAGTGCTCCCAAATCCACGCCAGCGACTTGTCGCGGACGTTCTCGAAGGTGAGGGTCGTGATCCGGCCGGCCGCGTGGCACGGCCACACCTCCCCGGCCGGCGTCACCGTCATGTACGCCCGCGCCCAACCGCCCATGCACGGCTTGGGATACTGCTCGTGGTAGTCGGGCAGTACCCACACGATCTCGAGCGTCGTACCGAGGCGCGCCCGCTCCCGTTGTACGACTTGCCACGCCTGGTCGAGCTGGGCTTTGGTCGGCATGAGCGCGTCGCGGTTATGAAGCGCCCATCCGTAGAATTGCGTGTTGGCCAGTTCGATCCGCTCGGCGCCGAGCGACTCGGCGAGCCGGATCAACGCCTCGACCTGGTGAAGATTCCGCCGGTGGAGCACGACGTTGACGGTCAGCGGGAATCCCAATTCACGCGTGTAGTGGTACGCGGCGATCTTGTCTCGGTAGGATGCCGTCCCCGCCACGAAGTCGGACGTCGCTTCGTCCGCGCCCTGGATGCTGATCTGCACGTGGTCGAGGCCCGCCGCCTTCAGCGTCGTGAGTCGCTCTCTCGTGAGGCGATACGCCGAGGTGATGAGCGAGGTGTACAACCCGACGTCGTGCGCCGTGCGGATCAATTCGTCCAGATCAGGCCGGAGCGTCGGCTCGCCCCCGGAGAGACCGAGCTGGAGGACGCCGAGCGCCTTCGCCTCGCGGAACACGCGACACCACTCCGCCGTCGAGAGCTCTTGCCTGAAGCGCCCGCCGGCGAAGTCCAGCGGGTTCGAGCAATAGGGACATTGCAGCGGGCACTTGTACGTCAGCTCAGCCAGCAGCCAGAGGGGCTTAGGGTCCATACGTCACGAGCCCCTTCGCGGCCAAGCCTTCCAGAAATGCGCGAACATCCGCCGCGAGACCGGTCGTCTCATACCGGCGCTCCAACGTCGCGACGATGTCGGCAAGCGAACGCGTCCCGTCGCACAGTTTGAGGATCTCGACCCCGGTGGCGTTCAGCGTCACGAGTCCTTCCGGATACAAGAGAACGTCCCGCCCACGGACGTCGTCCCGCTGAAGGCGTGCTTTGGCGTGCAGCCGCGGCGCAGAAGCGTCGGCCACGGCGCTCACCCGGTACTGCCCGGGAGGGGGCCCCGCTCGACCGCGTCGAGCAGACACCACAGGACATCGCACTTGAACTCCAACGCCGCGACCGCGCGGTCCTGCTCGGGCCGACTCCGGAAGCGGTCGGTGACGAGCGCGAGGGCGTACTCGGCGTCCCGAGGCGCCTGGGTAAGCCGGTTCTTGAAATACTGGAGGCCTTCCGGGTCGACCCATTTGTAGTGACTGAGCATCGCGGCAAGCCGCTCCTTCACGATCAGCGGTGCGAACATCTCCGTCAGGGAGGCCGCCACGGCTTCGAGCCACGGCTTGAACCGGCAAAAGTTCACGTAGGCGTCCACAGCAAACCGGACCCCGGGAAGGAGGCGACGCTGGCCGAGCAGGTCGTCCCGGGGAACGCCCATCGCCTCACCGAGCCGCAGCCAGGCCTCGATGCCCCCCTCTTCCCCCGGCCGCCCGTCATGGTCGATGATGCGCTGAATCCATTGCTGGCGCACCTCCCGCTCCGGGCAGCTCGACAGGATCAACGCGTCCTTCACGGGAATGCAAATCTGATAGTAGAAGCGGTTCGCCACCCAGAGCTGCAGCTCGTCGCGGGACAGCTCCCCGCGGTGCATCCGCTGATTGAATGGATGCAGGTGATGGTAGCGACGCTCCAGCACGCCGCGCAGCCGGTGCACGAAGTCGTCGGTCGCGCGCGACACGGCGGGCGCGCTCACAGCTCGAACTCCATGGCGTCGTCTCCCACCACCATCCCTGCCGCCTCCACCGCCGCCCGCTCCGCCGAGCCAGGACTCAGGATCGGGTTCGTGTTATTGATATGCACGTACACGGTGCGCCCGACGCCAAGGCTCGGCAGGAGCGCCAGGCTTCCGGCTGGTCCCCCAATGGGTAGGTGACCCATCTCGCGCGCGCTCGGGGCGTCGACTCCCGCGTGCCGCAGCTCATCGTCGGACCAGAACGTGCCGTCGAACATCAGCATTTGCGCACCGGTGGAAACGCGACGCACCGCGTCGTCGACGCCGCCGGCGGCTGGAACGTACGCCAATATCCCGCCGGTGCGCTCGTCGGTGATGCGCAGACCGACATCGAACGTGGCGGCCGGGGCCGATCGGGCGTAGCGCGGTGGGCGCCGCGCCACCGCGGTCGCCGAGCAGCATAAGCCAAGTGGGACGCCGGCGCCGTCCGCGAGCGTGATCGGGCGACCCTCATCGAGGGTCCGAGCGTCTACGCCCGCGTACGCGGACAACACCCGGTAGAGCGGCCACGCATCGCCGAGCAAGGCGGACACGCCGGTCGGTGCATATACCGGCAGCCGGGCGGCACTCTCGCGCAGCAGCAACAGCCCAAGCGTATGATCGATTTCGCCATCGGTGAGAGCGACCGCGGCCACAGACGAGGCTCGCCTGCCCCGAGGCCAGAGCGGCGGGTGCGCCGCGAGCTGGGTGCGCAGATCCGGAGAGGCGTTGAGCAGGACCCAGCGCTCGCCATCCGCGCTGACGGCCACTGACGACTGCGTGCGGCCCGCGCCGCGGTGTCGCGCTTCGACGCAGTTGGGGCAACCGCAATTCCACTGCGGCACGCCACCGCCTGCCGCTGAGCCGAGGATGATAATGCGCATTGAACAAAGGGGCCGGGTTCGTCACCCGGCCCCCTCCCTCAATCGTTGCAGCCTGGTTCAGGCATTGCCGGCGTACGCGCCGACTTCCATCCCCAGCTCTACCACTGCGAATTCGGGTTTCGTCCAAGTCATGGTTCCGTTCCTCCGAGGACTACGATGGTCGACCACTTCTAGCGCTTGGTAGACGCTATCGCACGGGATGTGCCACAGAAGTGTCGCGGCATCGCAATCTCCAACACCATTTCCGATAGACACTTAGCACTTATCGGGTTCGTAACCACGATGACCAGTAGTGGGTCATTTCACCCAAGTTGGGTGAAATAACCCAGTGCCATTTGTCCTCAGGGCTGGAGCCCGAACTTTCTGATTCGGTAGCGTAGCGTGTCGCGCGAGATTCCTAGGCGCTGCGCCGCTTTTGTCTGGTTACCTCCGGCATCCCGCATCGCCCGCTCGATCATCGCTCGCTCCCAATGCGCCAGGTCCACGCCCTGTGGCGGGAGCGTGGAGTCCGTGACGGTCGGCTTCCGCTCGTGCCCGCCGTGGTCGGGGGAGGGGCTCGTGAGCGACAAATGCTCGACCTCGAGCGTGGGTCCCCGACTCCAGAGCACGGCGCGTTCGATCACGTGACTCAGCTCGCGAACGTTGCCGGGCCAGGGATACGACAGGAGCAACTCGCGAGCGGGCGCGCTGATCTCTGTCACGGCGCGTCCGTATTTGGCGTTGAGCAGGCGGAGGAAGTGCTCGGTCAGGAGCACCACGTCCTCACCCCGCTCGCGCAACGGCGGGACGTGCAGCACGATCACGGCGAGCCGGAAGTACAGGTCCGAGCGGAATCGCTCGCGCTGGACCTCACGCTCCAGGTCTCGGTTCGTCGCCGCGATGATCCGCACATCGATCTTCCGTTCACGGACACTGCCTACGCGGCGCACGGCTCGGTCCTCGATCGCGCGGAGCAGCTTTCCCTGCACCGACAGGTCCACGTCGCCGATCTCGTCGAGGAAGAGGAATCCGCCCTCTCCGGCCTCGAACAAACCCGGTTTCGATTCCTTGGCATCGGTGAAGGCGCCCCGCTCGTGTCCGAACAGCTCTGCTTCCATTAACGTCGCGGGAATGGCGGTGCAGTTGACCTCGATGAACGGCTTGGCCGCCCGGGCACCGGCGGCATGGATCGCGCGCGCCAGAAGGCCCTTGCCGGTGCCGGTCTCGCCCGTCAGCAGGACGGGGGGCGTATCCGCCAGCTCGGCGATTTGACGCGCTCGCTCGAGAATCGCCCGGACCACGGACGACTCGCCCAGCATGGTCCTGAACCCGACGTCCTCCGTCGCCCGCCGGCGGTAATAGGAGAGCTCCTGCTTGAGCTGGCGATTCTCGCGCGCGCGATCGGCGAGGAGCTTCAGCTCCTCCAGGTCCACGGGCTTCTTGACGTAGTCGAACGCGCCGAGCTTCACCGCTTCGACCGCGCCCTCGATGGAGCCGTAGGCCGTCAGCATGATGACGGGCAGCACCGGATCGAACTCCCGGATCCGTTTCAGGAGATCGATGCCGCTCATCCCGGGCAACCGGACGTCCGCGAACACGACGTCGGGTTGCAGGCGCGCGAGGAGCTCGAGGGCCTGCTCGCCGGAGCCCGTCACCTCGGCCTCGTAGCCGTGATCCGCGAGAAACGCCTTGGCCGACCGGGCGAGCGTTTGCTCGTCGTCGACGATGAGGACGGTGGAGCCGTTCATGCGAGCTGGCGAGCCGGCACTGAGGGCGGTGTCGGCGCAGCGGCAGCCTCAGCGGCACTCGGCAGCCAGAGACGGACGGTGGTGCCCTGCCCGACGACGCTGCTGATGCTGAGCCGGCCGCCCGTCTCCTCGACGTAACGCTTGGCGATCGCCAGTCCCAGGCCCGTGCCCTCGGCGCGAGTGGTGAAGAACGGCTCGCACACGTTGGCCAGCACTTCGGGCGGGATGCCCTTGCCCGAATCGGTGATGGCGACCGTCACGCCATCCGTCCCCGTATCGCTCGGTTCGCGCCGTCCGTCGATGCTGAGCTTTCCACCGTCGGGCATGGCGTCGAGCGCGTTGGAGACGATTTCGGTCAGCGTCTGCTCGAGTCGCATCGGGTCCACGCGGACGTCGGGGAGCGTGGGCGGGAAGCTCACCGCGAGCTCGACCCGACGTTCGCGGAGCAGTTGGGAGACGCCGCCGAGCGCGCCCTCTACGAGCTGCCGGACGCTTTCCCGCAGCGGATGAAACGGAGCGGGGCGCGAGAACGCGAGGAGATGCGTGATCCGGAGGTCCAGCCGGTCCACCTGCTCGACGATGGCGGTGAGCTGCTCACGCGCGGCCGGGGCGTCTACGCGATGCCGGGCGAGCTGGGCCGCGGCGCGCAGGCTCGCGAGCGGATTGCGGAGCCCGTGCGCCACCGCCGCCGCCATTTGCCCGATCGACGCCAGCTTTTCCGACTGGATGAGCTGCGCGTGCGATTGGCGCAGCCGTTCCGTCATCTGGGCAAAGGCCCGGGCCAGCTCCCCGATCTCATCCCGGGAGCTGGGCGCGATGACGTGGTCCAGGTCGCCCGCGCCCACGACGGCCATCGCCTGCCGCAGCTCGTTGAGCGGGCGGGCCAGGCTGCGCGAGATGAGCCAGGAGGCGATCAGCCCGGCGATCAACGCGAGCCCGATGATCGACCAGAGGATGCGCCGCTCCGTTTCCACAATCCCCTCGACCTCGACCAGCGCCCGCTGCACGCTGAATTCCCGGGCCTTGCGATAGATATCGCGATTCACCGCGACGAGGGCGGGCTGGAGACGCTGCACCAGCTGCTCGCGCGCGGTGACGTGCGCGGCTTCACGGTGGCCCGCATCATACAGCTTGAACACGCTGTCGGCGACGGATCGGATCTGGAGCTCGATCTTGCGGACGCCGTCCGCGAGGGAGACCTCGTCCGGGGGGAGGCCGGCGGCCCAGCGATCGAGCCAGAAGTCCACGACCTGCTCGGTGAGCGGAAGCTCCTTCTTCGCCGTTGGATCGCCGGCGAGGTAGCGCCACACCACCTGCGTCTGGTTGAACATCGCGTCTTCGACTTCCGCGTAGGTCCGCGACTGTGCCAGGCGCCGCCCGAGGGCCCCGAGTGCTTCCTGCTCACGCGCGTTGGTCCGAATCGCGTGCAGCCCGACCAGCAGGGCCGGAAGCACCATGAGGGAGAAGCCAAGCAGGAGCTTGCGCTGGAGGGTCACGATGCCACCACGATTCCCGTGCCGTTCACCTAGCGCAAGCCCCCCGCCCCCACCCCCGCCCCCGCCACGGCATCTTCACGCGAGCGTCCCGAGCACATCCGCGAGCACCTCCAGTGTCCGGTCCACCGTTCCCTCGTCGTGCGCCATGGACACGAAATTGTATGCCGTGCGCTTGAACAGGAGCCCCCGTGCTACACAGCCCCGCGCCACATCGCGCGAAATGTTCTCACTCGCAAAGTGCAGAAAACACATCTCCGCGACGCCGCCCACCCCGGTCACAAGGTCGGCGTGCTTGCGGTGCAAACGGTGTAGTCCATGTAGCAAGCGAGTGCCCATGCGGTGCAGATGCCCGCACACGTCGTCGCGCACCATGACTTCCAGCGTCGCTCGCGCCGCCGCGAGCGCCACGGACTCGGTGGCCAGTGTGGACGAGATCCATGTCCGGGCCGATCCAGCCATGATGTCCGCTCGTCCCCCGATTACGGCCAGCGGGAAGCCGTTCGCGAGTGCCTTGCCCAGCACAGCGAGGTCGGGCCGCACGCCGTAGCGCTCCGCGGCACCACCAATCGCGAGGCGGAACGCCGTCTTGATCTCGTCGAAGACCAAGACCGCGCCAACACGCGCGCTCTCCACCCTCACGGTTTCGAGCCACTCCTGCGTGGGCTCGATGACGACCACCGGCTCGACGACCACAGCGGCCAAACGGTCGCCCGCGTCCCGAATCAACCGACGGCTGGCCTCCACGTCGTTGAACGGAATCTCGGCGTAGAGTGCCCGGGTCCCGGCGGGCACACCCTCGCCGGCCTGGCACCAGTCGAGCCATCCGTGATACCCGCAACCCAATACGCGCTCCCGCCCCGTGGCGACCCGTGCCAGCCGCACCGCAGCGGCAACCGCCTCAGCGCCCGTCTTCAGGAAGCGCACCCGCTCGAGCCACGGGATGCGGATCGCGAGCACCTCGGCGAGCTCTTCTTCGATCACCGGCGGGAGCGGGCCCACCACCCCGGCCGCCATAGCCTGCTCGGCGGCACGGTTCACCTCGGGATGGCCGTAGCCGAGCGCGACGGCGCCGAGCGCCATGACGTAGTCGGTGTACTCGCGGCCGCTCGCGTCCCACACGCGGCACCCCGAGGCGCGGGTCAACCGCGTGGGGAGTCCCTCCCCCTCGTCCGGCGCGGCGGGCCCAAACAGGGCGTCGGGCCGCTTGCTACCGGTCGACGTGAAGCCCGGAACGCGCCAGTCGCTCACCATATTTCACCACCTCGATCGCGATCGCCCGCAACAGCTTCGCCTCACGCTCGTCGAGCGGCGCGCGGTGCAAGACCTCCCGCAGCGTCCGCATGACCCCTTCCGCCTGGCGCGTCTTGAAGAAGTCGATCACGCCGAGCGCCGCTTCCGCGTCCGTAAACACCCGCTCCAACTCCGCCGCCGTCGCGGGGGGACCCGCCCGGCGCGGGGCCTTGAAGGGCCGGTCCTCGTCCCCCTGCGCGAGCGCGAGCTCGTAGAGCGTCAGGACGACCGCGTGTCCGAGATTGAGCGACGGATACGCGGGGCTCGTGGGGATCGTCACCACGCGATGGCATCGGTCCAGCGCGTCGTTCGACAGCCCCTTGTCCTCGCGCCCGAAGAGGAGCGCCACAGGTCCCGATTGGGATTCTCCGAGGATTTCTCGCGCGGCCTCCCGCGGGCGCTGGAGATTTCGCTTCGCCGTGCGGCCGCGTGCCGTGAACCCCACGACGTGCACACAGTCCGCTAACGCCTCATCGAGACGCTCGTACCGTTGTACCCGCGCCAGCACATCCTGTGTCTGGTGCGCGATGCCCTCCACCCGGTACGCGTCGTACTCGCGTGGCTGCACCAGCCTCAAGTCCCGGAATCCGAAGTTCTTCATCGCCCGAACCACGTGGGCGATGTTCACGAGATCCTGCGGCTCGTGAAGAACGACGGCGATCATCGCAGTATCACCCTACGAGCTCCAATACCCCAAACCGTCCGGGATCCTGCCGGTCCCCCCACAAGTAGACCCAGCCGTTCCCGCCACTCCACACCAGCTGACCGCTGCGACGCTCGCGACCCGGCTCCATTTCGTTGACGAGGAGGTCGAATCGCACCCGCCCGCCGATGTGCGCACGATGCCAGTCCGGCCATCCGATGGCGACGGTCACGCGGTACCCAGTGGGCGTGCGCTGCCAGCCTCCCTGCACCGCCGCTGCGACGCCCGATGACTGCCCGACCCCCACCACCGCCGCCCGAACCGGGCCCCCGTCACGGCCTTCCGGCACGACGAGGTACCCGACGGCATCGCCGCCCTCGGGGTTGCCGACGTAGACCTGTATGCCATCGGAGTGAATGTCGTCCGGCTCATTGTCGAGGCGGAGCGGCGGCGCGCCCTTGGCGCGGAAGCAGACGTCGCGCTTGGTCACGTCGACCGCCAGGTATAGCGCCCCATCGTCCCAGGCAGCGTACGCGACCGCGCTGAAATCCTCCGGGCCGGGGAACGGCTCCTCGCTCCGGCGGTACTGATCCTCGAGCTCGAGCCGGAGCGGCTCGCTGGTGTCGAAGCCATCGAGCGATCCGTCGAGCGGCGGGCGAATGCCCCGCAACGCGGCGCCCACCGCGGGTTTGGGCGTGTCGACTTCGACGAACGGCTCGACCGGTGGCTCGGGCGCCCGCGCGCCCGTCAGCCGGACGCGCCCGGCGGCGGTCTCGATCTCCCAGCCCGCGGCCGTGCCGGCATGTCGATGGACGCCCTGATCGGTTTCGACCTCGATCACGCTCCCCTTCACGCGCACGCCCCGAACGGCGGGTCGCCCCGTCACGGGCTCGAGCACGGACACGAATCGTGCGGCCCGCCCGGTCGCGCGAGTAACGAGGAACGTTCGCCGGCCCCTGCCAGGCAGACCTGGGCCCTCCGCGCGCAGCAGCTCGCCGTCGAAGGAAACGAACGCGTTGAGGGCATGCGGGCCGTCGGAGAATGTGAGCGCGAGGGGCCCTCCCCCACCATCCGGCACAAACCGCTCTACGCGCGCGACGAACTCGTCGCCCAGTTCCGCCGATACCCATGTGCCTCCTCGCACGTCACCCGCGCCGGCGACGTGCCACGGCACCTCGAGCGTGTGTTCCGTCCGGCTCGCGAGCTCTACGACGTCGAGGACGTAGGCCGGTCCCGACACCACCGTGCGCGTGACCTCGCCGTAGCGTCCGCGAACCCACGACCACTCACCCGATGTCGCATATGCCTCGCAGGTGGCATCCCCTGCCGGTTGGGAGGCCCCGTCCAAGCGCGGCGCATTGTGCGCGAGCGTGGACTGATACCAAAACAAGTCGCGCGAGGCGTACGACCCTGTTCCCGGGTCGGCGAGCCAGTGCGTGCCGCCCGCGTGCAGCGTGAGGTGCAGCCGATCGGGATGGCCGTGCCCCTCGCCGTAGCGCCCGCACTCGAGACTCGCGTAGCGATCGCCCATCCGCAGTACCGCGAGCCCGTGCGACTCGAGCAACACACTGCCGGGCGACCACGCCGACACATCGGCGGGCAGCTCCGGCGACATGAACCAGAGTGCCCACCAGGAGAGCGTGCTGCGTGACGGGGAGCGGGGACTGGGGAGCGGGTCGAGCGGCGCGTCGTGGAGATAGAAGTCGAAGAGCTGAGGCCTCATTGTTGCCCTGTCATACAGAGCCGAGAGCCAGCTCGCGAGATGAAGGTTACCGCTGCCCACTCCCTGCTCCCCGAGCCACGCGAGCCCGACCTCCCACAGCTCGACGTGCGCCGGCTGGGCCAGGGACACGCCGTAGCGCGAGTCCTTTCGCGCCGGATACGTGAAGTCGGGGAGCGCCGTGAGCGCGGGCGCGACCAACGCCGCGTGGATCCGCGTCGCGAGTTGCGGCGCGGCGAATACGTCGACGCCGGCGTGGCGGGCCCAGACGGACCCCATCAGGAGACCGCGCAGCGCGAACAGGTGATAGTTCTCGCCCTCGTACCACATGCCGTCGCGCCCGAACCCGCGGAGCAGGTGCTCGAGCAAGCCGGTCGGTCCCTCGATCGCCCGCTTCGCGAGATCCTCGTCCTCGAACCATACGGCGATGGCGGCCAAGCCCGCGTTGTTCCAGGTCTGGCGATTGGAGAACCGCTCGTCGAAATCGCCGATCAGGTTTGCCGCTTCATCGGCCACCTGCGTGACGCCGCGCGTGGTGTCGTCATCGAGCATGCCCGCGCTGCGCAGGAGGAACGCCGCCGAGAGATAGTGGCCGATCCAGATGGATTCGAGATACGTCGAGAAGAACAACCGGCTCGGGCCCAGGACATTGTCCCGGTTGGGATACCGCCAGTAGCGTGCCGCGTACGCACGCAGGATGTCCGACGCGCGCCGCGCGGCGGCCCGGTCGTCGTCGAGCACCGCCAGCGTGGCGAGGTGAGCGGCGCGCTCGGCCAGCCAGAGGTGTTGCGATCGTGCCCAGTGGCGATCGTGCCGCTCGCCCGCCACGACCTTCCCGCAGCGTGGGCAGCGATGCGCTGCGGGACTCCAGGGGTCGAACATGAGCTCCGCACCATCGTCCGGACACATCCCGCCGTCAGTCGAAAAGAGGGCCTTCGCGTCCGGGAGCTCCGGCATGCGGGCCAGCAGCGGGGCGGCCCGCTCACGGAGATGCGCGTGCAGGGCCGAAAGATCGCGCGAGCTCGCGATCGCCTCCCGTCGCGCCGCGAGCTCTTCGGCGCTCACCATGCGCGCACTCCATCCGACGCCCATCGAACCGGGAGCACCGTCGCGCCCGCCGCCCGGGCCGCCGACGCCGCCGTCTCGAGCGCCGGGCCGTTCGTGGTCACGAAGAACATCGAGCCGCCCGCCCCCGCGCCGGCAGCCTTGCCGCCGAGCGCGCCCGCGGCACGCACATCGCGCTCGAGACGAGCCATGTCCGGCGTGCACATCTCGGCGTCGAGCGCCTGCTGGTGCTTCCAGTTCTCGGAGAGCAGCGCCGCGACCCGCGCGAGGTCCGACGCACGCAGCGCCTCCGCCATGCCCGCGGCGACCTCCTTGAGCGCGCGCAGAGCCCCCGTGACCTGGGGATCGCCCCGATCGTACGCGGTCATCACACGCGCGATCGTCGCCCCGGAGACGCGCGACGTGCCCGTATAGCACAGCAGGGTCTGACGCTCGAGCGTCGTGGCGAACGCGGGGTCGAGCGTAATCGGCTCGACGCCCACGTCGGGGTCGCGGAACGTGAGTCGCTGGAACCCACCCAGCGCCGCGGCGAACTGATCCTGCTTGCCCCCGGGGATGTGTGCCTCCACGGTCTCCAGGTACCATGCCTGCTCCGCGAGCTCGGGTCCCGCGAGACGCTCGCCGCGGGCCTGCGCGAGCACGGCCACCAGCGCCACGTCCAGTGCGCCGGAGCTCCCCAGCCCGGACCCGGGCGGCGCGGCCGAGCGCGTGGTGAGCGTACAGGCAGCCTGCACCGGGAACATGCGCAGCGCCGCTTTCAGGAGATCCAGGCGCCCGTCCAGGACCAGCCCGCCGGCGTTCGCGCATTCGAACACCTGCCCCAGGTCCTCCGCTTCGAGCCGAATCCCGGGTCCCGCGGCGCCCCCCCCGAGCTTGAGCTCGACGCGGGCCGGCAAGGCGATCGCGGCGTTCACCACGACGCCCCCTTCGCGCGCCGAGAACGGCGGGACGTCCGTCCAGCCGCCCGCGAAGTCGAGGCGCACCGGCGCTTCGGCGTGGAAGTGCGTCGGGAGGTCGCGCCGCTTCACGGTTGAGCGTCCGTTTGCCAGCGCGTGATGGTGGGCAACTCCCCGCGGAGATCCATCCGCACGCCGTGCACCCGGCGGTTCATCCCTTGCACGCCCCGCGCGTGATAGAGAAAGGCTATGGGGAGGGAATCCCGGAACCAGTGCTGCGCGAGCACCGGGTCGGCGGGTAGCCGCGAGCCGGTCAAGTCCGCGAGACTCGTGAGGTACCCGAGGCCCAGATCGCCCTGTGTGCCGAGCACCGCCGCTGTAAAGTCGTGCCGCGTGGCGCTGACCCGGGCAAGGAAGGCGGTGAGCTCGAGCTGGCGGATCGTGACGTCGAATCCGACGGCCGCGAGTCGCGCCTGAATCATCTGCTCCAACGCCGCCTCCCCGCTGCCCACCGTGAGGAGCTCGAAGGCGATCCGCCGGCCGGCGAGCAGGCGCCGCGCCGAGTCGGGATTCTCGGGGAGCGGAGGAAGACGAACGGAACCTGGGACACCAGGGGGCACCGGACCATCTGCCGGGGCACCGAACCCATACAGATACCCGTCCACGATTTCGCGGCGATCCAGGGCGAGCGCCGCCGCCAGGCGGACCCGGGCGTCGTTGAACGGGGCGATGCGCGTGTTGAACACGATCCCGTACGGCAACATCTGCGGGTAATCGACCACGGCGAGCGCAGCGTTCTTACGCACGAACGCGGCGTGGGCGGGCTGAATGCCCGCGAAGTCGATCTCACCCGCGGTCAGGGCGGCGAGCTTTGTCGTCGGTTCGTCCACGACGACCACGACAAACCGCTGCAGCGCGGGTGGACCGCCGAGCGCCGTCGGAAAATTCGGATTCGCCGCGAACACCCAGCGACGGTTCGCCTCATGCGCCACGAACCGAAACGGCCCGTTGCCCAGCGGATGCTCGTTCCAAGCCGCGCGACGCAATTCCGCATGGGGGATCGAGGTCGAGTCGAGGAGGTGTGCGGGCAGGATGGCGAGGTCGGTGAAGACGTCCGGAACGGACGGTTGGCTGTGCGCGAAGCGCACGACGACCGTCGAATCGTTGGGGTCGTTCACGAACGCCACGTCGGAGAAATCGCTCAGCCGCGGGTAGCCGGTGGCGGGATCGCGGGCGGTGGAGAGTGTCCAGGCAACGTCACGCGCCGTGGTGGGCACCCCATCGTCCCACCGCACGCCCGACTGCAGGCGGAACACCAGCGCCTTCCGATCGTCGGCCCACGTCCACGCGCGCGCAAGATACGGCTGCACGACGAGCGCCGAGTCGTAGCGTACGAGCGTCGTGAGCAGGACGTATCGTTCGACCTGCTTGGCGAACGGGTGAACCGTGAGGAGCGGGTTGAGGCTCTGGAGCTCCGCTCCCGACGCATACACGATCGTGCGGGCGCGACGGGCCGCTGCTCCTCCACGCGCGCATGCCGCGATCAACGTCGCGGCCCCCATCACCAGGCTCAGTGTCCGTGATCGCACGTCCGGATTCTAGCGGGGCTCGGGGGCCCGCGCGAGATTCGGGGCATGCTCGCGCAGATCGGACGCCGCATGGCCGCGGGAGGGGTCGTGGTCGCCGGTGTCCTCACGCTCACGTTCTGGCTGGTTCAGCTTGCGCCGGGGGACCCCGTGCAGCGGCTGCTTGGCCCCACGGGGACGGCGGCGCAGATCGCCGCGCAGCGACATGTCCTGGGCCTCGACCGCCCCTTGCCCGTACAGTTCGCGACCTGGATCGCCCAATTCGCGCGCGGCGAGTGGGGCCGGAGCATCGCGACCGGTCGTCCGGTGCGCGCCGTGCTAGGTGACGCGCTCCCGGCCACGCTCCTCCTGGTGGGCCTGTCGCTCGCCCTGAGCTATGCACTGGGTTTCGTGGTCGGCGCGTGGCAGGCGCGCGCCGACCGGCGCGTCGATACGGCGCTGTCGGTAGCGACCGTCACCCTGTTCGCGCTGCCGGGATTCTGGCTCGGCCTCATGCTGATGATGGTCTTCACGTATTGGGCGCACTGGCTTCCGGCGTTCGGTGCCACGGGACTCGACGCCGACACGCTCGCGGGTTGGAGTGGATTGGTCGACCGGCTGCGCCATCTCGCGCTTCCGCTTATTACGCTCACGCTCATCGGCGTTGGGGGGACCGCACGCTTCGTCCGTGGCGCGATGCGCGAGGTCCAAGGACAGCCCTTCGTCACGACCGCCGAAGCCAAGGGGCTTTCGCCCCTTCAGGTCGCCGGGCGGCACGTCGCGCGCAACGCGATGATCCCGGTGATCATCCTCCTCGGGATGTCCCTTCCCGCTTTGCTCTCGGGCACCGTACTCGTGGAGGTAGTGTTCGCGTGGCCCGGCGTGGGGCGCCGGTTGGTCGAAGCCGTGCTGGCGCGCGACTACCCCGTGATCATGGCGGCGACCGTCGTGACGGGCGTGCTGGTCGTCGCGGGCAATCTGCTCGCGGACGTGTGCGCGGCCTGGATCGACCCCCGCATCCGGTACGGGAGACGCGCGACGTGAGCCGGCTGCGGCGGGACCGGCGGGCGGTGTTCGGCATCGCCGTGCTCTCCTTCGTCGCGGGAGCCGGCGTCGCGGCGCCCCTGATTTCCACCGGTGCGCCCGCCGCCCAGCACGAGGTGGTCGCGACGCGGTTTCAACCGCCGCTGTCCACCGACCGGGCCGGCACGTTCCATCTGCTCGGCACCGATCGGTTCGGGCGGGACGTGTGGACGCGGCTCGTGTACGGGGCCCGGATTTCGATCGCGGTGGGAGGCGTGGCGGTGCTGCTGTCGCTGGTGATCGGCCTGGTGGTGGGCGCAGCGGCGGGCTACTGGCCCGGCGTGCCGCGAGTGGTCCTCCTCGGCGTCACGGACTTCACGATCGCCGTCCCGCGCGTAGTGCTCATCCTCCTGCTCGCGGCCCTCACGCGACCCAGCGCCGGGCTCGTCATCCTAGTGGTTGGTCTGACCGGCTGGATGTCGGTCGCTCGGCTGGTCCAGGGAGAGGTGCGCGCTCTCACCGCCCGCCCCTTCGTTGAAGGAGCGCTCGCGCTGGGGCTCTCGCAGAGGCGGGTTCTCGCGCGTCACATCGCTCCCAACGCGCTGACTCCGGTCATCGTGTCGGCGGCACTGGGACTCGGGCAGGCGATCACACTCGAGGCGAGCCTCTCGTTTCTCGGTCTCGGCGTGCAACCGCCCACGCCGTCGTGGGGAAACATGATCGCCTCGGGGCGCGATACCCTGGTGAACGCCCCATGGGTGGCGACGGCGCCCGGCATCGCGCTGGCGCTCGTCGTCGTCGCGTGCACGCTGTTGGGAGACGCGCTGCAGGATGCGCTCAACCCGACGGCGCGGTACGGCTAGATCTTCACGAACCACCGTTTCTCGTACAGGACGGCCATCGCGCCCAGGAACAGGGCGACATACGCGATCGCGAATGCCAGCGATCCATTCATGGGGCCCGCCCAGCTCGCGAAACCGCGCTCGTAGATCCAGGTGTACAGGGAGACGGTCGACCCGTCCGCCTTGGTCACGCTCGAAATCAGCAGGATCCGCGCGAACAGGCCGGACGCCGCGAACGCGAGAATGGAGTTCGTGCCGAAGACGTACCACGGCCACGCCCAGCGTTCGCGCCCGCGCATGTCGATCAGGTAGTAGATCGTGGCCAATAGCACCAGCGCGAAGCCGGCAGTAAAGAGCACGTACGTGCTCGACCAGAGGTTCTTGTTGATCGGGAACCAGATGCTCCAACCCACACCCGCGAGCATCGTCACCACGCCCCACACATACATGCCCAACGCCTTCTCGACGGCCGGCCGGTCGGACCGCAGCCAGCGTCCGGTCATGACGCCGAGGAGGCAGGTCGCGACTGCCGGGAAGGTGCTCATGATCCCCTCGGGATCCCAGTCGGGCTTCCAGCGGTGCGCCCCGAGGACCACCTGGTCCACGTACTGCGCCAGGTTGCCCTGCCGCTCGAGGATGCCGGCCCCGGCGCCCGGCACCGGGACGAGAGTCATGACCGCCCAGTACCCCACGAGGACGCCGGCGACGATCCACCGCTGCGCCCGCTCTCCCGTGGTGACGAAGAGGATGCCCGTGATCAGGTAGACCACGGCGATGCGCTGCAACACACCCATGATTCGGATCGTCGAAAGGTTGTAATGCGGAAAGCCGTTCAAGAGGAGGCCGAGCCCGAAGATGATGCCCGCCCGCGTCACGACTTTGCGCACGAGATCGCGAGGCGACGCACCCTGCTCCATACGCCGGGCGAACGAGAGCGTCAGCGAGATCCCGACGATGAACAGAAAGAAGGGAAAGATGAGGTCGGTGGGCGTCCAACCGTTCCACTCGGCATGGTCCAGCGGCCGGTAAACGTAGGACCAGCTCCCCGGATCGTTCACCAACAACATCCCGGCGATGGTCAGCCCGCGAAACGCGTCGAGCGAGCGGAGGCGCGGCGTCATGACGCCGCGAGCTCCGTCAGTACGCTGGCGTTCAGCTCGTGCCCACCGTCGAACGGCATCTCCCGGTACGGAATGCCGTGCTCGCGCAGGCGCTGCCCCGTGGTCTCGACGATCTTGGGCGTAATGAACTCGTCCGAACGGCCGTACACGAATGTGAGGCGACCAGCGCGCAGCCGTCCCGCCGCGGGCTCTTTCGAGAGATCGAGGTCCGGCGGCAACTCGCCACCCCAGAGCACGACTCGATCGATGCGCGCCGTCCCCATCCCCGCCCACCGACTGACTGTGGCCGCACCCTGCGAGTACCCGAGCGCGTGCACGGTCACCGCCGCGCGATCCACGCGGGCGAAGACGGCGGCGTAGACCGCGTCCAGATAGTGCACATAGTCGTCGATCTCTGCCAGCCGGTCTTCGCGCGTCATCCAGCACGCGCCGACGCGCCGCTCCGCGGCACTCTCGCTCAGGTAGAACCGAGACAGTCCCTCCGGCGCCACGAGGTGGCGGTGCCCGTCATCGAGGACGCGCAGCTTCTCGAGGAAGCGGCCCGCGAGCTGCGCGTACCCATGGCATGCGAACCAGACCTCGCGGGTAGCCGCCCCCGCCAGGCCCAGCGTGTAATAGCGCGCGCTTCGCTGCGTCGTAATGCGATGTTCATCCATGATCAGGTCACCAGGATCGTGACGATCTCGTGGGGCTCCGCCGTGAAGCGCACCGTCTTCCCGCGACCTTCGAGCACTAACGCGACCGATTCGCGCTCGTCCGCGCGCACGCGATGCGCGCTCTTCACCCCGTCGCCGAACCGCCAGGCGCCCGCGGCCTTTCGGTCGGTCGCGTTATAGCAGCGGAGCACGAGCGGAGACCCCTGCTGCGCCGGCTTCACCGCCGAGAGCACGAGCCCCGATCCCTCGAGCGCGATGTCGATAGGCGCCATCGTGAGGTCTACTGCATCGCGGAGCCAGAATCCCCGGAGCGAGAGGAAAGTGTCCTCCCAGAGCGCTGGCAGCACGTCGCCGCGGTCAACCTCGGTTCGGGAGATGGAGGCGAGCGCGAGCTCGATGCGACTCGTGCCCGGCACCTGCGCGAGCGGCGTATGCGTGGGCCACGCCGCGTGACCGGGACGCGCCGGCAGATCGGCGCGCGACAGCTCGCCCACCGCACGCAGCAGTGTCAGGAGAACGTCGCCCCGACTGGTCCACTCATACTCGAAGAAGCCAGGTGCGAACACCGCCAGCCCGCGGGCCCCGTTCGCGGCGGCGACGAACCGGTGTGCAGGGGCCGTGCGCACCGGCGTCTCGAGCGGATATGCGTGAGGGTCCGCCGCCACCGGTGGCCGCACGACGGCCCCGAACGCGGCACCGGCCACCCCGGACGCGCCAGCCAGTCCGGTCGGCATTCGCGCGCGGAGCCGGTGCCATGCGGAGCGATTCTCCACCTCGAGAATGCAGCGGAGCACGGGACTGTCCGCATGCAACATGGCGACCAGCCGCACGTCGGCGCGCCGTGCGACCTGGAATCGCGCCTCGAGCGCCGCGACGAGAGGCCCCGCGGCGAGGCGCCGGACCTTGATCGAGCCGGTGGCCTTGAGCAGCCGATCGCCCGCCGGCGGGCAGTAGGTATACGTGTCGCCGGCATCGCCACCGTCTTCGATCCGCAAGAGGTCCGAGAACCGCTGCCCGCTGCGTCGGTCGCGCAGCGCGAGCGCTCCCGTGGATTCGAGCGCCACCTCGATCCAACGGTTGACGAGGGATCGCCCGCGGACCATGGCGCTTTCACCGGACGGCTCCGCACGGGCACCCGCCTTCCGCCCGTCCGATGGAGCGAGTCCGAGGCGCGCCAACCCCAGCCCCGCCACGCTCGGCGCCCGGAACGCGATCCGCACCTGGTCCACCTCGTCCTGATCCGGGTAGTGACGCGCCGCGTCGATTCGCTCCCCGCCGACGCGCCGGTCGAGCACCTGCACCGTCACTCGACGGCCGTCCGGTGAGACAAGATCGAACGGACGATACCCGTCGCCCTGACGTGGTACGCGGTTGCCTGGAGGGCCCACCGGCACGTCGCGCCGGAACAGCGTAATGTCGGCGAGCATCACGCCACGGCGCGGGCGCGCGGCGGCGTTCCACAGCACCAGCGTGGGCGCGGCCGCGGCGGCGCGCTCGCGCGCCACATCGGGATCGTGGCGTAGCAGATCGTGGACGCTGCCGCGCACGAGCTCAGCGGCTAATGCCTCTACGCTCTCAAGCCGTTCGTCCATGGCACGCGCCACGGCATCGCTCGTGGTGCCCGCGATCGCATCGTGGAATTGGCAGCGCACGAGCGCTCGCCAGGCGAGCTCGAGCACCGGCCGCCGATCGCGCCCGCCAGCGCGACGCGCGAGCGCCGCCAGCGGCTCGGCGACCCGCGTGAGCGCGAGCTCGGCCGCGCTGTAACGCCGTTTGAGTGGCGCCCGCGTGCCGTGCACGCCCTGCAGGGTCCACGCGTAGCGATAGGACCAGCGCAGCTCTCCGTCGAGCGGCGTGGGTTTCGTGCCTTCGGCGGCCGCCTGGAAGAACTCGTCGAGTCGCGATACGCGAAACGCGCTTTGGGGGTCGAGCTCCGCGAGCAGTTCGCGCAGCCGGGGGACATCCGGGTGGGCCGCGTGGTGGTCAGCGCCGATGAGCACCGCGATGTGTTTGCCGGCGGCGCGCTGGACGAGCGCCCGGCGCACCGGCGCCCAGGCGGTGAAGAGCCGCTCGCCATCGGCGGGGAGCGCGGCGCCGATCTCGTAGCCCGCGGGAGGAAGATGCCAGAGGACGATCTCCTTGCGATCCGGGCCGGCCCAACGGTACAGGTCCCGCTCCTGTCCCCCCCCCGCCCCCCCCGCCCCCTCTGCCCCTCCGTCTCCGCCCAGCCCGCGCCACACTACGCCGTACCGGATGCCGAACTCGCGCGCCAACGTCGGCACGACGGCCGGGTGACCGAACGCGTCCGGGGAATAGAGCACGTCGAGGCGACCTCCCAGGCGGTCCGCATCCGCGGCGCCGAGCAGCAGGTTTCGGATCAGGCCTTCGCCGGAAGGGATTTGCTCGTCGGGCAGCACGTACCAGGGACCCACCTGCAACCGGCCGGTCTTCACGAGCGCCCGCACGTCCGATTCCCGCTCGGGTCGGGCCCGGAGATAATCCTCCACGAGGACGGTCTGCCCGTCGAGCAGGAAGCTGCGATACGCGGAATCGGCTTGCAGCCGCTCGATCAGGTCGTCCATCGTCGCCACCAGCCGAGCCTGGAATGCGGCCCGCGGCAAATACCATTCGCGGTCCCAGTGGGTGTGCGGGATGAGATGAAAGATCAGGCCGGTCATCGCGCCTAAAGGCTAAGGGGATGACGCCGCTCCCGCGAGCCGGATATCTTGCGGCATGCGCGCTCGATCCCTCTTCGCCTTGCCGGCCATCGCTGGTCTCGCAGTGCTCGCCACCCGGCTCGTTCCGGGTCCCTTGCGTGACGGAACGACGTTGCTGCCATCGGGGTGGCGCATCCGACCCGCGGGCAAGTCGGTGACCGTCGGAACGCTCCCGCTCGGCCTGGTCACCCTGTCCGACGGCTCCGCGCTGGTGAGTTACAACGGCCATGGTGAGAACGGCCTCGCGCGGATCGAGCCGGTCAAAGCGCAGGTCGTCTGGCGCGCGCCGCTGCCGTCCGCTTGGCTCGGCCTCGCCCGGTCCGGGCGCGACTGGCGCGACACGGTTTGGGCGAGCGGCGGGTCGACCAACCGACTGTACCGGTTCGCGTGGCAGGGTGGCGCCACTTGGACCGTCGACAGCGTCGCGCTCGCTGACTCGGGCGCCAAGGTGTTCCTTGCCGGCATCGCGCTGCTGCCGCGCAAGGGTTGGGTGGCGGTCGTCGGTAATCTCAGCGACTCGGTGTACTTCGTCGACGCGGGTTCGCTCGAGCGCCGCGCGGCCGTCGCCGTAGGACACCATCCGTATACCGCGGTGGCCGACTCGTCGCATGTCTATGTGAGTAACTGGGGCGACTCCACCGTTTCCGTTATTGAGGTGTCCGACCGTCCCACCGTCCGACCGTCCGTCTCCGTCGGCCCGCATCCCTCGGCGCTCGCCCTGTCGGGCTCGGAGCTATTCGCGGCGCTGGCGGGCACGAACGGCGTCGCCCGCGTCAACCTTGCGACCGGCGAGGTGCGCGAGCAGCTCACGGTGGCCCTGGCCCCCCACGCCCCGGTGGGGAGCGACCCCAACGCCCTCGCCCTGTCCCCGGATCGGCGCACCCTCTACGTCGCCATGGCCGGCAACAACGCCGTCGCGGTGGTCCGGATCGGGGCGCGTGAGATGCGAGTCGCGGGGCTCATTCCCGTGGGCTGGTATCCGACGGCGGTCGCGGCCTCGGCGGACGGGCGCACGCTCTTCGTCGCGAACGGCAAGGGAAACGGTTCGGGCGCCAACGCCGACGGCAAGTACATCGCGGACGTCGTCACCGGCTCGGTGTCGGTCGTGCCGGTTCCGGATGCACCGACCCTCGCTCGGTACACCCAACAGGTGTACGCACTCAGCCCGTTCTCCAACGCGCGCCTCCGGCCGCCGGTCCGGCCGTCCGACCGTCCGGCTGGCCTGAAGCACGTCGTCTACATCATCCGGGAGAATCGCACGTACGATCAGGTGTTCGGCGATGAAGCGCGCGGGAACGGCGACCCCGGTCTCGCCATCTTCAACGACTCGGTCACCCCGAACGCCCACGACATCGCCCGGCGCTGGGTGCTGTTCGACAACTTTTACGTGAACGGCGAGGTGTCCGCCAACGGACACGAATGGACCGACCGCGCGTTCGCCGGGGACTACAACGAGAAGACCTGGCCGCAGATCTACTCCGACCGGCGCGAGTGGGATCTGAACAGCGACGAGGATCTCGTGAACCCGCACGGCACCTACATCTGGGACGCCGGGTTGCGGAAGGGCCTGTGGGTCGTGAATTTCGGTGAGAAGACCGAAGCGGACGAGCACGACTCGAGCACCGCCGAGCCCGGTCGCACGAACATCGCGAGCCTCCGGGGCATCACCGCAAAGAACTTTCCCGGGTTCGTTCTCACGATCTCCGACACGACACGGGCCCGCCTGTTCGCCGACTCTGTCGGCAGCTGGGACGCGCAGGGAAAATTTCCCGATCTCGTGATCATGTGGCTGCCGCGCGATCACACCTACGGTCGCCGAGGTAATCAGCCGAGTCCGCGCGCCATGGTCGCCGACAACGATCTCGGCCTTGGTCAAATCGTGGAGCGCCTGTCCCAGTCTCCTGCCTGGCCGTCCCTAGCCGTGTTCGTTCTCGAGGACGACGCGCAGAACGGTCCCGATCACGTGGACGCGCACCGGTCGGTGCTCCTCGTTGCCTCGCCGTACGCCCGCCGGGGCATCGTGGACAGCACGTTCTATACGACCGCGTCCGTGGTGCTCACCATCGAACAGATTCTCGGGCTCGGCCCGCTCAGCCAATACGACGCGGCGGCCGCACCCCTCTGGAACGCCTTCTCGCGCCGCTCGGATTCGACGTCCTTCACTCACGTGCCGAGTGTCTGGCCGCTGGGCGAGCTCAACCCACGCGCGGCGCGCTCGAGGATTCCGGAGGCCGATTTCGCCGAGGCGGACGTCGCGGATGAAGCGGAGCTGAACCGCGAGATCTGGGAAAGCGTGCATCCTGGGGTCACGCCCCCGCCGATACGGCGCTCATGGACGCCCGTCCAAGATTGGGCAGGTAAATAACAGAGGAGTGGTTTCGGCGCCGCAGGTAACACTCAC
>DATLVU010000070.1:0-14896 GCA_035577025.1 Gemmatimonadales bacterium
CGCGATGCTCGGTTTGTTGCACCACATGCACGTCCGGGGCGCCTCAGCCGAGCGGAATTCGGGATCGGGCAGCACGCGCACCGTCGCCGCCGTCTCCTGCTTGATCTCGGCCTCGCACGATGGCGAGCCGCAGAACCCGCCGTACGCGAAGCCTCCGCCCCCCTTCATGAACTCCAGGAAGCGCGCTTTGGTCGCGCCCCGGATCGAATGCGCCTCTCTGCGGTCCTTCGCAGCCTGAAAGAGCGTTGCCTGGATCTCGTCCAGGGCACCGGGGATCGACGTCGTCAGGCCGTCCAGCTTGGCCGGTGCCTTCCCCCCGCCGCGTCGCGCCGTCATGACCTGGCCGGCGGCTACGTCGCGCGGCCCGATCTCGAGCCGCACCGGAACGCCCTTCGCTTCCCACTCGAAGTACTTGGCGCCGGGTTTGAGGCTGTCGCGCGAGTCGAGCTCGACCCGGATGCCGGCCTTCGCGAGCTCATCCTTCACCTTGCCCCCAACCCCTAGCACCTGACCCTTCTCCTCCTCGGACTTCCAGATCGGCACGATGACCACCTGGATCGGCGCGAGTTTGGGCGGGGCGACGAGGCCGTTGTCGTCCGAATGCGTCATGACCAGACCGCCGATCATGCGTGTGGTCACGCCCCACGAGGTGTTCCACACGTACTCGAGGCCCCCGGCGGCCGTCTGGTACTGCACATTGAAGGCCCGCGCGAAGTTCTGCCCCAGGTTGTGCGACGTGCCGGCCTGCAGCGCCTTCCTGTCCTGCATCAACGCCTCGAGCGCATAGGTCCGGAGAGCGCCGGCGAATTTCTCGCTGTCGGTCTTCCGACCAGTGATGACGGGCATCGCCATCCATTCTTCCTGGAACTGGCGATACACGGCGAGCATCTGACGCGCTTCGGCCTCCGCTTCGGCCTCGGTCGCGTGGGCGGTGTGGCCCTCCTGCCAGAGGAACTCGGTGGTGCGCAGGAACAGGCGCGTGCGGAGCTCCCAGCGCACGATGTTGCACCACTGGTTCATCAGAAGCGGCAGATCGCGGTAGCTCTGGATCCACTTGGCGAACATCGCGTAAATGATCGTCTCGGATGTCGGACGCACCACCAGGGGCTCCTCCAGCGCGGACTCGGGGTCCACAGCGACCGCCTGCGCACCGGCCTTGCCGGTGGCCTTGAGCCGGGTATGCGTCACCAAGGCGACTTCCTTCGCGAAGCCCTCGACATGCTCGGCTTCCTTCGCGAGGAAGCTCATCGGAATGAAGAGAGGGAAATAGGCGTTCTGGTGCCCCGTGGCGCGGAACATGTCGTCCAGCGCGCGCTGCATCAGCTCCCAGATCCGATAGCCGTGAGGCCGAATCACCATGCAACCGCGCACCGGAGAGTAATCCGCGAGCTCGGCCTGCATGATGACGTCGTTGTACCACTCGCTGTAGTCCTTGGCGCGTGGCGTGATCTTCTGCGCTTGGGCCATTACTTGAGGATGCCCTTGCGCACCTTGACGAGTGGCACTTTGCGCTGTCTCCCGGTCTTCAGGTCTCGCACCACGGCGACTTTGGCCTTGCGCTCGTCGGGGCCCACGATCACCGCCCGCGCGGCTCCGTGCGCGACCGCGAGCTCCAGCTGCTTCCGAATCGGCGCGGGCCGGAGAGCGTACTCCACCGCGATGCCGCGGTCGCGCAATTCACGGGCAAGCTTGAGCACGAACGCGACGTCCTCGCCGCTCACCGCTATCAAAAAGGCGTCGAGTTGACTCGGCGCCTCGGTGGCCTTCCCCTTTTCCTTCAATAGTTCGCCGAGGACGACGTCTCCCATGCCGAAGCCGACACACGGTAAATCTATCCCCGCGATCTCCCGGATGAGGTTATCGTAGCGGCCGCCTCCGCAGATTGCCCGCAGGGTCTGTTTCGCGTCGAACAGCTCGAACACGATGCCGGTGTAGTACGCGAGCCCGCGTACGATCCGCAGGTCGATGTCCACGAATTCCGCGAGGCCCATGCGCTCCAGGCGGCCAATCGCCTCCACCAGGGGCTCGGCGCTGGGGGCGCTCCTGAGCCGCTCGTCCAAGCGGCCTCCCGAGGTGCCGAGCTCCTGCAGGAACGCGAGGACCGCGCTCCGTCGGTCTGCTGTGTCGAGCACCGCGGCCAGCTGATGCTCCGTGGCCGCGGGGTCGCGCTCCCACTTGTCGAGCGCCGCCAGCACGCCCGGAATCTGGTCGTCGCGGACCCCGTAGCGCTGCCCGAGCTCCGTCACCAGGATGCGGCGGTCCGACACCCGCAGCCGGATGTCTTTCGGGCCCAAGCCGAACGCCCGCCCGATATCGATGACGGCAGCCATGATTTCAGCGTCCGCCGCCGGGCCCGCTTCGCCGATGATGTCCATGTTGAGCTGAAAGTGCTCTCGGAGCCGCCCCCGCTGCTGCCTCTCGTACCTGAACAACTGTGGAATCGAGAACCAGCGGATCGGTTTCTTCAGGGCCTGCGCGCGCGCGCCGACCATTCGGGCCAGGCTCGGAGTCATCTCCGGACGCAGGGCGATCCGCCGGTCGCCCTTATCGGCGAACTCGTACAGCTGCCCCACGATCTCCTCGCCGCTCTTGGCCGTGTACAGCTCCAACGGCTCGAGCGGCGGGCCATCGTACTCCTCGAAGGCGTAGCGCCGCGCCACGTCGCGCCAGGTGGCGAAGATGCGGTTGCGGAGAGCGAGTTCTGGGGGGTAAAAGTCGCGAAATCCAGGTAAGGCTTGTCCTTGCATCGCGACAAATTAGCCGAGCGGCGCGAACTCGGGCAAGCGGGCCAACGCGTCGCCCACGGTGTGGAACGATCCGGTCACGATCGTCGTCGCGGCGTCGACCCGCGCGCGCTCCAGCGCGCGCGCAAAATCCGGCTCGAATTCGTATGTCACGCGCAGCCGACCGACCTCCCGCTCGAGCCTGGCCAGATCCCAGCGCCGGCGCTCGGGCGCCGTCTCGGGCATAGTGAACACGAATCCGTCGATCGCGGGCGCGAGGCACTCGATCATCCCGAGGTAGTCCTTGTCGCCGAGGACCCCGACGAGGGCGCGGCGCGGGTGCGGTGGGTCGTACTCCTGCAGCGTGTCGGCCAGCACGCGGGCGCCGTCGGGGTTGTGCGCCACGTCGAAGATCCAGGGACCGCGCACGTCGAACCGTCCCGGCATGTATGCCCGCCGGAAGCTCTCGGGCCACGCATCGCCGACGGGTCCGAACGGCGCCGGCAGCGCGTTCAGCGCCGCCAGGGCCACCCAGGCGTTGGCCTGCTGGTGGCGGCCCTGGAGACCGAGTGCCCGCGTGGCGGCGCGCGCGCCGTCGATCAGGATCACCGAGTGCGCTCCGCGGCGCTTTGCTTCCGCCGCGAGCACCTCGCGCACCGCGGGGTCTCGCTCTCCCGTGACGAAGGGAACCCCGGGCTTCGCGACCCCCGCCTTCTCACGGGCGATGGACGCCAGGTCCGGGCCGAGATAGTCGGTATGCTCCTTGGCGATCTTCGTGACGACCGACACGAGCGGTGTGATCACATTCGTGGCGTCGAGCCGCCCGCCCAGCCCCACCTCGATCACGCCTACGTCCACGCCCCGGGCGGCGAGGTCCGCGAACGCGATCGCGGTCGTCGCCTCGAAGAAGCTGGCATCGAGCCGCTCGATGTGTGGCTGGAGGAACGTGGTCCACTCGGCGAACGCGTCCTCGTCGATGGGCACACCGTCCACCATCATGCGTTCCCGCACCGAGACGAGATGCGGCGAGGTGTACACACCCACCTTCAGTCCGCGGGCCCGTAACTCCGCCGAGATGAGGGCGCACGTCGAGCCCTTGCCGTTCGTGCCCGCGACGTGGACCGATGGGAAGCGTCGCTCCGGATGGCCGAGCACGTCGAGGAGCCCCTCGGTGGGCCCGAGGCTCCATTTGATGCGGCTTCCTTGTCGCGCGAAGAGAAAGCGGCAGGCGTCCTCGAAGGACAGCCCGGTGCGGATCAGTCGGCGGCCTCGGCCGGCTGTCTGCCGGCCATGTGACGGAGGAGCTGAGCGGTCGTGTCCCGGAGGTCACTCCGCGGGACGACCGCGTCGATCATGCCGTGCTCGACCAAGAACTCGGAGGTCTGGAAGCCCTCCGGCAGATCCTGGCCGATCGTCTGTTTGATCACGCGTGGGCCCGCAAAGCCCACGACTGCGCCCGGCTCCGCGAGAATTACGTCTCCCTGCATCGCATAGGAGGCCGAGACACCCCCGGTGGTGGGGTTCGTGAGAATGGAGATGAAGGGAACGCGGGCGGCGCGCAGCCGGGCGATCTCGACCGATGTCTTGGCCATTTGCATCAGCGAGAGCACGCCTTCCTGCATGCGCGCGCCGCCGGACGCCGAGACGATCGCCAGAGGAATGTGCCGTTCGACCGAGCGTCGCGTGAGGCGCGCGATTTTTTCGCCCACCACCGACCCCATCGAGCCGCCCATGAAGTTGAAGTCCATCACGGCGAGGTCGAGCGGCATGCCGTCCAGCCGGCCGTAGCCGGTGCGGACCGCCTCCAAGGGACCTGCTTTCCCGATCGCGAGCTCGAGGCGCTGCTTGTAGCTCTCGAACTCCAGGGGATCGGTGGAGTGGAGCTTGGCGTCCAGCTCGTGCCAGGAGCCCTCATCCACGAGCAGGTCGACGTATTCCTGGGCGGAAATGCGGCGATGGTGCCCGCAGTTGGGGCAAACGTTGAACGCGCGGACGAACCGGTCTTTGATGTCGATGTGCCCGCACTCGTCGCATTTTTCCCAGGCATCGGCTGGAATTTCCAGCTTCACCCGTTCGGACGTGCGCGGCTTGCGCTCTTTTTTGAACCAGGCCATTCGCGCCATAGGGGGGACTTGAAGGCGACAATCTGTGAGGGGCCCTGTTCCTGCGCCAGCCCCGACAGCGTAACCCCTTGTCAGAGTTCAGCGTAGCCTGACTGACGCGATTCCCACGCAACGCGAAGTGAGATCCCGACCCCCATGAAGCAGGCCAGCAGGAACGAGCCTCCGTACGAGAAAAACGGCAGAGGAATACCGGTGATGGGCAGCAGGTTCACGGTCATTCCAATGTTCTCGAGCATGTGGGTGAACAGCATGCCGGTCACGCCGAACACGCACAGGCTGGAGTAAGGGTCCGTGGCGCGCCGGGCGATGCGGATGAGGATGAAAATGAGCGCCGCGAACAGCGCCAGCGCCACGAGCACGCCGAGGAACCCGAGCTCCTCGCCGACCACGGAGAAGATGAAGTCCGTGAACTGCGCCGGCAGGAACGCGAGGCGCTTCTGAGGCCCATGTAAGAAGCCCTGCCCGAGAAAGCCCCCCGAGCCGATCGCGATCTTAGATTGGATCACGTGCCAACCGGTAGCGCGGGGGTCTTCTTGCGGGTTCAAGAAGGCGAGCAACCGGTTCTGTTGGTAGGGCGCTAACCGCTGCCAGAACGGGACGGCGACGACGCCCATGACGAGGTTGGCGAGCATGACGGCGAGGCCTTCCCACACGTACGGGCGCCACCAGATCAACAGGGCGATGAGCACCAGGATCCAGGCGCCCCACGCCACCGTGGAAAACGCGAGCACCAGGCCGATCACCGGCGAGCCTAGGAGCACCAGCAGTGACAGCCGTGTCCCCGCCCAGTAGAGCATCGTGAACAGAATGGCGACGAACACCATCGAGCTGCCGAGATCCGGCTGCTTGAATACGAGGAAGCTGGGTATGCCGGCGATCAGGCAGGGACTGAGCACGGGTGCGCCTGCAGGTCGCCCGATCAATGGGAACGGGAACGGCAGGTACACGAGATGCCGAAGGGTCGCGGGCGGTTCGCGTTGTTCGGCGAGCCACCGCGCCAGCATGAGCACGACGGCGAGTTTTGCGATCTCCGCCGGCTGTCCGAGTCGGACCCCCCCGACCGCGAGCCACGACCGTTCGCTGGCGGCAGTCCCCGCTCCCACCCCGGCGAACAGCGTCCAGACCAAGACCACGACACTGATGGCGTAGGCGTATGGCGTGGCCCATTCGAGCAGCCGCGGCGATGCGCGGAACATCAGCACCGTGGCGATGATGCCCATCGCGAGCCAGATCAGCTGCTTGCGCCAGATCGTCTCGACGAAGGTCGGCACATCGGTCTGCCCCGCCGAATACAGCGTGACGAGCCCGTATGCCGCGAGGGCGAGGACGACCGCGACCAGCGGTCTATCGATTTCCCGGAGCGGGGGCCGCATGACCGGTGTCAACCGGGGGGGGGGGAGGAGTCACACCCGTGTCGAGGGGTGGGATCGTGGTGTCCTCGGCCGGCGGGCCGGGGAGCAGCTGCATCGGGCGAGGCGCCGTGTCTGTCGGCAACACGATGCGGACGTTGGAGGCGACCGTCGTATCGACACCCAGATAGCGTCCGATCACCCGAGTCACGAGCGGGGCGACGAACGGCCCTTCGCGCGCGAACTCCACGATGGCCCCGACCACGATTTCGGGCTTGTCGGCCGGAGCAAAGCCGATGAACCAGCCGTGCGCGGGGCCGTGCGGATTCTGGGCGGTGCCGGTCTTGCCGGCGATCGCGATGCTCCCGCCGAAACGGGCCGCGCCACGCGCGGTTCCGCGCTCCACCACGCTGATCATGGCCTGCCGCAAGCCGGCTAGCTGATCCGGTGTGAGCCCGAGCGTCGCCTCCGGCCCCGGCGCCGGACGCACCACGTACGGCGCGCGAGCGCGGCCGTCGCTCGCGAGCATCTGGTAGAACCGCACCATGTTCACCAGCGTCTGGGCGTTCTCGCCCTGACCGATGGCCAGGTTGAGCGTGACGGCTGAGGTCCAACGGCGGGGACCATAGACGCGGTCGTAATAATCGGTCCCAGTCGGAAACAACCCGGTCTTCTCGTCGGGCAGGTCGATGCGCGTGGGCGAGCGGAAGCCCAGCGCCGTCGCATCCTCGAGCAGCGACGTGAGGCCGAGCTTCAACCCCAGCTGGTAAAAGTAGACGTCGCAGCTCTGGGCAATGGCGTCGGCGAGGCTCAGATCTCCGTGCCCCGCCCCCGACCAGCATCGGAAGAAGCGGTTCCCATACTGCAAGCCGCCGCGACAGGGAATCGGCATGTGAGAATGCAGCGTCACGAGGCCCCGCTTGAGGGCCATCGCGGCCACGGCGAGCTTCCACGTCGACCCCGGCGGGTAGCGCCCCTTGATGGTGCGGTCGAAGAGCGGATGCGCCTCGCTCTCGTTGAGCCGGCGCCAGTATTCCGGGTCCACGCCCCCGACGAACGCGTTCGGGTCGAACCCGGGCGCGCTGTACAAGGCCAGGATCTCCCCCGTGTTGGGATTCATCGCGAGCACCGCGCCGCGGTGCCCAGCCGGGAAGATCTGCGCGATGTAGCGTTGCAGATCGAGGTCGATAGTCGTATGAAGCGGCTTGCCCGGGACCGGCGCGAGGCGGGACGCGGGCGGCGCCTCTCGGACCACGTGCCCCAGAGCGCTCACTTCCACGAAGCGCACCCCGTCGTAGCCCCGCAGCGAATCGTCGTACTCGCGCTCGAGCCCATCCTTGCCCAGGAGCCCGCCGAGCCGCACCGCGGCGACGCGTTGCTGCGAGCGCTCGGCCTCGGTGAGCTCGCCGACGTATCCCACTAGATGGGAGGCCAGGCCGCTGTCCGGGTAGTAGCGCTTCGGCTCGGCCTGGATCAACAGCCCCGGAAAGAGCAGGCGCCGCTCCTCCAGAGCCGAGACGACGTCGAAGGTCGCGCTCGGGAGCACCGCGATGGGCAGGTACGGTGTGCGACGATACCGGACCAGCACGCGCTGGATGGCCTGGCTGTCGAGCTTGACGATGGGCGCGAGGCGGTGGAGTGTCGCTCGCAGCACGTCCTCATCAGCGGCCGGCAGGAGCGAGACGGTGTAGCCGGTGACGTTCTCCGCGAGAATCTTGCCGTTCCGGTCGGTGATGATCCCACGGGGTGCCGGAAGCGGGATCGGCCGGAGTCGATTCGTTTCGGACTGCAGCTGGAAGGCGGAGTGCTCGAGGATCTGCGTGCGGAAGAACACGATCACGAGCGTCGCTAATGCGCCCCAGACGACGCCGCGGGCCAGTCGCACCCGCCGGTCGAGAAGATGGGGATGGAACGAGCTCATGTCGCGTCGCTCAAGCGGATCGCGAGGTGGCGCCCGAACAACCAGAGCACGAGCACGCCCGCGACTGCCGTCGTGAGGCTCTGCAGGGGGGACCACACCAACAGCTCCCAGCCGAGCATGCCGCCTTTGAGTTTCCCAGACGCGAGCGCCACCGCGAGGTTGCGGAACCAGGTTCCGGCGAAGAACAGGCAACCGTTCACGAACAGGTTCTCCGCGAAGAAGACGGCCTTGCTCCAGGAAGAGAGATACCCCACGAGCGTGTGCGCGAGCGCTCCGGCGCCGAACGACGCCGGCGTGAGCGCGTCGCGCACGAGACCCACCACGAACCCGGCCGCCGCGCTCGGGCCGGGCCGGGCCCGGATCGTATAGATCAACAGGGCCAGGAGCAGGAAATCCGGAGCCACGCGGTCGTCCCCGAGCCGCCCGCGGAGCGAGAACTGCAACACCACGAGCACGCCCAGGATGACGTAAAACCGATACTTGTCGCTGCGCCTCACGGCGTCTCGACCCCCCCGCCCCCGCTTGATTCGAACACCGAACGCAGGTCAGTCCGCGTCGGGGGCCCGGTCAGGATCATGACGTGGGTAACCGCCGCCGGGTGCACCGCGGGCCGCACCAGGTAGGTCCGCTCCCATCCTTCGGCCTCGCCGGCGACGCCCACCACCGTGCCAATCGGGATGCCGCGCGGGAGCACACCACCCAGGCCGGACGTGAGGATCTGGGTGCCGTTCGCCACCAGCTGCCGGTACGGCACGCCCTGAAGCTCGAGTAACCACACGCGGGGGCCCTCGGTGCCGTGGGGGGCGACGATGCCGTACACGCTTCCGTCCGCGGCCATCGCGCTCGCCCGGAAATCCGGGTGCGCCCAAGTGACCACCACGCCGGTCTGCGCGTCGACCGAGCTCACGATGCCGACGAGCCCTTCGGGGCTGACCACGGCGGTCAATGGTCTCAAACCCTGCTTTTTGCCGGCCGAGATGATGAACGTCAAGTTGCCGCTCGGCTCTGGCTCGTGCAGGACCTCGGCCGGGATGTAGCCGCTCGACAGCCGTTGGCCCAGCCCCAGGAGGCCACGGAGCCTGGCGTTTTCGCCCCGCAGCTCGGGGAGGAATGTCGCGGCCAGGGACGCCGAATCGCGCTCGGCCACGACGGCCTCGTAGCGCAGCACCGATGCCGAGAGGAGCTCGGTCTTCTGTTGCAGTGTCAGGAACGGCGCGAGGACCGTCTGGCGCAACCCGCGCGCCACGGGGTCCCGGATGCGCTCGGGCAGGCTCATCGCGGCGACGGACAGCAGGACGCACCCGATGAAGGCGAGCGTGTCGGCGCGCGACGCGTAGCGGTCCGCTCCGAGCGCCATCGCGTCAGGTGGTCAGAACGTTGCGATATTTCTCCGGGTCGTCGAGGATCCGCCCCGTCCCCCGCACGACGCAGGTCATCGGGTCCTCGTCCAGGTGGATCGGCAGGCCCGTCTCCTGCTGCAGCAGCACGTCGAGGCCGCGGATCAGCGCGCCCCCGCCGGTCATCACGATGCCGCGATCCACGATGTCCGACGCGAGCTCGGGCGGCGTAATCTCGAGGGCCCGCCGCACGGCGTCCACGATCTGTTGGATCGGTTCCTGCACCGCTTCGCGAATTTCACTGGAATGCACGCGCACGATCTTCGGGATGCCGGACACGAGATCGCGGCCCTTCACTTCCATTTCCCGTTCCTCGCCGACCGGCGCCGCCGACCCGATCTGAATCTTGATCTGCTCCGCCGTGGGTTCGCCGATCAATAGGTTGTAATTCTTGCGCATGAATTGCACGATGGCCTGATCGAGCTCGTCGCCCCCGGTGCGAATCGAGGTGTCGGACACGATCCCCGACAGGGCGATCACGGCGATTTCGGTCGTCCCTCCGCCGATATCGATCACCATGTTGCCGGTGGGTGTTTCCACGGGGAGCCCCACGCCGATGGCCGCGGCCATCGGCTCCGCCACCATGTATACCTCTTTTGCGCCCGCGGACTGGGCCGAATCGCGTACGGCTCGCTTCTCCACTTCCGTGATACCCGACGGCACGCACACGATCACCTTGGGCTTCACGCGGAACAGGTGGCGATCGATGATCGTCTTCAGGAAGAACCGCAGCATCTTTTCCGTGACATCGAAGTCGGCGATCACCCCGTCCTTCAAGGGCCGGACCGCGAGGATCCCGTCCGGCGTCCGGCCGAGCATGCGCTTGGCCTCGAGCCCGATGCCTTTGATCTTGCCGGTGGATTTTTCGATCGCGACGACCGAGGGCTCGTTCAGCACTATGCCCTCGCCCTTCACGTAGATCAGCGTGTTGGCAGTGCCCAGATCCACGGCGATCTCATTCGCCGGACTCCAGGCTCCAAGCTTCCAATTCGGCCAGCGTAGGGGCACAGGGACACGTCGTCGTTGGTGAAAGTTGACCGGCGGGCGCGCGCGAGCGCCTCAAGCTAATGAAAAGCGTAACTCCAAGCAAGGCTGATGCTTGACGGCTCTCCCACCGGCGGCTACCGTTCGCCCATGCGACGCGCGCAGACCCCGTCCGAGATCGCTGTGGTGGACCTTCGGGTTTGCGACCGGTGCGGTCTCTGCCTCCCGTTGTGCCCGCCGGAAGCCATTCATCTGGAGCTCGCCGACCTGGTCGTCGATCGGGGCACGTGCACCGGGTGCCGGAAGTGCATCGCCCCCTGCCCCGTAGGCGCCCTCAAGATGATCGCCGCGTGATGCGCGACACCGATGTGCTGGTCATTGGTGCGGGCCCGGCGGGCTCGGTTGCGGCGCTCGAGGCCAAGCGCGCGGCCCCGGCGCTCGACGTGGTGTTGCTCGAGCGCGACCCCCTCGTGGGCACGCCGGTGCGTTGCGCCGAGGGCGTCGGCGACGCCGGGTTGCGCGAATTCGCGGATCCGATCGACGCGCCATGGGTGGCGCGCAAGATCAGGCGCGTGATCTTTCTCGCGCCGGACGATACGGAAGTGAAGGTCGCCGAGCGCGACGTGGGGTGGATTCTCGATCGCACGCGGTTCGACGCGTTCCTGGCCGCGCGGGCGGCGAGCGACGGCGTGGAAGTGCTGGTCGCGACGGAAGCCGCGGGCATGCACCAGCTCGCGGATGGTCGTTGGGAAGTCCGCCTGCGCGGGGCGCAGGGTGACGAAACGATGCGCGCCCGCATCGTGATCGGCGCCGACGGCGTCGAGGCGATGGTCGGCCGCTGGGCGGGGCTCGACACCCGCGTCCCCGCGCGCGACATGGAATCGTGCGCACAGTACGTGCTGCGGGGCATCGACGTCGATCCCGACGCGATCTACCTGCAATTCGGCGATGGGATCGCTCCCGGCGGCTACGCCTGGATCTTCCCGCGGGCGCCTGGGATCGCCAACGTCGGCCTGGGACTCGTGGCCCTGAAGGCTGACGGCCGCAACGCCCAGGAGTACCTCGACGCGTGGATCGCCCGGCGCTACCCTGGCGGCGAACGGGCCGGCTACACGGTCGGGGGGGTCATCACGCATACGACCATCAAGCGGACCTACACGGACGGCGTCCTCGTCGCCGGTGACGCCGCCCACATGATCAATCCCCTGTCAGGCGGCGGCATCGTGAACGCGATGAAGGCGGGGCGGCTGGCGGGCCGCGCCGCGGCGGCGGCGATCTGCGCGGGCGATACGAGCGCCCAGCGGCTCTCGGCGTATCACGCCGACTGGATGCGGCTGCTCGGCGACGACCATCTCAAGTACTACCGCATCAAGCAGGCGCTCGAAGACCTGGACGACGCCTTCTTCAATTCGCTCGCGCGCACCGTGAACGCGATCCCGAGCGAGAAGCGGACGCTGGGGCGAATCTTCGCGCATGCCCTGGTCAAGCATCCGCAGCTGATTCCGGTGGCGGCGCGCTTCTTCATCTGAACAGGGAGTAGGGAGTGGGAGAGGTTCTTTTCGATGCACCGTCCGGTACCTCTCCCCTCTCGCCACTCCCATTTTGTGAAGGAAAGGCAATGCTGAGCATCGATCTGAAGGGCAAGCGGGCCCTCGTGGCCGGGGTGGCGGACGACGCCGGCTATGGCTTCGCCATCGCGAAGGCCCTCGCCGAAGCCGGCGCGACCGTGTGCACCGGCACGTGGCCGCCGGCCTTGAACATCTTCCACAACCTGCTCGAGCGTGGCAAGATCGACGACTCGCGACGCATGCCGGACGGCTCCCTGCTTCAGTTCGAGAAGATCTATCCCCTGGATGCCGCGTACGACACGCTGGCCGATGCGCCTGAGGACATCCGAAGCAACAAGCGGTACAAGGACGTCGGTGACTTCTCCGTCGCGGGAGTCGCGCAACGGCTGGCCCAGGATTTCGGGGATCGGCCGCTGGACATCGTGGTGCACTCGCTTGCCAACGGGCCCGAAGTCAAGAAGCCGCTGCTCGAAACCAGCCGGAGCGGCTATCTCACCGCCGTGAGCGTGAGCGCGTATTCCCTGGTCTCGCTCGTCGCGCGGCTAGGCCCCCTCATGCGCCCGGGCGGATCGTTCCTCTCCCTCACCTACATGGCGAGCGAGCGCGTGGTCCCGGGATATGGCGGGGGGATGTCCTCCGCGAAAGCCGCACTCGAGAGCGATACGCGGACGCTCGCGTTCGAAGCCGGCCGCAAGCACGGCATTCGCGTCAATACGATCTCGGCCGGGCCGCTCGCCTCGCGCGCCGCGAGCGCCATCGGCAAGATCGAGCGGATGGTCGAGTACTACGCGGCCAACGCGCCCCTCACCGAGCCCCTCACCGCGCGCGAAGTCGGGACGACCGCGGCGTTCCTCGCGAGCCCCCTGGGAAGCGGGATCACCGGGACAACGATTTATGTGGACAAGGGATACCACGCGATGGGCGCGGCGGTGGCCGCCGGGAACCTTCTCTGAAGCGGTGTTAGGTGTCCGGTGTCCGGTGTTCGGTGAGGCGACCCCGGGCACCGGACACCCGACGCCAGACACCCTTCATTACGCTCGTCCCCACCGCGCAGCGATTAGCGCCGTGCGCAACGAGCTTGCCCACCGCACCAAGCGGGTCCTTCCGAAGACCGAGTGGCACGCTACCCACGTCCCATGCATACACCGGCACGCGCGACAGATTGAGCCGGTTGCCGTTCCCTCGCACCCCGCCGAAGCCCAGCTCATAGCCAGCCGCGCGCGCCGATCGCTCAACGCGGGCGTCGCGTGCGCCAAACGGGTACGCCACAGCTCGGCCGGCTCCCAGGCCCAGTCGGCCGATCAGCTCCTCGCGCGACCGCGCAAGCTCATCCACGACGTCAGAGTCGGATAGCCATGTCAGCCGCGCATGCGATGCCGAGTGGGAGGCGAACTCGAAGCCGCGGCCCTGCCAGTGCGTGATGGCGTTCCAATCGAGGTGCGGGAGACGGCGCCACGTGTAGCGCACGTCCCAGCTGTTGTCGCGACCCACGTAATCGGTGATGAGGAACGTCACGGCGGTGAACCCCACCTCGGCGAGGACCGGATAGACGCACTCCGCCAGGGACGCGTACCCATCGTCGAACGAGAGCAAGAATGACCGCCCGTCGGCGACCTGTCCTTCCGGGTCGAGCGCGCCGCTGAATTCCCCGAGGGTGAGCGTCTTCCAACCCGCGCGCGCGAGCGCCGTCATCTGACGCTCAAAGGTCGACCGTGCCACACGCGTGACGCCGAGCTCACGCGGCCCGCCTACGCGATGGTAACAAAGAACCAGGGGCCTCACACGTCCCCTCCCGCCGACGGCCAGCTCCCGTTGGCCAACGCCGCCGACGCGTCCGCCCACCGTGCGGCGGGCTCGGGCGCCCGGCAACGCCGCCCCAGCTCCACGAGCCAGGGCGGGACGGAACGGGTTTCCTCAGGCGAGGCCGAGGTGTCGGCGGGAGGCCGCCCGGTCAACATTTCATGCACGATCACGCCCACGGCGTACATATCGTCGCGCGACCCAACGCCCGCGGCGCCGTTGCGGCGCTCGGGTGCCAGGTACTCGGTCGTGCACAACGCCGCCACAATGGCGCCGTACGCCTTTTCGCGTACACTCGCGTCGAGCGAGCGCTCCACTGTGCTGAAAATTCCGGTATCGGCGATCAGAACCTGGCCATCGGCGAGAAGCACGTGCTCCGGCTTCAAGTCTCCGTGCGCCACGCCGGCCGCGTGCGCGTGCGCGAGCGCCGCGAGCACCTGGTGAAGGATCTCCACGACGCGGCGGAGCGGCAGCTCTCCGTGACGCGCGAGCCAGGCGCGCAGCGTCGTGCCCTGGACGAACGGCCTGGTATGGTACACGAACGATCCCGCGCGCCCGCCGCCGTGGGGAACCACCAGCCCGGCGTGCGACAAGCGGTCGCCGAGCGCGACAAGGTTCTTCGCGAATCGGTTCTCGTCGACGCCGAGCGACAGCGAGGTGGGCAGGACTTTCACCAGCAGCTCCGCACCGGTGGACTGATCGAGGGCCACGAACATGCGACAGTCCCCCACCGGCCGGACTTCGCGCTCCACCCGGGAGGTTGGCCCCAGTACCTGTCCCAGCGCCACGCGAATGTCCGCCACGCGCGCTACTCCGGCCTCGGACGTTTCAAGCGTAACCCGAGCGGGAGCGTCCTGAAAGGTGTCCGCTCTCTCACACGCCCGTGCTCCCGAAGCCGCCCTGCCCTCGCTCGCTTGGCGGCAGTTCTGCGACTTCCTCGAGCTCGACCGCCTCCACGCGCTGAAACACCAGCTGCGCGATACGCATGCCGCGCTGCACGGTGACCGGCTCGGTCCCCAGGTTGATCATCG
>DATLVU010000071.1:0-43557 GCA_035577025.1 Gemmatimonadales bacterium
CCTCGACGGGCTTTCCTTCGGTTCGGGCAGTGTGCCGCAGGATGCGATCCGCTCGACGCGCGTGGTGACGAGCACCTACGACGTGGCTCGCGGCCAGTTCTCGGGCGGCCTCGTCGCGTCCACCACACGGAGTGGTACGAACGTGCCGCAAGGGTCTTACACCTACACGCTGCGCGACCGGGACCTCGCCTGGGGCGGCGCGACCTCCACCCCGTTCGGCCAAGGCTACACGCAGAATCAGCTCGGTGGCGGCATGGGCGGGCCCATCATCCCGAACAAGCTGTTCGTGTTCGGCGCGCTGCAGGGACGGTGGCGCGACCAAGGGCTCACCTCCCTTATGAGCGCGGACCCCGCCACGCTCGCCCGGCTGGGCGTGAGCCCCGACTCGGTCGCCCGCTTCATCGCCCTGACGCAGCAGAGCGGTGTTCCGATCACCGTCCCCGATCTCCCGGACGACCGCGCGACCGACAATACCGTCGGCCTGGTGCGGTTCGACTGGAACATCTCGGACGTGCAGACCTTGATGGTGCGGCTCGACGGGCGCTGGACTTCGCAGGTGCCCACCCGCCTCGGAACATTGGCCCTCCCGCCCACCGGCGGCACGAGCACGCAAACGGGCGGCGGCGTGATGGCGTCGCTCACCTCGTACTTCGGCGGCAACTTCATCAATGAGATCCGCGGTTACGCGTCGACCAGTAAGCGCGATGCGGCGGCGTACGTCGCGCTCCCGGCGGGCCGGGTGCTGGTCGGCTCGCCCCTGGGAGACTCCGCACAGAGCGTCGCGAACCTGAGCTTCGGCGGGAACATCGGCTTCCCGCAGCACTCGAACGATCGCTCGCTCGAGATCACCGACGAATTCTCCTGGTTGCCCGGTGCGACGGCCCATCGCATCAAGCTCGGGTTGTACCTGAACGGGACCCAGATCAACGAGAATCAGAACATCAACCAGCTGGGCACGTTCACGTACTCGTCGCTGGCGGCGCTCGCGGCCGATAGCCCGTCGACGTTCACGCGCACCCTCGCGCCGCTCGACCGCCGGGGCACGGCCTGGAACGCCGCGCTGTACCTGGGTGACACCTGGCGCACGAGCGGCGCCTTGCAGCTCACCTACGGCGCCCGGCTCGAGGGGGCGCGCTTCAACGGGGCGCCGGCCGAGAATGTCGCCGTCGGCTCGCTGTTCGGGCTGCGCACCGATCGCATCCCCACGGAGGTGCACGTGTCCCCCCGGGTCGGCTTCACGTGGATGTTCGGAGGAGCAGACGGTCCGCCGACCTACATCGTTCGCGGCGGGGCCGGAGACTTCCGCAGCCTCACGCCCACCGGGTTGTACAGCGCGGCGCTTGCGGCCCCCGGCCTGGCCAGCGCCGAGACGCAACTGACCTGCATCGGTGCGGCGGTGCCGACCCCCGACTGGACGCTGTACATGCAGGATCCCTCCGCCATTCCCACGCAATGCACGGACAGCGCGGGGGGAGGGGGGGGCCCGGTAACGATCACACCGCAGCCGAACGTCACCGTGTTCGACCCCGGATTCACGGCACCGCGCGCGTGGCGCGGCTCGCTCGGAGTGCAGCGCCGCATCCAGGGGACGTATACCGTGTCACTCGACGCGAGCTACGCCCGGGGCATGAGCCAATACGGCTTCCGCGACGCGAACCTCGTGGCGACGCCCGCGTTCACGCTCGCCAACGAGCGCAACCGACCGGTGTACGTCCCGGCCGATTCCATCGTCGCCGCAACCGGTGCGCTCTCCTCAGTAGACTCGCGGCTGCATCCCGCGTTCGGGCAGGTGCTGGTGATCGGCTCGGACCTCCAGTCCGACACGAAACAGCTCACTCTTGGGTTTGGCGGCCTGACGGTGCGCGGCATGACGTTCCAGCTCTCGTATACCTACACCCGCGCGCAGGACCAGTCGTCGTTCGGAACCGGGGCCGCTTCGCAGGGCTTCGCCGCCGCGAGCACCGCGGGCGATCCCAATGTCCGTGAGTGGGCGACGAGCAGCTTCGAGCGGCGCCATTCGTTGCTCGGCACCGTCACGTATCCGATCACCGGGGCGCTCGAGATCACGGCGATCGGGCGGGTCACCTCGGGCGCGCCGTACACACCAATGGTCGGGTCCGACATCAACGGCGACGGCTCGCGCAACGACCGGGCATTCGTATTCGATCCGGCCACGACGGCCGATACTTCGGTCGCCCGCGCCATGCGCGCGCTGCTCGCGGGAGCCCCGTCGGCTGTCCAGAGCTGTCTCACCACGCAGCTCGGCGAGGTCGCCGCGCGCAACTCGTGCACTGGTCCGTGGCAACCCTCGCTCGATCTGCAGGTCAACTGGCGGCCCGACTGGTTCGGGCTCGACCGCCGGCTCACCCTTTCGCTCGTGACCGTAAACCTGCTCGGCGGGCTCGACGAGTGGCTCCACGGCTCGAACAACCTGCGCGGATGGGGCTTCAGTGCCGCTCCCGACCCGGTGCTCCTGTACGTGCGCGGGTTCGATCCCACGACCCAGACGTTCCGCTACGCCGTCAACGATCGGTTCGGCGCCATCGCCGGAGCGAACGGTGGGATCACTGTCCCGTTCCAGATCGGCATCCAGGCCCATCTCACGATCGGGCCCGACCGCACGCGGGACCGGCTGCGGTCGGTGTTCGGCGGAGGACGCCGAGGAGGTCAAGGAGCGGCCGACGGCGCCGGCCCACCCGACTTCACCGCGCGCTTCGCGCAGATCCTCCCCAACCCGATCAGCGTCATGGTCGGCATGAAGGACACGCTCAAGCTGGACGACGCACAAGTGATTGCGCTGAAGGCCATCTCAGATTCGCTGGACGCGCAGAACGCGATCGTGCGGGACTCGTTACAGGCCGACGTCCAGAGGGCCGGCACCCGACCCGACCCCGGCATCCTGTTCGCGCGGATGCGGCCTCGGTTGCAGGTCGGCCGAGAGAACATCCGCAAGGCGCTCGACCATGCGCGCGCCGTGCTCACACCGGATCAATGGAGGCAGCTGCCCGACGCGCTCAAGACCCCAGGGTTCGGGGGCCGGGGTGGCGGGGGTCGCCGCGGTCCAAACGACTAGGAAGGAGTCTTTGATGAACCTCAGGACGATGAGCATGCTGGCCGGGGCGACGCTGGTCACCCTCACCGCGTCGAAAAGCGCGACGGGCCAGGCCGCACAACACCCCGACCTCTCAGGACGGTGGACCTACAACGCCGCGCAGAGCAACAGCCCGGGCGACATGGTTCAAAGCGGCGACACGTCGGGCGGCGAGCAACGGGGCGGCGGCGGGGGGGGCGGGAGGCGGGGCGGGTTTGGCGGAGGTGGACGCGGGGGGTTCGGGGGGGGACGCGGTGGCTATCGGGGGGGGGCGGTGGCGGCGGGATGAGCGACGAGCAGCGGGCCCGGATGCATCAGACGATGCAGCTCGCACTCCAAGCCCCTGCGACGCTGACGATCGCCGGAACCGATTCGACGATGCTGCTCACGGCGGACACGGGCGCCGCCCTGCTCGTCTACAGTGAGGGACGCAAGTTCAAGCAGCACGTCGAGGGCGGCGGAGACCTCGAGATCAAGGGACGCTGGCAGGGTTACGACTTCGTGCTGGAGCGGAAGGTGTCGGGCGGCGGAAAGGTGACGGAAGATTACCTCAAGTCGCAGGACGGGAAGCAGCTGTACGTCATCGTGAGCGTGGACGGGCTCCGGCGCCAGCTCGAGTTCCGGCGCGTGTACGACGCTACTTGAAGATCCAGTGAGCGACGCTGGATTCGAAATTGCCATAGATCAGCGCGAGCGCGGTCAGATCGAACGCGGCATGGGCGATCATCGGGATCCAGATCTGGCCCGTCACGAGAAAGATCGTGCCAAACACGAGCCCCGTGAACGTGGCCTGCTCGCTGCCCGCAACGCCCTGGTCGGGGTAGTGCGCGAGCGCGAAGAGCGCGGACGTAACGAGCAGTATCGTGGCCTTGGCACCGGGCCTCGCTCCGATGAGCTTGCCCAGTCGCTCGAACAGGTACCCTCGAAACACCGTCTCTTCGCCGAACCCCGCGACCAGCATCATCCAGATCGCCGCCGGAAGAATGCTCGTGTTCCCGGCCAGGTAGTGGTAGGTCCGATTGATTGGATCGGCCCCGAAGAGCGGCATGACGACGGCTTTCATGAGAAACTTGAACGGGACACCTATCGCGAGGCCGATGGCCAGGGTCCTAATCCAACTCTTGGGCCGTCCATACCCGAGCTCGGGCAACGGAGTGCGGGACCATTGCGCCCAGAGGAGCACCAACAAGGCACCCAGTGGCACGGCCACGCCGCCCACCGTGACCATGGGGGCGAGCACGATGACCATGAGCGCGATGATATCGACCGGTCCGAAGCGGCGCCGCTCGATCGCGTATCCGTCCCGGGAGGCGTTCAAGATCCCTTCGAAGGATCGAATCTCAGACCGCGCGGCCCGACATACTCGGACTGCGGCCGGATGAGGTGGTCCTCGGCGTGCTGCTCGATGACGTGCGCGCACCAGCCGGCGATCCGGCCGCAAGCGAACGTGGCGACGAACGAGCGCGGCTTGAGTCCCAACGACTGGAGCACGAGCGCCGTGTAGAACTCGACGTTGGTCCGCAGGTTGCGGCCCGGCTTCACTTCGTCGAGCAGCTTGAGGGCCGTGCCCTCCACCGCCCGCGCCAGGTCGAACAGCTTGTGGTCCTCCAGGTGCGCCGTGCTCATCTCCTCCGCCACCTTCCGGAGCACCTCGGCGCGTGGATCGCGGACTTTGTAGACCCGATGCCCGAACCCCATGATGCGGCGTCCGGCGGCGAGCTCGTTCCGTACCCAGGCTTCGGCCCGATCCGCTGAGCGGATCTCCACGAGCATGTCGAGCACCGGTCCGGGCGCGCCCCCGTGGAGCGGCCCTTTCAACGCGCCGATCGCGCCCGTCACCGCGCTCACCATGTCCGAGCGGGTGCTCGCGATCACGCGGCTCGTGAACGTCGACGCGTTCATGCCGTGGTCCATCACCGTCACCCAGTAGGTGTCGAGCGCGCGGGCCCCGATGGGATCCGGCTCCTTCCCGTGGACCATGTAGAGGAAGTTCGCGGCGCGGGACAGATCGGCGCGCGGCGGGATCGGATCTTTGCCCTCGCTGACGCGCGCATGCGCCGCGACGATCGTCGGGAACCGTGCCGTCAGCATTTTGGCCGCCGCGAGATCGGCTGTCGGCGAGATGTTGTCGGGGTCGGCGAGATCGAGGGACAGGGTGGCGCACGCCATGCGGAGCGCATCGATCGGCGCCGCCTTCGCGGCCGCCCGCACCACACGCAGCGTCTCGTCGGGGAGCGAGCGGAGCGCGGCGATTTCCTTGCGCAGCTCCGCGAGGGCGGCACGGTCGGGCAGCGCGCCGCGCCACAGGAGATGAGCCACTTCCTCGAAGCTGACGCGCCCGGCCAGCTCCTTGAGCTCGTACCCGCCGATGATCAGCTCGCCCGCCTGGCCATCCACGTGGCTCAGGCGGGTTCGGGCTGCTACGACGCCGTCCAGTCCTCGGGGGCCTGGCGTGGCGGTCAACGGATGCTCCGTGGTGGGGGTGGAGGAAGCTGCGAACGAGGGAGCCGCTCGCGCAAGGCGCCTACCGCTATGCCGACGACGGAGCGGCGAGCCGCTGACTGATCGCGAGGATGTTCCCCTCGCTGTCCTTGAACCAGGCCGTCTTCGCGCCACCCCCGGTCGCGATGCCGTTCATCGTCTTCAATCCCGGCATGTCGTACTCTTCGAACACGACACCCTTTTTCCTGAGCGCAGCCACTTCGGCGACGACATCGTTCACCGCCCAGAACGCGGTGCTGGCCCGCGACGTGCCCGCGCCGGCCGACGGATACATGAAGACCCAGGATCCGTCGCCGCACTCGTACACCACCCCTCCCGCGTACTCCTCCTTCGCTACGAGCCCGATCTTTTCTTCATAGAACTTCCGCGCTCGGGCCACATTGGCGACCGGGATGTACGGGACGATTCGCGCGTTCTTCAACATGTGCCCTCCGTACGGTTTCGAGCAGTTCAGGCGCGCGCTTCGCGCGTGCGCTGGCTCCATTGCCACACGCCGCCCGTCACCGCGACCGGCAAGCGACAACCGAGCTGGCGCGCCGCCAGGATGATCTGGCCCCGATGGTGGGCTTCGTGCGCCACGAAATAGGTGAGCACATGGCCCACGTCGAGCGGCAGGTTACGCCACACATAGCCGCGGGAGGGAGGGACCTGGCCATCCGCCGCGATACCGAGCTCGAGGATCGCCGCGATACCCCGACCGCTCTTCCGCAAGGCGGCGGTGAGCGCCCGGCGAGAAACCTTGCGGTGGTCCACCCGCGTCGGAGCCCGCACCCCGTGCTCTCGCCCGAGCGTCTTGATCCACTGGCACCGCGCGTTGTGCAGGTGTGCGGCGATCATGCCGACGGTGCGGTGCGGCATTCCGGGCACGGGCGCGCGCCAGAGCGTGGCGGGCAGCTGCTCGATGAAGAAAATCGTGACGCGATTATTGGTCGCCCAGGCGGAGCGCAACGTGGTCCGAAGGTCGGGAACAGGCACGGCGTGTGTTACGAAGCCGGCTCCGGTTTGGGCTTCCAGAGCGCTGCGTCGAGGATCGACCAGAGATGGATGACCCAGCCGAGCAGGAAGAACCAGAGCACACCGGCGAGGACGAACTGGATGATCGCCATGATTAGACGTCCTTGCACCAATTGCCCGAGCCCGGGCACGAACAAGCTGCAGATGGCGGCGATGACGTTTCCGGCGGATCCCTGCCCTGCCATGATTCGATCGCCCCCTTCTCAAGTCCTGAAAACGTCGGTACTAAGGTAGCGCAATCCGGAATCAATGATGATCGTGGCCACGGTCGCGCCCGGCCCGAGCCGCTGAGCCACCTGCAGCGCCGCGACGATGTTGGCGCCCGTCGATGTCCCCGTGAAGATGGCCTCCTCGCGGGCGAGCCGCCGCGCCATGGCCTTCGCCTCCGCGGTCGGCACCGGGATAATCTCGTTCACCTCGGCCGGTCGCCAGAGCGGCGGCGTGAAGCCGATGCCGATGCCCTCGATGTGGTGCGAGCCCGACGGTTTCCCGGAGAGTACGGCGGACTCTCCCGGCTCCACAGCGACGACGTGTAAGCGGCGATTGTGGTTTCGCAACGCGTGCGCCGCGCCGTGGATCGAATGGGCCGTGCCCACGGCCTGCACGAAGGCATCGACGCGCCCGCCCGCCTGCTCCCACAGCTCATCCCCCAGGGCATGATACCCGGCTTCCCCGTCGCGATTGTTGAGCTGATCGCAGTACCAGTGGCCCGGCCGGCGACTGATCTCGTCGGCCTTGGCGATCATGCCCTTGATCAACCGCTCGGTGATGCCCTTCCCGCCGCTCGACACGTCGGTGAGCTCCGCGCCATACGCGCGCATGGTATAGCGCTTCTCCTCGCTGAAGGCATCGGAATACACGAAGTGGGCGCGATACCCCTGCGCGGCACAGATCAACGCGAGCGAAACTCCCGTCGTGCCGGCCGTGTATTCCACCACCGTCCCCCCCTGCGGCAGCTTCCCACTGGCAATGGCTCCGTCCACCATGGCCCGGGCCACGCGGTCCTTCATGCTCCCAGTGGGATTGGTCGACTCGAGCTTCGCAACGATGCGCGCTCCGCCGGGCGGTACGACGCGACGCAGCTCGAGGAGCGGCGTGTGACCGATGGCGTCAAGGATGGCGTTCATTTCACGGTGTTTCCCCTCGCAGTCGAGAGAGAAAACCGTCCGGGTCCACGGGACTGAGGAGGAGCACGTATCCCGCCGTCGTGGGGACGTAGACGGCTCGCGTACGATCGGTGAGATACAAGAGGGCTTTTTCCCCGTTGCGCAGCCGGAACCAGCCGGCCTGATAACCGGGCAACGCAGTTCCCATCCGGCGCGACTTCGGCCTGAGCCCCTCCTCCTGCGTCAGGTCGACGCGCCGGGCCAGGTCCACTCGGAGCTCCGCCCTCGGAATCAGTCGGCCCCACAGGTCACCGCGTAACCGCAACCCGTCCGGGCCGACCTCGAAGGTCGACGCGTGGGCCCCACGAACCGAAGCGACGAGGAGCACCGCGGCACCAATCAGGAGGATGAGGGCAGGAATCAGAAACCAGATGTATCGGCTCGTCGCCGGCGCGATCGGAAAGGTGCTCACGGCACCACCGCCAGCTCGATGAGCCGGGCGTCGGCCTGGCCCTGGTCATCCACGGCCCGCAGCGTGAACGATCCCGGGGCATCGGGCCGCCACGCGAGGCTCGCGCCTGGAGCCGCCTTTCCCAGAAAGCTCTGCCCGAGGAACCAGTAGACCTCCCGGACGCCCGGTCCCGTCGTGGCTCGGAGTGTGATGGTTTCCTCCCCCAGGCGCTTGGCGCGAAGCGTGTACACGACGCCGCGCAGCGGCGATGTGATCTGCGGCGGCCCATCACCGGGAGACTCGACGGCATGCGCGGCGCACACGGCATCGAACGGCGGCGGTGCCCGCCGCGGAAGCCCAGCCTGCTGGAATAGCTTGAGCAGGTCGGAGGTCCACATCTCGTAGACCACCCGATGGGTGGGTCCGGCCGTGTACGGTGGACATGCTCGCAACCCCGTCCGGTCGTCGATCAAGAGTGCCTGATGGAGTGTGCTGACCCGGATCGGCGACCTGCCCGGGATGAACCAGGTCGGCACGGTACGAGGACAATCGGCGTTGGGGAGGTCTCCGGACGCCGCACAGACGTCCACCTCGGCGAGGCGCGCCGGAATGCTCCGCACGGGCTCGGCGAGCGACGGCTCCTGGGCCTCGATCGCATCGACGACCTGAAAGAACAGCGGCGCCGCGACCTGCACGCCCACGAACGCCGGGTTTCCTTCCCCGCTGAAGTTTCCGATCCAGACGGCCAGCACGTAGGGGCCGAAGATCCCGATCGTCCACGCATCACGAAAGCCGTACGATGTCCCGGTCTTCCAGTAGACGCGGAGCCGCCCCGGCGTCGCGGCCGCTACGTCGTCGGGACGGGGCGCGTCCTTGAGCATGTCGAGCGTCACGTACGCCGCTTCCGGACTCAGCACGCGTACGCCAGGGCCCGGCGGCTGGTCGACGCGATAGCGCACGGGCCGGACGACGCCCTCGTTGGCGAGGGCCCCGTACAGCGACACCAACTCCTCCATCGTCAGCTCCCCGCCGCCCAGCACCAACGCCAGTCCGTAGAATTCTCGAGAGCGGAGCCCCGCCACGCCCGACATCTCGAGGAAGTCATACAGGTCCGGTTTCGAGAGGCGCGACGCGACGTAGACCGCCGGGACGTTGCGGCTCCGGATGAGCGCTTCCGCGGCTGTGAGCGGGCCCACGAACCGACCGTCGAAATTCTCCGGGCTGTAGGCACCGAACGCGGACGGCGCGTCCTTGAGGACCGTCCTCGGATGCAGCACGCCCTGATCGATCGCGAGCGCATAAATGAACGGCTTGAGGGTGGAGCCGGGGGAGCGTTTGGCGGCGGCGCCGTTCACCTGCCCCGCAATGGCGGGATCGAAGAACCCAGCCGAGCCGACGAGCGCCTTCGCTTCCATCGTGCGCCAGTCTACGAGCATCGCCGCCGCATTGTGGACGCCGACCCGCGCCTCTCGAGCGACGTAGGCCCGCACCTGGCGCTCCAGGAGTCCCTGAAGCCCGTGGTCCACCGAGGTTCGTACCTCGGCACTCCGATCCGCATCGGCGAGGACGGCATCTACGAGGTGCGGCGCGCCGAATGGCAACGCGCGGGGTGACCCCATGCGGACCGGGACGCGCATGAGACTCGCTTCCCCCTCGACAGCGCCGTGCGTCGCCTGCCAGCGCGCGTACAACTGTTCTCGAGCCTGGCGCAACCTCTGATCGGTTCGCGACATCGCGCCTGGCATCCGACTCGTCGGATTCTGGGGTAGCACCGCGAGCGTCAACGCTTCGGGCAACGTGAGCCGGCTCGGATCCTTCCCGAAGTAGATGAGACTCGCGGCCGCCGCGCCCTCGACGTTGCCTCCGTAGGGCACGACGTTCAGGTACGCTTCGAGGATCTCCCGCTTGGTGTAGCGGAGCTCGAGCAGCAGCGCCCGCGCGATCTGGACCAGCTTGCCGGCCGGTGTTGCGGACCGGACCCCATAGAGGAGGCGCGCCAGCTGCATCGTGATCGTCGAGCCGCCTTCGCGCCGGGCACGCACGACGTACGTCCGCCACGCGCCACGGGTCAGCGACACGGGATTCACCCCGGGATGCCAGCGGAAGTAGCGGTCTTCCTGCAGGAGCGTGGCCTTCACGAGAAGCGGAGACATCCGGTCGAGCGGGACCCAGATCCGGTAGGCCCCATCCGCGGACAAGGTCACGCGCAGCAGGCTACCGTCCCGATCGTAGACGGCGGTGGACGATGCCAGGCGCGCCCGCAGGGATTGATGTGGGACGACTCGCGGGACGAGCCAGAGCGTACACCAGACGGCGCCTGCGACCGTCGCCGCTCGCCGCACGGCGCGCACTGTCACTTCGGGCGCCCCACCACGATATGGCCCGGCGCCGACCAGGCCCGCACCGACCGATCGTACATGCCCTCGCCATACGCCGGCGGCACGGCGAACGAGCCGACCGCGGTCGCCTTCACGGTGTAGACGAACTCGCGGATGGACGCATCGGCGAGCCCATAGACGTTGACCCGGTCCTCCCGCACGTCGGCGTAGTCTGGGGACCACCGTCCGATCGCCGCGCCGAAACTCGGTGTCCACGCCGACTCCACACCCTCTGTTTGTTCGCCTCCCTCCCCGCCTTCGCTCTCCTCGTTCTCCTGGTTGCCCGCGGCCGCGGGTGTCACCGACACGCGGGCCGCGAGTTCGGGTCTGGCGTTCTCGACCATCTCGAAACCGCCCGGCAGGAGGTCCACGAGCGCGACGTTCGCGATCGGTTGAGCGCCCAGCGCCCGGAACTTGAGGTGTACTTCGATCTCGTCGCCCAGCGTCACGGTGGTGACCGGAGTCCCGTTCTTGTCCGTGTATTCCCGCAAGACTTCGAGTCCCTGGGAGAGCGCCTGGGTGGGCGCCGTCCGGTCGAAGCCCGCCTGGCTGAGCGAGTAGAAGGCGGTGACCGTCGTGTCGCTCATGAACCCGACCCGTTTCGCACCCGAAGAAACGTCGGCCTCCGGGAAAGTGCCCGGCGGCAAGGAGAGCGTGCGGTTCGACCCGTCCGCGAGCGTCTCCGTGATCGTGAAGTGACCCGCTGCGGCGGGCCCGAGGGCCGTGACGTAGGCATCGAGGCCGAGCAACGTGTACGCGCTCGAGAGACTGTTGTACGCACCGTGGGCGATCGGCGCCACGATCGCGTCGATGGCCTGCGCCTTCACGCCGCTCAGTCGACTGGGGAAGTGGCGGGCCAACAGATAGAGGAGCATCGCGTCGTGCGTCAGGCCGTCATCGTACGACGCGTAATCGGCCGGGCGCTTCTCGTCGAATCGTGACGCCCGGATGATCGAAAACGCCAGCCCTTCCTGTCGCAGGAGCTGATAGGTCGACGCCAGGAAGGCGCCCGCGAGGTCCTGCTTCCAGCGATCGGCGTAGTTCGTCTCCAGGCGGTGCTGCAGCGACATCGCGTAGCTCGTGGTGACCACGCCCTGGCGCGTGAGGAGATAGATCGCGTAGGCGCGCGTGCGCTCTTCATACAGACTCCCGCCCTCGCTCGCGGCGAGGCGCAGCAGGTACCCGGCGCCCTGGGTGATCGCTTCCTGCGGGACGTCGAAGCCCCGCTCCCGAGCCTCGAGCAGGAAGTGCTGGGCGTACACCGACACGTAGGGACTCACGTGTGTGTTGGCCGCCCAGAGCCCGTATGCGCCCTCCTCGTTCTGCCGGGAGCGCAGCATGTCGAGCACCTTTCCGGTCGTCGTCGCCGCCTGGGCGGAGCCGATGCCGAACTCCGGCCTGCGGGCGAGGACCATCGCCGGCACGCCCTGACTGACCAGCTGCTCCGTGCAACCGTACGGGTATCTGGCGAGATAGGTCACCAGGCCGTGCGCCAGTCCGAGCGGCAGCACCGAGATCCCGGCGCGCACGGTGCGAAGCTCCGGGAAGAGGTCGCGGTCCACGGGCACGCTGGCGCTCCCGCGACGCACGTTCCCCACGGCAAGCGCGATGCGGTAGGGCACGGAGGGACGCAGGCTCAGGCTCGTGGTGATGTGCCCGGACTTGTCGCCGAGACGGGCGCTGAACGCGAGATCGGCGTTACCCAGCTTGTCGCGCGCGCGGAGACGGAAGACCGTGGCGCCCTCTCGCATCGCGTCGATGGACAGTGTGGTGCTGGCGGCGCCGAGCACCTCGAGGGAGGGCGACGGCTGGAGCGTCACCGCCACTTTAGCCCCCTTCCCCGAGCCGGCGACGTTGTTCGCCACGCCGACGCTCACTTCGAACGTATCCCCGGGCGCCACCATGAGCGGGACGTTGGGCGTGAGCACGATGTCCCCGCGGACGAGGCTCGACGCCTGCGCCGATCCGACGGACGCATCGTTCACGGCGACGGCCATCACGCGGAGCCGGCCGTTGAAGTAATCGGGCACGGTGAAGCTGAAGTCCGCCCCATCGGGGCCGGCGTCGCGCACGCCCGACCAGAACGCCACTGGCTTGTCTCGCTTGCGCTTGAACGGGTTCAGGTTGCGCCCGAGCGCGCGCTTCTCCTGATCGCCGCCGGGGGCGGACGCCGCCATCAGCCGGGCGAACTCAGGCAGGATGAGGTCGAGGATCTGGGTGGTGCGCACCTCGAGCGCCCGCTTCTGGAAAAAGAATCCCAGCGGGTCGGGCGTCTGATAGCCGGCGACCTGCAGGATGCCCTCATCGACAGCGAACACGGCGATGCGCGAGGGCCGATCCGTGCGATAGTGTGCGCTGAACCGCTCGCCCGGCTTGACCAGCTCCGGGACTTCCACGGTGATGGCGGTCTTGCGCTGCTCGAGACTCACCGAGAACGGCGCCACGCCGTAGCTCAACGGACTCGTGAATACCTCGTCGGAATTCACGTCTCGCACGAACGACACCGAGACGTACCCGTTGCCCTCGAGGCCCGGCGGCAGCGGGATCCGCTGCACGGAGCTCGTCGTCGTGGTCCGGAACCAGCGCCATGAGTAGACGCGATCGCGCTCGATCGTGATCAGTCCGGCGCCGGTATACGGCGCCCGCACCTGCAGCTCGATCGTCTCCCCCGGCGCGTAGTCCGCTCGATCGAGCGTCAGCTGCAGCTCGGCGTTGCGCTCGAGCGATCGCGTCAGATTCGCGACGCCGGCCACGTTGTAGTCCGCGCGCAGGAGTGCGGCCCCGGACGAATCCTTCACGACGAGTGCGAACGCACCCGGCTCGCCTGTCGGAACGGGCACGGTGAGCCCGGCGACGGGGAACGACAGGGGGGCGTCGCTCACCGGGATCTCGCGCTCGACCGACTGGTACTGGTAGGTCCCGTCGAACTGCCGCGCGAGTACCGACACGTAGTTGACGCGCAGTCTGGCCAACCGGAGCCCGCGAACCGCGAGGGGCTTTCCATCCGGCCCCACTGCGATGAGAGCCAGGTTCCGCTCCGCATCCTTATGGAGGTAGCGCAGATCGCCATCGGGCTTGTAGCCGACGAGAAACGGCTGGTTCGACACGACCACGCCGGCCTCCGCGGTGACGCTCCGGCCACCCTCGGCCTCGTATCCCTGCGCGATCACCCGCACGCGATAGGTCGCCTTGGCGAAGCGCTCCAGACCGAGCGCAAATTCCGCCTCGCCTGCGGCGTCCGTCGTCGCGTCGGGGAGGTCCTCGCTGAACGTCTCCTTGGCCTTCTGCGGATCGGAGAAGCGATAGTCGGCGAGGCCCGGCAGCGTCGGGAACCCGGGCGTCAACTGCACCGTCGCGGTCGCGCGCCGGCCGGCGGCGGCCGTGCCGAACAGGTTCTTGAGACTGATCCGCGCCTTGAGGTTGTCGGGCGAGACCCATCCGTCGGCCGACTCGGCCGAGAGATGCGCCGTCATCGTCAGGCGATCGGGCTGGAACTCCCGGACCAGCACCGTCACGGTCCCGAGCAATGCGTTGGCACGCCCGTCCTTCACGATGTACAGGGAGACCGTCCAGGTCCCCGTGGGCGACGCGTCGTCGGTGGTGTAGGAGAGCTCCTCGAACCCCTGCGGGGAAAGCCGGATCCGCTGGCGCTTGACCTCGAGCCCGCGCGCATCGGCGATCACCATCTCGAGTGGGATGCCGGCCAGCGGGGTCGTCCAGTCCGCGGGCTTCACGATCACGCCGACGTGAAATTCGTCTCCCGGACGATACACGCCGCGATCGGAGAAGAGATACGCGGACAGCTTCTCCGCCTGGAGAGCGTTCGACACGCCGCCCACGTCGAATCGCGAGAGATCGAATTGCCGATCCTCGCGATTCATGGGCAGGAAGGACAGGTCTTCCCCCTTCTCTGCCGCGTACAGCACGGGCGCCCGCTCGCGCTCGAACGACCGGAGGCTCGGGAAGTGCGCGTGCCCGTCGGCATCCGACTCCGCCGAGATCACCGTGAGGCCGTTCTTGCCCACCACGTCCACCGTCACGCCGGCGACGGGCAGCCCCGTGCGCAGCGACTGCACGAACACGTCCTGCGCGCCGTCCGCCCCTTGCTTCGCGAGGAGACCGAGATCCGTGAGCAACACGAGGCGGCGGTCCATCGGGCCGACCTTCCGCCTTGTCACCGCGTCGTATCCCTGGACGGACAGGAGGAAGAGTCCTTTCGGACTGGCGCCGCGGGACAGGTAGCGGCCCAGGTCGTACGGCTCGTAGTGCGCCTTGCCCGGACCGAGCGGCGGTATCGGGATCGTGTCCGCCTGGCGGGCCGACAGGTTCGACGCGTCGAAGTTGTAGTTCGAGAAGGCCGTCGTCGGGAACACAAGGTTCGTCTGCGTGACGAGGTGCTGCAGCTGACCCGGAAGCACCCGACCGACTTCCACCTCCAGGGCCGGTACGTCGCGACTGTAGATCGAAATCTTCCGATCGCCCGAGAGGCTCAGGATCGAGCCGCTGCCGAGGATCTTCACTTCCTTCGGGAACGGCGGAATCAATGCGATGCCGTCCCACGTCTCGCCCAGCACGTAGCCGCCGAACGACCGCAAGCCCTTGGCCACGCGGACGTAGATGTAACGGCCCGGATCGCCGTCGTAGCGGAACGCCTGCCGGGACGCATACTCCCGCTCCGCCGGGATCTGCTTGAGCGCGAGGGGCGTCGACGCCTTGAGGATCTCCGGACCGATCATCTCGGGCTGGCTCCAGGCGAAGGGCCGGACCCGCTGCTCTGGCGGGGTGCTCGGGTTGTACACGGGAAGGACCCACGCGCTGACATTCTGCTGAATGTCCTTCTCGCCTACATCGGAGGAGGTCGTGAGGATCAGCACCTGTTCCGGCTCGTAGCGCTCGTTGCGAACGAGGGTCAGCTCCGCTCCTTGCATCCGCAGGCTGAACAGACCCGGGATCAAGATCCGCTGGTCGAGCGCTTGCTCCGTACCCGGGCCGCCGCGGCTGGACCGCACGCCCGCGTCCACGGTCACTCGCATCAGCGCATCCTTTTCCGGGATCGCGAGCGGTTGTGAGAGCACAGACGCGGTGAGCCGTTTCTTGTCCACCATGACTGTGAACGGCAGCGACTTGATCCCCGACAGGAGGCCGCCGCTCGCTCCCTCCATCCGGAGCGATACCTGCCGCGAGAGCGAGGCGGTATCCACCGGGTGGCTGAAGGTGAGCTTGAGCACCGCCCGTTTGAGGTTGGGGTCGATCGGATCCTGGTAGAACTCGGCCGACGAGACGGCGCCGGTGAACGGTGGCGTGGTGAAGTCGAAGTCGTAGGATTCGAGCGTGACGGTGGGGGCGACGAACCCCTTCCGGACAAACGTCACGTTGAACTTCTCGCCCACCGGCCAATCCTCGGCCGGAGAAAACGTGAGCTCGCGGTCCCGTACCCAGCGCCACGTTCCGGCCAGCCGAGGCTGGATCTGTACACCCGTGGTCACCACCTTGCCGACGGTTGCGAGCGGGGCGACGGAGGCCTCGAACATCACGCGCATCGGCTGCGGCTTGGCCGAATCCGCGCTCAGGTCGGTCGCGGGCGGCGGGAGGACATTGAACGCGGTGCGCACGGGGCGAGGCAGGTGCCGCCACACCTGAATCGCCGTCACGAGCCCCACCAGAATCAGGGCTCCGACGACGGCGTTGCGCCTGAACTCCCGTGGATTGGCCTGGGCGCGCACGGCGGCGATGCGGGCGCGGAACGACTCGATCCAGGCGGGTCGCGTCCACGTCACGTCACCGATGATCAGGTGGAACGCCCTCGCCAGGAACGCGCGCAGCTGTTTCAGCCGTTCGCGCAACGTCTTCAGATCCTGAGGAGGAGAGGTCATGCGCGAGACTGGATCAACTTGGGACGCGCCGGAAGAGTCGCCATGCCCACACCGCAAGCCCGGTGCTCAGTACGAGGACGACGGCATCGCCGGCTTCGACGTGCCCCCGATCGATCATCTCAAAGACGTGGGCGCCGGCGATAAGAAGGAAGAGAATGCCGGTCGTGGTCACGTAGGGTTTCATGGAGCGCGTTTCCGTAGAAACACGTGAGTCGCGCGAACACCCGGGACATATCTGGCCGTTTCGTAGCCCAGGGCGGGCAGATCGAGCCCGGCGAACAGGGCTTCCCCCGTGCCGAGTACAACGGGCCGCATGGCCAGATGCAGCTCGTCGATGAGACCGGCGCGCAGGTATTGCCGAATCGTCGAAACGCCACCGCCGAGCCGGATGTCCCGATCGCCCGCCGCGTCCCGAGCCTGCTGCAGCGCCGACTGAATTCCATCCGTGACGAAGCGGAACTCGGTCCCACCCGCCATACGGAGCGGCGGCCGCGGATGATGGGTGAGGACGAAGACGGGGGTGTGATACGGCGGCTCCTCCCCCCACCAGCCCCTCCAGCTCTCGTCGGGCCACGAACCGCGGATCGGACCGAACATGTTCCGACCGAGAATCCAGGCCCCGATGCCGGCCAAGCCTTGCGCCGCGATATCGTCGTCCACGCCCGTCTCGCCGCCGGCATTGCCGTGCATGTGCTGCCACGTGCGGGTCGGGAAGAACCATTCCATCAGCGCAACCCCGCCGACCCCGAGCGGATTGTCGAGATCCTGGCTCGGCCCCGCACCGTACCCGTCGATCGAGACCGCAAAGCTCGAGACTCGGAGTTTCGACACGCTACGCTCGCCTGGTTCGCCGTACCTTGGCCCGCGCCACGAGCTTCCAGAAGAGCGCCTCACCGATGATGGTTACGCGGTGCCCCTTGGCCGCCAGGCGCCGGATCTCCATCAGCTTGAGCCCACCGCTCTTGCCGGCGACCTGCAGAATATTGGGCCGACCTCGGACCAGAATATCCGTCGACGGTCCCGGGCTGGCCTGCACCAGCGCTCCGGAGCGGGTCGCGGCGGCAATGGCTTCGCGCCGGGGCCGCTTCAAAAAACCGGTAAACGACACGTGACGCCCCTTGAGGCTCTGCACGCGGCCAGTGTGGAGACGCGTGGGACGCGCCCGCAGAGCCGCGATCAGCTCGCCCGCCGCCTGGTAACGCTTCGCCCGTGCGCCCAGGCAACGATGAATGACCTCCTTCAGGTGGTCGCTGCACGGCAGCCCTCGGACGTCGCGGCTACGCATCGGGCTGTGCACGTCACCCCGGAGCAGCATCGCGATCAGCTGGCCCACCTGATAGATGTCGTCGCGCTGCTGCCACTTGCGAACTCTCCCCCAGGCGATCTCCGTCGGTGCCCCTAACACGTTGAACGCGTCGGCGGTCACGCCGTGACGGCTCGCCTGGTGGGTAGCGATCCCGAAATCGCCCAGCTTCAGCCGCTCGTTTTCGCAGACGAACACGTTGAACGGTGTGAGGTCCCGGTGCAGCGCTTGGCCGCGGTGCAGCACGTCCAGCGTCTCGAGAATGCCGGCGATCTCCTGGCGGACGAATTTCTCCGGCTGCGCTCCCTTCGCATCGAGCCACGTCGCCAGATCGCCGTATTCGGCGTACTCCATCACCAGGCAATACCGCGTGCCGGTCGCCTCGGGCTCGACGAAGCGGTCGAACACCCGCAGCGCTCTTGGCTGCCGGCCGAGGAGCTCGGCGAAATAGGCTTCGCGGAGCCAGCCCGTGATCCGGTGGCTGATCTTCACACAGACCCGCGGCGGGAGCGATGCCGCGGGGGTCGGCGTGGCGAGGTAGATCTCGCCGAAGCCGCCCTTGCCGATCAGACGGTCGAGGCGGTAACCCCGACCGGTTTCGTTGCTGTAGAGGGTGGGAAGGGGCGGACGGGGCGTCGCGGCCTCGGCCGACCCACGCAGCCGCGGGTCGGCTCGCGCGACCCGTCGGGTCACGGCGAGGCTCGGCGCCCGGCGTCGGGTCTTGGGGGGAGAGCGCACCGTTCAGTTTGCCTTGAGGACGGCCTCGATGAAGCTGAGCGTCTTGGTTTCGACCCAGGCCTCGGACACGGCGGTAATGCCGATCGTGCCCAGGCGATCCCCCGTCCCCGTGGGCGGCCGCCCCTTCCAGGGCGCCTGCTTGACGTCCCGCTGGACGACGATCCCGTGCCTCGGGTCGTACCGGAAGATGAGCGCCGAGGCGAGTCCGCGACGCGGCGTGAAGGACAGCGCGACGCTCGGGTACGCGTCGGTTCGCTCGATGTGCTCGCGGACCGACGCTTCATGGCCGGCCTGCTTGAGCTCGGCCATGGCCGCGTCGAGGACGGGGCGGACCACGGCCCGCAGCCGCTCGCCACACTCCCGGCGACTCGGCTCCTCCTCGAGCGGCTTGTCCGCCGGGTGGACTCTGGGCGCGCGCTCGGCGTACGCCTGGAGCAGCGCTCGCAACTTCGCCGTGTGCGCCTCAGTCATGGTGTCGTGCGGGTACGCGCCCCCCCCCGGAACAGGTCTACCTTGTCGGCACGAGGTAGTCCTGAGCCGCGACAATCTGCCAACCCCCGCCCCCGCCCCCCCCGCCCCTCCGGACCCACGTGTCCGTGAACCGGTACCGGCGATGGAACGGTCCGCTGGTCCCGCGACCACTGACGACCAGCCATCCCGTGACGATCGCGGTGTTACCAAACCGATGGACTTGCATGTCCTCGTTGCGCGCCGCCTGGACGGTGTCCGGTCCCGCCGCGATGTCGTGCAGGACGTCGTCACGACCGACCGTTCGGTCGTCCTCCGTGTACACGAAGCCCTGCGCCAGTAAGCGTCGAAACACGCCGACATCCCGGCGGGTCAACCCGACGGCCCACTCATCCTCGAGCCGAAGGACCGCCTGGGCCTCGGGATCGCGCACGCTCGGCGTCTGGGCTGAGTGGCTGGCGAGCAGTGCCGCGACGATGAGAAAGCCCACGTGACGCGTTACTCCGGAGTGCGACGGGACGAATCCGCAATCTGCGCGGCGAGCGCCTCCATCTGGCGTCGGCGCAGTCGCGCCCATCCCGGCAACCGCAGCGCGCCGTTGGCAATCATTCCGACACCGACGGCGACAAGCAACGCCATTCCTGGCACGGCATCCGACAAATGGCCGCTCATCGCAGACGCCAGGGCGACCGCCGCCGACACGCCCAGGGCCGCGACTCCAGCGCCGATCGACGCCCGCGCGGCCCCGTGCACCGTACGGAAGCGCAGGCGGTGGCCCGTCTCCGTCGGCTCGAGGAGCACCTGCAAGTTGCCGTTCGTCCATTGGCGGAATGAGCCATCCGAGCGGGTGGTGCCGCGCGCGTCGAAAACGTCCCGCAACTGGACGACCAGTCGCTCCCACCCCGGATCGGTCAGGCGGCGGTTCAGGTTCACTGTCCGCGCCACGCCGATCGGCAGGCCGAGGAAGGTCCGCGACGCCGGCCCCCGGCTGATATCGAGAGCCTGGGCGGCCTGCGCGACCGCGTCCGGCGAGATACCGACCTCCCGGCCGATCGTTTGCAGATCAGCGAGGGTCAGGCCCTCCTCCCGCGGCACTTCCCGTCGCGGGCCCGGAAGGCCTTCCGTGGCGGCGCGGAAGATCGCTGCCATCTCCTTGTCGTTGTATCGCCGATCGGTCATATCAACAAGCTAATTGGGCGACGCGCGGGCGTGTCGCACCGGTCGCGTGGTCACGACGAGACCGCGGATCCACTCCGAGCGCCCTGCCCTATCGGGACGCGCCACGTGACGAGTGTTCAGCAGCACACGTTCCGCGGTGGCGAACGACACGCCCAACACGATCGCGTCGCCTTTGCGGCCGGCTTCCCAGACCGTGCCCACGATCCGCTCCGGCTCGGTGGCGTGATACTGCGGGCCGAATCGCCGTGGTGCCGCGTCAAAGGTGAACGTGAGCAGACGCTCCTGGGGCTCCGGCTTGATCTCCGTTCGGCGCAGATGGCAGATGGCAAAGGTCGAGTCGTAGATCGCCTTGCCGTCGGCAGTGACGTCGAGCGTCAGGGAGTCGGCGCTGCCGCACGTGGCGAACCAGTGCCAGACCACGGGCTCCGGCGGAGGCGCCTGGCCCGACAGGGCGAACGGAACCAGCGCGGCGCACGCAAACGCAAGAGCTCCACGTGTGATCATGGTCGCTCGTTCGCCCGGACCCGATCGAGCACGAAGCGAATCGCGTTGATCACGAGGCCCGGTTCGCTGCTCTGGATGTCGTGGCCGCTGCGGGAGGTCTCGATATGAATCCCGTTGCGCGAGCGCTGAAACCATTCGTCATGCAACGCTCGCCATACCTCGTGACCGCGGGCCGTACCGTTAACAAACCGGGCCGTCGAGTCGATGCGCATGCTGGTCAGCACGGCGAGCGGGATGTCGGGCAATGCGGTGAGGCCCTCGACGGTTCCCGCGGCTTGGATGCGCACCGTCTCGCGAATCTCCGCCGCTTGCGGGCCCGGCGGCAGCGTGCTCAGGACCGAATCAAAGGAGGCGCGAAAGGCGGCTGGATAGCTACTGTCGAGTTGTCCGTACCGTCGCACCTGCTGCTCGTGCGTGCCATCGACGATGACCAGCCCCGCGACATCCGACGGGTAGAGCGACGTGTACAGTCGAACCAATAACCCGCCATAAGAGCGCCCCACGAGTAGATACGGTGGAGGCACGTGCAATCGGCGCAGCAAGCGGTGTAGATCGTCTACCGCGTGCCGCGCCGAGTATCCGTCCGGGCTAGAATCCGAGCGGCCGAAGCCGGCACGTGAGTAGGCGATCGCCGTCGTGAGCTCTCCAACAGCCGTGCACACGGGAGCCCAGGTGTCCATGGAGTCAGCCAACCCGACCTCGAAGACGACGGCCGGCGCTCCTGCGCCCACGCGAAGCACGTCGAGACGGCGTCCTCCGATGTCGACCGCCGCGTGCTCCTGAGTCGATCCCGCTGCGGGGAGAAGAGCACCGGCGAGGATCAGTGTCACCGCGCGCAAGCACTTCATGGCGTCACCGCCCCGGCGCCATGGGTCGAACGCATAGTATCCCCCGGTTTTCGCGTGACGGCCTGACGAATCGCGCTTAAGGTGCGAGCGACGGGTTGCCGCGCGCAAGGGAGTGTTGGTCAACCCAGCACGGCATGTACCACTCGCATGACGCCGTAGGCGATCGGAGCCCCGAGCCCCACCTTGGGGAGTAGGCTGAGCCACGGTTGCTTGTCGACGAAATGCGCGTGCGCGGCCCCGGTACACGTGGTCGCGACTGCGAGCGCGGCGTTGCCTGCGACCGCGCTGGAGACCCACCGCCCCGCCAGTTCGTTTGTGGCGAGCCCGCACAGGCTGCCCACGATGACGGCGAGGACGAAGACCGCGAGCTCTTGGAACAGCGCGTTAGGCGACATGGCTCTCCCTGTCAGGTGGCCTTCGGGGCACCATCGAGAAACTCCACCACGCCCGTCTCCAAACAGTATTCGGCGCCAACGATCACCAGCCCCTCGCGGGTGGCGAGACGCTCGAGGATCGCCGACCCGTGGCGCAGATGGTCGACCGCGGCGTGGATGTTCGCACGCACGGCGTGGGCGACCAGCGCCTCCGGCCGCTCACGGAGCGGCGTGGCCAGCAACGGCGCCACGGCGGGGCGAATCCGGTCGACGATGGAGCGTAGACCAGGGGATTGATTAGGCGCGGGCTGACGGAGCTCTTCGATCGTGGCGGTGATCGCACCGCATTCCGTGTGTCCGAGTACGACGACCAGCCGCGTGCCGAAGCGCGCCGCGGCAAACTCCACGCTGCCCACTTGCGATGGCGCCACGATGTTCCCCGCCACCCGAATGACGAACAGGTCACCAAATCCCTGGCCGAACACGAGCTCGGCGGGAACGCGGGAGTCGGAGCAGCCGAGGATAATCGCAAAGGGCTGCTGCCCGTCCGCGAGAGCGAGCGGACGGGTTGGGCTGACGGCAGGCGTCGCGCCGGCAGCGCTCGCGACAAACGCCCTATTGCCCGCTTGCAATCGCGCGAGCGCTTCGGACGCCTGGATCATGAGCCTCCTTTGGTCACAACGATATCGTCATGTGGGCAGGGCCAATCAAGGGCCGGAAAGCGTCACGCGCATGTAATCCCAGCGCCATAAAGCCGTCACCCCACCTCCATGGGCGCGGCGTACCCTTTCGCGGAACGCCACCGGAGGTGCCCATGCACGCGACGCTTTCTCACGGCCCCCACGCAGAGATCAATGTCACACCGCTGATCGACGTCATGCTCGTTCTGATCATCGTGTCCATGCTGTGTCTCCGCATCCTGCAATTCCTCCGCGTCACGGTGCCATCGCCGCATCCCTGCACGGCCAGGCCCGACCCGGAGACCATCGTTCTGGAGCTCCGCGCCGATCACTCTTATGTCATCAACGGGCGAGCAGTGTCGAGAAGCCTCTTGGGTCCTCGGCTGGCAGGTATTTATCGCGGAAGGGTGCACCACGTTTTGTACGTGAAGGCAAGTCCTTCGTGGAAATACGGCGAGGTCATCGAGGCCGTGGACCTCGCGCGGTCGTCAGGCGCCGAACTGATTGCGTACGTGCCGCCGAAGGTTCCCTGAGACGATGCGGATCTCGCATGGTGCGTATCCTGCGCTACGTGCCAATCCGGTGCTCGTCGCGCGCTTTCGTGAGCAAACGCTCCGTAAAGTCGAGCCGCTCCTGTGTCTCTGCCAGTTGTTGTTCCAGGCTCTGAAGACTGCGTTCGAGTGTCTCCAGTCGGGCAGTGACATCGGTTGACGTCGTTTGAGGACGGACAGCAAACATCTTGGCGATCCTGACGGCCGCGACGGCGACGATCGCTACGATGGGTATGAGTGCGCCGATGACGCCCGGATTCATGCGTGTCCTGGTTCAGGGTGGAGAGAAGTCTATGGCCACTCATAATTCAACGAGAACGGGTGCTCCGTACCGTGGCCAACGGCAGAACGGCCATCTCCTCGCAGGCCCTGGAGCTCTCCAGTTGCGGAACCGGGAATGACGGAATACGACTCCTTCGCCTGGCCGTTCTCGAATACCCCGCTGCGTTCGAGCACAAACGTTCCCGTCCTGCCACCGATTCGTCCGACGAACCGCTCCAGGCCAACGAACGTTGCCGAGCCGTCGCCCCGATACATCATGAGGTACTCGACCTGCCCTTCCCCCTCGATATCACCGGTGAACGTCTTCGTGACCTTGGCCCGAGTAAGTCTGGGAAGGTCCTGACCTTCGCTGTACGCCGTTTCGTCCCACGACTTGATGGCGAACCGCGCATTCGCGCTCTTCTTCATGGGTCTCGTCCTGGTGCGCTCTAGCGCACAAGCATCAGAGGTCCTTTACGACGATAAGCGCACGTCAGCTTCAAGCGCTGGTCAGGCAGCGCGTCCCATCCGCCGTGGAAGTAACGGACCGTTATATCCAGACGGTCTAATGCTCGCTCGGCCTCGCGTTTCATATATCCGAAGACCAGAGCGACGTCGGGACCTTCGACGATGCGGCAGAGTGAGCGCTCTGTCATGATCACGCGCTCGAGATCCCCTGTGAGCCTCTTTCGGAGCTCCTTAGCAGCTACAAGGTCGCAATCCGCCCACAACCAGAGATCCCAGCGCTCCGCAGCCTTACGCCCGCCAGCAAAACGACCAAGCAACGAATGCGCCAACTGGCCACCTTCGAGGCAAAGATCGACGGCGACCTTGACGATGATGGCGGCCGTGAGAACGGAGGTCATGGGTTGGTGCGATGCCTGACGGATCGCGCTTAAGCTGCGGGCAGCGTCCCTGCGGGCGCAAGGCGGCCGGTCCCGGAACTAGCGAACGCCGGGCGAGGCAACGGCCCGTCGCTGGTAGAGCCAGAGGTCAAACATCGTTAGTCCGCAGCCAATCGCGAGGCTCAGAGCTGTAGGATGGTGCACAAGGTTCATGTGTCGCTCCCTAACGAATCGCGCTTAAGATGCGAGCGACGTCTTCTCATAGCCGCCCTCCAAGGTGAAGGAGCAGAATGAGGAAGGCTAGCAATGCCGCCACGCTGCGTAGGGCGTGCAGCTGGTTCCACTTGGCGAGGAGGGCCGCCGCCTTAGGCGACGCCTCGTCGAGCGCGGAGTCGGACAGCTGCTTGTTGGTCGGGAAGATCACGATCAAGGTGAACGGTACGACGGAACCCTGGAGCACGCCCGCGATGAGTACCGGAAGGCCGCGCCCGTCCAGCCATGCGCCGAGCGCGGCGAGGAACCCAGCGACCGCGAGGCTGGCTTGCATCACGGTGCCGCGACGGTAGCTCGGACGCCATTGTCGCACCGCTGGCGCCGTGCCTGTTGCAACGCGCGGGATGTTCGACGAGGTTGACGTAGAGGGCGGCGCCCGTGAACAGACCGGTACAGAGCGTCGCGATCAGCTCAAGGACCATAGGGAAGTGTTACGCGGCCAGCACGCAGGGAGGCGAACGGTCACCGCACGTACTCGAAGCGACGCCACGCCGACGGTGGCCCAGGATGGCCGGCGTTGTCCACCGCCCGCACGCGCCATCGTCCCGGGCTGGCTCCGTCAAAGTCGAAAGCGAATACGGTCGCTGCAGTGACGTCTGGTGGCAGAACAGCCTCGGGCTGCCAAGGCCCTCGCAACATGAGGATTTCCACTTCGACCAAGTAGCGCGAGGCACCCGGTACGGGCGCCCAGACGAGCGTGGTTCGGCGGGGGTAGTGGTCGAACACCGTGGCATCCGCCGGTAGTAGAAGTTCGGGCGCCGCAAGGGGCGAACGTGAGGCCCCCGCATCCAGGTCGGTGAACAGGAGCGGTAAGACGTCGTCGAGCAGCCGGTGGTAGTCGGTGTCTGGGATTTGACCGAAAGCCGCCAACCAACACAAATCGCTATAGAGCCCAAGAAACGTGTCGTGGTCGGGAAGAGTCTGGCGGAGCTCCTGACCTTTCCCTTCGTTCGTGATTCCGGAATTGGCAATGCCTTGGACCGCGTGTGCCAGAGACGTCAGCGTGTCTGGACCCGGTGCAGCTCACGTCCGCAGACGGCGATACGGGGCCTGGCAGCAGTCGATGGCGTCTGCCGCATCGTCGACGAAGCGCAGGCCTGAAGCCCGACGAGCGCCGCCAAGCGCATGTGAGGCGGTATCACGGGGCGCGGCTCAACTGCCACGTTACTCGGCCGTCGCCCCCGCTGCCGGTGACGAGCAACGATGCGCGATCCTGCCCCGTCAGCGTGACCTCGACGATGCGGCCGGCGTCATCGACGTGGCGAAAGACGCCCGGGCCCACCCGCCCCAAACGGTACACGTGCCCGCCCGCGAGCTTGAGTTCTGTCGGAAGCGTGGCCCGGAGCTGGTCGCCAACGCGCTTCAGCTCTACGGCGAACGGGTGCGCCGCCCCGCCGGACTGGAACGTGACGCCCGAGGCGGTCCAATGACCGGTTGTTCGCGTGAGGTCGGAGTCGGCGGCCGTACGGTTCTGAGCGGCGGCAGAGGGCGCTGACCAGGTGAGCCAGCCGAGCACGAGGCTGCAGGTTCGGAGGTGCATCAGTGTCTTGGTTTGCATGGTGATGTCGCCTAACGGATCGCGCTTAAGCTGCGGGCGACGTGCCGACGGGCGCAAGGACTGACGGAGCAGGCCTGCCAGCTTCAAGCACATGTTAGGTCGCGCGCAAGTCGCGAAGCAGCAGAAGGACAGGCGTGTGATGGTGCCCAGTCTCCTCGCTGAACAGCTGGCCGCGTGCCGTAATCCGATGGCCCACGAGGCTCCGTACCCTCGGCACGAGCGAGTCGCCGACGACGGCAAGCTGGATGTCGCGAACATTGTCTTGCGGATCGTTGAGAGGCCGTGAAGACGAATCAGGCTCGACGCAGACCGCGCGGTCGAGTCGAAGAATCCAGACGTGTTCCGGCTCATCGCCGCGCAACGTGTCCTCGTAGTTCGGCCGACCGGGGAAAGCGCGCACGGTCAGCGTCCCGCTGAGCGTCACCACTTTCGGCTCGAACGGTAAGCATGATTGTCCAGCACCGGCGCCGACCAGCAACGACTGAACCACGGCAATCACGGAGAGTTGAAGCGTGTTGATCAAGCGCATGTTGGGCGGCGGCTCATGAACGTGAAGGACGGTCGCGCCGAGGCCCAAGCGCAACCAGGATCATGCCGGCGACCATCAGACTGACCGCCACGGTGAAGCAGAGCTCTACCAGGAGGCGGGGCGCCGTATCGGAGATGGCGACGCTGCTATAGATGAATGCGAAGAAACCCACCAAGCCCGTGATCAATCCCCAACGCTGCACTTTCCAGGAAGGGGGTGGCGCTGGCCCGGCCGAAGGCGCTTCGAGCGCACGGACGATGGCCATCGCTCTCTCGTAGTCCGCGTCGTGCGGCACTACGATCCGGACTTTGCCGAAAAAGCCCATGTACCCCGGCGCGTTCTCATCGAGGAGAACCGCATTGATCCCCTGCGCTTCGAGGGCTATCCGGATTCCCTGAGCGTAGCTAATCGAGTGCGTCCTTAGCAGCTCTCTCACCTTGCCGGCCGCCGCCTAACGAATCGCGCTTAAGCTGCGGGCGACGTGCCGACGGGCGCAAGGCCGCAGTCACCGCACTATACTGAGGGTAAGACCGTACCCGGATGTCCAGTGCGCAAGCAATACTACTTCCGCCCTTCGCCCCGCGGTCTCCTCGCGTGGGACGTCGATCGATTGGTGGAACTCTCGCGGCGTCTGCCCCGAAAGCTCATCCCTCTGACGGCGATTCGAGAATTGGATGAGCCGTGGGCGGACGACGGCGAGCCCATCACCTGGCGGGGGCTGGTGGAGCACCTCAAGCTGATCGAGGAGGCAGACCTCTCCTTCCCCATTATCCTCGCGGCAAACGGAGACATCATGGATGGTCGCCATCGGGCGGCCAAGGCTGCCTGGCAGGGCCGCACCGAGATCGAAGCTGTCCAATTTGAGCGGGACCCCGAGCCCGATCGCGTTGGGGTCACACCGGAGGAATTACCCTACTGAGGCTGCCGCCTAACGACTCGCGCTCAAGCCGCTGGCGGCTGCTGCTCGAGGCTTCCTCGGGGCGGAGCAAAGAACTCAATGACTGCAACGGCGCCGTCCTTATCCGTGAAATCGCGCCCCATCCCGTAGGGAAACTCCAAGAGGTAGTCACGCTCGAACTGTTCGACTTCTTGGACTGTGGCACGAATGGTCTCCCCCGCTCCCTGGCAAATCACCTCGAGGTGGCTGAACGGAGGAAGGTAGCGCTTGCTGATGAACTTGCTCACGGTACCCCGCGTAGCGAGCCGCCGAAGCTCGTCCCGGTGCTCGATGCGGCGGGTCGTGATGTGAAGGCCGTCTGCTTTGGCTGCCACGCGGATGCTGAGGGGCTTCGGGAGGCCGTCCAAGCGCGCCGCTGCCTCCTCGGCTGACAGTCGTTCCGGACTCGCGTCGAGATGGTAACGTCGAGGAGGACTGAACCGCACCGCCGCGGCGACGGCCAAGAGAGCAATCTGGGCTGGAGTATCCGAAGGAATACGTGAGTCTCCTCTCACGCCAGCGGCCTAACGAATCGCGCTCAAGCTGCGGGCGCCGCCCGACAGCGTCAAGCGCATGTTAGGCGGCATGGCTTGGGTAGACGTATACCATACTCTCGCCGGCTTCGACGTACGCGCCCGTGCGGTCGAAAAGACGCGTCGCGCTCTGATTCACTCGATCGGTCACGACAAACGCCTCCATGAGGCGTTCGTTAGTGACGATGCGCCGAATCTCTTCCATCAATTGGGTGCCGATCCCCCGTCTTTGAAACTCAGGAAGAACGGCCACTTCGTACACAAAGAGTTGGCCCTGGGGCTGATCGAGACGATCGATCCGATACGCAAGGACGAAGCCTGCCAGGCGTTCTCCGAACTCCGCTGTGATGAGATAGTTCGCTGGGTTAGCCAGAAACCGGCCCGCGGCAGCCGTTGCGAGAACCGCCGACTTGAAAACGGCAGCCACACGAGAGGCCGAACCTTCATCTCCTGCCTGCAGCCGCCGAATGGTCATGTCCACGTGATGCTCCCCTAAAGAGGAGTGCCGCGCCGCCTAACACTCAGTGATGCCCGCCAGCGTCCCCGTGGTGCGAACTCGACGAGCTGGAATCACTCGGGTACCCGACCCACTCACTGAACCGCCGGCCCTCTGCGCCTTCGCCGGTCAGGCGACTGTGGGCAAGCGCAAGGCGCCATATGACGAGGCCGAGCACAATGCCGACGGCCGCAATGTACAGAATCGCCCCAAGGCTCATCGGGACTCCCCCGGTCGCCAACCCGACGGCACGATCCCCATCAGCCCCGAAAGGTGCCAGCGAGCGAGTCGGCGGCTCGGCGAATATCGGCGGACGGACGTACGAGACGCCACGGGCTTACCCAACCCCTCTTGCATGTTAGGGCCGTGACTTTCAGCCGTCGACCGGAGGTGGCCGAGTCCGGCACGAAGGAGACGAGCAACGCGTCGACTTTCTTGCAGTTGAGTCCGCAACCACTTTCTCGCTCTGCGTACAGGAAGTCGGACATCGTGTACACGTCAACATTGAGTTCTGCCAGCCGGGCGACCGCCTCGTGGGCCTCGTAGACTTTAAGACCTAAGCCGCGCACTCGGGTGAAAACCAGATCCCGTAGCGAGTCCGTCGCCCTGGCGGGCACGGGGACCAGAGCGTCGGCATAATACGAACCAGGTCCGCCCGAGCAGGCGAGGGCCACACCTGGGAGGAACGCGGCGAGAAAAAGGTATGCGCGCATGGTCAAGCTCCGTTCGAGGGCAGGCCGATGAGGGACGGCCACACGCGTAGTCTGTAAGCGGGAGGTCAAGCGGCAATCAAGCAGCCGCAGGTTAGGCAGCCCCGGCCCAGCGCCGTGAACGGCTGAGAGCGAAACTCTTTCACCTTCTGCACGGGGAGCTCGATCCCGTTACAATCGAAGGCCAGCGGGACAACGCCTGGCTCGACTTCATACTCGGCGCCACCGGACCTCGACGCCATCCTGGGCGCCGAGTGACCTCCGGAGCAGCGTGACGAGGGAGGGCGGCGCGTCATCGTCTTCGAGCATTTGAATCGTATCTGAGTCGATGTAGTAGTCCCGGTCTTCGGGCGAGTCTTTCTCGAGGTCGTCGATGAGGAACTGGAGGTCATCGTCCTCAATGGTACCGAGGTATTCACCGGTCACCTTGTCGCGTAACTCGATCATGGGTGCGTCCCTCCGGCGTTTGGCGTGCCGCCTTCGCCAGGTCCTCGGCCCGTCGCGCGCGCCACGGCTCTGCGAATATCGTCGACGACGGGATGGGACGACCAGAAGGCAAACCACCGGACCTTCGGCATGAAGACGATGCGGGAGCCAAACTCCGTCTCCGCGTGAAAGACCACGGTCACCGGGTGAATATTGATCCAACGATTCTCGGTCACCTCCGCGACGTTGGCGAGTGGTACCACGATCTCCTTCGCATAGTTGGAGATGTATAGCGCGTGATCGTCCATTCGGACGCGTTTCAGACGAACGCAGGTCCACCAGATGAACACGCCGCCGACGATGGTAATGGTGAGAAACGTCCACTTCGTCTCCGGGTCAACGGCTCCTCCTTGTGCGCTATGCCACGAGTCAGGTGATAGGAAGAGGCCGACGGTCGCCGCAGTGAAGGCGCCGATCCAGATTACCGGAAGGAGGACCTTCATCATGAAGGTCTCGCGGGACGAGAGTAGGGTTGCCGAGGATTCCATGGCGTTGCGGCCTAACGAATCGCGCTCAAGCCGCCTCACGCTCCTTCGCCGCCCCGCCAGCGCGACAGGAGCCATGTCCACACCGGGCCCAGGTAGCCCACCAGGAGTCCGCCGAAGAACAATGCTTGACCCGCGTCCTCACCTTGGACGTGAAAGGCGAGTGCAATCAGGGCCCACCCGGCGAGGAATTCGACGATGGACGCGGTCAAGAGCCACCGATCGCGCACGACGCCGCGACGGTAGGCTTGACCTGCGGCACGCGCGCGCCGGAGCTCGTAATCGATGCGCTCGTCTGAGAGGTGCAGGAGAGCCTGGGTCGTCATCGGTGAGGGGGTGCGCGCGTTCTCACGGCTTCGATCCCGATGCGGCCGCGTGAACGGCGGTCGGATCGAGAACGACGGGGGTCCTATCCGCTCCCAGAGCCCACTCGGCTAACGTGCCGGTGATCGTCACGCGTTGTCCGGTGAGCCGCCGAACGTCGCGCCACATCGATTCGCGTTTGCGCACCTGCACCGTATCCTGACCCGTGAAGGCGTCAGTGTTGGGGCTGCCCTTGTAATCTGCGATTGTGCAAAGTGGCGTATCGAGTACCAGGAAGTCGACGAGTTCCGGTCGGTCCCCTCGACGGAAGCTGTCGTAATGAGGGGGGCCAGGGAGGGTCCGCTGCATCAACCGCCCCGTGAGTGCAACCACTGCAGGGGAATAGTGGAGACACGAGTCGGCCCCACCAGAGTGGGCTGGGGCATTGGCTCCGAATACAATGAGGAGTGCGGAGAGCAGAGACATCATGACACCTTCCCACCGCCACGTAAGGAATCGCGCGTAAGCTGCGGGCGACGTGCCCTCGGACGCAAGGCGGCCGGTCCGCTAAGAGCTGGGGTGTCGCCTGTGGTACCCGTTCGGGGAGAGCAATCGCTACGCATTGCAGACGCGGAAGCCCGCATCCCCAGGCACGAGGGTATCCGCATTCACTACGATCCGATCGCCGAGGACGCGACCTGAGATCGTGAATGGGTCGCCATCCACCATTGTTGTCAGACCGCCGGCCCTCGTTACAACGCCGGTCTCACGAAAGGTGAGGGAGTCTGAGAGTGCTACGGGGGCAAATTGCACTGTATAGCACGGCGTTCTGAGCGCGGCCCCAGCCTTGGTAGCGGCAAGTGTACTCGGAAAGCCTGACGTGGCAGCGTCTGTCCAGCTGCCCAGCAGCAGGTGCGCGGGCAACGGCGAAACGGACTCCCCACATGCCAGCGTCAGGACTGCAGAAAGGACGATGAACCATCGCATAGGACGTCCCCGAGTTGGTGTGTTCTCAATCATTTACTCGGTGAACCGTCCTACTCAAGGGGCGGTCGCAAACTGGTACTGACGGGTGCACGGCCCGCCGCCTAACGTACTAGTGAAGCGCACCCGCCGCGCGTAGCGCACCGCACGTCTTGCCAACGGTGACACGTCCCTGCTCCAGCGGCGACACCTGCTGGTCGATCGCTGCCGTGTCTGCTCGGCTGTGCGCTTGGCGATACCGGTTTTCGCAGTCGCGCCGTACCATGACCTGGATCGGCGCCCTCCCCATCTGCATGAACCAGAAGAAGCCGACCATGACGAGAATCGCCATGGCGATCTGACCCACCAGGTTCTGCCGAGTTTTCTTGGGAGGCCGACTCATCGAGGAGTCCTCAGTTAAGCGCAATCCCGACAGCTTCAAGCGCACGCTACACAGCGGCAGAACGGACGTTGGCTTATCATGAGGCCGCCATCGGGTGGGACCGGTGCCACGACACCGCCCGCTTTGCCGCCTGAAGACATGGCGCGCAGACGACGCGGCCCCCCCGTGCCAGAGCGACGGGGCGCCGTTGCCGCCAGAGGAAGCCATGGCGAGAGCCAATTGAGCGGCTGCATAGCGAACAGGTAGCGGCGGCAGGCGTCACATCGGTGGCAGACGTTGTATCCTCGACACACTCTGCACAAATGAAGGCTCGGGCGCCCGCGAGAACGATGTCCGCGTCATCGGCGCCGCAGAACGAACACGTGGGTGGCCCCGGCAAGCGCATGGCTCTCTGAAGACGGCGGAATGACATCCCAGGTTCCTCGCTGTCTAACGAATCGCGCTCGAGCTGCGGGCGATGCTACTCACGACCCGGGCCGTATGCCTTGAAGGTCATGACCAGCCCAATGACGAGCAACATGCCCTCCAGGATCATGAAGACTGTCGCGCTGGTGTTAGGCGGCGGTCCGTTCCGGAGCTGCGCATGTTCGTATCGCAAGGTCAAGCCAAGCGCTTCTTCATTGAAAGGATCGCGACTCAAGCGGCAACAGAGGGGCGACCCCTGTCCGACAACGAACGTTGGATGCTCAGCTTCTCGGAGTCGGACCCTGATTTTGTCGTCGATCTCTCGCGTGTTAGCGCGCTTGCAGCGGAGATCCCAGATGCCGAGTACGAGGATAAGATTGCGGGATTGGCTGAGCGGGCCTACGCGAGCGACTTCGCATCGAGCCCAGAGAGCTCGGCCACTTACAAAGAGGCATATCGGGTTCTCAACCAGGGGGATCATTATCTCCTTATCATGCTCGATCGAGGTCTCTCACGGCGGCTGCGTCCGTGGTGGGCAATCTGGAGGTAGAGCGGACCGCCGCCTAACATGCGCTTGAAGCTGGCGGGCGCTCGGGTGGGAAGAATTGCGTTGCCTCGCTGGCCGGCCTCTTTTTCTGCGGTTCCACCGCCTTGCGCCGGCGGGCGTTGCGCCCGCAGCTTAAGCGCGATTCGTTCGCAGAGCCGCGCTGGTACATGCTTGCCGCAAACATTCGGAACAGGCCGAGAGCGAGGAAGAACCAACCCGACAGCGTTACTAGAACGGTCCAGTCAGGCATCCAATGATTGTGCGCGCGGACGATTGCCAAGCCCCCAACGAACATCAACACCCCTGAGAGGTAGACGACGGGCGGAATCTGGGCATCGTACAGATGGGGTTGCACAAGCGGGAACTCGGAAACGATCATCGCGACGATAGTGGGACCAAGAAGGCCCGCGATGCGCTTCGAGTTCGTCATGCACATCTCCGACGGATCTGGGGCAGCCGGCGGCGCCCCGGACGAGCCTGCGACCGATTCCTTAGGACCAGGCCCGCCAGCTTCAAGCGCATGTTAGGCCTCAGCATCGCCCTTGTGAGGTGGGATCTTTGGAGGTTCTTCCTCCTCCATGAGCGCGGCTTCCAAGTCCTCCAAGGCTCGCGGCAATGGCTGCAAGGTCTCCGGGGGCCCTTGGTAATTCATCCAGCTCGCCTGCATTCGCAGCAAGACCGCGACTGGCCCGATGGCCAGTCCAGCAAGCAGGAGCCACAAAGGGCGGCCGCCTCGCGCGACCCACACGAGAAGGCAGCCGGCACCCATGGTAAGGAGGCGGAGCACGATGCGCCGGGCGCGTAGCGACTCGCGGCGCCAATAACGCCACGACCACTTGGCCGCAGCCAGTATGAAGAGCAGTAGGGCTAGGACGAGATAGTCAAAGCTGTCGAAGCCCGTGTCGTTGAACCAAAAGCCAACGTGCATACCTGCTCGGACCTGGGACCGCTGAGGCCTAACGGATCGCGCTTGCGCGGGGATCGCGGTCTCTACTGTGGCCGCACGAGGTTCGGCTTCCCGACCACACCCGCAAAGACCACGAGTACCTTTGCGGGTGTCGTCCCCTTGTTCTTGCCGTTGTGCCAGGTGTTGACCACCTCAAGGAACGAATCTCCCGCTTTGTAACTGTGAACGACGCCTCCGTCCATCTCGACGTCGATCGCTCCCTCAAGCACGTAGACGAACGTCGGGTACGGATGCATGTGGCGGCCTGTTTCGCCCCCAGGGCCAATGGCGAGCATCAATGCGGTGACTTCGGCGCTATCAGTCTTTGGGTAGGCAATGGCCTTGCCGCCGGCGGTTGTGCCACTCTGTAGAACGGGCGTGTACGAGAACTTTACTTGGGCTGCGGCAGGCGTCGCTATGAGACCGAGGACCACTACAGCGAGAATGCCTGGCTGCTTCATGGGGAATCTCCGAAGGCGGAGCGATTAGTCTGCGGCGCAGGACTCCCGGTGTCAATTCGTCCAAGGCGATGACTTCTGAGAGCGGCGGCGGATCGCAAGCTTGGAGACGTCGTTAAGGCTCCCGCGTAGCCCTAGCTCCAGAAGCAGCGTTTGGTGCGTCCATGCTTTCGCGACGGTGGTTTCGCCATCCGTGAGCCTGTCCTCGCGGCCCAGCGAGTAGATGATCCTCGGCGTGAACTCGGATTGAAACTCCCAACCGACGCCGAGCTTGAACCCCGCTCCACCGCCGCTGACGAACGCATTGGCGGTCTTAGAGACGGGCTCGATGGGGTCGCCGGTCCCCTGCACCAGCGAGTAGTGCGCGAACCCGGCACCCACTTCGAGGAAGGGTCCCCCTTGGTCTCGGGAGTACATCGCGACAAGGAGACTCAGGAGCTCGACCTCAGGCAGGCTATCATTCTTCCGAAGACCATGTAACCAACCGTCATATTCTGCACCGACGCGGAGTCGTGGATTCGGGGTTCCCCCCAAGCCGAACGAGATGGCCCACCCGCCGAGCTGCGAGCTCTTGTTCGCTGTTGCACGATGGGAGTCGCACGAGTCGCACGTGAAAATGGCAGGACCAAACCCTAAGCCAGTACCCATCCAGAACCCGTGACGCGGCGAGTAATCCTGGGCGAGGGCGATCGCCGAGGGGCTGGAGACCAGAAGGGCGCACAGGAGTAGTGAACTGCGCATCACTTCTAAGGACCTTTGAATCGCGAACGGCGTCACGAGCTCGTTCGTCGGGCTCAACGATGTCGCGTCGTCGAACTATCCCCTCTTCAAGGGCCCGGCGACCTTGTAAAAACTGAGAATGATGCCGGACGGCATTGCTTTCGTGCTGAGGAGCTCGAATGAGCGTGGCGGGGTTCCCTCCGCAAAGAAGCGCTTCCCCGTGCCTAACAGGACCGGATAGACGACGAGCAGGACTTCATCCGCAAGCCCATGCTCGAGTAGCGTCGACGTCAGCGTGGAGCTACCCGAGAGGATGAGGTCCGGGCCGTCCTGCGACTTGATGCGGCGAATGCCCTCGACGATGTCCGGTCCAAGGCCCTTGAACGGGCCCCATGCAAGACTTTCCGGATGGTGGGTCGCGATATACTTGGTTGCCGCATTGAGGCCGTCCGCCATCGGACTGCTGGGCGCCTTTGGCCAGAAGCCCGACCAGAGATCGTAGGTGCGACGGCCAAGCAGCAGATCGAAGCTCTCGCCATGCGCGGCGATGATTGCCTCCCGGCCAGCGGGGGTCCGATAGGGCGCGGTCCAGTCACTGTAGGGGAAATTGTCTTCGCCGGAGGTCTGGATCACGCCGTCCAGCGAGATATGTTCGATGATTTTGAGCTTTCTCATTTGAGTCTCCATGTTCTGGGGTGCCTGGGCGTGGGCGTCCACGCTCATGGCCGGCGCTGAAGCAACCGCGGGACCAAGGTCGAAAGCGCAGCCCGAGCTCAGCCTCCCCTTGTAATGCGGCCCCCTGTGCCATAAACTGAACCGCATGGTTCAGTATACGCAAGCCCGCCTCGATGAACGCTTCGATCACGGACCTTGCCGAGAAGCAAAGGGCATGGAGTTCTACGGTAGGTACATCGAAGTCACACCGCACTCGCGCCTCGTCTGGACCAATGAAGAAGGCGATGACGGTGGGGCCGTCACCACCACCAAATCGCGGCAAGCAACCTTTTTCGCGTTTGGGAGCACCCATTTGCAAGCGGCGCTCGTCACCGAGATGGGCGCGCCGTGACCGAAGTTCACATCAAACAGGGGACAATCGATGCGCAGAAACACAGGCGAAGCGATCGGCTGGGGAAACATCGTGTTGGTCGCCGTGTTCGGCGCCGCGTGGCCGATCCAAGCACAGGACACAAAGGCGCAGGATACGAAATCGCCGTATCCCAGCATGGCGCCGATCGAGCAATACCGGATGGACCGTGATGCGGAAATAGCAATGGCGCGCACGGCGGCCCCGCCGTCAATATCACGCGATGCCGAGATCTTGGTGCTGGGACAGAAGAATTTCGAGACCGCGGTCCACGGCAAGAACGGTTTCGTCTGTCTGGTGGGTAGAGCGTTTGGGGGGCCACTGAACAACCCGGAGTTTTGGAATCCAAAGAATCGGAGCCCCATCTGCCTCAATCCACCCGCCGCGCGGTCTCTCATGCCGTATGCTATGAAAGAGACCGGGATGGCATTGGCTGGCGCCTCTAAAGCCCAAATCATTGATGCGATCAGGACCGCAGTCGCCAAGAAAGAGCTGGGTGCTCCGGAGTCCGGTTCCATGAGCTACATGATGTCCAGGGAAGCGTACCTGACCGATCAGGGTCGACATAATCTGGCGCACGTGATGTTTGAACTTCCACGCAACGGCGTATTTCAGGACGACCCGAACTTTTTTGTGTCCTGGGATCCAGCGCCAGTGATCGAGTTTAACGTTCCCGTGGGGCACTGGTCGGACGGAACGGCGATAACCCCGGCGGATACGACGCATCGCTGACCCCGACCCCCCGCCAGCTTCAGGCGCTTGTTAGGCGGCCGCTCTAGCAATCACTCGGTCCTGCCTCAGCATGGCCGCGGTGAAACGCAGCGGCGCGCTCGGATGGCGATACTGACTTCGGTGGCGCTCCAGCAGGCGAAGAGACTGCACGCAACACCTGTTCAAACCCAGGCGACGAGAAGATGAACGTATTCGACAACGTATCTGCTCCGACGTTCTGAATGGCGATGCAGGTGCCTTGTGGAATAAACACAATCGCACCAGGACCTCCCGTGAAGTATTTCCTTCCAAGCTGCACCCGAGCAGTACCTCGCGTGATCAGGATGATCTCATCCTCTCGCAGATGCCGGTGAACACCGATCGCATCCCCGGGTGGCAGATCAGAACTGCCTACAACGAGCCGCTGAGACCCTGTCGTTACCGGATCCACTTTGATCAAGAGAGGCGCCGTCCCTCCGCGGAGATACCGACGCTCACCCTCGTTGGCTGCGATCACGGCGGCTCTCGGCTGGGCTTGCGGCGGAGCGCGTCTTGACTCGGATCTCGTAGCGATGGCGATGGTTGTTGGAACGGCGACCACGAGAACAACAGGAATGCCAACGCGAGAGGAGATCATGAAGGGAACGGTGCCTCAGCGAGAAAGATGAGAGAACTCCGGGCCGCCTAACGGATCGCGCTTAAACTGCGGCGCTCACTCCCAGTCGTCACAACGCAATGCCTCCTTTAGATGACGGCGCCGACAGCTTCAGGCGCATGTTAGGCGCCTGCGGGCGATACAGATACACGCTCAGGGAAAGGTCCGTACAAACGAGCCACCACGTCCAGAATACCATCCACGAGACGAGCTGCGTCGTCGAGAACGTCATTGAGCGCGAGAGCATCAGTCCTCAGGATACGATGAGCACGGTGCAAAGGATTTATGCAAAGATCAAAGCAGCAAGATCGGAAGGCACCCCAATTCGCATGGACAAATGCGGAGGACCAAGGAAATACGGCGTCGTACGTATCTTTTACACCCGCTTTGTCAGCTAGCAGCCTCAAGTTCGAATCATCCCAATGACCGACGTTGATGGTGAGGTATTCGAGGGACTGATCTTCATTTGCAACAGCATCTAACAGGTCCCGAGACACGTGGCCAACTTCGCCAAGCTCCGTCTCATCCAATTTGAGGAATGCAAGCTTGGCTTGACCGGCACCGTATTGTCGGAACGCAAGCCACAATTTAGGATCGTCGCGCGCTGCCAAATATTGAAGATTGACAAAAGATTCGAGTAACGTCCGTAGTCCTAGTCGGCCGAGGATGGCACTCGAGTTACCTACGCGCATCAGCTCTCCCAGAATGGCAAGAGCGTACCCAGCAAATCCGAAAACGGCGTCGTGTCTGGGGTCAATGCCTGTCGTAACACGCGTTTTAGCGGAATGGTTTGCGAGCGCCGCTGATACCGCTGCAACTCTGGTGGCGGTGGTTCCCACCCTGATGCTGATGCTCGCAGGAACTAACGGACGGGGGACACAGCTTGTCTTGCGCCTGCATTCTTCCCAAAAGGCCGCGCTCCAGGCGCTCGTCTCTGTCCCAGGACCCGTAGCAAAGGCGATTTCTGTGGCTCGGATCATCGGACGAACTTTGCGCTGATCACCTTTGTCAGGATAGAACAAAATCTCCTCTACCATCTCGCGTGACGGCAATGTGACTTGACCACAAATCACCTTGAATAGAACGCAACACCAACGACAGTCTGTAGCTTCCTGAGACTGGTGATCAAAGGTGTGACCAACCGCGACAGCGAGGCTGTGCCAGTCATCGGATGTTGGACGTTCACCTATTGCACTGTTCCACAGATCCTTGGATGGGAGATCGTCGAGAAGCAGTAAGGATCGGAGAACCGATCGCGCTTCTGCCGACGAGCACACAGTTCCTACAATTTTGTGCGCCAAGTCGCCAGGTAGGCTAGCCAGACCCGAGTGTGTCGCATTCGGATTGGAGCCTGTCTGAAAGGAGCCTTCGGCAGCTTTGGCGACTCGTCTAAAGATCTGAAGAGCTTCGTTCCGACCGACGTGCGTGATCAACAAGGCCGCCCAAAGTAATTCTGGCAGGCGATCGCTAAACCATGATGAAAATGCGAAATTGGTGAGCTTCGCAAAGGGCGGCTTGAGAAGCTTACCTTCGCGCTGATGTTCCGCGAGAGCCGTGTAGTTCTCAGCACTAGCTGCCTTGGCTTTCTTCTTCTTGCGCGACACTTGTCCTCAGGAGGGAATACGCAGGCGCCTAACGGATCGCGCTTAAGCTGCATGCGACGTGCGCGTCGGTGCAAGGGAATCGAGCCCCGCATGGTGCGGCGCCGGCGAGGCAACACAATAGTCCCCTAATGGCGAGGCCCGACAGCTTCAGCGCATGTTAGGCCGCTCCTTCACGGGCGCTCGGTCGTCCCAAGGTCGCGGCAGTGCCGTAATCCACGAGTGGGTTGAAGACCGGGAGCCGGAATCCAGTTGTCGGCGAGGATGCTGTCACCTCGGTTGTGTGCGAGGGCGTACTTTGCGCGGCACTCGGCCCGTAGTTGTTCGCGGAGCTCGGCGCCGTGCTTCAAGGACAAGGCGACGGCAAGCGCCACGAACAATCTGAGCGGCACAAAGAGCCATTTAGAAGCTGCGCGAAGCGCCTGAGTAGTCGACATAGCTCGTCGCGGCTAACGACTGAGCGTTAAGCTGCGGGCGCACCGCAGATACTCGCGCGCTGCTCGGCAGCCCGGTGCGCCCGTCAGCTTCAACGCGTAGTTAGGCCGTAATGATCATGTTCCATTGCTACCGGGGGCGCGCCGTCGCAGACCCCACAGTCCGCGCGCCGCGAGAACCAGCGTAAAAGCAGCGCCTGCGCCGAGCGCCAGGAGCGTCCAGACAAAGAAGAAACCTCCATCGGACCGTCCCAGTGCGGCACCGACTCCGGCTCCCTTCATGTGGACGACTGGGATGACCAGTCCGAGCACTCAGCCCAGGATCATGATGACATACCCAGATCGTCGTCCCGGCAGCATGAGAGTGCCGTAGAGCCAAAGGGTCACGACCAGCACTACTACTACAAGGTTAGAGAGGTTACCCGGTTCCATCTGCCGAGCGATGTCGTCGGCAAGGTGAAATGTTACTAAGAAGATTGTGACCAGAGATGACGTTGTGAGAATGACGTTGGGCTTCATCATGCGACGCTCGTCAGTTCCCAATCCGCCGCTCTTCCCGTACTGTGCTGAGCAAACGCTCTGCGAAATCCAGTCGCTCCTGTGCTTCCGCTAATTCCTGTTGGAGCGCGTGAACATTCCGTTCCAGCTCCTCAAACCGCGCGGTGACATCCGGCAACAACTCTCGTCGAGTGGTGAAGAGACGAGCAACTTTAACGACCGTGAACGCGGCGATTCCCACAGTTGCTAAGAGCGCAACAAACTGCAACATGATGTCCATCGCAACTCCACTGATACAGAGAGTCGAGTGCTGCGGTTTAACGAATCGCGCTTAAGCTGCCGGCGGCGTGCGTGCCGGCGCAAGGGACCGGCCCGCCCCACCGAGGCCCGCCGGGCGCGGCAGCGCAATTCTTCCCACCCGAGCGCCCGCCAGCTTCAAGCACCTGTTAGGCGGCGCCCGCAAGCGGGCCATGAGCGAAGGCCGCCTTCGTGAGCACGTAAACCACTCGCTCCCGACCCTTTGTGTCGGGGGCAACGCGGAGATACTCGGCGCCGATCTTCTCAACCGCCCGCCGCGACCGACGATTCTCCGGCCCAATGATGAAGAGGACTTGATCGACCGTCTTGAAAGCGTGTTCCAGCATCAGGCGCTTCATCTCGCCGTTGTATCGGCCGCCCCAATACGGACGCCCCAGAAACGTCCAGCCAATCTCTACTACGCTCTCTATAGCGTCGAAGCCATGGAAACGCGACGATCCAATGATCTGCCCCGTAGAACGGTCGATAGCCACCAGCGCGCCACCAGAATGGAGGGCGTCAGCAAAGAATTGCCGGAAGACATCTTCTTTGTAACGGTCAGACTCTGGATGCTGCTCCCAGATGAGCGGGTCCGACGCGATGGCGAAGAGCGCCGCCCAATCGCCCGGCCGTAGGGGGCGCAGCTCGATGAGTTGACCGGCAAGAGTCGGTTGACGATCGAACATGGGAGATCTGACACTAGGCAAAAGCGCCCGTCAGCTCCAAGCGCATGTTAGGCCGCAACCATCATCACAGGCTGACATCAGTGGCGAGGATCGTGATCACGTGTGGCCCAGTCGCAGAAGATGGCGTCTAGGCCTTCGACGCGGCTGTCCTGCGCGTCCGGCGCAGGAAACGGGGTTCGGAAGGTGAATGCGTGGGGCGTCGGACCGTGTTCCTTGAGATACTGCAGTCGCTCTCGCGCGTCTGCGACGCTAGGTACCTCTCCGGCTGGGAGCCACCACAACGCCAGGATAGGACCCTCGATCGGCTCAAACCACTCGTGTCTGCTGCGGAGTGCGAGGACATGGTGGCTCTTGTAAACGAACTGTTGCAGCGCCTCGAGCGACTCCCACACCGACATGTTAATCGCCATGAGGCTGTCGTCGGGGTACGGGCGGATCGCTGTGGCGTTGCCGTCCTCGGTCTGGAGGCGCCATATGAACCCGGGACTTTGGTCGGCAAGCGCGTTAATCGGATCGAGCTGCGTCCGGAAGCCGTCCATGATCGGCGATTCGAGGGGCGCCCGAAATCGGCCGATGTTCACCTGCGCCAAGTGGAAACGTGCCACGGGTCTCTCCATGGGACTAGCGTGATGACGTGCGGCCTACGAATCGCGCTTAAGCTGCGGGCGCAATGGTCGCGGGCGCAAGGCGGTGGAGCGGCAGACAAGAAGGCTGGCTGGCGAGGCAACGCAATTCTTCCGACGCGGGCGCCCGACAGCTTCAAGCGCATGTTAGGCAGCGCGTCAACTCGGCGAAGCGCCAAGCGCGCGAGTCCCCTGTTGCTCAAGCCGGGCAAGGTGACCTTGAAGCACCGCTAGGGCGGCCGGTAGGAACCGGTCCCCAGCATGAGCGCGTTCGAGGGACTCGCATGCGGCGCGCAGTTCGAGCACCCTTGCGGTCACGCTGGTCAAACGCGCTTCCTGAGCCAAGTAGTTCTCGATGAACTCGTGCGCTCTTGCCGGTGTCTTGGCCATGAGCTCGTACCACACTTCGTAGGCCAGGGTGCTTTCGCGGCGCTGAGCGCTGCGCTTGAGGTTATGGTGGGTGGCTATGCGCAATAAAAGGAACGGAACAAAAAACGCCGCCCCAAAACGCGTATATCCGACGAAAGTCGTTTGGGAAAGACGTTCAGCCAGGTAGACAATGAGGGCTAAACCTGGCAGGGCGGCCAGGCCGTCGAGCTGTCGATCGAGTAGGAGTCGGCGTCTGAGAGAGCCACCAGAGGACGTGACGAGTCGATGGGCCACGTACCCGCAGACGAGGCCGAGGCCAGCAAGTGCGGCATACTGGAGGGCGAATAACATTCGGTGTCGAGACGCGCCGCCTAACGAATCGCACTTAAGCTGCGGGCCCAACGCCCATGGGCGCAATGCGGCGCAGCGGCAGACAAAAAGGCTGGCCGGCGAGGCAGCGCAATTCTTCCCACAAGAGCGCCCGCCAGCTTCAAGCGCATGTTAGGCCGCGGCGGTCGCATCTCAGGATGCGATGAATGGACGCAAATACCACGCGAGGACCAGGGCGCCGAGGATCCCGACACTTACAAGCGCAATGTTGCGACGGCTGCGAAGCGGAGGCGCGCGCAGCAGCGCGACCACGGTGAGTACTCCGCCCACGAGCGCAAGTGGCCCGAGGATCACGCCGACCGTCGAAGCGACCGTTATGGCGATCAAGCCGGTTGCGTACATCCAGGCGATGTAAGCAACGCCTAGGAGGTCCGCCGCGAGCACCAGCGCTGTGCCAATCTTGAGGAGGTTTGCCATTCTCGTCGCCGCGGCGTAACGAATCGCGCTTAAAGCTGCGGGCGCAACGCCCGCCGGCGCAAGGCGGTGGAGCCGCAGAGAAAAAGGCTGGCCGGCGAGGCAACGCAATTCTTCCCACGCGAGCGCCCGTCAGCTGCAAGCGCATGTTCGGCAGCCCCATCCGACGCCGCGCGCTCTGCTGGGATCGTAGGACGCATCGTTCTTCGCGGCCACCCCTTGCACGCCGCGAACGCTTGCGTTAAACTACTGAACCATATGGTTCAGTATATGACGACCCGACTTGATACTTCGTTCGCCGCGCTCTCGGACGCCACGCGGCGTGGCGTTCTGGAGCAGCTCGGACGTTCCGACGCTTCGATCACGGACCTTGCCGAGAAGTTCCACATGACGCTCACGGGCATGAAGAAGCACGTCGGCGTTCTGGAGCAGGCGGGGCTCGTCACCACGAAGAAGATCGGGCGCGTGCGGACGTGCCAGCTGGGCCCGCGCCGATTGGAGGAAGAGACGGCGTGGCTCGAGAGGTACCGCCAGCGCTGGGACGAACGCTTCGACGCGTTGGACAAGGTTGTCGAGGAACTCACCCGAAAGGAGAACGGCGATGAACGCAAGAATCGAAAGTGAGGCCGGCCCCATGAAGAACCGCACCACGGTGGAACGGAAGTCGGACCGCGAGGTGGTTGTCACGCGGACCATCAACGGCCCGGCGCGCATCGTGTTCGAGGCATTTACCAAAGCCGAGCTGCTCAAGCGTTGGTGGGTGCCCAAGTCGATGGGAATGACCCTGCTGTCCTGCGAGGTGGATGCTCGTGTCGGAGGCAAGTACCGATTGGTATTCGACCACAGCCCCGAGCCTGCCGCGTTTTTCGGCACGTAT
>DATLVU010000072.1:0-11804 GCA_035577025.1 Gemmatimonadales bacterium
CCGTACAGGTTCGAGTCCTGTGCCCTCCGCTTTCCATTCCAGGAGCTTGCGAAAGACGTTCCAGGAGCTTGCGAAAGACGTTTCATCGAGCCGGGGGGACACGATCGGCGCGATGCGGATGCGCTGCATCGCCGATCCAGCTGACCTGTTTACAGCGCCCCGCTTGCCTTCTCTTGCGCGTCCTTTCGGACCAATGCGAAGCCCAAGGTGTTGAAGTTGTAATTGGCCACCTCGAGGAACAGCTGCCTGGCCCGCGCCACGTCGCCCGCCCCTTCCGTCGCAACCGCGAGCTGATACTTGATGTAGGGATCTAGCAGGTTCCCCTTCAGGAAGTGCGCCGCGGCGTCCTGATACTTGCTCTGATAGAGCGCGATGAACCCCTCGAGCTGATGCATCGGCTCGAGCTTGCGCGGGTTCGCGTCCGGCGCGAGCAGCTGGCTGATGCGATCCGCCTGTTTCTGGGCGGCGGCGTAATCGCCGCGACGCGCAGCGCACCACCCTTCCAGGTAGGCGATCTGCGCCTGCTGTCCCCGCTTGAATGCCGGGTTCGCCGCCACGTCGGCCTGCTGCATCAACAGCGGCTCGAGCTGCTTCAGGGCCTGCTCGGCGGCCGGCCGATTCTTGGTGTGCGTCGCAATGATCACCACGTTGGTCAAGGCGGCGACCTTGTTCGCCTTGGGATCGGGAACGCCCATGCCGTCCACCGACGCGACGAGCCGATTGAGCTCCGCGATCCCCGCGGCGGGATCACCGGCGTACACGCTGACGTAGGCGCGGAACGGAGCGAAGGCAGCTCTTTCGTTAGCCCGGCCCACGGCCATGGCGGAGTCGTAGTCGGCGCGCGCGGCCGTGTAGTCGCCCAGGAACGTGTTGGCGTGCCCGGCCTTCACGAGCAGCACGGCGCTCTTGGGGTCGAGCTCGTGGCCCCGCACGTACTCATCGCGCGCCTTCTCGAGATTGCGCTGCGCCCGGTAGGCATCACCCACCAGCAGGTGCGCGTTCGACTCGTCGGGCGCCAGCGCCTCGGCCTCCTGCATGTGCGCGAGCGCCTTCGTGAAGTCGTGCGGCTCACCGAAGATGTAATCGTTCCCGATCGTGGCGTGGGCGACGTACAGCTTGGGCGCGAGCTCCAGGGCCTTCGTCAGGGAGACTCGCGCGTCCTCGTTCTTGTTCAGGCCAATCTGCGCGCCGGCGAGGGCGATCCAGGCGCGCGGGCTCTGCGGATACTTCGCCACCAACTGTTGTCCCAGGGCGAGTTGACCCGCCAAATCGTTGTCAAAGCCTTTGCGGGTCATCTGAATCTGAAGGCGCTCGGCGTCGGACGCGCCCGCGGCGTGCTGCTCGGCCAGGGCCAAGTTGGTCTTGAAGTCGGCGAGCGAGTTGGCCGTGTTGGCGACGTTCAGGTAGGCGAACGCGAAGTCCGGGTCGGCGGCGACGGCGGCCTTGAAGTGCACGTTCGCGTCGATGAAGCGGCCGAGATCGAACTCGCGCAGGCCTTCGAGGAAACGGGCGCGCGCCTCGGCGGAAGAGGTGGTGATGGGATGGCTGATCACCGCACTAGTGATGGGGTCGAGCGCGGCGCGCGGCCCCTGCGCTGCTGCGCCGGCGGCCCAGCCGGCGGACGCGAACGCGACCGCCAGAACCGCACGCGTCGACGCGTGGCTGACAGACGTCATCGTCGTCTCCGATGTGGAATGTGAAGGCGAACGCTGACGGCGGGCGACCGGAGGTCGGGAGCGTCCCCTGACCGGGCCGAACATGGCCGCGGTGCAGGGGCGTCACAAGGTGAATCGCCGAACCCTAACAGCTCCTGGACACCACCCTCAGTGAGGCTCGAGCACCCTACTCGACCTTCCGGGATGCGGGCTGCGCCAGCCCCGAGAAGGAGGACCATACCGCGGCCGTGGCCACGATCACGTTCGCCACGATCACCGGCAGGGCGTGTATCGCGATGCCGTACGCCGCCCACGCCAGGGCGGCGATGCCCTGCACGCGGCGCAGCGTCACGGGCGTCCGGCAGAAGTACGAGGTCGTGAACACCGCCGTCGCGAGCCAGCCGATCCAGTCGTACTTGCTCATGCGACGAGCGGCGGCGCCGCGTCGGTCTCGCGGATCGTGAGCAGGTCGGTCTGTACCTTCTCCCATTCCTGAAGCACGAGCCCGTGCGATTCGAACAGCGCGTGAATCGCCGCCCCGTCCAGGCCGACGATGTCCTCGAGAATCGGCACCAGCACGCTCACCGCGTCGTCGGACAGCACCGTGCGCTTCGCGATCTGCGCGAGGTACTTGTTCTCGGACACGGCGATCGTCGTTCCATTCAGTCGATTGACGTGCAGCATGACGTGGATGTCCGAGCTCCCGTCGCCGACGTATACGACGCGGTCGTGGCTCACCGGCAGTTGCGCGCGGAGATGCTCGAGCAGGGCGACCTTGCCGTATCCCGCGGTGACGCGCTCGATCGACTCGATTTCCCCGGAGCCGGGGTCGTAGTTGAAGCGCGTCCCGTGTACGTGGTCCGATGGGACAATCCCCTCGAGGGCCGACTGGATGACCTCCTGGGGTGCCGCGGAAATGACGTAAAACGCGAAGTCATAGCCGTTCAGCTCGCCGAGCAGGCGCGCCAGGAGCGGCAGGTTCTTCTTCAGTCGCACGCGCTTGCCGACCTCGACCAAATGTTCCTTGCGCACGCAGCGATACGCGGGATCGTGGAGCAGGAGGTATGCGAGCTCGGCACCCTGCTGCACGAGGTGCGTGCGGGAGAGCCCCGCAATCCGTTCACGGAAGCCGGGAAGGCCGAGCAGCTCGCTCAGCACCACCCCGGAGTCGTTGAAGCTCAGGGTCTGATCGAAGTCGCAGGCCAGCAGGTATCGCTTCATCGGTCCTTTCCTGTGTCGTGCCATCCACAAAACTCAGCGCCCCCACCGGAGCGGCTCCGGCGGGGGCGTTGGCGCACCATCGTGCGCACCCAGCGGGCTCGCTCGCTTAGGGACTCGTCCCATGGCAGTTGCGGTTAAACGCCTTGCGCGGCATCTCGGGTTCCAGTGCCATTCAATCGCACGCTAGACACGCTGGCTTGGCCTGTCAAGGTGATGCGGGCGTGAACAGCTTCACGACCTCCGGCTTCGTGACCTTTCCCATGGCGTTTCGTGGCAGGACCGTTACCGACAGAAGGGCACGGGGAATCTTGTACGGCGCGATTCGTTCTCTGGCCCACCGTTGCAATGCGTCGAGCGTCAGCGCCTCGCCCGAGCCGCGGAGCTCCACCGCGGCGCAGATGCGCTCGCCCCACTCCGGGTCCTCGACGCCGACCACCGCGCAGTCCTGCACCGCCGGATGGGTGCGCAGCGTTTCCTCGATCTCGAGCGCCGACACCTTGTAGCCCCCGGTCTTGATGATGTCGACGCTGGAGCGGCCGAGGATCCGGTACGATCCGTCTTCCAGGACCGCGATGTCGCCGGTGCGGAACCAGCCGTCCCGGAACGCCGCCGCCGTCGCTTCGGGCCGCCGCCAATACGCGAGGAAGACGTTGGCACCTCGCACCTCGATCTCGCCCGGCGTGCCGGCGGGCACGGCGCGCCCTGCGTCATCGACCAGCCGCACCTCGACACCAGGCAACGGCGTGCCGACGAACCCCGGTCTCCGTTCGCCGCGTAACGGGTTGGACAACGCCATGCCGATCTCGGTCATGCCATAGCGCTCGAGGAGGACGTGACCGCTGATCTCGCGCCAGCGCTCAAAGCGTTGCACGGGGAGAGCGGCAGACCCGGAGACCATGAGACGCATGTGCGGCGGCGCGCAGCCTTTCGACCAGGCGCGCTGGCGGTCTGCGGGAGCCGCTTCCCACGCCGCAATGAGCTTCCCATAGATGGTTGGCACCGCCATGAACAGCGTGAGATCGCCTCGAGCGATACGCGACCAGACCTGATCGCCCTCGAACTTGGGCAGCATCTCGCAGCGGGCGCCCGCCCAGAGCGCGCAGGCGAGCACGTTGATGATGCCGTGCACGTGGTGCAGAGGCAGCACCAGCAGGATGGCATCGTCGGCGCGCCATTCCCACGCCGTGACGAGACTCAGGACCTGGGCGGTGATGTTCGCGTGCGTCGTCACGACGCCTTTCGGCCTCCCCGTCGTGCCGCTGGTGTAGACCATCAGAGCGCTCCGTCCCTCCGCCACATCGGGGAGCGGGGAGCGGGGAGAGGTTCGTTCCGCTTCCGTTGTCGTGACGGCTCGCACGCTCGAGGGCAGCGGCACTGCATGCATGACCGCGGCGAAGTCCGGGTGCACGACGACCACGTCGGCGTCTGCGTCGCGAATGACGTATTCGAGCTCGGGCGGGGGGTGTGAGACCGCGAGCGGGACCGCGATTCCGCCGGCGCGCCAGATCCCCCATTGGGTCGCGACGTAGGCAAAACTCGGCGGCGCGAGAAAGGCGACACGCGCCTCCTCCAGGTCATCGCGGCCGGCAAGCAGACACGCGGCCACGCGAGCCGAGCGGTCGAGGAGATCCCGATACGAAAACGTGCCTTCTGTTGCGACGATCGCTGTCCGATCACCGTGCCGCCGGGCGCGGGCGATGAGGGGAGGCTCCGTCAGGGGCGCGCCTCGAGGACCTGGCGGATCTTGCGGGCGAGTGCCCGGAGTGAGAAGGGCTTCTGCAGGAACGCCACGCCCTCCTGGAGCACGCCGCGGTGCAGTATCGCGTCGTCGGTATAGCCGGAGAGATACAGGATCCTCACGCTGGGCCGCGCTTCAGTGAGCCGCCGCGCGAGCTCCCGGCCGTTCATGTCGGGCATCACCACGTCGGTGACGAGCAGGTCGATCGCCCACGCATAGGCGGACGCGCGCTCGAGCGCCGAGCTCCCGTCCCCCGCGCTCAACACGCGGTATCCGCGCGCCTCGAGCGCCTTTACGATGATCTGGCGGACCGCTTCTTCGTCCTCCGCTACGAGCACGGTTTCGGAGCCGTCGACGCTGCCCGCCGCCGGTTCGTCCGCCGCGGCCTGAGACTCGGCCGCATCCACGCGCGGGAGGTAGATCTTGAAGCTCGTGCCGTGCCCGAGCTCGGTGTACAGCCAGATGTAGCCGCCGCTCTGCTGCACGACGCCGTACACGGTCGCGAGACCCAGGCCGGTTCCTTTGCCGACGGGTTTCGTCGTGAAGAACGGCTCGAAGATGCGCGCCTTGGTCTTCGCGTCCATGCCGGTCCCGGTGTCCGTGACCGCGAGCATCACGTACCGTCCCGCCGGAATCGTGACCCGGTCGGTGGGATAGTCGCCATCGAGGTCGACGTTCTTCGTCTCGATCATCAAGCGCCCACCGTTCGGCATCGCGTCGCGCGCGTTCACCGAAAGGTTCACGATCAGCTGCTCGAGCTGCCCCGGGTCTGCTTTCACGCTCCCGCAGTCCGCCGCCAGCGCCGTCGCGATCGTCACGTCTTCCCCCAGCAGGCGGCGCAGCAGCTTGACCAGGTCGGTGATCAAGTCGTTCAACCGAAGCACGCGGGGTGACACGACCTGTTGGCGGCTGAACGTGAGCAGCTGGCGGGTCAGCACGGCCGCGCGCTCGGCAGCGTCCCGAATGTCGAGCAGACCCTCACGATCGGGGTCCTCCGCCGTGAGATCCTCGATCATCAGGTCGGTCGTGCCGAGGATGGCAGTGAGGAGGTTGTTGAAGTCGTGGGCGACCCCGGCGGCGAGTCGTCCCACCGCTTCCATCTTTTGCGCCTGGCGGAACTGCTCCTCGAGGCGCCGTCGTTCCGTGATATCATCGATCACGACCAGCTCAGCGCGCCGCCCCCCGAACGGGATCTCGTGGCCGCTCGTCTCCACATGAATGATCGTCCCGTCTTTCTTCCGGTGTCGCCACGGGCCGGTCGTGCGGTAACCCGCCGGCCGGCTCGCGAGGTGCTGTTCGAGCGCGGCGACATCCTCGGGCGGCCGGAGATCCTCGATCTTGAGCGTCAGGAATTCTTCCCGCCGGTATCCGTAGTGGGCGATCGCGGCCCCGTTCACGGCGAGCAGCTTGTGGGTCTCGAGATCGAACACCCACATGGGATACGGCGTGTTCTCGAACAGGGCGCGGTACTGCTCCTCGGACGCGCGCAGCGCGGTTACGGCGAGCTCCCGCTCCTCCCGTAACCGGCTCTCGCTCAGGGCGCGCTTGATCGCCTCGGGGAGCCGCGTCAAGTGGTCTTTGAGGATGTAGTCCGCGGCCCCGGCCTTCATGAACTCGACCGCCTTCTCTTCGTTGAGCGAGCCGGTGACCAGGATGACCGGGAGCGTCGGGAATCGCTCCTTGACGAGCTGGAGTGCCGCCGCCCCGTCGAAACCCGGGAGGCCGTGATCGGAGAGGATCACGTCTGGGGCGAAGACGCGCAGCGCCTCTTCGAACTCGGCGCGCGTGTCCACGCGCTCGCTCACAAAGACCAGTCCGGCCTTCGTCAGCGCTCGCTGGATCAGTGCGGCGTCGGCCGGCACGTCTTCGAGCAGCAAGATGCGGACACTCATGGGTCGCCAGGCAGTCTGGCAGCCCACACCATTGCCTGCGGTGTCCCGAGTCACAAGTGGCCGAGCGGTGCTACACCACAATACGTTGTCGCGCCGCCGGTTATCGGCGCGAACCAGGAGCCCTATTGCCGGCAGGTCCCCTTGGGATCGGGCTTCGGCTGGTCCACCACAGGGCGGTGGTCCAGGTCCGCGACGTGCACCGCCACGTCCTCCACCAGCCGCGCCACCCGCGCCATGTGCTCGTAGTCGATGTACTCGGGCTCGTCGGTCACCTGGTGGTAGTCCGATTGTAGCCCGGTCGTGAAGAACGTGATCGGTATGCCGTAGCGCGCGTACTCGTAGTGGTCCGAGCGGCAATAGATGTTGGACGGGTGCCCGTTCGCGTCGATGGAGTAGTCGAAGGCGAGGTTGTGATGGTCCTGAGTGTTCACCTTCTCGATGAGATCACCGAGCTCCGTGGACAAGCGGCGTGAGCCGACGAGCTGGACGTAGTTCGGCCCTCCGTGCAAGGGCGCGCCGTCCTTGGTCCGGCCGGTTTCATCGCCCGCATCCCCACGGCCGACCATGTCCATGTTGAGCTGCGCGACGATCGAATCGCGCGGCACGGTGGGATGATCGGTAAAGAACCGCGAGCCGAGCAGGCCCTTCTCTTCGGCCGTGTGCCATACAAACAGGGTCGAGCGCTTCGGCTTCGTCTTGAGATTCGCAATGCGCTCGGCGATCTCGAGCGCGCTCACCGTGCCCGAGCCGTCGTCGTCCGCTCCGTTCGAAATCGAGTCGGCGCGACCCGCGGAAGGATGGGCAGCGCGGAACGCCGCGAGCAGGGAATCGACCGTCGCTTGTTGCTCGGGTGTCGCCTGCTTGCCTGCGTCATCGGCGCCTTCCGGGCGCACCACATGATTCCAGATCCGGATCGAGTCGTGATCCACCGTACGGGCGAGTCCGATGTGGTCGTTGTGGGCGCCAATGGCGACATACTCGTTCTTCAGCTTGCGGTCGCTGCCCGGAATGATGCCCACGACGTTCCGCGCGGGCTCCGGAACCGGCGCGACGGTGAATCGGACCGCGACGGCCACGTTGTTCCCCGCGGTACCGGGGGTGAGCTGCTCCACGGGCGTCGTGAACAACTTGGTCGCCGTGGCACGCGTGATGAGGAAGCCCGCGGGGCCGCTGGGCGGACCCTGGTCGTCGTCGAGGAACGCGCGCGGCCGGCGGAGGAAGGCGATGAATTGGCGAGGAAAACTGTCGAGCGCGATCAGCGCGACGGCCGCCGCGCCCGGCACGGTCGGCCCGGAGCGGAGCGCCCGCAGCGAGCTGAACCCGCCGCTGACCTGGAAGACTACGAGCTTTCCCATCGCCTGCTCGGGAGAGAGCCGGTGGGCCGAGTCGGTGGCCTCACCACCATAGACGACCGGCAGTGAGGGGTTCTCGAGGGACTGCGGGCCGAGCGGCAGGTAGTCGGTGAACGCCGTGAACGCCGTCCCGGCGATCGTGAACGTCGATGTCTCGTCGAGCGTCCGCGTCTTGAGCGGGATGGTCTGGAAGTACGTCCCGCCGTCGCCCGCGGGAACGAGCCCGAGGCGCTTGATCTCGGCGGCGATGTAGTTCGTCCCCCGGACGTTGCCGGCGGTCCCCGCCTCGCGGCCCTGCATCGAGTCGTCCGAGAAGATGTAGAGCCGGGTCTCCAAGTCACGGGCGGTGATTGCCGGTTCGGTGGGTGTCGGTACGTGCTTGAGGGGCAGCGCCGTTTGTGCGGCCGCTATCGACGGCACGACGATGGCGATCAGGGCGAAAATATGGAGTCGAGACATGAACACTCCCGGAGTCTCAGGTTGCAATAGCGAAAAGCTCGTCCTCTGACTTACGATTCTCGTGCTGCGGCCGTTGGTCGGCTCATCACTCATGATAGGAGGCCGTCCTCATGGGGTTCTTCGCACACCTTCACCACCTAAGCGACTGGGGACTCCTGGCGCTCCGGCTGGGCGTCGGCGTCACGTTCCTGGTGCACGGCATCCAGAAGCAGGCCATGTGGAAGATGCAGCCCTCCGCCCAGATGCCGGCAAACCTCCTGTCCATCCTGCGAGCCCTTTCGATAGCGGAGCCGCTCGGAGGCGTGGCGGTGATCACCGGTTTCCTCACCCAGCTTGCGGCGGTGGGCTTCATCATCGTCATGCTCGGCGCCATCAACCTCAAGGCCCGGCAGATGCACAAACGCTTCACCGGCGACGGCGGCTGGGAGCTCGACTACGTTCTGCTGAGCGCCGCGCTCGCGCTCGCGATCCTTGGCGCCGGGCGGATCTCCCTCGACCGGGTCGTCTTCCACCTCTAAGCTCGGGGGCGTCAGCGCCGCGGCCGGTGGCGCTCGATGTGCCGGGCCATGATGCGCATCAGCTCGGCGTTGCTCCACGGCTGCCAGCCGTGTGGCTTCATGGGGCGCCCGTAGCCGAACTCGGCGTCGGCAGGGGGCTTGGCGCGCGTGAGAGACTCCTCCAACCGGTACACGGCGAGATTCAAGTAAAACGTGTCCATGTCGCCGACGAAGACGTGGAGCTGGCCGCGTAGCTTGGATCCTAGCGTTGCCCAACTACGCTCCAGGTATTCGCGCAGGTCGTAGTCGTGGGTCCGGAAGTAGTCCGCAACGGCGTGGTCGACCTTGCCGGTCTGCAAATCCCACAGCTCCGCCGGGTAGCCGTCGGGGGCTGTTGGGCCGTACGTGGCCTCCCAAATGGCGAACTGCTCGCCCGATCGTGCGTGGCTGCCGAGCACCGCCTCGAACTGGCTCTCCTGCCGGACGCTGATCCGTGGCAGGCCGGTGATCTCCTGCTCGGCCGGGACGTCGAAGCTCATCCATTCGGCGACCGGATGGACGAACGCGTTGGTATCGCTATAGACGTCGGGGATCTCGTAATTCCGGAAGTCCACCGGATCCGGGTACAGCACCCACGTCCCCCCGAAGAAATCGGGATGGTAGACCTGTAGGGCCAGCGCCTCCCACCCACCGGTCGACCCGCCGGTGAGCACGCGCGCCCACGGGGCGCGGATCATCCTGAAGTGGTCCTCCAAATAAGGAATGAGCTCCTGGAGGATCGCGTCCCCGTACGGCCCGTTGTTCGCGGAGTTCACCGCGTACGAGTCGTCGAAGTAGGGGGTGGGGTGTTGGAACGTCACCGCGATCATGCGCGGGAACTTGGGTGAGCTCCAGGCCTTGTAGAACTCGAACCCCGGCTCGCGCGCCGACCGCGCCAGTCGGGCCGCGCGCTGCTCCGGGGTCTCGGAAGTCGAATCCGTCGAGAAGCCGAACGGGGGTCGCAGGTTGAAGTGCCCCTGCTCGTACACCGTCGGGTAGCGCCGGGCGGTGTCGGTGTCGTAGCCGCGCGGGAGCAGTACTGTTGCCCCGAGGTACATCGGCCGGCCCCACCAGGCCGACAGGATCTTGCTCTGGATCTTGAGGTGCTTGACCCACTTCGTGTCCGGGGGCACGTCGACAGGCGGGAGGACGCGCGTGAGCTCGAGGCGGATCGTGTCCCCCTTCGACGGATCGAGATGGACCTTCCGCACCTCGCTCACGAGATTGCCCGGGGACTTGTTGAACTGCTGGCCCTCCCATTGATCGTCGTGCAGCCAGAGGGTGTGCCTGTCCGCGCGCCGGAACTCCGAGTAGACGTTGAGCAGGCCCTGCACGTAGTAGTCGCCCGCTGGAATGTCCTTGAGCGTCGCCACCGGGTACCCGAGCGTCGAACCGTCGATGACACCGGCCGTACCGGGCGCGAGCTGCGTGACGTCCACACCGAAAAAGGGCGTGCAGTCGCTCTCATGCCGCACGTGGAGCCGCGGCTCGACGTCGTCGTGGCGGGTCACGAAGACGTACATGCGGCCGGTCACCGCCGCGGGGCGCATGCCGGCTGGCACTGATATCTCGAAGCGGGCCTGAGCGACGAGCGGGGCGGGGACGGCGGCGACGCAGGCGGCGAGGACGGCGACCAGGGTAACGAAGCGCAACGGGCGGTCCTGGAAGAGGGTCGGGTAGTGTGGCGTCAAACATCGGGCGTCGCAAGGCAGGTCGGCACGACAATCACTTCGCAGGGAGTCCGAGCAGTTGTAGGCGATCATGGGTCTTGTCTCCATCGTGTATGAGGGACTAAAGTCCGGGACTTCAGTCCCATATGACCGACGAACGAAGGGGATCCCGATGCCTCAGAGCGATCACGACCGCCGGGTCGACTACATCGAGTTCGGCGCAACCGACGTGGCACGCACCAAGGCGTTCTATCAGCAGGTCTTCGGCTGGAAGTTCGAGGACTACGGTCCGGACTACACGAGCTTCCAGGACGGCCGCCTGAGCGGCGGGTTCGCCAAAGACGCGCCCGTCCGGCCGGCCAACCCGCTCGTCGTGATCTACGCCACCCGGCTGGAGGACACCGAGGCGAAGATCAAACAGGCGGGCGGCAAGATCGTGAAGAAGGCCTACCCATTCCCGGGCGGTCGCCGGTTCCATTTCAGCGATCCCAGTGGGAACGAGCTGGCGGTGTGGACTGACAAATAGGCGGCTGACACTCTACGGCTCTTCGTCTCGTATGAATTCCGACCCCTTCACTCGATAGATTCAGACATGGCCAAACCGCTCCTGCAGCTTGCCGCCGTCGGCGTCGCCGGCTTCGCCCTCTGGAAGCTCGCCTCGTTCATCCTGTTCCCCGTTCTCATGCTGGCGCTCAAGATCGCGCTGGTCGTGGGGATCGTGATGTTTGCGATCTGGTTCTTCAAGAAGAACGACAAGAAGAAAGACGATACGGCGACGGGCGACGCGTGACGGTGGGGCGCAGCTGCGCCCTCTCCTTTTCACCCGCTCGCGCCCGCGTATCGCCGTAGCGCGACCCGCCACGCGAGGCGGGCGAGCAGGAACATGAGCGCGGCCACCAGCGCAGCGACCAGGGCCAGCGCCGGTCGCAGGCGCCCCGTGAGCGCCGACGCGGGAACCGTGGTCGTCCATGCGATCGGGATCAGGTATACGAAGAGGAAGCGCAGCGCGCCGGGGTACGCCGAGACCGGGTAGCGCGCGCCCTCGAACAACGCATCGAACAGCACGGCGATGTTCTCCACCGATACGAACCAGAAGGCCAGACTCATGAGCAGGACCCAGATCGCGTAGACGACCACGGCCGCGGCCGCCAGCGCCAAACCGAACGCCACGAGTTGGTCCCACGATGGAGCCCGGCCCGTTCGGTGCAGGGCGTACCCCGCCAGGGCGAGCCCGAGCACGATATCGGTGAAGCGCCAGATGTCGAGCCGGCGGAACGAAAC
>DATLVU010000073.1:0-31630 GCA_035577025.1 Gemmatimonadales bacterium
GCCTCGGAGCGGTTAACCGCTCCGAGGCCCGTGCTCCACCCTTCAATTCGACCCCCAGCATACCCCCGTAGCCGTTGAGGATCCGCTTCGCCACGTCATGATCGCGGTGGTTCGGCAGGCCGGGGAAGTGCACCGCCGCGAACTGCGGCTGCTTGCTGCACCATTGGGCCACGGCGAGCCCCGTCTGATTGTGCCGCTCCACCCGCACCGCGAGCGTCTTCATGCCGCGCTCGATCAGCCAGGCGGCCATCGGATCGATCGCCTGACCCCACATCCGCATCAGCTTGCGTACTTCCTCGATGACGGATTCCGATCCCACCACCGCGCCGGCGATCACGTCGGTATGCCCGTTCAGGTACTTCGTCGCGCTGTGGATCACCACGTCGGCCCCGTGCTCGAGGGGCCGGAAGTTGATCGGTGTCGCGAAGGTGGAGTCCACCAGCAGGGCGAGTCCCTCGGTCTTGCACAGCGCCGCGATCGGCTCCAGGTCGAGCACCCGCAGCAGCGGGTTCGTGGGGGTCTCGACGAAGATGGCGCGCGTGGTCTTCTTGAGGGCCCGCTTCCACTGCCGCGCTTCGAGCGGATCGACGAAGGATACCTCGATCCCGAGCCGACCGAACTCGCCCTGGAAGAGCTTGTGGGTGGTGCCGTAGACCCACTCGCTCGAGATCAGGTGGTCGCCGGGACGCAGCACCGCGAGGTGTGCGAGCGCCGTGGCGCCCATGCCGCTCGAGAGGAAGATCGCGGCCTCCGCTCCCTCGAGGAGCGCCAGGCGCTTGGCGATGGCGATCTGGTTGGGGTTGTTGCCGTAGCGGGTGTAGAGGACTTCCTGCGTGGAGCCGATGGGGTTCGTGAAGGTGCTGCTCTGGTACAACGGGGTGACGACCGGCGCCCAATCGGGGCGCCCCTCGGGGTCGCCGTGGATGGCGCGGGTGGAGAAGCCGAGGCGGCGCTTCACTGGCTCAGGGCGAAGGTCCCTCCGGGAGTCGGCGCGGCCAGCCGCCGCTCCACCAGCTCTGCGAGCAGGGCCATGGCCGCCTCGGGAGCGCCGATCGCCTCGAGCGTCCCGTCGCTGCGCTCGATGAGAGCCGCGAGCCGGTGACCCGTGAGCACGGGCTCGATTGCCTCCCGGTGGCCGTCCGACAGGCCCATGAGCACGAGCACGGTGGGCCCGTCACGCAACAGCTTCGCGACGATCTCGTCGGCGCAGGAGTAGTCGATGCACCCGACCCCGGTGAAGTCGATGCGCGCGATCGCCACGTCGCCGGCCGCGGACGCCATCACCCGCTCGATGCCCTCTCGCACGACGCGCCCGGTGGGCCGCGTGACCAGGTCCGCGTAAACGCCGGACACGGACTCCTGGAGCACCGCGTGCACGTCGATGTGCTGTATCACCGCTTCGTGGTCCCCTGCTCGGGTATGATGATGAGCACCTGGGCACCCGGAAACGCCGGGAGGCCGTCTTTCAACGGAACGTCGTCGTCCCACTTGGGCACGATCGCGATCCGCGCGGTACCGCTTCGGATCGCGATCTTTCCGTCCCAGCGGGCGAGGTAGCGCCGGATGCCGGCCAGGCCCTGCCCGCGGCCGGGATCGCGGAAGCGGCTCACGCCCTGAATCAAGGCCGCCTCGAGCGCCGCGGCATCGCCCCAGCGCTCGCCGAATCGCTTGCTTTGCGTGGGCTCGAGCGAGTGGCGGAATCCGACCCCGGCATCCGCAACCGCGATCACGACCACGCGCTTCGCGAGCTTGCGCCGCCAGTGATACGCCTGCACGGCCACCCATCCGCCCGTGCCCGCGTGCTCTACAATATTCTGACACGACTCCGAAAGCGCCATAGCGAAGCCCATCGTCGCCTTCGGATCGAGTCCCAGCTCGGACGCGAGAATCGCGGACGCGCGCTGTTGAATGTTCGAGACAACCTCGTGCACGTCTTCCGCGGCGCGCACCGGCGTCACGGGTAGCAACACGTCGCTGTCCTCGGCGGGCTTGGCGCGGGGCAGCTTGCCGTGGATCTCGAACAACTCGGCCGCCTCGCGGAAAAAACCGGCCCGCGTCCAGTACGTGAGCACGTCGCTCTGCGTCGGCGCGGTCAGGAGTGGACGCTCTGCGCCACCCGCGCCGCGCGCCGCCTGGCCCGCGGCGAGGAGTCCCACCAGACCGTAGGGCGACGCCCATTCGGCCGCGTGCGCATCGAACAGCAGTCGCTCGCCGTCCTTTGTCGCTTCGGCGAACGCGCCCGCGAATTGATCGAATGAGCGGTCGTCGAACTGCGAGGGTACCTCGACCAGCCGGGTCATACCGTGGACAGTTTGCCGAGCAGGTGGTCGCGCAAGCCGCTGGCGCCGCGGTGCGACACGTTGCGCGCGCCCATGCGCGTACCCAGCCGGAGCGACTCCTCGAGGCTGCTGCCCGCCACGAGCGACGCCACGACGGAAGCTCCGAACACGTCGCCGCACCCGGTCGGGTCGCCGGCCTCGACCGTCGCGCCCTCGGGCGAGATCCGCGCGGTGCGGACCGGGCTCCCCGTGAAGTACGCCGCGCCGCGGGAGCCGAGCGTCACGACCAGCGTCGCGCAGCCGCGCGCGAGCGCTCCGGCCGCCGTGACCAGGGGGTCGTCACCCAGCTGCTCCAACTCGTCCTCGTTGAGCTGCACCATGTCGAAGCACCCGAACCAGTCGGGCGCGTCGGGCAGGGGACGAGGGACGCGCGTGCCGTCCGGCTCCTTGCCCAAGAACAGGCTGTGCAGATCGGCGTACAGGAACCGCGGGAACCCGCGGCGCAGCAGCTGCGCGGTCGCGAGATCGAGCTCGTAGCCAGAAATGAAGTTCACGTACAGCGCGTCGAGATCCTGGACGTGGGGACCGAGTTCCGCCCAGGTCCACGGCGGCACGCCGCCGGACATCTGCTCGCAGCGGCGCTCGAGCTGGTAGTACCGGAGCGTGACGCGATTGTTGGGAACCGGGACTTCGATAAAACGGGTGGCCGGTGTCAGGTGTCTGAGGGTCTTCAGGAAAGCATTGGCTCGGGCGGCCAGATCCTGGCCCACCTTGATCAATGGGACGATCTGCCAGTCGTCCGCGAGAGTCGCGTCGAGCGCGGCGAGCGAGTAGGAGATGCCGCCCCACTCTTCGACCGCGGGTTGGGCGGGATCCCGGCCGTGGATCGTGTCCCACACCATGGACCCGATTACCCCGAGACGCTTCACACGCGTCCCCACGTGCGGCGCATGAAGACGGCCGCGGCGCCGTAGACACCCGCCGTGCCGGTGAGCTCGCCTGGTACGATGCGGCAGACTTCCACCGCCGGCTTGAAGGCGCGCCGCTTGGCTTCGCCGCGGAGCGGCACGAACAGCCGCTCGCCCGCGAGCGTCACGCCGCCGCAGATCACCACGACCTGCGGGTTGAAGATGTTGATGATATTCGCGACGCCGGCGCCCAAGAACTTCGCGGTGTCTTTCACCACCTCGAGCGCGTAATCGTCGCCATCGTGCGCGGCTTCGTACACCAGCTGGGCGGTAATCTTCGAAAGGTCGCCGTTCACGTACTTGGGCAGTGACGTGTCGGCCCCGGCTTCGATTCCTTCCACCGCGCGGGCCGCGATCGCCGGACCCGAGGCGTACGCCTCGAGGCACCCGTAGTTGCCGCACTTGCAGCGCCGGCCGTTCAGGTCGACCGTCATGTGGCCGATCTCGCCCGCGATGTCCGACCCGCCGCGGTACACCTCGCCATCCAGCACGATGCCGCCACCGATCCCTGTCCCGATGGTGAGCCCCACCACGTGCCGCACGCCGCGCGCCGCGCCCCTCCACCACTCGCCGAAGATGGCGCAATTGGCGTCGTTGTCGAGCGTCGCGGGCAGACCCAATGCCCGGGTGAGCCGGTCGCGCAGCGGGAAGTTGGTCCACCCCAGGTTCGGCGTCAGGAGGACGATGCCGGTCGTAGTGTTGAGCGGGCCCGGCGAGCCGATCCCGACGCCCGCGATCTCCTTGCCGCGCGCGGCGCCCATCGAAGCGCGGGCAAGCTTGGCGATGCGATCGACCACCGCGTTCGCCCCCTGCTCGGCGATGGTCGGCTCGGAGACGAGGCCCAGCACCTCGGACCCGTCCTCGGCCACGGTCCCCGCGACGATGTTGGTGCCCCCGATGTCGATCCCGACTACATAGCGCATGCGCCTCCTCGTCTCACGCCGTCCCCCCCGCCCCCCCCGCCCCCCCCGGTCCGAGCGCGCCGGCGGCCGCGATCGCCGCCAGCACGCGCTCGACGCCCACATCTCGCATGCAGCGGTGGTGGCGCAACGGGCACACCGACGGTCCGTGCCGGGAGCACGGGCGGCACGGCAGCCCCGCGAGCTCGACCACCTGGTCCCGCGGGCCGCGCGGCCCAAAGCCGAACGCCGGCACGGTGGAGCCGAAGATCGCGACCGTCGGAGTCGCGACCGCCTGGGCCAGGTGCAGCGGCGCGCTGTCGTTCGTCACGAGCGCCTTGGACCGGCGGATTGCCTCGGCGGACTGCCGCAGCGTGAGCGACCCACAAGCGTTCACCGCGCGCCCCGGAGTCGCTCCGGCTTCCACCGCCTGTACGACCTCGTCTCCGAGCGCCCTGTCCTCCGGGCTCCCGACCACCACGATCGCGACGCTCGCGACGAGCCGCTGCGCCAGCTCCGGATAGTAGGCCCAGCGTTTCGAGCCCCAGATCGAGCCCGGCGCGAGCGCGATGAATGGCTCGTGAATCCCCTGCGCGCGGAAAAATCCCTCGGTCGCGGCCCGGTCCGCCACCGTGATGTGCAGCGAGGGGCGCGCGCCGTGTGGAGCGGTGACATCGCCGAGCGCAAGCAGCCGGTCGATCTCGTGCCCCTGCGTCGGGCGACCGCGCGACTCCGTGTAGAGCGATCGCCACCCATCCGCGAAGCCGATCCGCCGCGGGATGCCCGCCAGCCAGGCGAGCGCCGCGCTTCGCAACGAGCGATGGGGAAGATACGCCACCTCGTAGCGCTCGGCTCGGAGGGTGCGCAGCAGCCTGGCGAATCCCGGGAGGCCGCGCTCGGCGCCGCGCTTGTCGTACGGAATGACGCGACGCACCGCCGGGTGTGTCTCGACGAGCGCCGCGGCGGCGGGTGTCGTGACGACGTCCACGGGCCCATGCCGGGTGGCGAGCGCTTCGAGCAGGGGCGTCGTGAGCACGACGTCGCCGAGGAAGGCGGTCTGGATGACCAGACTAGTCAACCTGAAGCACCGCGAGAAACGCTTCCTGCGGGATCTCGACGGTCCCGACCTGCTTCATCCGCTTTTTCCCTTCCTTCTGCTTCTCGAGCAGCTTGCGCTTGCGCGTGACGTCGCCGCCGTAGCACTTGGCCGTCACGTTCTTGCGGAGTGGGCGGATCGTTTCCCGCGCGATGACCTTCGTCCCGATCGCCGCCTGGATCACCACCTCGAACAGCTGCCGCGGGATCAGCTCCCGCAGCTTCTCCGCGATCTTGCGGCCCCACTCGTACGCCTTGTCGCGGTGGATGATCACCGAGAACGCGTCCACCGCGTCGCCGTTCAGCACCATGTCGAGCTTCACGAGCTCCGACTGTCGGTACTCGAGGAACTCGTAATCGAGCGACGCGTACCCCCGCGAGATGGTCTTGAGCTTGTCGTAGAAGTCGAGAATGATCTCGGCGAGCGGGAACTCCCAGCCGAACTCGACCCGGGTCGGGTCGACGTAGTGCATGCCGGTGTACACGCCGCGACGCTCCTGCCCGAGCTTCATGATCGCGCCGATATATTCTGCGGGGGCCACGATGCGCGCCTTCACGTAGGGCTCCTCGATGTGATCGATCTCCGAGCCGTGCGGCATGAGGCTCGGATTTTCGACGAGCTCCACCGTGCCGTCCGTCTTGTGGACGTGGTACTCCACGTTGGGCACGGTGCTGATGAGATCGAGGTTGAATTCGCGCTCGAGCCGCTCCCGCACGATCTCCATGTGCAGCAGGCCGAGGAACCCGCACCGGAAGCCGAATCCCAGGGCGACCGACGACTCGGGCTCGTAATGAAGCGACGCGTCGTTGAGCTGGAGCTTGGCCAAAGCGTCTCGCAGCTCCTCGAACTGGTTAGGCTCGGTGGGATACAGCCCGGCGAACACCATGGACTTGATGTCCCGGTAGCCGGGCAGGAGGGGGACGTCGCGGTGCTCCGCGTCGAGCACGGTATCGCCGGGGCGCGTCTCCTGCACGCCGCGCACGTTGGCCACCACGTAACCGACCTCTCCGCCCTCGAGCTGCTCGGTAGGTTTGTGCCCCAGCTGCAGGTAGCCGACCTCGTCGACGTCGTAGAGGTCGTCCGGATGCGCCCCGAAGGCGATTTTCATGCCCGGGCGTATGGTGCCGTCGACCACGCGGATGCTTGGAACGGCGCCGCGATAGCGGTCGTAGTAGGAGTCGAAGATCAACGCCCGGAGCGGTGCCTCCGGGTTGCCTTTCGGCGGAGGCACACGCCGCACCACGGCCTCGAGCAAGCCCGGCACGTTCGTGCCTTCCTTGGCGGAGATTCGGATGATCTCCTCCGGCTTCGCCCCGATCAGCTCGTGGATCTCTTGCGCCCGGCGCTCGGGCTCGGCACCGGGCAGGTCGATCTTGTTCAAGACCGGGATGATCTCGAGCCCGGCGTCCAGGGCCAGGAAGAGATTGGAGATCGTTTGCGCCTGAATCCCCTGCGAAGCATCGACTACGAGGATCGCGCCCTCGCACGCCTGTAGCGACCGCGACACCTCGTAGGTGAAGTCCACGTGCCCAGGCGTATCGATGAGATTGAGCTCGTAGACGCCCCCATCCTTTGCGTGGTAGTTCATGCGGACGGCGTTGAGCTTGATGGTGATGCCGCGCTCCCGCTCGAGATCCATGGTATCGAGCACCTGCTCGCGCATCAGGCGCTTATCGAGCGTGCCGGTGAGCTCGATGAGGCGGTCGGCGAGCGTGGATTTGCCGTGGTCGATGTGGGCCACGATGCAGAAGTTGCGGATGTGGTCTTGGCGCATCGGGGGGAAAGATACAAGTGGCCGGTGTCCGGTGTCCGGTGTCCGGTGTCCGGTGTCCGGGGTCCGGGGTCCGGGGGTCCGGGGTGAAGACCGGGACCTGACACCGGGCACCTGTCACCTATCTTTCAGGCTCCGCCATGCCCCCTCTCATTGGCTGGTTCGACCCAACCTCCCACGGCGGCGCGCTACGGCTCGCCGCGAACAGCTACTTGCCCGGGAAAGGCGACGCCGGCGTGCGGCTGCCTGGCCTCCGCCGCGGTGATCTCGTGACGCTCGAGAACAGCCGCGTCGTGACCGTGAACGGCGCACCGCCGGCCCAGCTCGCCGACCGGCCCGAATTCGCGAAGCTCGGTGCGGTGCATCCCTCGCGGCCACTCGGGCTCGAGACGCCCCAGGCGTCGAGCGCGCGGACCGCGGAGACCCAGCGGGTGGTGGATCTGATCTGTCCCTTCGGGTTCGGCCAACGGGCGCTGATCGTCTCACCACCCAAGGCCGGCAAGACGATGATGCTCCAGGCGATCGCGGAGGGCATCGCGCTGAATCATCCGGAGGCGATCCTCCTGATCCTGCTCGTGGACGAGCGACCCGAGGAAGTGAGCGAAATGGTGGACTGGGGCAGGGGCGAAGTGATTGCATCGAGCTTCGATCTCCCGCACGAGCGGCACGTGGCGGTGGCCGACATGGTGTTCGACCACGCCCGCCGCCAAGTCGAGCTCGGGAAGGACGCCGTGATCGTACTCGACTCGCTCACGCGCCTGGCGAGGTCGCACAACACCACGGGCCGCGGGAGTGGCCGGACCATGACGGGCGGGCTCGACGCCAACGCGCTCGCGAAGCCGAAGGGCCTGTTCGGCGCCGCGCGGGCCGTCCCGACGGGCGGGTCGCTCACAGTGATCGCGACCGCTCTGATCGAGACCGAGAGCCGGATGGACGACGTGATCTTCGAGGAGTTCAAGGGGACGGGCAACGCGGAGCTGCGGCTGTCACGCGCGCTGGCAGACCGGCGGATCTACCCGGCGGTCGATATCGCGGCGACCGGGACCCGCCGTGAGGAGCTGCTCGCCGATCCGCGCACGGTCGCGGCGAAGCAGCAGCTCCGGCGGGGGCTCGTGAGCCTGCCGCCGGAGAAGGCGATGGAGTCGCTGCTCGCGCAGCTCAAGCGCACCAAGACGAACGACGAGGTGCTCGCCGCCGGCGGGTAGTCGTCAGTTATCCGCGCCGACGATCTGCTTGTAACTCTGCGGGTTCCATTTCGGGCGCTGGGGCGAGTTCGCCACCGCCATGCCCAGGTGGTACACCAATCGCGCGAACCGCGCTTCCTTCTCCGCGTCAATCTTGTCGGGTGAATCCGACACCTTGTGATAATCCGGGTGCAGGCCCGTCGTGAAAAAGAGGATGGGCACACCCTTTTTCGCGAAGTTGTAGTGATCGGACCGGAAGTACAGTCCTTCCTGCGGCCAGAGATCGCCCACCGGCTTGATGTTCAGCTCGTGGTGCGCCGCCGCCACGCTGTCGAGCGTGGTGCCCAGATTCGAGTGCTCCCGGCCGATCACCGCCACCGTGTCCTTCGAGTTCCGGCCCACCATGTCGCTGTTCAGGTCCGCGACCACGTCCGCGATCGGCACGGTGGGGTGGTCGGCGAAGTACGCGCTGCCCCACAAGCCCCGTTCTTCCCCGCTCACGGTCATGAACACGAGGGAACGCTTGGGGCGCCCGCGCGCCGACGCGAAGGCCTGCGCGAGCTCGATCACGGCAACCGTTCCCGACCCATCGTCATCGGCCCCGTTACAGATCGAGTCGGCGCCGCTGGCGGTACAACCCTCGCCGGCCGACGGCGTGCCGATGTGATCCATGTGCGCGGTGAACAGCACGTATTCCTTCTTTAATACGGGGTCCGAGCCCTCGAGAATCCCGATCGTGTTTGGCGCCGACGCGTGTTGCAGCACCTGCTCGTGAACGTCGAGCTGCAGTGTGACGCCGCTGAGTGGGTGCGCCGCGAGAGAGCGGTCACCCCACGCCCGCAGGGAGTCGGGACTGAGGCCTCCTTGGGAAAACACCGCGCCGGCGGTGGCCGAGCGTACGACGAAGACGGCCGGCGACGCCACCCCACCTCCCTCACTCGGGTTGCGGACGCGCTCAGTCACCTTGTGACCGGGGAGCGACTCCCAGATCGAGTCCGGGAACCCCGCGACGAGGACCACCGCGAGAGGGTGGAGCGGGAGGACCTTGCCCGCGACGGCGTTGACCCCTGGTCCGTACGCGAGGAAGACGACCTTGCCGTTCACGGCGGCCGGATCGAGCGTGTCGCTGGTCTGGGACGAACCCGTGATGACGACGGCCGAGGCCGATGTTCCTCCGGCAGGCGGCTGCCCATCTACGAGGAGCACGTCCTGGCCCGAACGCCACGTGGCCGGCGTAGGCCCCGCGATCCGGATGGTCGCGCTGTCGGGGTCGAACCGCAGCACTTCCAGTGGATAGTGCTGCAGGTACGTACCGCTGTCGCCGCCGGGCTTGAGGCCAAAGCGGCGAAACTCACCGGCCACGTAGGCGGCCACGGCGTCGAGCTGCGGGCTCGGCGTCGCCCGGCCGAGCATGGAATCGTCGGCGATGATGTTGATCCGGCGTCGCACGTCGGCGGTCGTGATGGAGGCCACACCCGCTGCCGCGGGCTGCTGCCGCTGCGCTGCGGCGAACCCCGGGAGAACCGCGAGGAGGAGAACCAAGCGTGACCGCATCGTTGTGGCCTCTAGAGCAAAATGGGACCGAAAGCTAACGCGCCCGACCGTGAGGGACTACGGTCGGGCGCGTTTTCTGACATCTCCCATTCAGGGCTTGCGTCGCTTCAGCTCAGGCTCGCTGCGCGGCTTGTCTTTCGGCGGGTCGCGACGCGGCTCGGCTCGTGGCTCGTTGCGTGGCGGTGCCTCCTGGCGGCGCGGCTCGGCCCGTGGCTCGTTGCGTGGCGGCTCCTCTTCGCGGCGCGGCTCGGCGCGTGGTTGTTCATCCGGCGGCGCGCGGCGTTCCGGCTCCTGTGGCCGGGCAGGTTGATCCCGGCGCTCCGGCTCCTGTGGCCGAGCGGGTTGATCCTGTCGATCGGGGCGCTCCCGACGATCTTGACGGTCGCTATTGCCCGGCTGGTCGCGGCGCTCGGGCCGGTCCGGCCGGTTAGGCTGCGATGGACGGTCGGGCTGCGAGCGCCGGTCCGGCTGATCGGGCCGATCAGGCCTCGTAAACCGGTCCTTACCACGATTGTCGTGACCGTCGGGTCGATCAGGCCGCTGCCGGCCGCGCCCACGGTCGTGGTCATCACCTTGATCGCCGGTGCTGGGCCGCTGGCGAGGGGGCGGAATCACGCCGATACCACCAAGATCTCGACCACGAACCCCGACATCCCGTCGCCGGTCGTCGTTCGCGGGCCGCTCACGCACCCGCGTGATGAAGGCCTCCGAGCCCTGCCGGTCCCGGAAGATGAACCGGGGTTCGGGGCGCTCGGGACGCGTGAACACGACGCGCGTGCCACCGTAATAGCGGTACGGGTAGTAGTAAGGATCGTCGTAGACGACGATCCGGAAGCGCACGCACGTGTAATCGTACGGGCTCCAGTACGGATAGCTCACGTAGCTATGGCAGTCGTAGCACAGGAAGCGCGGATAATCGTAGTGCTGCTGCACGTAATACGGGACGATATCGTAGTCCCAATCCCCGTAGCCGTCCGGGACGATGCGCTGCGCGAGATCCGTCAACGCGACGTATGGATCGCCGCGGACGCGGCCGTCCGCAATCGTGCGGTAGTCCCAATGCTCGTCGCTCTCGAGGCGGTCGTAGACGAACGGATCGGCGGCGGCGACGCCGAAGACGTAGCCGACGCCCGGATAGTCATCCACGTAAAACGCGTCCTGATCGGATCTGCCCTGCACCTCGTACTCGCGGCCCCCGCGGGCGAAGTTGTCCTCCCACGGCTCGCGCGGAAACAGGACGCGCACGCGACCGTCGGTGTCGACGCGCAGGATCGTGATGTACGCGTCCCGGTCGGCGCGGAAGTGCACGCGCGCACCGTCGCCGCTGTGGTAAGGGTCGTCGCCCCGATCGGTCCAGACTTCGACGCGAGGGCGGTAGCCATCCGCGGCTGGCGGCCCCGCGACAACCGCGGGCGTGCCGGTTACGGAGATGAGGCTGAGCAGTCCGAGTGTGGTCAACATAGGTGCCTCCGGAGAGGCGTGAAGAGCAGGCACCATGCCAACAAGCGACCCAGAGCGATTGGCTACAAGTTCCTGTCGCTCTTGATGTTGCAATCTAGGTCCGGGCCGGGTAAGCCCCAGGCTGTCCTCTACCCGGGACAATTGGCGGCTCATTAGCTTCCGCGAACCCATGGTGGATACCCAGCGCTTCGATCTCCTCGATCCCGCCGAGGTGGCGCGTTTCGGCGGCATCGAGATCGTGGCGGCGGGCGTGGTGGAGGGCTTTCTCACCGGAATCCACCGTTCCCCTTTTCGCGGCTTTTCAGTCGAGTTCACGGAGCACCGGGCCTACCAGCCGGGCGACGAGCTTCGGTACCTCGATTGGAAGATCCTGGCTCGGGCCGACCGGCTGTTCGTCAAGCAGTTCGAGGAAGAGACGAACCTACGGGCGATGATCCTGGTGGACGTGAGCCGCTCGATGGCATGGCGCGGAGCGCCGGCGCGACTCACCAAACGGGCGTACGCCGACCGGATCGCCGCCGCGCTCGCGCTGATCCTGCTGCGCCAGCGGGACGCCACCGGATTGATCACGTTCGACGATGCGGTGCGGGAGGTGGTGCCCGCGCGGGTGAAGGCCGGTCAATGGGCGCGCGTGGTGCGAGGGCTGATCCGCACACCGGACGGGATGCGCACCGCAGCACAGGCGGCATTGGTGCACGTCACGTCGCTCCTCGCGCGCCGTGGTCTGGTGGTGTTGATCTCAGACCTGTTGTTCGATCGTGAGCTCGCACTCACTGCGCTCCGTTATCTGCGGCATCGCGGGCATCACGTGATCGTGCTGCATCTGATGGACCCGGCCGAGGCGGAGCTCACCGGGCCGCCCGAGGTGCGATTCCGCGATCCGGAGTCGGCGGCGAGCGTGGTGGTTCGGCCGCGAGAGCTGGCACGCGCGTACGGCGAAGCCGTCGCACGCGAGATCTCGGCATGGCGCGGGACATGTCGCCGGCACGGCATCGCGTATCACCACGTGCTGACCGACATGCCGTTCGGCGTGGCGCTTCGGCTGCTCGCGTGACGTTCCTGCACCCGCTGGTGCTCCTGGGGCTCGCCGCCGCGGCGATTCCCGCGCTGTTGCACCTGCTCGAGCGCCGCGTCCCGCCGGAGGCGGAGTTCCCCCCATTGCGATACCTGAGCGAAGCGGAGCGCCAGAGCGCGCGACGCTTGAAGCTGCGGCACCTCCTGCTCCTGGTGCTGCGAACCGCATTGATCGGGGTGCTCGTACTGGCGGCGGCGCGGCCGCTGGTGCCGTCCCGCGGTGGCGGGAGTCTCGTTCATGAACCAACGGCGCTGGCCGTCATCCTCGACAACTCCCCGTCGTCCGGCGTCGTGATCGATGGACGTCCGGTACTCCAGCGCCTCAAGGCGACGGCGCGGGCGTCGTTGGCGCGCGCGACGGCGGCCGACCGGCTGTGGCTGGTGTTGGCGGACGGCGTGGCGCGGGCCGGGACGCGCGAAGCGTTGCTCGCGACGGTGGACTCGGTCCGCGTGTCGGCGCTGCGCCTGGACCTCACGGCGGCGGTCCGCGCCGCGGCCCGCCTGGTGGACGCGGAGCCCCTCCCGGCACGCGAAGTTCACGTGGCGAGCGATCTCCAGCGCAGTGCGCTCGGGCCTGGACGAGCTGCGGTACCTCGCGGCGTGCGCGTGCTCGCGCTCGCGCCACTCGAGCGCGTGCCGGAGAACTGGGGCATCGGCTCCATCCAGGTCACGGACGCCGCGGTAGTCGTAAATGTGGTCGGGACGCCGGGCGCGAAGGCCGCGCCGGTGACCGTGCGCATCGCAGGTCGCGAGGTGGGTCGCGGCCTCGCGGCGCCCGGGTCGGCCGCCACCATCCCGCTCACGGCGCTCGGCCCCGGTTGGTGGCCCGGAGAGGCGACGCTCGATCCTGACGAGCTCAGGGCCGATGACCGCCGTCTTTTCGTGTGGCGTGTGGCGCCGCCGGCGAACGTGGGCGCCTCGCCCAACGCTGGAGCGTTCGTGTCGGCGGCGCTCGCGGTACTCGAGGACGGACGAAGAATCCGACCCGGGAGCGATGTGTTCATTGGTGACCGACCGGCCTCGGGATCGAAGACGAGTATCGTGATGCCGCCCGCGGACGCGGCCCTGCTGGGCGAAGTGAATCGGGCGCTCGCCGAGCGCGGCAGCCGGTGGCGGTTCGGGCCGGCCGGGACGCCCGGGCCGGTCACCGGGCCCGTGGCCCCTGAGGGCACACCGGTCGGGCGACGCTATCGACTGGACGAATCCGGGCAACAGCCGACAGCGGCGGCCGACAGCGTGGTCTTGGCGCGAGTGAACGGCGAGCCCTGGCTGGTGCGGGACGGTTCGGTACTGCTGATCGGCAGCCGGCTGGACACCGGCTGGACCGCGCTCCCCGCGACGCCCGGGTTCGTACCGTTCGTCGACGCGCTGGTGAACCGGCTGGCGCGCAGTGAAGCGCCAGTGGGCGAGGCCGAGGGCACGGCGCGCGTCGAGTTCCGCACCCGCGGCACGGATACGTTGGGCGCGACAGTGTTCGGCCTGGACCCCCGGGAATCCGATCTCACGCCCGCCGCCGCCGGACTGGCGCGCGACGTCCTCGGCGCCGAGGTGCTCGAGGACGCCGCCTTCGCGGCGGCGGGGTTCGCGGGCACGGGGCGGAGCGACGTGAGCGGTCTGCTGCTCGCATTGGCGTTGCTCCTCGCGCTCGTCGAGCTCGGCGTGGCGACGCTCTCGCACTGATGCCGCTCGAGTTTCTGATCGACCGCATGGCGGAGCTTCCCGCCACGGGAGCCCTCGCCGGCGACCTCCCCAGTGTCGGCTCCGGGGTCGGCGTCGCGGGGTTGCCGGGCTCGAGTCCCGCGGTGCTGGTTGGCGCGCTCGCGCGCCGGTTCGCGCAGCGCGTCTTCGTGGTCCTCACCGCCACGCCCACCGACGCGGAGCGCTGGCTCGCGGATTTACAGGCGCTGATGGGCCCAGAGAGTGCCGCGCTCTATCCGCAGCGCGAGGCGCTGGGTGCCGAGGAGCCGCACGTCGAGATCGCCGGAGAACGGATCGAGACGCTCGAGATGCTGCTTTCGGGCGTGGTCCGGGTGCTCGTCACGACGGCGCGCGCGTCGGCGGAGCGGACGGCCGTGCCGGCAACGCTCCGGGAAATGAAGCTGGTGTTGGCATCGGGGGAGCAGGGAGCGGGGAGCGGTTCCCTCCGTGAAGTAATCGAGCGACTCGAATCCATGGGCTACTCTCGTGTGCCGACGGTGACCGAGGTCGCACAGTTCAGCGTCCGCGGCGGGATCCTCGACGTGTACGGGTTCGGCATGGCGGCGCCGGCCCGCCTGGAATGGTGGGGCGACGACATCGCGTCCATCCGCGAGTTCGATCTCGATTCGCAACGCTCGGGAGACACCATCGAGCGGGTGACGATTCTCCCGGTGAAGACCGAAGGCTCGGGGACGGGCGGTATAGGGTTTCAGCATGCTGCGCCCCTACAGGGGCACTCGGTGCGCCAATCATTGCTGGATCTCCTGCCCACTGACGCGCTCCTGCTCCTCGAGCAGGAGACGGCGCTCGGCGGGGAAGTGGAGCGCGCGTGGACCGACGCTGCCCATCACCTCGAGATCGCGCGGCGGCTCGGGGAGGAGCCGCCGGCGCGCGACGCGCTGTTTGTCGAGCCCAAGACGTGGCGCGCGGCGCTCGGTCGATTCGCCCGACTCTCCCTCAACGCCGCCGCCTCCGACGTGCGGTTCCCGATCGTGCCACCCGAGGCGGTCGACCGCGATATCAAACGGCTGCGCCGCATCGTCGCGAGTGAGCCGGCCACCGTAATCCTGTGCGACAACGAGGGTCAGCTCGAGCGGCTCGAGGAGCTGCTCGACACCGAGCGGGCGACGCTCGTCGTGGGAGCGCTGGACGGTGGGTTCCTGCTCCCCGACCTGCGCGTGCTGACGGATCATGAGATCTTCCGCCGGGCCCGTCGCCTGCGGCGGCCGCGCCGCTACCGCGAGGCGCTCGCCACGGCGGCGCAGGCGCTCAAGGCGGGTGACTTCGTGGTGCACCTGGAGCACGGCATCGGCATCTATCGGGGTATCCAGACCATCGCCGTGGGCGCCGACGGCGGCACGCTCGAGGTCGCGGTCGTCGAGTACGAGGGCGGGGACCGTCTCAATGTGCCGCTGTACCGCCTCGACCAGCTCGAGCCCTATCGCGCCGCCGCGGATGGCGACGGCGTGGCGCCGGCACCGCGTCTCCACAAGCTCGGCGCCACGACGTGGCAGCGCCAGCGTGACAAGACACGCGCCGCGATTCGCCAGATGGCCGCGGAGCTGCTCGATCTGTATGCGCGCCGCCAGCTCGCGTCCGGCTTCGCGTTCCCGCCCGACACGCCATGGCAGCGTGAGCTCGAGTCCGCCTTCCTCTATGAGGATACGCCAGACCAGCGCCGCGCGTCCGAGGAGGTGAAGCGCGACATGGAGCGGCCCCGGCCCATGGACCGCCTGCTCGTCGGGGACGTGGGCTACGGCAAGACGGAGGTGGCGCTGCGGGCGGCCTTCAAAGCGGTGCAGGTGGGCAAGCAAGTGGCCGTGCTCGTGCCCACCACGATTCTCGCCGAGCAGCACGGGCGCACGTTCCGCGAGCGCCTGGCTGATTATCCCGTGCGCGTCGACGTGCTGTCGCGCTTCCGGGGGCCCAAGGAGGCGAGGGAGGCGACGCGGCGCCTCGAAAAGGGTGAGGTCGACATCGTGATCGGGACGCACCGCCTGCTCTCGAAGGACGTCTCATTTCACGATCTCGGCCTCCTGGTCGTGGACGAGGAGCACCGGTTCGGCGTGCGGCACAAGGAGCGGCTCAAGGCGCTCAAGCTCGCGGTCGACGTGTTGACGCTGACGGCGACGCCCATACCACGGACGCTGCATCTCTCGCTGGCTGGCCTGCGGGATCTGACGCTACTCGAGACGCCCCCGAAAGACCGCTCGCCGGTCCTGACGTTCGTCGAGCCATGGGACGACGGCCTGCTCGAAGAGGGTCTCGCCCGCGAGCTGGACCGGGCGGGGCAGGTGTACTTCGTGCACAATCGGATCGAGACGATCGACACGATCGCCGAGCGGGTACGGTCGCTCGCCCCGCCGCGAGCCCGCGTGGCGGTGGCGCACGGCAAGCTGAAGGGGGCGGCGCTCGACGACGTCATGTCCCGGTTCGTGCGGGGCGACGTGGACATTCTCGTCTCTACGATGATCGTCGAATCCGGGCTCGACGTGCCGAATGCGAACACGATGTTCGTGAGCCGCGCGGATCAGTTCGGGCTGGCGCAGCTCTACCAGTTGCGCGGCCGGGTGGGCCGGAGTCATCGTCGCGCGTATTGCTACCTCCTCGTGCCCGATCTCGTGGACCCCGACGCCGACGAACGGTTGCACGTCCTCGAGCATCACACGGATCTCGGCTCGGGGTATCGGATCGCGCTGCGCGATCTCGAGCTGCGGGGCGCTGGCGATCTCCTCGGCGCCGCACAGTCGGGCTTCGCGCAGGCGGTGGGGTTCGACACGTACCTCCGGTGGCTGCAGGAGACCGTGACGGCACTTAAGCAGGGTGAGCGCGGAGTGGGGAGTGGGACTTTTCCCGCGCCGGAGGTCATCTTCGACAAGGCCGCGCATCTTTCCGACGCCTATGTGCCGGACGAAGCGGTCAAGCTCGATTTATATCGGCGGCTGGCGCGGGCCGGGACCCCTAGCGAGATTGAAGCCGTTCGCGAGGAGCTGCGCGATCGGTTCGGCCCGTTGCCGGAGGACGCGCAGCGGCTGCTCCTCATCTCCGAGCTTCGCGCGCTCGGCGCCCGGCTGGGGTTGGAAACGGTGTTGGTGAAGGGCGACGAGGCACGGCTCACCTTCGCGCGGGACGCGAACCCGCGTCTCGCCGGGTTGACCGCCGCGCTCGACGCCGTGCAGTTCGAAGCCGAGGTTCGGCGCGCGGCGCCTCTTTCCCTGCGACTCCGCCGGCTGGGTGGTGAGGCGATCGGGCCCGGGCTGGTGCGGGCTCTCGCGGCGGCGCTGGCGGATACCCATAGCTAGAGGAGAAGGCATGCGACGGTTGGGTTCGATCGTGACGGCGCTCGCGCTCATGGGGTGTGGCGGTGGGTTGCGCGACGCGTTTTCCGCGCACGCCGCCGTCGCGGGCACGGCCGCGGGGCAAACGCTGACCGTCGACCGGCTCGCGACGCTCGTGGGCAAGGCGCAACGCATCCCGCTGCGCCCGGATGTGCTCACCGGCGTCGCGAACGTGTACCTGGACTACGCGGTGCTCGCGGCGGCGCTCGGGCAGGGGCGCGACCTGCGCGACTCGGCGCTGGTGCTCGCGTCGGAGTGGCCGCTCGTCGCCCAGCTCAAGTGGGAGCAGTATCACGCGCGGCTCATCAGCGCGCGCGGCAAGCTCACGCCCGCCCAGGCCGATTCGGCGTTCAATGAGGGCTCGGTGCGGCTGTTCCAGCACATCCTCCTCCGGGTTCCGCCGAGCGCGGCGCCCCAGGTGGAACAGCAGAAGCTGAAGGAGATGACGGGCATCCTCCGCCAGGCCGCGGCGCAGCGCGGGTTCAACTTCACGCAGCTCGCCCGCCGCTACTCCGAGGACCCCGGCTCGAAGGCCCGGGGCGGCTATCTCCCGGCCACGCCCCAGGGGCAGTTCGTGCCCGCGTTCGACAGCGCCGCATGGACCCTGCCACCGGGGGCGATGAGCGGCATCGTCCGGACGCCTTTCGGCTTCCACATCATCCGGCGGCCCCCGCTCGCCGAAGCCCGGGACTCCTTCCGCGTGGACGTCGAGAACGCGCGCAGCACCCGCTTCGATTCGCTCTACGTGGACAGCATCGCGACCCAGCGCCACCTCAAGGTCGAGTCGGGCGCGCCCGCGCTGGTGCGCCAGGCCGTGCCACAGATCGTGACGGCCCGGGAGGACAAGCGGACGCTCGCGACCTTCACGGGCGGCACGTTCACCGTGAAAGACCTCGCCCGGTGGCTGCTGGCGCTCGATCCCAACGACGTGCGCGGCGTGTCCACGGCGACCGACGCCCAGCTGACGCAGTTCATCAAGCTGCTCGCCCAGCGCGACATGCTGCTCACGGCGGTCGACGCGGCGGGCGTGAAGCTCACCCAAAAGGACTGGAGCCAGGTGCGCGCCGAGCACGACTCCGCGGTGGGGCGCCTGGAGGGTCTGCTCCTGCTCAGCCCGGAAATGCTGAAGGATTCGGCCGCCACTCCGGCCGCGCGCGTGCAGCTCGCCATGGCCCACGTGGACCGGTACCTGGACCAGGCGGTCACCCAGGGCACGGCGCCGTTCTATCCCGTGCCGCCGTTCCTCGCGAACGCCCTGCGGGAAGGCACCCCGTGGTCGCTCAACCAGTCGGGCATCACGCGCGCGTACGAGTCGGCCCAGAGCATGCGCGGGGCGGATTCCGCGAGCCGGACGGGGCCCCCCACCGGGCTCAAGCCGGCCCCCGGGCCGGCGCCCGTGGCGCCAGGCGACTCCAAGCGGAGCCCCCCCTGAGTAGGCCCATGCGGGGCATCGCGCTCTCGATCGTGTCGGCGGGGCTGGCCGTGTGCGCCGTTCCCGTCGCCATGGCGCAGGGACGGGCCGCGAGCGCTCGCCCCGTGGACCGGATCGTGGCCGTGGTGGGCACCAAGCCGATCCTCGCGTCGCAGGTGGAAGAGCAGCTCGTACTGGCGCAGTCGCAGGGGACCAAGCTCCCGGACGACTCGGCAGGCCGCGAAGCGGTGCGCAAGCAGATTCTTTCGCAGATGGTGGACGAAGAGCTGCTCGTGCAGCAGGCGGAGCGGGATACAACGATCAAGGTGACGGAGCAGGAAGTGCAAGACGCCGTCGAGCAGACGGTGCAGAACGTGCGGAAGCAATTCACCTCGGTCATGGAGTTTCAGAGCCAGCTGCGCGCTGCCGGCTTCGTGTCCGAGGAGGAATGGCGCCGCTGGCTCGCGGACCAGCAGCGCCGATCGATCGAGCAGCAGCGGCTCATCGAAGATCTGAAGCAGAAGGGCAAACTCCGGCCGATCCCGCCTTCCGACGCGGAGATGCACGAGTTCTGGGAGGCGAACCGGGCCTCGCAGCCGAAGCGTCCGGCGGCGATCTCGTTCCGCCAGATCGTGATCGTGCCGAAGCCCGACTCCGGCGCCGACTTGAAGGCGTATGAGCTCGCCGAATCGCTGGTCGTCGCGCTGCGCCGGGGCGCGAGCTTCCCGGACTACGCGAAGAAATACTCGGCCGACAGCGCGTCCCGCGAGCAGGGAGGCGAGCTCGGCTGGTTCCGCCGCGGGGTGATGGTGAAGCAGTTCGAAGACGTGGCGTTCCGGCTCAAGCCCGGCGTCATCTCGGATGTGGTCCGAACCGAATTCGGGTTCCATATCATCCAGGTGGAACGGGCCCAGCCAGCGGAGATTCTCGCTCGCCATATCCTCATCCAGCCGACCATCTCGCCCGCGCAGATCGCGATCGCGAGGGGTAAGGCCGACTCCGTGCACGACGCGCTGACGCACGGCGCCCAGTTCGATTCTCTCGCGCGCCGCTACGCGGACCCGAACGAGCCGAAGCTGGCGGACGCGCTTCCCGTGTCGCAGCTGCCGCCGGACTATATCAAGGTCATCGGGAACGACAGCGTGCCGGGCCTGAAGCCCGTGTTCGAGGTCGGCGAAGGGACCTCGCGGCCGCGCTTCGTCGTGTTCGAGCTCACCAAGCGCCTGCCCGAAGGTGAGCTGTCGTTCGACGAGGTGAAGGACCGCATCAAGGACGCCCTCGGCCAGCAGCTCGCGATCAAGCATTATCTCGATCTCCTGCGCCGCATGACGTACGTCGACGTCCGATACTAGTCGCATGCGCCGTCCCCGCTTGGCGGTGACGCTCGGCGATCCGCGGGGCATCGGACCGGAGGTGATCGACAAGGCGGTCCGTCTCGGCCCGCTGGAAGCGGACCTCACCTTGATAGGGAGCAGGGAGCGGGGAGCGGTTCCCTCCGATGCGGCAGAAGCGGGGCGGATCGCCGGGCGAGCGGTTGAAGAGGCGGTGAGGCTCGCGCTCGCCGGCGATGTCGACGCAATCGTAACGGGACCCGTGGAGAAGCGCGCGCTCCACCTCGCGGGCTTCGAGTATCCCGGACTAACAGAGTTCTTGGGTCATCTCGCGGGCGACGTCGAAGTGGCGATGATGCTCGCCACCGGCTCGCTCCGCGTGGTGCTCGTCACGACCCACATCCCCCTCAGGGACGTCCCCGCTCAGGTCACGACGGAGCGTGTGGTGTGCACCGGGCGGATCGCCGAGCGGGCGCTGCGGGAGTGGTGGGGGATCGCGGCGCCGCGGCTCGCGGTGTGCGCCCTCAATCCCCACGCCGGCGAATCGGGGCTGTTCGGCGACGAGGACGACCGCGTGCTCGCGCCGGCGGCCAAGGCCATCAGCGCCGCGGGTCCCATTCCCGCCGACACCGTGTTCGTCCGCGCCCTGAAGGGCGAGTTCGACGCCGTGATCACGCCCTACCACGACGTGGGGATGACCGCAGTGAAGGTCGCGGGCTTCGGGAAGGGTGTGAACGTGACGCTGGGATTGCCGTTCCCTCGTGTGGCCCCGGACCACGGAACGGCCTTCGACATCGCGGGCCGCGGCGTAGCGGACCCGGGCTCCATGCGCGCGGCGCTCGAGCTCGCCGCCGATCTCGCACGCCGCCGGCTCTAGGCTTCGGTCGGCACGCGCCGGTTGACGCGCACGGCGCCCACCCGGCGCCCGTCCATCTCCACGATCTCGAACACGGCGCCCTTCACGGCGACCTGATCACCCGCCTTGGGCAGACGACCCAGCGCCCCGAAGAGAAAGCCACCAATCGTCGTATAGTCCCGCTCGTCGAGCTCGAGCCCGAACGCGACGTTGACCTCGCGGATCGGGGTCGACCCGGTGATCACGGGCGCCGTGCCCGAGGGCGTGCCGCGCGCCTCGCCACTCGGCCGGTCGTACTCGTCGTAGATCTGCCCGACGATCTCCTCGAGCAGGTCCTCCATAGTCACGAGGCCGGCGGTGCCCCCGAACTCGTCGAGCACGATGGCGAGGTGGATCTTCTGCCGCTTCATGTCGGCGAGCACGTCTTCCACCTCGCGGGTGCCGGGAACGAACATCCCGGGTCGCAGCACCGCTCGCAGACCGCCGCCCTTGAGCGAGCGCAAGCCGGCGAGAATGTCCTTCGCGTGGACCACGCCCAGGATGTCGTCCAACGACTCGCCGTACACGGGATAACGCGAGCGGCCCGCGACGGCGACCTGATCCGCGGCCTCCTCGAGGGTCAAGTCGGCCGGTAGCGCGACCATCTCGGTGCGCGGCGTCATCACTTCCCGCGCCGACTTCTCGCTGAACTCGAACACCCCCTGCAGCAGGCGGGCATCGTCGGCGTCGAGCTTGCCGCGCTCCTGGCTCTGCTTGACCAGCATCCGGATCTCCTCCGGCGAATGGATCCGGTCGAGCTCGGCAATCGTGCCCTTTAAGCCGAGGAGGCGCCCCACGCGATTGGCGCTCCAGTTGAGGAGATCGGTGATGGGGCGGGTGATCCACGAGAAGATGATGAGGGGCGAGGCGATCCAGCGGCTCGTCCGCTCGGGATACGTGATGGCCCACGCCTTCGGTGCCTGCTCGCCGAAGACCACGTGGAGGAACGACACCACGGCCACGGCGACCGTCGAGGCCACGCCCCCGCGGGTGAGGAACTGGAGCGCCGTCGGGAGCGAGGCGAACCAGTCGCGGAACAGGTGCGCGACGGTGTCCTCCGCCACGTAGCCGAGCAGGATCGACGCGACCGTGATGCCGAGCTGTGCGGCGGAGAGCTGGCGATAGAGATCCTGGAGCGCCGCTTGCACGGTGCGCGCCCGGCGGTCGCCTCGGCGCACCATCGCCTCGATGCGCGTGCGGCGGGCGGCGACGAGCGCGAACTCCGCGGCGACGAAAAAGGCGTTCGCCAGCACGAGCAGCAGCACCGCCAACAGGCGGAGGCCCAGCGATTCCGTTGCAGGATCGGACATAGAGGCCGGAACATAGAGCGTGACGCCCGGCGGCGGAACGGGCGCATTATCTTGTGAGCATGAGCGCGACGCTGCCAATCGACGTTCAATGCACGCATCGAGCCCCGCTCCGCGCCGAAAGCCGGCGGCGGATCCGGACGGTCCTGGCCATCACCGCCGGCGTGATGGTGGCCGAGGCATTCGGCGGCTGGCTCGCGCATTCGCTGGCGCTGCTCGCCGACGCGGGCCATATGCTGGCGGACGTCGCCGCGCTCGGTCTCTCGCTCGTCGTCGCGTCGCTCGCCCAGCGCCCGGTGACGGCCGAGCGCACGTTCGGCCTGATGCGCCTCGAGATCCTCGCCGCTCTCGTCAACGGCGCCGCGTTGATCGTGATCTCCATCGGCGTCGCCGTCGAGGCCGTGCACCGGTTGCGGTCGCCCGATCCGGTCAACGGCGTGCTACTGCTCTCGATTGCCGGCGTGGGCCTCGCGGCCAACGCGGCGGGCGCCGCGATCCTGCATCACGGGCATGACCATTCGCTCAACCAGCGGGGCGCCTATCTCCATATTCTGAGCGATCTGCTGGGCTCGCTCGGCGCGGTGGTGGCCGGTTTGGTCATCCTGGCGACCGGTTGGGTCCGGGTCGACCCCCTCATCTCGCTCTTCATCTCTGTGCTCATCCTCGGGAGCGCCTGGCGCCTCGTAAAGGAGAGCACGGACGTGCTGCTCGAAGCGGCCCCGGCGCACATCAATCTCTCGGACGTGCACGACTGTATGGTCTCGATCCCCGGTGTAGCCTCCGTGCACGACCTGCACGTGTGGACCGTCACGAGCGGCGTGATCGCCATGAGCGGGCACCTCGTGGTCCAAAACCCGGCGGACAACCAGCGCGTGCTCGAGGCGGTGCAGGAGCGCCTGGGGACGATGGGAATCGGGCATGTGACGGTGCAGATGGAGAGAGATCCGACGTGCGACTAGAGGATATAGAGCGTGTAGAGGACGGTAGAGGTCGGTAGAGGTGGCACACGATAGCACCTCTACGCCCTCTACCGACCTCTACACCCTCTACCGACCAGCCTCTTGGTGATTTCCCGCCTTGTCTTTTCCCCGGCTCTCTTCTATACTGCGCCCCTCACGGAAAGCGCCCTAACAGAGCCCTCTAGGACCTAGTCCCTTGCAGATCCGTAACATCGCCATCATCGCGCACGTCGATCACGGCAAGACCACGCTGGTGGACCAGATGCTCCGCCAGGCGGGGGTATTCCGCGCCAACGAGCGGCTGACCGAGCGCGTGATGGATTCGAACCCCCTCGAGCGGGAGCGCGGGATCACGATCCTGTCGAAGAACACCGCGGTGCACTGGGGCGAGACCAAGATCAACATCGTGGACACGCCGGGCCACGCCGATTTCGGGGGCGAGGTGGAGCGGATTCTCCGGATGGTGGACGGGTTCCTGCTCCTGGTGGACGCGGCCGAGGGGCCGATGCCGCAGACCAAGTTCGTGGCGGGCAAGGCGTTGGCATTGGGCCTGCGGCCGATCGTGCTGGTGAACAAGATCGACCGGCAGGACGCGGAGCCGCTGCGGGTGCACGACGAGGTGCTCGAGCTGTTCCTGGACCTCGAGGCGACGCCCGAGCAGTTCAATTGCCCTTTCCTCTATACATCGAGCCGGGCGGGCACGGCCACGTTCGATCTCAAGACCCCGGGTACGGACCTGAAGCCGTTGTTCCAGACGATCTTGGACACCATCCCCGCGCCTCTGGCGGACCCCTCCGGCCCGTTCCAGATGCTGGTGTCGACGCTCGACTATTCATCGTATCTGGGCCGGATCGCGATCGGTCGGATCGAGCGGGGTTTTGTGCGGGTGGGCGAGACGGTCGCGTTACTTCCGCTCGGTGAGCCCGGTCCTGTGGGGGATGGGCCTTACGAGCAGGCGCGAGTGGTCAAGCTGTTCTCGTTCTACGGGGTGGAGCGCGTAGAGGTGCAGGAAGCGTCCGCAGGGGACATCGTGGCGCTGGCCGGGCTCGTGGGCGTCGAGATCGGGAAGACCGTGACGGCGCCGGACTACCTCGAACGGCTCCAAGGGATCGCGGTCGAGGAGCCCACGATCTCGGTGGACTTCAAGGTGAACGACTCACCGTTCGCGGGGCGCGAGGGCAAGTTCGTCACCGGCCGCCAGCTCCGTGATCGCCTGTTCCGCGAGCTCGAGAAGAACGTGGCGCTGCGGGTGGAGGAGACGGACGACCCGCAGACCCTCACCGTGTCGGGCCGAGGCGAGCTGCACCTGGGGATCCTGATGGAGACGATGCGGCGGGAGGGATTCGAGTTCCAGGTGAGCCGGCCGCGGATCATCCCGCGGGAGGGGCCGAACGGGGAGCGCCTCGAGCCGTACGAGGAGCTCATGATCGACGCCCCCGAGGGGTACCTCGGCGTGGTAATGGAGAAGCTGGGCCCGCGTCGGGGGGAGCTGATCGACATGCGGAACCCCGGCGTGGGGACGGTGCGTATGCGGTTCAAGATCCCCGCACGGGGCTTGTTGGGATACCGGTCGGAGTTCTTGACGGATACGCGGGGAACGGGGATCATGCACCACCGGTTTTTCGACTACGGTCCCTGGGCGGGGCCGTTGCAGGGACGGAGCCGTGGGGTGTTGGTGGCGGATCGGGAGGGCGTGTCGGTGGGCTTCGCGCTCTTCAATTTGCAGGAGCGCGGGACGATGTTCGTGAAGCCGGGTGACGCCGTGTACGAGGGGATGATCGTGGGGGAGAACGCCCGGGTCGGGGACATCGACGTGAATCCCGCGAAAGAGAAGAAGCTCACGAACATGCGGACGACCGCGTCGGACGAGATGATCATCCTGGAGCCGCCGCGGCAAGTGACGCTCGAGCTGGCGCTCGAATACATCGAGGACGACGAGCTGATCGAAGTGACGCCGTTGTCCATCCGGCTGCGCAAGCGCGCACTGGGTGCCACGGAGCGTCGCAAGTTGGCGCGGAACGCGCGGTCGGCCGAGGAGTCGTAGGAAGCATCGGATAGCTCGTTCACTTGAACCACAACCTCAGCTGGGGGTGACAATGTTGTCCCGTGAGACGTCGGACTGGTCGCTCAAGCGTCGTAGCGACAGTCTCGACGACGAGGAGTTCGGAGACTTCGAGGAAGACAAGGACCTGGACGAAGACTTCGACGACGAGCTGGACGAGGACGAGCTGGACGAGGAGGACCTGGACGACGTCGACGAGTACGACGACCTGGACGACGAATTCGACGACGAAGAGGACGAGGAGTTCCGGCCCAAGAAGGGACCGCGCCGGGACTGGGAATAGGAAGTGAGTCGGCAACGTGCGGGGGCCTGGCCTCGGGCTCCCGCACGTCGTGCTACAGGACGCTGACCTACCCTCCCCTCTCACCTGTCAGACTACCCTGCGTTCAAGCAAGTACCTAAGCCGCGGATAGCCGGCGCCGCAGAGCAGGGCGTTGCGGCAGTGCTACACAGTACGACCCCACCTGTCGAGGGTGCGCTTCGCCCTGGAGGTCATGACCAGAGGCCTAACCACGTCTCACTGGCACCAGCCCTGCGTCATAGACGGCGACTCCCGGGGCCAGATGGGAGCCGACCCTACAGCAGGGAAGGCAATACGTGCGCACCGAAAGCGTGCTTCCAGGTTTGGAGCGATCCGAAGACGAGACGTTCCGGCCCGCGACGGTGGAGCGGGACGACGCCATCGAGATCGTGGTGGCCGGCCTCGCCCTGGAGCCCGCAGCCGTTCGCGCGTCCGCGTCGCTACTCTCGGCGGCGGAGCGAGAACGAGCGAGTCGATTCGCCTTTGGCCGTGACGCTCGTCGGTTCATCGTCGGTCGCGGGCGACTGCGACAGCTGCTCGGAGCGCGGTTAGGCGTGCGGCCTGAATCCGTGGAACTGGTCTATGGCGCGCGCGGCAAGCCGGCGCTCGCGAATTCTGGGAGGAACTCCCTGCGCTTCAACCTATCGCACCGCGACGACCTCGCCGTGTACGCACTGTCGTGGGGATGCGACGTGGGCATCGACGTCGAGGCGATCCGTCCTCTCCCCGACGCCGATGCCATCGCCGCGCGCTTCTTTTCTCGCCCCGACCACGCTGCCTACCGCGCCCTCGACCCACGCGACCGGCCCCTGGGATTCTTCCAGTGCTGGACGCGCAAAGAAGCCTTCATCAAGGCGCTGGGCGAGGGTCTCTCTCATCCGCTCGACAGCTTCGATGTGTCGCTCGCTCCGGGAGCGCCGGCGGAGCTTCTCCGGGTCGAGGCCGTGCCGGGAGACGACCGTGGCTGGCGCCTGGCGAGCTTTTTCCCCGCCCCGGGATTCGTGGCGGCCGTCGTCGCGGAGGAGCGCTGATGCCTTCCTGCGCCTACGAATCGCGCTGGGTGAACGACGACGCGCGGATGTTCCGCGCGACGGTCCGTCAGTTCGTCCAGAAGGAGTTCGTGCCGGCTCAGGACCGCTGGCGCGAGCAGCATGGCTGCGACCCCACGGCGTGGACGGCGGCGGGCCGGGCCGGCATCCTGCTCACGGACGTGCCCGAGGAATACGGCGGCGGTGGCGGTACCTTCGCACACGAAGCCGTCGTGCTGGAGGAGTTGGCGCTCGCCGGAGTCCACTTCGGGTCCGTCATTCAGAGCATCGTGGCGCATTACATCCTGGCGTACGGGAGCGAGGACCAGAAGCGCGCGTGGCTGCCTCGCATGGCGCGGGGCGAGCTGGTGTGCGCGATCGCGATGAGCGAGCCCGCGGCCGGCTCCGACCTGCAAGCGATCCGGACCACCGCCCGCCGTGACGGCGACCGCTACGTCATCAACGGCTCGAAGACCTTCATCACGAACGGTGGGCAGGCCGGCCTCGTCTGTCTGGCCGCGAAGACGGACCCGAAGGTGACGGGCTTGAAGGGCATCTCGCTGATCGTCGTCGAAACGACCGGTCTCCCCGGCTACCGGGTCGGCCGCTCGCTCGACAAGGTCGGTATGCATGCGCAGGACACCTGCGAGCTCTTCTTTGACGACGTGCGGGTGCCGGTCGCGAATCTGCTCGGGCCCGCGGAGGGCAAGGGCTTCTCCCAGATGATGGACCGGTTGGTGTATGAGCGGCTCGGCGTCGCGGTGAGCGCGGTCGCCGTGGCGGAGCGAGCGGTGGCCGTCACGTCGAGCTACGTGAAGGAGCGGACGGCGTTCGGCAAACCGCTCATCGATTTTCAGAACACCCGCTTCAAGCTGGCCGAGTGTAAGACCGCCGCGCACGTCGGCCGGGTGTTCGTCGACAGCTGTATCGAGCGTTTCCTCGCAGGGCAGCTCGACGACATCACGGCCGCGATGGCGAAGTATTGGCTCACCGACTCGCAGTGCCGCATCGTGGACGAATGTTTGCAGCTGCACGGTGGCTATGGCTACATGACGGAGTACCCGATCGCTCGCATGTGGACCGACAGCCGGGTCCAGCGCATCTATGCCGGTTCGAATGAGATCATGAAGGAGCTGATCGCGTGCGGTCTCTGAACGACGTCTGCCTGCACGAGCTGATCGCGGCGCAGGCCAGGCGCACGCCTGATCTCGTCGCGGTGGTGTTCGAGGGGGAACGGTTGACCTACCGCGAGCTCGACCGTCGCGCCGATTTGCTGGCGCAGCGCCTGCGCGGCCTCGCCGTCCGACCCGATACCCTGGTCGGGCTGCTGGTAGAGCGGTCGCTCGAGATGATTGTGGGGATTCTGGGCATCCTCAAGGCCGGGGCGGCCTACGTGCCGATCGACGCGGCGTACCCGGCGGAGCGCATCGCTTACCTGCTGGCCGACGCCAAGGTCGCTTGCCTCCTGACACAGGAGCGATTGCTGCCGCGTCTGCCTGGCGACGCGCCCGAGACGGTGTGCCTCGATACGTTCGACTGGACCGCCGCGGCGGGATCCGAGCGGCCGGACGTGGGTGTTCAGCCGGACAACCTCGCCTACGTGATCTACACCAGCGGCTCGACGGGGCGCCCCAAAGGGGTTTGTATCGAGCACTGCAACATCGTCGCCTATGTGCAGGCGATCTGCGAGCGGCTGCGATTCGAGCCCGGGATGAATCACGCCACCGTCTCGACCATCGCGGCCGACCTCGGCAACACCGTGATCTTCCCCGCGCTCGCCACGGGCGGCTGCCTGCACGTGGTGTCGCAGCAGCGGGCGGAGAACCAGGCGCTCTTGTCAGAGTACTTCGCGCGCGAGCGGATCGACGTGCTGAAGATCGTCCCCTCGCATCTCGCGGCGCTGCAGGCGGGTCAGAACCCCGAGCTCGTGATGCCCAAGGCCCGCCTGATTCTCGGAGGCGAGGCTTCGCGGCTGGATTGGATCGAGCGGCTGCGGGCACTCGCGCCGGGGTGTGAGATCCATAACCACTATGGTCCCACGGAGACGACGGTCGGGGTGCTGACGTATCAGGTCGGACGGGAGCTGCCGAGCACGCGGACGGGGACGCTCCCGCTGGGGAGGCCCCTGCCGCACGCTCGCGTCTACGTGCTCGACGGTGCCGGGGCGCCGGTGCCCGTAGGCGAGCAGGGTGAGCTGTACATCGGCGGCGGGGGAGTCGGGCGAGGCTACCTGAATCGCCCGGAGCTGACGGCCGAGAAGTTCGTCCCGGATCCGTTCGCCGACGTTCCCGCCCGACTTTACCGCACCGGCGATGTAGCACGCGTCCTCGCCGACGGCAATATCGAGTTCTGCGGCCGGCTGGATGACCAGGTCAAGCTGCACGGGTACCGCATCGAGCTCGGCGAGATCGAGGGCATGCTGCGCGAGCACACCGGTGTGCGGGACGCCGTCGTTCGGCTGTGTGATGACGGGTCTGGCGACAAGCGCTTGGCCGCCTACGTGGTGCCGAAGCAACCGCATCAGCCGCTGTGGGCGAGGAAGGGCCTCTACGTCCTGCCCGACGGCTCGGTGGTCGCGCACCTCAACAAGCACGAAACCGACTACATCTACAACGAGATCTTCGTCCTGCAGGCCTACCTCCGCCACGGCATCACGATTCGTGACGGCGATTGCATCGTCGATGCGGGAGCCAACATCGGACTGTTCACGGTGTTCGCGAGCCGCCTGGCGCGAGACCTGCGGATCGTCGCTTTCGAGCCCAATCCCGCGGCGTTTGAATGTCTGCAGGCGAACGCCGGCAGCGCCGTGCGGTGCCTGCCGCTGGGACTGTCCAGCGAGAACGGCTCGGCCGACCTAACGTTCTTCGAGGGACTGTCTCTCCTTTCGGGGTTCTACGCCGACGCAGCTACGGAGCGCGAGGTCGTGAAGCATTACGTGTTCAACCAGGAGCCCGAGACGCAGCCCAGCGAGGAATTCGCCGCGGCCGTCGACGATCTCATCGACAGCCGGCTCCGCTCCAAGACCGTCTCCGCGCAGCTCCGTACGCTTTCGAGCGTCATCGCGGAGCAGCGCCTCGAGCGGATCGACTTGCTCAAGATCAACGTCGAGAAGAGCGAGCTGAACGTGTTGCGGGGACTAGGGCCCGAGGACTGGCCCAAGATTCGCCAGCTCGTGATCGAGGTCGACCTGCAGGAAAACCTGGCGCCGATCACGGCCCTGCTCGAAGGCCATGGGTTTGAGGTGCTCGTCGAGCAGGACCCGTTGCTGAGACAGACCGAGCTGTGCTACGTGTACGCGATTCGCCCGTCGGCCGGCCAGGCGGGCCGCCTCGTTCGGCACGATTCATCCAGTCCGTATGTCCCGGTGACCCTGCCGGCGGATGGAGCCATCCTGGCCCCCGCCACGTTGCGCGCTCATCTGAAGGCGCGGTTGCCGCACTACATGGTGCCGGCGGCGTTCGTGCTCATGGACACGTTTCCTCTCACGCCGAACGGCAAGATCGATCGCCACGCGTTTCCGGCGGTCTCATTCGAGGGGATGCCATCTGCTCCCTTGTCCACTCCCGGCGCAGCCCCCGCCCCCGAGGCAGAGGCTGGCCGGCCATTCACGGAGACCGAAGCGCGGCTCGCGAGCATCTGGACCGAGCTGCTCAAGGTGGAGCACGTCGGTGTCGAGGACGATTTCTTCGACCTGGGGGGGCAGTCGCTGGTGGCGATCCGGGCCGTGTCGCGGATCCGGGACGTCTTCGGAGTGGATGTGCCGCTCCGTGATCTCTTCGAGCGCCCGACCCTCGCGGGGCTGGCGGAGGTCATCGATGGGCTGTCGTGGGTGGCGAAAGCGGGGGGGGCGGGGGGGTCCCCCCCGGCGCACGAAGCCGGCGAGCGCGAGGAGATCGTCCTGTGATTGTGTCAGCCTTTCTCGAGGAATTGCGCAGCCGCAAGATCCAGATCTGGGCGGAAGGCGACCAACTGCGGTGCGCTGCGCCGACCGGCGTCCTGACGCCGGCACTGCGCGATCAGCTGCGACAGGAAAAGAGCGCCATCGTCCAATTCCTCCGTTCGGCGGAGGCGCTGGCTCGGCGGGAGCGGGCCATCGTGCCGCTTCAGCCCCGCGGCGGGCGTGTCCCGGTGTTCGCCGTGCCCGGACACAATGGCAACGTGTTCTCATTCCGCTTCCTGGCGCAGCAACTGGGCGAGGATCAGCCGTTCTTCGGGCTGCAGCCTCCCGGTGTAGATGGCGAGTGCGAGCCCCTCACGCGCGTCGAGGAGCTGGCGACCTACTTTGCCGAGCGGATCCGGGCATTCCAACCCGACGGACCCTATACCATCGCCGGCCACTGCGCCGGTGGCACGATCGCATTCGAGCTGGCGCGACAACTCGTGGAGCAGGGAGCGCCTATCACCTTCGTTGCCCTGTTCAGCAGCCCGTATCCAACCTGGTTCCGGCGCGTGCCGCAGCTCCTGGAGCGGCTCGGTCATCAGGCGGACTGGCTCAGCCACCACGTCCATACGCTGGCGTCGCTATCGAACAGGGAGCGTCGCCTCTACATCACCGCGAAGTTGGCCGAACGCCGGCGCCAGCGCCGGGCGCGGCAGGAAGCTCCCGAGGAGGCCACGCCGGATCCGGTGATGATCCATCGCGCCAAGGTCGAAGCCGCCACGCTGACGGCGCTACGTCGGCACATCCCTCACCATTTCGCCGGCCGGGTCGCTCTGTTCTTCCCGAACAGCGCGTGGCTGCGCCCCGGCAATGCGATGCTGCGCTGGCGGGAGGTCGCGGGCGACGTCGAGGAGTATTGCGGGCCGGACGGTTGCGAGGGCGACGTGATGCTCCACGAGCCCCACGTCCGCATGATCGCCGAGCAGTTCCAGGGCTGCGCGCGCCGCATCGAGATGAGAGTCGCCCCTTCTCGGTGCGAACAGGGCTCTGCGACGGGTACCGAATCCGGAAGCGCGCCGCTATCTTGGGTCCGCGGGGCCTGTAGCTCAGGTGGTTAGAGCGCACGCCTGATAA
>DATLVU010000074.1:0-34780 GCA_035577025.1 Gemmatimonadales bacterium
ACCGAGATGGTGGAGGTCGTGTTCGAGCACGGCGGCACGCTGGACAAGTTCATGGGCGACGCGATCATGGCGCTGTGGGGCGCCCCCATGGCGCACAAGGACGACGCGCAGCGGGCCATCGCGTGCGCGCTCGCCCAGCTCTCAGCGCTCGAGAAGCTGAACGCCAAGTGGAAAGACCAGGGGCGCCCCGAGCTCGGGATCGGGATCGGCATCAATTTCGGCGAGGTGTTCGCCGGCAACATCGGCTCGGATCGGCGGCTCGAGTACACCGTCATCGGCGACGCCGTGAACACCGCGTCGCGACTCTGCTCCAGCGCGGGCGCGAACGAGATCCTGATTTCGCAGCAGTTCTTCGAGCAGCTCGAGGAGCCGCCCCAAGTGGAGACGCTCGACCCGATTCAGGTCAAGGGAAAGTCGAAGAAGGTTCCGGTCTACCGCGTAAAGCGATAGGGCTCGCCGAAGCGCGCCAGCAGATCGAGCGCGAGCCGGAGCGGGAGGCCCATCACGCCGAAGAAATCTCCGTGGATCCCTTCCACGAGCGCCGCGCCCTTTCCCTGGATCGCGTACGCGCCCGCTTTGTCGAGCGGCTCCCCCGTCGCGACGTAATCCGTGATCTCCTGGCTCGAGAGGCGGCGGAACGTCACGTCGGTCACGTCGAGCGCGTGCTCGAGCCGCCCGTCGCGCGCCACTGCGACCGCGGTCAGGACCTGGTGCTTGCGCCCCTGTAGCCCGCGCAGCATGTCAGCCGCTTCCTCCGGGGACGCGGGCTTCGCGAACACGCGCCCGCGCAACACCACGGTGGTATCGGCCGCGAGCACCAGGGACCCTTGCTCTTGCGCCGCGACCGTGCGCGCCTTCTCGCGCGCGAGACGGGTGACGTAGTCCTCGGGCTGCTCCGCGGCATGGAGCGTCTCGTCCACGTCCGGCGCCACCACGCGGAACGGGATCCCGAGCATCTCGAGGAGTTGGCGGCGCCGCGGGCTGCCGCTCGCGAGGACGATCATCGCTCGAGGATCAGGGTAACCGGCCCATCGTTCACCAGCTCGACCTCCATCATTGCCCCGAACTCTCCCGTTTCGACGTTCGTCCCGCTCCCGGCTCCCCGCTCCCGCAGCAGCGCCACGAACCGCTCGTACAACGGAATCGCCACCTCCGGCGGCGCCGCATCCACGAAGCTCGGACGGCGCCCCTTCTGCGCGTCGCCGTACAGGGTGAACTGCGAAACGACCAGCACCGCTCCCCGCACGTCGGCCAGCGCGACGTTCATCTTGCCATCGGCGTCCGCGAACACCCGCAAGCCGAGAATCTTGTCGGCCATCCACGCGAGGACGTCTTCCCCATCAGACGGGGCAAACCCGGCGAGGACGACGAATCCCACGCCGATCGATCCCGCGACTCGACCATTCACCCGAACCGCCGCACGGGAGACGCGCTGGAGGACGACGCGCACGGCGTGCGGAGGTTAGAGGAGGTTGGGGAGGTTCGGGAGGTTGGGGGAGGTTTGCTCCGGACCGGGACAACCTCCCCAAACCTCCTCCAACCTTCCCCAACCTCCCCCAACCTGTCTCTCGCTCATTCCACCGTCACACTCTTTGCGAGATTTCGCGGCTGATCCACGTTGCAGCCCCGGCGCACCGCGATATAGTACGCGAGCAACTGGAGCGGTATGACCGTAAGCACCGGCGTGAGCAGATCGAGGGTTTCGGGGACCTCGATCTTGTGGTCCGCAAGGCGCGCCACGCCCGTGTCCCCTTCCGTGATTACCGCGAACACCCGCCCGCCACGCGCCCGAACCTCTTCGACGTTCGAGACGACTTTTTGATAAACCGCGTCCTTGGGTGCGATGAAGACCACGGGCATGAGGTCGTCGATCAAGGCGATCGGGCCGTGTTTCATCTCGGCCGCGGGATAGCCCTCGGCGTGAATGTAGGAGATTTCCTTGAGCTTGAGCGCGCCCTCGAGCGCCACCGGGAAATTGTATCCCCGGCCCAGGTAGAGGACGTTGTTCGCGCGCATCATCCGCTCGGCTATCCGCTCGACTTCGGGCGCTTTGGCGAGCACTTGCTCGATGAGCTCGGGCAGCCGGCCCAAAGCGCGGACCACTTCCCGCCCTTGCAGGATCGAGAGCGCCCGCAACCGACCCATCTTGAGCGTCAGCAGCGCGAGCGTGACGATCTGGCTGGTGAACGCCTTGGTCGACGCGACGCCGATCTCGGGACCCGCGTGCAGGTAGATGCCTCCGTCTACTTCGCGCGCGATGGTGGAGCCAACCACGTTCACGAGCCCCAGGGTCCTGGCGCCCCGCCGCTTGGCCTCGCGCAGCGCCGCCAGCGTGTCCGCGGTCTCACCCGACTGCGAGATCCCGACGACGAGCGTCCGCTCGTCCACGATCGGGTTTCGATAGCGGAACTCGGAGGCGTACTCGACCTCGGAGGGAATGCGGGCCAGCTCCTCCATCATGTATTCGCCGATCAGGGCCGAGTGCCACGACGTCCCGCACGCCGTGAACACGATGCGATTCACCTGCAGCAGCTGCTCGTCGTCGATGTTGAGGCCGCCGAGGCGGGCCGTTCCGTCTTCCTCGAGGAGGCGCCCGCGGAGCGCGTTTCGCACGCTTTCGGGCTGCTCCATGATCTCTTTGAGCATGAAATGCGCGTAGCCGCCACGCTCGATCGTGGCGAGGTCCCAGTCCACGCGGGTGACGGTTTTCTCCTTCTCGACCGTCCGGAGGTCCAGGATCCGGTACTCCTGTGGACGCACGACGGCGATTTCGCCGTCGTCCAGGTAGACCACCGAGCGCGTGTGCGCCAGGACGGCCGAAGCATCCGACGCCACGAAGTTCTCCCCGGTCCCGATCGCGACGAGCAGCGGCGAGCCGTGGCGCGCCGCGACGATCGTGTCCGGCTCCTTGGTCGACACGACCGCGATGCCGTAGGTGCCTTCCACCTGATGCAGCGCGCCCGCCACGGCCTCGACGAGCGGGTTGCCGGCCGATAGGAGGTCCTCCACCAAATGGGCGAGCACTTCGGTGTCGGTCTCGGAGCGGAACACGTGGCCGCGCTTGCCCAGCGCGGTCCGCAGCGCGCTGGCGTTTTCGATGATGCCGTTGTGGACCAGCGCGAGCGTGCCTCCGCAGTCGGTGTGCGGATGGGCATTGACCGTGGTGGGGGCGCCGTGCGTCGCCCACCGCGTGTGCGCGATGCCCGTCCGGCCGGGGGGGAGCTTCTTGCCGAGCTCCTTCTCGAGCACGCCGAGCTTCCCAGGCGCCTTGTGGACTTCGATCCGGCCGTCCTCGACCAGCGCGAGGCCGGCGGAGTCGTAGCCGCGGTACTCGAGCCGGCGCAGCCCCTCGAGCAGGAGTGGGGCCGCCTGCCGCGGTCCGGTGTAGCCTACGATGCCGCACATGATCGCACTCTCACCGTGTCCTCGTGGTCACGGGAAGGATACATCGGCTCCGCGCTCGAATCGAGCGTGCCCGACCCGCCATGGCCCGGGACTGTCGCATCCGCGCCCGTCGATGCCGCAAAAACGCCCTTGCACTTCCGGGGCCGACCGCGATCTTGTTCCGTCCGCGCAACCCCTTCCCCGTAGCCGAATGACCGTCGTCAGCGCAGGTGACTTGGCTCACAACGGCTCGCGACGAGAACGGCAAGTTGTTCTGGCCGACTGACACGCCGGGCGACGCCCAGGGGGTACCGACCGATGGCTGACCGGAAGGCCGTTCGAGCCGCGATAACGCTCCTCGTCACCGTTTGCTTCGCCGGGGGGGTCGAGGCCCAGCAGCCGGATTCCGCCGCCCAGGCGGAGTCCTTGAAAGCCCTGAGCATCGAGCAACTCATGAACGTGGAGGTCACCTCCGTCTCGAAGCGACCCGAGCGGCTGTCCCGCGTGGCCTCTGCGATCCAGGTCATCACGCAACAGGACATCCGTCGCTCCGGGGCCTCGAGTCTGCCCGAGGCCCTGCGTCTCGCCACGAACCTTCAGGTCGCCCAAATCGACTCGCGCCAATGGGCCATCAGCGCCCGCGGCCTGAACAGCACGGCCGCTAACAAGCTGCTGGTGCTCATCGACGGGCGGACAGTGTACACACCGTTGTTCTCCGGGGTGTTCTGGGACGTCCAGGATGTGCCCGTGGCGGAGATCGACCGGATCGAGGTCATCAGCGGGCCCGGCGCGACCCTGTGGGGAGCGAACGCGGTGAACGGGGTGATCAACGTCATCACCAAGAGGGCCAAGGACACGCAAGGGCTCCTCGTGTCGGGCGGCGGCGGCTCCGAGTTGCGCGGATTCGGGACCGCGCAATATGGCGGCGCGCTCGGTCAGAGCGTCCATTACCGGGCGTACGGGTCGGGGTTCACTCGTGAGCCAACGCTCCTGCCGAGCGGGGTAGATGCCACGGATGACTGGCACTTCGAACAAGGCGGATTGCGCATGGATTGGGACGCGTCCGAAGCAAGTCGCCTTACTCTGCAAGGGGACTATTACGATGGCCGAAGCAGCCAGCCGGGCGCGGCGGACATTGCGCTGAGCGGCGGCAACCTCGCCGCGAAGTGGTCGCGCACGATATCCGCGACTTCCGACCTGCGCGCGCAGCTCTACTACGACCATACCCACCGGAACATACCGGGCACGTTCGGCGAGGACCTCGACACGTACGACGTCGACCTCCAACACCACGCGCGCCTTGGGACCAGGCATGACGTGGTTTGGGGACTGGGCTACCTGTTGATAAACGACCGCGTGGCCAACAGCGCGGCCCTGGCGTTCCTGCCGGCGCACGTGACGCGAGAGTGGTTCACGGGATTCGTGCAGGATGAGATCGCGCTCGTCCCGGACCGGTTCCACCTGACGCTCGGCACCAAGATCGAGCACAATGACTACACCGGGGTCGAGATCCAGCCCAGTGGCCGGGTGAATTGGGCGGTCAGCGACGTCGGGACTCTGTGGGCGGCCGTCTCCCGGGCGCTCCGGACACCGTCGCGAATCGACCGGGAGTTTTACGCTCCGGGCCAGCCTCCCTACTTCCTCGCCGGCGGCCCGAACTTCGACTCCGAAGAGGAGCTCGCCTACGAGGTGGGGTACCGCCATCAACGCGGACCCGTTGCCCTTTCCGTGGCCACGTTCTACAGCCGCTACTACGGGCTCCGCAGCCTGGAGCAGGCCAACCCACCGGCGGCTTCCCCGGTCGTGATCGGCAACGGACAGGATGCCGAGTCCTACGGTGCTGAGCTCACAGCTGACTATCGCGTCACCGATCGCTGGCGTCTGGTCGCCGGCTATACCGAGCTGCGCATCCACGTGTGGGCGCTGCCCACCAGCACCGACAGGTCCCGCGGGAGCGCGGAGAACCATACGCCGGATCGGCAGTTCTCCGTGCGCTCCTCAGCCGACCTCCCGGGTCACCTCAACCTCGACGGCACGGTGCGCTACGTGGGTGACATCGCCAACCAGCAGGTCCCGGCATACGGCGAACTGGACGTGCGCCTCGGCTGGCAGCCCGTGCCGCGGCTCGAGGTGTCCGTAGTCGGCCAGAACCTCCTGCACGACCATCACGTCGAGTTCGGCGCGCCCGGCGCGCGTAGCGACATCAAGCGCGGCGTCTACGGGTCCTTCGAATGGCATTTCTGAGCGTCGAGGTGGGGCGGGTAGGCAAGCCGTTCCCCGCGTGGGGCATACCGGTAGCGTGGATTCTGGGGTTCGCGCTGGGGCTCGTGCCGCCGTCCGGCCTGGCGGCGCAAGCGGCGCGGCCCTCGGAGTACCAGGTGAAGGCCGTGTTCCTGTTCAACTTTGCGCAATTCGTGGATTGGCCGCCCGACGCCGTCCCGGATTCGCAGGCGCCGTTCATCATCGGTGTGTTGGGCAGCGATCCGTTCGGTGACCTCCTCGATGCCACGGTCCGCGGTGAGCATCGGGGAGGGCGGTCCTTCGTGGTGCGCCGCTATCAGCGGATAGAAGACGTCAAGACCTGCGACATCCTGTTCATCAGCCGCCCCGACGCGGAACGGCTGCAGGGCCTGCTCGCCGACCTCAAGGCCCGGCCGATCCTCACCGTGAGCGACGCCGATGGATTCGCCGAGCACGGCGGCATGATCGGATTCGTGACCGATCGGAACCGCATTCGGGTCAAGATCAATCTCGCGGTGGCCCAGGCGGCGCATCTGACCATCAGCTCCAAGCTCCTCCGCGTGGCCGAGATCATCAATCCGCCCGGGCCTTGAGATGTCACTGCGCGACTGGCCGATCAAGAAGAAGCTGACGGCGATCCTCCTGCTCGTCAGCAGTCTGGTGCTGCTCCTCACGTCCGCGGCCTTCGTCACGTACGAGCTCCTGGCGATCCGACGGACGACCTTGAAAAACCTGTCCACGCTCGGTCGCGTCATCGCCTCGAACAGCACCGCCTCGCTGGCCTTTGCCAACGAGGCCGATGCGCGCGAGATCCTGTCCGCGCTCAAAGCGGAGCCGCACGTCGTGGCGGCGGGCCTGTACGACAAGAACGCGCGATTGTTCTCCCGCTATCCGGCGGGTTTGCCGCTCGATGCCCTTCCGCCGGCACCGGAACGCGACGGGTACCGGTTCGAGGAGGGGTATGTGATCGGACTCGAGCCGGTGGCGGAGGTGGGCAGCCCGCGACTCGGCACCTTGTATCTGAAGTCCGATATGCAGGCCGTGTCCCGCACGCTGCGACTCTCGGCCGCGATCGGCGCCGGGGTCATGGCGATCTCGTTACTCACCGCGTACCTCCTCGCCGCGCTGCTCCAGGGACGGATCTCGCAGCCTATTCTCGCGCTGGCGGAAGCCGCCGCGGCGGTCTCTACGCGTCAGGACTATTCGGTGCGCGCGCCCAAGCTCGGCGAGGACGAATTGGGCACGCTGACTGACGCCTTCAACCAGATGCTCGGCCGCATCGAGGATCAAAACCGCGAGCTCCGGCGCTACGCCACTGAGCTCGAGCAGCGGGTCACGGATCGCACCCACGAGCTCGAGGAGCGGAACGAGGCGCTCCGACGCAACGCGGCCGAGCTCGTCGCCGCCAATACCGAGCTGGATGCGTTCGCCTATTCCGTCTCGCACGACCTGCGGGCGCCGCTGCGCAGCATCGACGGGTTCAGCCAGGTGCTCCTGGAGGATTACAGCGCGCAGCTGGACGAGGCTGGACGGGATTCCCTGCAGCGGGTGCGGGCCGCCAGTCAGCGGATGGCGACCCTCATCGACGACCTGCTGAAGTTGGCGCGCTTCACCCGTTCAGAAATGCGCACCGAGGCCGTTGACCTGACCAAGATCGCGCAGGATATCGCGGCCGACCTCCAGCGCTCGACGCCCGAGCGTCAGGTGGAATTCGCGATCGCCCCGGGGCTCGAGGCGCGGGGCGACGTCCGGCTCTTGCGCGTGGCCCTCGAGAATCTCCTGCGCAACAGCTGGAAGTACACCGCGAGGCAGCCGCGCCCGCGAATCGAATTCGGATCGGTCCAGGAGAACGGGGAACGGGTGTTCCGGGTCCGGGACAACGGGGCCGGCTTCGACATGCAGTACGCGGACAAGCTGTTCGGTGTGTTTCAGCGCCTGCACTCCCCGGCCGACTTCGAGGGCACCGGCGTTGGGCTCGCCACGGTCCGTCGGATCATCACTCGCCACGGCGGGCGGATCTGGGCCGAGGGCGTGGTCGACCAGGGAGCGACGTTCTACTTCACGCTGTGATCGATGCCGCGCTGAGACGCCGTCCTTCGTCCACGAGCTCCCGCGCTTCCGGAGCAGACGGCGCTTCGGCGATCAGCCGGATGATTGGTTCGGTGTTCGAGGGCCGCACGTGGAGCCAGCGATTTGGCCACGCGAGCCGCAGCCCGTCCTGCGTGTCGACCTGAGCGTCGGCGAACCGCTGCCGCAACGCCGCATAGGTCCGCTCGAGGCCCCGCTCCCGGCTCCCTGCTCCCCGCTCCACCTTGGCCTTCACGATGACATAACGCGGCGCGGCCGCGACGACCTGGCTCACAGGGCGGCCTTCCCGGGCGAGCAGGGTCAGGAGCAGCGCGGCCGCAACCGGCGCGTCGCGCCCGGCGTGGAGCGCGGGATACATCACGCCGCCGTTTCCCTCCCCTCCGATCGCCGCTCCGAGCCGTAGAATGGCACGGGCGACGTGGACTTCACCGACGGGGGTCCTGACGACCTCGGCGCCGTAGTCGCGGGCCGCGTCTTCGACGACGAGGCTCGTGGACAGATTGCAAACTACGACGGAATGACGGAACGACGGAACGTGGACGCCGGACTGCCCTTTCATCCCCGTTCCGTCCTTCCGTCTTTCCGTCGCATTGTCATCCGCCGCCTCTCCGAGTACCGCACGAATCGCGAACGCCAGCGTATAGTCCTCTCCGATCGGAGTTCCCGTTTCGTCCACGATCGCGAGACGGTCCACGTCCGGGTCGACGGCGATGCCGACGTCGGCGCCGGAGCGACGCACGAGCGCCGCCAGCTCGCCGAGATTCTCGGGGACGGGCTCGGGCGCCCGGGGGAACCGACCATCGGTCTCGAGGTTGATCCCCGTCACCCGGCACCCGAGGCGCTCGAGCAGTGTGCGCATGACCGGGCCCCCCGCTCCGCGCACCGCGTCGAGTGCCACCGCGAAGCTCCGTTCGCGAACCGCCGCAACGTCGACCGCCGGGAGCTTCAGGACGGCATCGAGGTGCCGCTCGATGGCTCCCGGATCGGTCGCAACCTTCACACCCGCGGTGCTCCCTCGTCCTCCGCCGTCCTTCCCGACCAGATCCAGCACGCGCTTCCCATCGGCCCCGTCAAGAAAAATCCCATCGGGACCGATGAACTTGAGGGCGTTCCACTCGATCGGGTTATGGCTCGCCGTGATCGCGATGCCGCCTCCCGCCCGGTGATGCTCCACGGCGAGCTGAATCGTCGGGGTGGGGGCGATGCCGACCGTGACCACGGCGCAGCCCGCGGAGGCGAGCCCCTCGGTCACCGCCCGCTCGAATGCCGGCCCGGATTCCCGCGCATCCCGGCCAACCACGACGAGGGGCCGGCGCGCTCCCGCCTTGGCCCACTGGCCAAAGGCGCCGGCGTAGCGCGCCACCACGTCCTCCGTCAGGTCTTTGCCGACGATACCACGGATCCCCGAAACCCCGACCATCAAGGTGTCGGTCATGCGGACAATCTAATCCGGGGGTGGTGCGGCGCGGCGTGTCTCCGGAGCGGGAGTGGGAAGGTGGAGCGGTCGGACCTCGGGATTGGACACGGGGAGCGCGGCGCGGTCGGGGAAGGCGGCGAGGAAGGCCTCGACCGCGGGCGCGTGAAACTGTCGCCCCTTCCCCTCCTCGAGCTCCTGGAGGGCCTTGTCCACCGAGAGGGCGGGCCGGTAGGGACGCGCGCTGGTCATCGCATCGAACGAATCGGCGACGGTCACCACCCGCACCTCGAGGGGGATCTCGTCGCCCTTCAACCCGTCCGGAAACCCTTTGCCGTCGAGTCGCTCGTGATGCGATCGAATGATCGCGAGCGCGCTGGGAGCCTCGCGCATGAGCGGCGCGAGGATGCGCGCGCCGATCGCCGGGTGCCCCATGATGTGACGATACTCCGCTTCGGTGAGCTTTCCCGGCTTGTGGAGGACGGCCTCGCTCACGCCGATCTTGCCGATGTCGTGCAGCTCGGCGCCCAACGCGATGGTGTCCAGCACCGATTGCTGCAGCGCCATCGACTGCCCGATCCGCGCGGAATAGGCCGCGACCCGCACCGAGTGACCGCGCGTGTACGGATCTTTCTCCTCCAGGAAGTGCACGAGCGCCTGCAGCCGCTCGAGGGACAACTCCTCGATCCGGTGCGCCTGCTCCTGCACGCGCGTCTCCAAGGTACGGCGGTAGTCCTCGACTTCCAGCTTGAGCCTGCGCTTATCGAGCGCCTGCATCACCCGGGCGCGGACTTCGTCGAGGTGGAACGGCTTGGCGACGTAATCGAGCGCCCCGAGCTGCAGGCACGCGACGGCACTCTCCACTTCCGCCACCGCGGTCACCACGATGACGGCCGTGTCGGGCCAGCGTGTAACGATCTCGCGCAGAAGCGTGACGCCGTCCATCTGCGGCATCCGTAAGTCGGAGATGACGAGCGGCACGTGGTCCTGCTGCAGTATCTCGAGCGCTTCGGTGCCGGAGCCGGCCTCCGCGCACGAGAAACCCTCACCCTCGAGCAGCCGCACGAGAACGCGCCGCAGGCGCGGCTCGTCGTCCACCACCAAGCACTTGACGGCGTTCGGCTGGGACATGTGCGCTTAACGTAAAGGTCGCTTGCTCGACATGGAAGGCGCCCTTACGTTCCCGCCATGACCCGCGTGACTACGGACGACCTGAAAACGCGCTTTGGAACTCGCGCCGTACATGCGGGGCACATCGCCGATCCCCTCGCCGGCGCGGTGATGACCCCCATCTATCAGACCTCGACGTACATCCAGGACGGCCTGGGTCGCCACAAGGGGTACGAGTACGCGCGCACGCAGAACCCGACGCGCGAAGTCCTGGAGCGGAACGTCGCGGCGCTCGAAGGAGGCCGGCACGGCTTCGCCTTCGCGTCCGGGCTCGCCGCTCTGGACGCCGCGTTGAAGCTCCTCTCGGCGGGCGACCACGTGGTGTCGGGCGAGAACGTCTACGGTGGCACGCATCGCCAGATGACCCACGTATGGACGCGGTACGGGCTCACCTTCTCGTTCGTGGACGCCACCGACCCCGCGAAGATCGCGGCCGCCGTCACGCCCAAGACCCGCATGGTCTACGCCGAGACGCCCACGAATCCGATGATGCAGCTGTGTGATCTCGCGGCGGCGGGGGAAACCGCGCGTGCGGCGCAGGCGCTGTTCGTCGTCGACAACACCTTCGCGACGCCGTGCTTCCAGCGCCCACTCGAGCTCGGCGCGGATATCGTCCTCCACTCGACCACCAAGTACCTGAACGGCCACAGCGACATGGTCGGTGGGATGCTGGTCGCAAACCGCGATGACCTCGCCGAGCGCATCGGCTTTCTGCAAAACGCGGCCGGCGCCGTGCCCGGCCCGTTCGACTGCTGGCTGGCGCTGCGGGGAACCAAGACCCTGGCGCTCCGCATGCGGCAGCACGACACCAACGGCCGGCGCATCGCCGAGTGGCTCACGAAGCTCCCCAAGGTCCAGCGGGTGTATTATCCAGGCCTGCCCTCTCATCCCCAACACGAGCTCGCGTGCCGTCAGATGAAGGGATTCGGCGGCATGATCTCGATCGAGCTGGGATCGGTGGAGCGCGCCAAGCGCTTTGCCGAGCGGACCCGCATCTTCGTGCTCGCGGAATCGCTGGGGGGCGTCGAGAGCCTCATCGGGCACCCGGCCTCGATGACCCATGCGAGCGTACCGGCGGAGATGCGACGCGCGATGGGGCTCACCGATAGCCTGGTCCGGCTGTCGGTGGGCATCGAGGATGTCGAGGATCTTATTGGAGATCTGGAGCAAGCGCTTGATGGAGCCGGATGAACGCGACCTACCGTTCACCCGAAACACTGCGATGACTCAGCCGTAGTACCGTAACACTTTGCAGGAGCACGCTATGACGGATTCGACCCTTCCAGCCGCCCGCCCACGCAAGATCCTCACGCAGATCGCGCCGGTGGCGTGGGAGCACCCCGCGGACCGCGCGGCGCTGCAGACGCTTCGCTCCGTCCCCGGCTTCGACCAGGTCGTGAAGAAAATCGTCGGATTCCTGGGCGAGCGTGGTATCCGGCTCCTGTTCCAGGCCAACGCGGTTCGCGTGGGGCCGACGCAGTTCCCGCGGATGAACGCCTTGTATACGGACGTCCTCACGTCGCTCGACTGGCCCGACCGGCCGGAGCTGTTCGTGTCGCAAACCCCGTTCGTCAACGCCGGGGCGTACGGCATGGACCGCCCGTTCATCGTCATCAACTCGGGCGCCCTCAACCTGCTCGACGACGACGAGATGCGGGTGCTGCTCGGCCACGAGCTGGGCCATGTGATGAGCGGGCATGCATTGTACCACACGATCCTGGTGCTCATCGTATTCGTGGGGATGAACTTTCTCCCCTTCCTTGCCGGGATCGTGCTCGCACCCGTCGAGCTGGCGCTGCTCGAGTGGTACCGCAAGAGCGAGCTGTCTTCCGATCGCGCCGGCCTCCTCGCCGCGCAAGATGCGACGGCGTCGATGCGGATGTTCCTCAAGATGGCGGGGGGCGGCGACACCAAGCAGATGGATCTGAACGCCTTCCTTCAGCAGGCCAAGGAGTACGAGGAGACGGGCGGCGCCATCGATCGCGTCTTCAAGATCCTGAACACGCTCCCGCAATCGCATCCGTTCAACACGCTGCGGGCCGCCGAGCTGCAGCGCTGGATCGAAGAGGGCCAGTACGATCGCGTGCTGCGGGGAGAGTACACGCGCCGCGGGCCTGAGGCCGAGCAGCGTCCCATCGACAAGGACATCGACGACGCGCGCGAGCACTACATGAAGGAAGCGAAAGCGGTCGTGGACGATGTGATGGACACCGCCAAGCGAGCCGCCCAAGCCTTTTCGGACGCCTTCAAGAAGAAGTGAGAGTCCTGGTCGTCGGCGAAGGGGGTCGCGAGCACGCGCTCTGCTGGGCGCTGAAGCGCGATACCCCCGACGCGGACGTCTTCGCCGCCCCGGGGAATCCGGGCACCGCGCAGCTGGGCACCAATCTCGGCATTCCCGTCACCGCGCAGGACGATCTCGTGTCGGCCGCGCGGGATCACCATATCGATTTCACGATCATCGGGCCCGAGGCGCCGCTCGCCGCCGGGCTCGCCGACGCGCTTCGGAAGACGGGGCAGCCCGTCTTTGGACCTGGAGCCGCCAACGCCCGCATCGAGTCCTCGAAAGTGTTCGCCAAGGACGTGATGCATCGGGCGGGCATTCCCACGGCAGCGAGCCGAACGTTCACGGCGGTCGACCCCGCGCTTGCGTACATCGAGCAGCACGCCGAGCCGCTCGTGGTCAAGGCCTCCGGGCTCGCCGCCGGCAAGGGCGTGATCGTGTGCGCCACGCGCGCGGACGCCCGACGCGCGACGCGGGCGATGCTCACCGACGGCGCATTCGGCGACGCGGGCCGGGAGGTGGTGATCGAAGACTACCTCGAGGGCGAGGAGCTCTCGGTGCTCGCCCTTACCGACGGCGAGCAGATCCTCCTCCTCCCCGCCGCGCAGGACCACAAGCGCCTGGGTGAGGGCGATACCGGCCCGAACACCGGAGGGATGGGCGCGTATTGCCCGGTGAGCGTCGCCACGCCGGCCCTGCTCGAGCGCGTGCGGCGCGAAGTGCTCGAGCCCGCGATCGCGGAGCTCGCCAAGCGCGGCGCGGCTCCCTATCAGGGCGTGTTGTACGCTGGTCTCATGCTCGCGCCAGACGGCACACCCTACGTCCTCGAGTTCAACTGTCGCTTCGGGGACCCCGAGACCCAAGCGCTGCTCCCCGTGCTTCCTGGCGTGACGCGCCATCTCGCGGAGATCGCGGCGGGCAGGTGGACGCCCGACGACACCGCGCTGCCGGCGCAGCGCGCCGCGGTCGCCACGGTACTCGCCGCGCCCGGGTACCCGGAGAAGCCCGAGGTCGGCGCCGCGATCGATGTGCCGCGCGATCTCGAGCCCGGGACGCTCGTATTCCACGCGGGCACGTCCAGCGCGGCGGACGGCTCGCTGCGAGTGCGCGGCGGGCGTGTCCTCGCCGTGACCGGCGTGGGTGACTCCGTCGCCGAGGCGCGCGAGCGGAGCGCTCGCGGGTGCGAGCTGATCAGCTTCCAGGGCAAGACCTACCGCCGGGACATCGGGTGGCGGGAGATCGGGGGCAGGGAACGCCGGAGGGGGAGGGGGGGAGAGCGTGCCGGAGCTGCCCGAGGTTGAGACGATCGTGCGGGAGCTGGCCCCGCGGCTCGAGGGGTTCCGGATCGCCCGCGCCCGGCTGGCCAAGACGGACGTCCTGCGTCGCGTTTCGAAGCCCCGCCTCCTCAAGACACTGACAGGGAACGGCTTCGAGGAAGTCACCCGCCGGGCCAAGCACGCCGTATTCCGTTTGACGAGCGGTCACCGGCTCGTGGTACAGCCGCGCATGACCGGGTCGCTGGTCGTGTACGATCGCCGACTCACCAAGGACGAGGCGAAGTACGCGGTCCTCACCTGCACCCTGGAGGACCGCCGGCTCTTCGTGTATCGGGATGTGCGCCGCCTGGGGACCGTGTGGCTGCTGGACGACGCGGCGTGGGCCGCCTACACAGGCCGGATCGGCCCGGAGCCGCTGGAGGAGACGTTCACGCCGTTCGTCTTCGCCCAACGCCTGGCGGGCACGCGCGCCGCGATCAAGAAAGCGATCATGGATCAGCGACGAGTGGCCGGCGTGGGCAACATCTACGCGAACGAGGCGCTGTTCCAGGCGGGGATCGATCCTTCGAAGCCGACGAACAAGCTGTCGCTCGAAGAGTTCGCCCGGTTGCACGCCGCCGTGACCGATGTCCTCCAACGCGCGGTGGACTCCTCGGGGACCACGGTCCGGGACTATCGGACCGGCGTGGGCGAGCCTGGTCGGTTTCAGTTCGAGCTGAAGGTGTATGGGCGCGGAGGCGAGCCGTGCGTGACGTGCGGGCGGAAGCTCGTCACGACCCATACCATCGATCTGCGCGCGACGACGTTCTGCCCGAATTGCCAACGCTAGTCACAACGGTACCAGCCTAGCTCGGGGCGGTATTCCCGCCTCGAGCTCCATGATCCCCACGCTGGGCGGAACCCCGAAGCGGGGATGTCCGGCGCCGCCCGGATTCATCACCGTGACGGTGCGGTCCACGAGCTCGAGGAGCGGCTTGTGGGTGTGCCCGTACACGATGATCTCCGCCTTGGGGAAGGCCTCGTGCAGCGCAACGGGTGTGGCGCGCTCGAACTGATCGCCGTGCGTCACCACAATCGCAAATCCGTCGAGCTCGACTTCAGCTACTTGCGGCAGGCGCGCGCGGAGCTCGGGGCCGTCCGTATTGCCATAGACCGCCGTGACGGGCGCGATCGCTTCGAGCGCGATCAGGATGTCCGGCTCGCCGACGTCCCCGCTGTGGAGGATGTGATCCACCGCCCGAAACACCTCGAACACTTCTGGGCGCAGCAACCCGTGCGTGTCGGAGAGGACACCCAGGCGCATCGTCCGGCCTCAGTCCTGCTGCCACCGCTTGATCAACGCTACCTCGACGCCGATGTGATCGAGGACCCGTTGGACCACGAAGTCCACCAGGTCGCGCACCTGCGACGGTTTGTGATAGAAGCCGGGCGCCGCGGGAAGGACGATCGCGCCCGCTTCGGCCACGAGCGTGAGATTCCGCAGGTGCACGAGCGACAGCGGGGACTCCCGCGGCACCAGCACGAGCTTGCGCCGTTCCTTGAGCACGACGTCCGCCGCGCGCTCGATCAGGCTGCGGCTCGTCCCGTGCGCGATTGCCGCGACCGTTCCCATGGAGCAGGGACAAATCACCATCCCCGCGCTCTTCGCCGACCCCGACGCGGGCTCGGCCCCGCGGTCCTTGTCGTCGAACACGCGCACGCTTCCCCAATCGCCCCCGGTGGCCTTCTTCAGCTCGCGGTCGTCCTTGATGCCGCACTCTTCCGTGAGCAGCCGCCAGCCGTGGCTCGAGATCATGAGCCAGGTCGGGATCTGGTGCATGGCGAGAATCTCGAGCAAGCGCACGCCATAGGGCGCGCCGGAGGCCCCGGTGATGGCGAGAATAACGGGGAGCTTGGTCAGCGCGCTCTCCGGTTTGGAGTCGGGCTACGCTGGGGATGTGCGGGCGGCCGTGCAGGAGCGGGGGAGTGGGGAGAGGGGAGAGGGACGCTCCGACGCACCGCACGCTTCCGGTGCAGCGGCGCGAACCTCTCCCCACTCCCCTCTCCCTTTTTCATATGACGCGATCTATGAGTGCTCCGAGAAAAACGACGATCGACACGATCCCGTTCGCGGTAAAGAACGCCGCATTGAGCCGGCTCAAGTCCCCCGGCCGGACCAGCCGATGCTCCCACGCGATCACCGCCGCGCCCGCTGCCACCCCGGCGTAGTAGGCACCACCGAGGCCCGCGCCCACACCGAAGGCCACCAGCGCCGCGAGCGCGAGCCCGTGCAGCAGCTTCGCGACCAGGATGGCCCGAGCCTGCCCAAGGCGAACGACGAGCGACTCCAGCCGCTCGGCGCGATCGAACGCTTCGTCCGGGAGTGCGTAGAAGACGTCGAACCCGCCGACCCAGAAGGTCACCGCGAGGGCCCCGACGGGCAGGAGCCACCAGGGTTCGCTCCACCGGCCGGTGACCGCGAGGTAACCCGCCGGCGTGGCGATGCCGTCCGCGAGCCCGAGCCAGAGATGCGACCACGCGGTGAACCGCTTGGTGTAGCTGTATGCCGAAATGAACACCAGCGCGATCGGCGCCAGGACGAAGCACAGCGGGTTCAGCGCCCACGCGGCCGCGAGAAACAGCCCCGCTGCCAATACCACGGCGGTCCACGCCTGGGCGAGCGTGAGGCGCCCCGAGGGCAGCTCCCGCCCTTTGGTACGTGGGTTGCGTGAGTCAATCACGCGATCGGCAATGCGGTTGAATCCCAGCGCCACGAACCGGGCGCACGTGAACGCGATGATCACCAACCCGAGCGTCCGCCACGTTACCGCCGTGATGCGTGAGGCGACGACGAGTCCGAGCAGCGCGAAGGGCAGCGCGAATACGGTGTGGGGCAGCTTGACGAAGTTCGCATAGCGGACGAGCAAGCTCTCCCCCGCGAGAGTTTGACCTTCCCGTCCGACGGTCCGTTTGTCCGTCAGTCCGTCAGAGCTCAATCCCCAGCTCCTTCCACATCGCGTCCACTCTCTGCTTCGTCTCCGCATCCATGACGATCTTGTTTGGCCACTCGCGCGTGAAGCCTTCCTCTTTCCACTTGCGGGTCGCGTCGATCCCCATCTTCGATCCGAACGTGAAGCCGCGGCTCGAGTGATCGAGCACGTCGATGGGCCCCATGGTGAATCGCACGTCGCGCTCGGGGTCGATGTGATTCAGCGCCACCCACCACGCTTCACCCGCGTCCTGCACGTTCACGTCCTTGTCGACGACGATGATGACTTTGGCGAGCGACATGAGGCCCTGCCCCCACAACCCGTTCATGACTTTGTACGCCTGGCCGGGATACTGCTTGTCGATGCTGACGAACACGAGGTTGTGAAAGATCCCCGCCGCCGGCATGTGGATGTCCACGATTTCAGGGATCGTCAGCTTGAGGAGCGGCAGAAAGATCCGCTCCGTCGCGTGGCCGAGCCAGTAGTCCTCCATCGGCGGGCGCCCCACGATCGTGTGCGGCCAGATTGGCTCAGCCCGCATCGTCACCGCGGTGACGTGCACCTTGGGATAGTAATCGGCGAGCGAGTAGAACCCGGTGTGATCGCCGAACGGCCCTTCGAGCACCAACTCCTCGCGGGGGTCGACGTACCCCTCCAGGACGATCTCGGCTTCCGCCGGTACCTCGAGATCGGATGTGATCGCCTTCGCGAGCCGGACCGGCTCCTTCCGTAAGAATCCCGCAAACAGGAACTCGTCGATCGTAGGCGGCAGGGGCGCGGACGCGGCGTACACGGATGCGGGATCACCACCCAACGCGATGGCCACCGGCATCCGCTCTCCTCGATCCGCCATGGCCCGCCAGTGCGCCGCCCCGACCTTGTGCCGCTGCCAATGCATCGCGAGCTCGTTCCGCCCGATCACCTGAATGCGATACATGCCGACGTTGCGCACCCCCGTCGTGGGGTCGCGCGTGATCACACCGGGGAGCGTGATGTACGGGCCGCCGTCCTCCGGCCAGCACACGGGTACCGGAAACTGAGCCAGGTCCACGTCCCGCTCGCGGAGGACGGTCTCCTGGCAGGGCGGTCGCCCGCCGACGGTCTTGGGAGGAAATTTCCCCATCTCGGCGAGCTGCGGCAGCATCGCGAGCTTGCCGAGCAGCGTGTCGGGGACTTTCAGGTTGAGCAGCGTGGCGATGCGCTCGCCGATCTCGTCGAGGCACTCGACCCCCAGCGCCAGCGCGATGCGGCGCGCGGAGCCGAACATGTTGACGGCCACCGGCTGACGGGCCGCGGCGCCGGACGCGAGCGTTGCGTGAGTGAACAGGAGCGCGGGTCCGCCCGCCGGGGATTTCATGCAGCGGTCCGCGATCTCCGTGATCTCCTTGTTCACGGCCACCGGATGCGTCACGCGCGCGAGCTCGCCCCGGGCCTCGATGGCACCGAGGAAGTCGCGCACGTTATCGAGTGGCATGGTGTAGGGCGCAGATCCCGCCGCTCAAGAGCTCGTAGCCGACGTTCGAGAATCCGGCGTGGGCCAGGCGGCCGGCGAGCGCGTCCGGCGGCGGGAAGTCGAGCACCGACTCTGGCAAGTAGGAATAGGCATCCCTATGTTTGGACACCGCGCGACCGATCGCGGGGAGCACGCGCCGAAAGTAAAACAGGTAGAGCGCGCGCAGCGGCGCGAAGCGTGGCGTCGTGAACTCGAGCACCACAAACCGCGCGCCGGGCCGGAGCACCCGATACGCTTCCCGGAGCCCGGCGCCCAAGTCTGCGAGATTCCGAACCCCGAACGCGACCATCGCGCCGTCGAACCGGGCGTCGGTAAACGGGAGCGCGAGCGCATCGGCGCCGACGGGACGCGTGCGAGCCGCCTTGCTCTTCCCCAGCGCCAGCATGGGCAGCACGAAATCCGCCCCGATGACCGTACCGCGGAATGCGGGCTCTCGGGCGAGCGTCGCCGCGAGATCGAGCGTGCCCGCGCACAAGTCGAGATACGTGCCGTCGGGGCGCCGCTCCCAGCCGAGGCGCCGCACCGCCGCCCGGCGCCAGGAGCGGTCCACGTTGAGGCTCAGCAGATGATTCAGAAAGTCGTAGCGTGGCGCGATGGCGGTGAACATGCGGCGCACGTACGCCCGCTTGGCCGCCCGCGCAGCGGGCGGGAGGCTGTTGGAGGCTGGCGAGGTTGTGGTTGTTGGTGGAGGTTCCAAGGGTTGACCTCCACCGACCTCCCCCATCCTCCAAAACCTCCACCAACTGTCACTCACGTGTTCGGGGCTGGTCGGGGGGGACCCCATAGGCGCGAAAGATAGGCCGGGCAACCTGACCGGCGCCAGCGACCAAGAGGTCGTGGCGTGGGCCAAGCAGGGTCACGAAGCGGCGTTCCGTGAGCTGGTGCGCCGCTACGAGCGTCCGGTGTTCTCGCTGCTCTACCGCATGGTCCGCGATCGCGGTCTGGCGGAAGACCTCGCGCAGGAAACCTTCATCAAGGTGCTGAACGCGATCGGGTCCTACAATCCCCAGTACAAGTTTTCGTCGTGGATCTTCAAGATCGCGAACAATGCGGCGATCGATCACCTCCGCCGCCGCGAGCTCGACACGTTGTCCCTCGACGGCTCACCCCACGCCACGACGCCCGACGAGATGAGCGCCACCGCGTTGCAGCTCGGCGATCGCGGGGAGTCACCGCTCCAGGAGCTCGAGGCCCGCGAGCTGGGCGGCGCCATCGAGCACGCCATCGCCCGCCTCCGCCCCGAGTACCGGGCGTGCATTCTGTTACGCCACGTGGAAGGCCACAGCTACGAGGAGATCGCCCGCATGCTCGACCTGCCGCTCGGCACGGTCAAGACCTATATCCATCGGGCCCGCAACGAATTGCGTGGCTACCTGGAGGATCGCAAGGCATGAAACCCGCACGGCGGCCCGCGCGTAAGGCTGGCCCAAGATGAACTCGACCCCCCTCTCCGACACGCGACACCTGACCCCGGACGAAATCGAGCTGTGGGCTGAAGGCCTGCTGCCCGCCGCTCGGGACGTGCACATTGGCGAGTGTGCCGAGTGCCGCACGACCGCCGAGCGAGAGCGGAAGCTGTTTCGCGAGCTGGCGCGGCTGACCCGATTCGCGCCGGAGTTCGGATTCGTCGAGCGCGTGATGGCCAAGGTGAAGATCCCCGCGCCTTCAGGCCCGCACTTCCGCTCCGACCCCGACGCCTAGCAGCCTCGCGGCGCTGCCGTCGCGCACCGCGATCTCCACCATCCCGCCGCTGCCGACAACCGCGAGCAGCGCCCCCCGCCCCACGTCTCCAAAGGTTCGCGCGAGCGTGCCGATTTCGGTCCCCTCGACGCGGATCCGCACACCGGGCTCGACCGCCTGTCCCGGAATGTTGGAGATGAGGGTACCGAAGCGATCGACGTAGATCACTTCGCCGATCACGGCGGTTCCGTCGTGACGGGGCGCGGGAAGCGGGGAGCGGTACGCATCGATGACGGGCTGCCCCACATGCGACAGGGACGCACCGAGCGCGAGCTGGCCGGCGACGGGCGCAAACACATCCCGTCCCTGAAAGGTCGGAGCGGCGCCCTCCGGAATCGGGAGCGCGACGAAATGCGCGTCCAGGGGCAAGAAGGAGAGCAGGCCGTTGTCCGGGGCCACGAAAAAGTGACCCCCGATGGAGGCGGCGAGGACGCGGCGGGCGGTCCCGACCCCAGGGTCCACGATCGCGAGGTGCACGCTTCCCTGCGGGAACCGATGCCACACGCGCGACAAGACGTACTGCGCCGCCCGCACATCCCCAGGTGACACCTCGTGCGTGATATCCACCAGCACGACGCCATGGACCTGTGACAACAACACGCCCTTCACCTCCGCCACGTAGCTGTCGGCGGCGCCGAAATCGGTGAGGAGCGTGATGAGGGTCGCCACTAAACGGTGGCACGGCGCCAGCCGCCGCGGAGCCAGAAGAGCGTCATGGCCACACCGCGCGCGACCGCGGTAGCAGAGAGCGCGAGCCAAATCCCAAGCAAGCCGAGCGGTCCGGACCACCATGCCGACAGGGGCACTCGCAGCAGGGTCAAGGTCGTGCTCGCGATCTGCGGCAGCAATGTGTAGCCCGCGCCCGCGAGCGCCCCCTCGAGGATGATCTCGAACGTCTGCCCGATCTGCGCGAACGCGATCACCCGGAGGTAGAGACTGCCATCGGTGATCACCGCGGCATCCGGAGTGAACAGCCCAACCAGCGTCCGGGGGATTGCCAGGAAGGCAATCGCAGTCGTGACTGTCACCGCGAGGCAGTACGCGACCGTCATCCGCACTCCTTGTCGCGCGCGCGCTTCCTGGTGAGCACCCAAGTTTTGCCCCACCAGGGCGGAGGCCGACAGAGCAAACCCCGAGATGGCGATGAAGCCGAGCCCCTCGATCTTGTGCCCGACGCCGAGCGCGGCGAGCGCCGCCGTGCCGAAGCGTGACGTATACCGCGTGAGCCACATGTACACGACCGACAGGAGCACGCCCGCCAGCGAGAGGGGCGCGCCGATGCGGATCACCGTGGGGACCGCGCGCCAATCCGGCGTCTCGAGTCGGAGGAGCCCGCGTCGCCACGCGATACCGATCCCGATGAGGAACCCGCCTCCGCGCACCATGACGGACGAAAGCGCGGCGCCCTCGACGCCGAGCCGCGGGAACGGACCCAGCCCGGCGATGAGCAGCGGATCGAGCCCGACCGACAGCAGCACGGACGCCATGAGCAGCAGGAACGGGGTCCGCGTGTCGCCCGAGGCGCGGAACGTCGCCTCGATGGCGAAGAAGCCGAACACGAGTGGGCCGCCGAGCAGCCAGGTATGGAGATACCGGTGCCCGAGGATCGCCACGTCGGGAGGGACCGTCATGAACCGGAACAGCTCGTCCGTGAGGACGTATCCGAGGGCCGAGACCACGGCGCCGGCGGCGAGGGCGTACAGCACCGCCGCTCCAGCCGCCCGTGCCGCCGCGTCCGGGCGCCCCTCGCCGTGGCGTCGCGCCGCGACCGCGATCAGTCCCACTTCCACCATCTCTCCGAGCGACAGCAGGACCCACACGTAGAAGCCCGCGGTCGAGACCGCGGCGAGGGCGGCGGGCCCGATCAGATTGCCGACCCAGATGGCATCGATGAGGTTGAAGCAGAAGTGGCACGCCATCATGGCGACGGCGGGCATGGCGAGTTTCAGGATGACGGGTCGGAGCGGTCCGACGGTGAGCGAACCGGGGGGGCCGGCGACGCTGGTCATGGCGCCGGAAGCTACCGGGGCGCCGGGCCGGGGGTCAACGAGGCTGGCGAATCGAGCGACGGTGTCGCGCCTTGTTGTCGTACAGCGAGCGGTCCGCGCTGTTCATCAAGACCTCGAGCGTGGCCCCGTCGCGCGGATGCACCGCGACGCCGATGCTGATGGTGAGCGACGGCTTCTCGCCGTCGCGCGCCACTCGGTCCGCGACCCGGCGCGCGACGTGCCACGCGGCCGCGTCTCCGGTCTCGGGCAACACGAGCGCGAACTCGTCGCCGCCGAACCGGGCGGCGGTGTCGATGCCGCGGCAGGAGCCGAGCAGCGTCTCGGCAACGCGGCGCAGTGCCAGGCTCCCGACCAGGTGCCCGTAGCGGTCGTTGATTTTCTTCAGGCCGTCGAGATCGAGGAGCACCACGGCGAAGGGTCGATCGGTGCGTGACGAGCGCTGGATCTCGGCGTCGAGCGCCTGGGTCAGGTGACGGTAATTTGCCAGGCCCGTGAGCGGGTCGCTCACGGCCAGGCGCCGCAGACGATCTTCCGCTTCCTTTCGTTCCGCCACGACCGCGATCAAGACCAGTGTCATAAGCGCGGACGCGCCTTCAAAGGCCTGCAGGAGGAGCAGCGACTCGTTGAAGGTGGGCCGAGCGAATGGACCATAGCCCGTGAGCGTGCCCCAAATGGCGATCGCCGAGAGCATGAGAACGGCCGTCATCGCCACACGCGGCTCGAACCGAAACGCCGCCCACAGCAGCAACGGCACGCAGAGAAATTCGAGCGGGTAGTGGCTGCTCCTCCAGGGGACGATGCCGTCGAAGACAGCGAGCCCGACAACGAGAAGCGACGCGCCCAGCGCGGCGATCTCCAGCGCCTGCCGTCGAGTCCAGTGGATCCGCGGCCGGAGCGCCCAGAGGAGCAGCGCGGGAGCAACGACCAGGTCGCTGACCGCGTCGCCCATCCACCACGTGGACAAGATCGGCCAGAAGTCCGCCCATCGCGCGAAGCCACTGAGGGAGAGGGAGAGTACGCCGGCCGTCGCGCTGATCAGCGTGCTCGCCCCCGCGGCGAGCCCCGCGAACTTGAACACGTCGCGGGCGCGGTCACACATCCGGGGCCCCCGCGCGAAGCGGCTTACCAGCCAGGCGCCCACGAGGCCCTCGAGGGTGTTGCCCGCAGCGATGCCCACGGACGTCGCAATCGACCCCGCGGTGGTGATGTTGACCAGGAACGCGCCGAGCAGGATGGCGGGCCAAACTTCGACACCGGCAAGCAGGAAGGCCGCGAGCGCGATGCCCGTGTTCGGCCACACGGGCGTCGCACTCGGGTTCACGAAGGCGAGCCGCAACCCCAGCTTGCCGGCGAGGAAATAGCCGGCGGTGAGGGCCAGCAGCAGGCCTAGACGTCTCAGCCACTGCGACTGCGTCATCCCCGTCCTCGCAGTGTCGGGACGGCGGGGCGCGCGCCTTCGACTACTCAGTACACGGGGAGGGGTCGGGCGAGTCGACGTCGCCCGGTCACCCCGCCCCGACGAACCACTCTGCCCAGGCAACACGGAACGTCTGCTCGCAGCGCGGGCACCGGAGCGTCTGCAGCGTGTGCTTGAGCTGCGCGCGGTTCCGGCAGCCGGGACACACCACGTACCTGTCGCCCCACTGCGCGACAAGGCTCTTGGCATCGGCCGGCCGCGGGACGACGCTCCAGAATTGCGGGGGTGCGTACACGATCTGCAATGCCGTACGCGGCACGGCCACGCGCTGCCGGTTGATCTCAAGCAGCGCGTCGTCGTCCGTCAGCGTCGCGACGCGATACCACGCTCCGCGACGCAGTCGGCGGTTGACGTCTCCCTGGACCCGCGCCCACTGGACGTCGGTCATCTCCCCCCCTCGGGGCATCATGTCCAAGGATGCTAAGACTTGCGGCGTGTAACGCTAGAGTGGCGACTACGCAACAACGATCGGGTCATCCGTCACATCGGCGCAACGGGCAGCGTTCGCAGAAATCGTTGGAACACGGCGTTGCCGGGATAGCGCTCCGCCAGCCGGGCGACGCCGTCGCGCGCCTCTTGCTCGAGCGCCGCCCGCTCGTCTGGGTTGCGCGCGGCCTCACGCTCGAGCGCGGCCGCGAGCACCCATTCGGCTTCGACCCGGGCGAGGTCGCCCTCGGCGGCCGCGCGCCGCATGTAGCGGATGCCGCGCTCTGCGTTCCCGCTCCCCAGTCCGACGATCTTGGCGACGAGACGGGCGAGCGCGCCGGCGCGCGCGAGACCGTACTGGTAGACGCCCAAGCCGAGATAGCAGTCCATGCAGGTTGAATCGACCGCGAGCACACGGGCATAGGCGTCGTGCATCGCTTTCCCATCCTTTGCGGCACCCCAGGAATGACCATGCAGGTCGCGCTGGCGGGCGCGATAGCCGAGAGCGGTCGCCAACCAGAAATCGTGTGCCGGGCCCGGCGCCGTGGCCCCCGCGCGCGCGATCGCGACGTCGAGCAGAGAATCGATGCGAGCACGCTCGTAGTCGTCGTTTTCGAGCGCAGCGGCCCACCAGATGTAGGCGCTCGCCTCGAACGTCACGGGGGCGGGGTCGGCGGTGTCGCGCGCGCCGAGCTCGGCGAAGTACAGGGCGGCGCTGGGGAACCCGCCCGCGTAGAGCGTGTCGAGACCGACGCGCAGGTCCGCTCGCTCGACGCGAGGGTGCTGCAGCAGGAGCAGCGCGGCCGCGAGGGCCCGCACGTCAGCGCGGCAGAGCCGCGAGCGCGTCGCTCACGCGCCGCGCGACCGCGTCGAGCGCCTGTGCGGCGGGCGAGCCCGGCTCGGCGGCGACGATCGGCTGCCCCTCGTCGGCGAGGTCCGGCATGCGGGCCTGCAACGGAATCTGGCCGAGCAGGAGCACGCCCAGCTCGTCGGCGAGCCGGCTGCCGCCCCCGGCGAGAAAGATGTCGGTCCGCTCGCCACAGTGCGGGCAGACGAAGTAGCTCATGTTCTCGACCACCCCCAGCACTGGCACCCCGACCCGCTCGAACATCTTGGCGCCGCGCAGCGAGTCGCCGACCGCCACTTCCTGCGGTGTGGTGACGATGATCGCGGCGCGGATGTGCACGGTCTGAGCCAGGGACAGTTGCGCGTCCCCGGTGCCCGGCGGCAGGTCGACGAGAAAGTAGTCGAGCTCTCCCCAGTCCACGTCGCGCACGAACTGCTGGATGACCTTCATGATGATAGGCCCGCGCCAGATGGCCGGTGTATCGCGCTCCACGATGAGGGCGAGCGACATGAGCTTCACGCCGTGGGCCTCGAGCGGCTGGATCTTCCCGCCCCGGACCTCGGGCTTCTGGTCCGCGCCCATCATGCGCGGGATGTTCGGACCGTAGATGTCCGCGTCCATGAGACCCACGCGGCGCCCGGCGCGCGCCAGCGCCACCGCGAGGTTCGCGGCGACGGTGGACTTCCCCACCCCACCTTTGCCGGAGGAAATCGCGAGGACGGCGCCCAGGTGGGGGAGCTCAACGGGCGTCGGTGGAGGCGGGACGGTTCCGGCGCGTGGCCCGGGAGCGGCTTGGCGGGAAGCGGTTCCCGCCGTGCCGCTGCTCGCGTCCGTCACGTTGACGCGAACCGCCGTCACGCCGTCCACGGCCTGCACGGCCTTCCGGACCTCGCGCGCGAGCGACCCGGGATCGTCACGGCCCAACAGGAACGTGAACGTCACCGTTCCGGCGTCATCCACGGCGAGATCTTTCACCATCGCCGCCGTGAGGACATCCGTCCCGCTGCGCGGATTCTTGAGCTGTGAGAGGGCGCGCTCGACGCGCCCTTGAAGTGTGTTGGAGGCGGCCACGAACGAAAGGTAGACGGGCGCCAGACTACATGGCAGCCTCGGCGGCGCGGCCAAGCTCCCGAAGCTGTAGAAATCGTACCACTCGATGACGTTACCGACCGCCGCGTCGCGCCCGCATCGCCTCCATGTTGCGATCGAACGTCGACTGTTGATCCGGGGTCAGCATGGCCCGAAAGTCGTCCAGCTCGTGGCGAAAGATCGCTCGCACCCGCTCTCGCGTGGCCGAGTCCGGTGGACTCCCGGGGGTGAACGACGGCATCTGCTCGCGGTAGTGCGCCTGGATCGAGTCGATCTTAGCCTGTTGCGCCGGCGTCAGCGTGATGTCCTTGAACAGAATCTCCATGCGCCGGCCCGGACCGCGATTCGACGGTGGCGGGGTCTGGGCGCGAGTCAGGACCGGTAATATCACGAGGCCGGCCAACGCCATTCCCATGATCGCGAAGTATGGTCTCATCGTTCTCCTCCTGTCTTGCTGGATACGGGCGTGCGAGGAACGGTGCTGAGCTTGACGGGCCGCCCTCCGTACATGAGGGTATCGTCGTGCGGCACAAGACCGCCGGTTCAACTCGAAACCTGACGCGCAGCGTCGCCGCGGCCCTCTGGGGGCTGCGCGCGTACTGGGGCACGGGTGCCGTACTCGCGGGGGCGGCGGCCACTGCGCTCATCGCCCTCCTTCCGGTCACGTCGCTCTCCGCCTGGGGTCCTACCGGTTTCGCAACGCGCCTCGGTCTCCCGGCGTGGCGCGGCGGCGACCTCGGGATGACCTGGAGGACCATCGCCTGGACCCCGACCGACGCGCGGGTGGCCGCACTCGGCACGCTCTTCCAGCTCTTGCTCGGCGTGGCGATCGGCGTGCTCGGGGTCGCGAGCCTCACCGTGCTTTCCCTTTCCGTCGCGCGCGCATCCGCGCGCGCGACCGAGATGAGGGTGCGACGCGCAGTGGGCGCTTCGCGGTGGAATCTCGTCGCTTCGGCCCTGGCCGAGGGAGGAGCGCTCGCGATGGGAGCGCTGGTGCTCGGCGGCCTGGCGGGGGCGGCAGCCACACGGAGCGCGCTCGACGCATGGCCCGGCAGTCTGGGATCAGGGACACCCGCGATCAGTATCGTGACGGTCCTTGCCACGCTCGCCGGTATCCCAGTCGGCGCAGCGCTGCCAGTCGCGTTTCCGCGTCGTTCGGTGCTCCCCCGGTCGAGCGCCAACCCGTTTCGTCTGGTCGTGCCGGCGCTGCAGCTCGGCCTGAGCCTCACGGTGCTCACAGGCGCCGCGCTGCTGCGGCGCCAGGCCGACCCGCTGACCATCGCGGGGCGGACTCCCGTGCGCGCAGGGGACGTCTTTCAGGTCACGGGCCCTGATCTGCAGCCGCCTGCGCGCGCCGCGCGGTACGCCTCGATTCTCCACGAGCTCCACACCCGCCCCGCGTTCGATGCGGTGAGCCTCTCGAGCCCGGGGACGCTCGTGGGGAGTGGGATCGTCGACGTCGTGATCACCGATTGCGGCCGCTGCGTGATGGGCGGCCTGCCCTACTCTCTGCACCCGGTGCCCGCTACTCACTATCTCGTGAGCGCGGACACGTTCCGCGTCCTCGGGCTCGCCGTGCTCGACGGCCGAGGCATCACACCGTCGGACCGCTGGAGCGCGCCGCGCGTGGCGGTGGTGAACCGGTCGCTCGCGACGCGGCACTTCCAGCAAGGCCGAGCGGTGGGACGGAAGATCCTGATCGGGGGAGCCGACGCGGACTGGTACACGGTGGTCGGTATCGTCGAAGACCAGCGACCGGTCGGCTTCGGCGCCGGCCTCGAGCCGCCGTTCGCCGTCTACGTCCCGGTGCTCCAGCATCCAGCCCGAGTCGTCGACCTGTTCGTCGGCAAGCGGAATCACCGCGGGCTGACGCCGACCGAGGATCACGGCGTGCGCCAGACGATGGGCTCACTCGACGCGGTAGGCACGGACGTCACCCACCTCGTGGCCGACGAGGGCGCGCCCGCGGGATGGTTCGCGCGCATGCTCGGGATGGAAGGATGGATGCTCCTCGTCCTGGCGACGATAGGGACGTTCGTGGTGATGCGGCTCTGGGTGGCCTCGCTGGCGTACGAGCTCGGGCTACGCCGCGCCGTCGGTGCCCGGCGACGCGATATCCTGGGCTTCGTGCTTCTGCGGGTGGCCGGCGTCGCGACCGGGGGCGTCGCGATCGGCCTGTGGTTCGGCCTTTTCTTGTGGGGAGCGCTCGCGACCGTCGTTCCGGGCCTGCCGGCGTGGGATCTCCATACGGCTCTCGGCTTCGCACCCTTGCTCGTCGCGGCCACGCTCGCCGGCGCCGTCTGGCCCGCCTGGCAGGCGGCCGTCGTCGCGCCCGGCACGCTCGTGCACTCAGGCTCGGGCTGACCAGATCCGGACCTATCCCGTCGGCGACTAAAGGCACGGCTTGCACCTCTATTACGTGAGACAGCGATCCATGCGTGTATCACGTCTCGCGCGGAGGATTGGCCCATGCAAGGCGGTCGACGCGTCGCCATCGGAGGGCTTGTTGGAGCCCTCGCAGCCGGACTCGTTGGTGTGGCCGGTTGCGGCGTAGCTCACGGAGCGTCCGGTCCACCCGATGACGAACTGCCCCACTTCACGAAGGAGGGCACGCTCCTGCCCCCGATAGGCTGGGAGACCTGGGTCATGGTAGGCTCGTCGACGGGCCTGTCGTACAACCAGGCGCCACCTCCCGCGCCGGGCGTGGCACCCGGGATGTTCCACAACGTCTACATGCAGCCCTGGGCGTACCGCGAGTTCATCGCGACGGGGGCGTTCCCGCAGCAGACCATGTTCGTCCTGATGTTCTACGAGGCGTCACGCAAGTCCGCGCCGGCCAAAGCCGGCTTTTACGAGGGCGATCGGCAGCCGGGGTTCGAGGTGCATGTGAAGAAGGAAGGCATCGACGCGAGCGGCTGGGCGTTCTTCGGATTCGCCGGGGGGACGGCGGCCGGCCAAAAGCTCCCGGGCGCGGCTCCGTGCTACGCGTGCCACGCCAAGGAAGCGGCGCACGACAACGTGTTCACGCAGTTCTACCCGCCGCTGCGCGAGCGGCTCGCGAAGGCCGCGCCTTAGAGCGCCGCGTTTTTCAAGAGCTGGATGTAAATACGCACCGAGTTGACGTAGCCCTGGACGCTCACCCGCTCGTCCGTCCCGTGGACGCGCCGCAGGTCGTCCGGTCCAATGGGCGCACCGACAAAACGTAGAACGTTGGGCGTGAGGACGCTGTAGTGACGGGAGTCGGTCGCGCCGACGACGAGCCAGGGCGTCACTACCGCGCCGGGAATCACCTGGCGGATCGTGCGTGCCAGAAGCTGGAACGGCTCGCCGTCGACGCTCGTCACCCCGGACGGGTCGCTCACGGTCTCCTGGAGCGCGCGCACCGTGATCCGTGGATCGTCGACGGCGCGCCGCACATGGTCGAGTACGCTCCCCGCGCTGTCGCCCGGCAGGATTCGGAAATTCACGAGCGCCCGCGCCGTGGACGGCAATACGTTCTCTTTCACACCTGCCTGGAGCACGGTCGGCGCCGTCGTCGTACGCAGCATGGCGTTGCCCTGCGGCGTCGCACCGAACCCGGCCGCGAGGATGCCGCCGAGCAGCCATCGATTCGACATCACCAGGCGTGGCCCGAACGGCATTTCGGGGCCCAGGAAGTCGAACATGTCGGCGGTGGGGCCACGGATGGCGCGCGGCATTTGGTGGTGCTCGAGCCGCGTGATGCCGGCCGCCAACATGCCGACCGCTGTTTCATTCGGTGGCATCGATGAGTGCCCGCCCTCGGCTTGCGCCGTGAGCTCGACCGTCACGTACCCCTTCTCGGCGATGCCGACCAGCGCCACCGGAGCGGCCACCCCCGGGATGAGGCCCGTGGCGAGCGCGCCTCCCTCGTCGAGCACGAATTCCGGATGCAGGTGGCGCGACGCCAGTAGGTCGGCAATCCGAGCGGCACCGCGACGACCGCCCACTTCCTCGTCATAGCCGAAGGCCAGATACACGGTGCGCCGGGGCTTGGCGCCCGTCGAGATCAGGTGCTCGACGGCCTCGAGGATCGCAACGAGGCTGCCTTTGTCGTCGAGCGCACCACGGCCCCAGATGTAGCCGGCCGTGATCGCGCCACCGAATGGCGGCTCGGTCCACTTCCCCTCGGTCCCAGGCTCTATCGGTACCACGTCCTGATGGGCGAGGAGGACCGCCGGTGCGAGACCGGTGTCGGAGCCGACCCATTGGTAGAGGAGCCCATACCCGTTGACCTTCTCGAGCTTGAGGGTCGCGTGGACCTTGGGGAACGACTCGCGGAGGTATCGCTGGAAGCCCTCGAACTCGCGCGCCTCGAACTGCGTCGAGTCCTGGTAGGAGACCGTCTTGAATTTGAGCGCACCGGCGAGCCGTTGCGCGAGCACCGTCGAGTCGAGCGGCTCGGGGGCGACGGGCGTGACCGTCGCCTGGCGCGAGTGCACCCCGAGGGTTCGGGTGACGACCGCGGCCGCGAGGCCGACGAGCACGACCACGAGGACGAGAAGAACGCGTTTCATGCATGACTCCGTCGCGCGTGGCCCACCGCGCGAGACGGACGCCTGGGGCGCGCGCCGACGCGATCCGCCACTGCCTGTTGGAGGAGATCTTCTATCGTCGCGGTGCCCGATCCATCGAAGGGGGCGAAGCCGAGATTCACCACCAGGTTGTACAGGCGGACGGTCATGCCGTTGTAGCGTCGCACGTGCTCGGCCACTCGAGCCGCGATGATCGCCCGCTTGTCGAGCGCCGCATCGGCGGCGAGCACCGCGAACGTGCTTCCTTCGATGCGGGCCACGAGATCGCAGTCTCGGAACGTCCCCTTCAGGAGCACGGCCGTCTCGCGCAATACGCGGTTGCCCTCCTCGTATCCGGCCACGCGATTGATGTCCCGCAGCTGGGCCACGTCGGCCGAGACCACGAGAAAGCGACCCTTGGTCCGCTGCGCGAGCTTCACGTGCGGCTCGGTCAGGTGCAGAAAGCCGCGACGGTTGTGGAGACCCGTGAGGCCGTCGTTGAGGGACAGGCTCCGCATGCCCATCTGCAGGCGCCGGACCTGGACCGCGTACCGGATGCTGCGCGCCAGCAGTGACGCGGTGAACTTCCCTTTGGTCAGATAGTCCTGGGCGCCGGCGCCCAGCGCCTGGGCCGCGAGATTGTCCTCGTTCAAGCCGGTGAGGGCGACCACGGGCACGTCCGGGTCGCGCTCCCGCACCCGCTGGAGCGGCTCGAGCCCGCTCGTCTTGGGCAGCGACAGATCGAGCAGGACCACGTCCACGCCCCCCTTGCCCAGTCGGTTGAGCCCTTGCGAGAGGCGGGGCGCGTGCGAGAACTCGTACGGCGCGGCTCCCGCGAACGCCACACCCGCCTCGCCCATCGCGTTCTCGAGCAGCCTCGCGTGACGGGGATTGTCTTCGATCAGCAGGACGCGGACGGGGTCGATCTCGATTCCCGTCAACGTCCGCCGCGCCATTCTGCTCGATGAGCGTCGCACACCACACCTCGTTGGGAGCCGGGTCCGGCCGGACCGGAATAATTGGCCCTCCGGAAGGCGTGGTTGTCAAACGAGGAGCCTGCTCGGCGGCATCATCTCGAGAGGGTCATGACCCCGGGGCGTCGCTCCGGGGTCAGCCATGCAGGTACGTGTTACACTCTCCAGGGTGATCATTCCGGCCGACTATGGCGACGTTCGCTACTTTCGCATGGCCCGCACGTTCCTGGGCCGGGCGTTCTATTGGACGGGCGTGTATTTCGTGGACGGCCTGCTCATCGACTCCGGGCCGCCCAACCTCGGTCGCGACGTGCGGCGCCTCGTCGGCGAGCTGCGGGTGGGCCAGTGCGTCACCACGCATCATCACGAGGACCATTCGGGGAACGACGCGCTCCTCGGCCGAGAGCTCGGGATCACGCCGCTGGCGCATCGGTCGGCCGTGTCGCTGCTCGCGCAACCCGAAACACGCCCGCAGCTGTACCGCCGGGCGGCGTGGGGCCCGCGGCCCGCGGCGCGCGTGGCCGCCCTTTCCGACCGGCTCGACACGCCGCGCTTTCACTTCGACGTGATCCACACGCCCGGACACGCTACGGATCACGTCGCCTTGTTCGAGCCCGAGCGCCGGTGGCTCTTTTCGGGCGACCTGTATCTCGCCCCGAAGCTCCGCTATCTCCGCGCCGATGAGGATGTATACGCGATGATGGACTCGCTTCGTCGCGTCCTGGCGCTGGAACCCGCGGAGCTATTCTGCCAGCACCGCGGGCGAGTGGACCACGGCCCCGCGCGGCTCCGCCAGAAGCTCGAGTTCCTGACCGAGCTGGGAGATCGGATACAGCGGTTGCACCATCAGGGGTGGAGCGACGCCGCGATTGCGCGGGCGCTGCCGGGGAGTGACCTGCTTTGGCGCGTGTGGACGGCCGGAGATTTCTCGAAGCGCCACTTCGTCCGCGCGTTCCTGCGGCGGCCCTAGCGCCCGTTCAGGTATTCCCGCGCCGCCGCGAGGATCTTGCCTTGTGCCTCCGCGAGCGTGCCGTCGAGCGACGCCCCAGCCGCCTTACGGTGCCCGCCGCCGCCGAACCGATGAGCCAGCTCCGCCACGTCGACGTCGCCGAGCGAGCGAAAGCTCACCTTCACCCTCCCGTTCGCGAGCTGGCGGAACAGCAACGCAAGCCGCACCCCGGCGATCGAGCGCGGGTACTCGACGATCCCGTCCAGGTCGTCGGCGGTGGTGCCGTGACGGTGCAGCGCGTCTGGCGGGACCGTGACCCACGCCAGGCCACGCTCGCCCTCGACCACGAGTGTCTGGAGCACTTCGGTCATGAGCCGCACCCGACCCTCGGGCGCGCTGGCGTAGACGGACTCATAGATCGATTCCGGCTCCACGCCGCGCTCGAGCAGGGCGCCCGCCACGTGCAACACCCGCGGTGTCGTGTTCGCGAACCGGAACGCCCCGGTGTCGGTCAGGATCCCCACGTAGAGCGCCCGGGCCGCCTCCGGGGAGAGCGGCCACTCGAGCGCGCTCGCGAAGTCGAAGACCAGCTCCGCCGTGGCGGCCGCCTCCGGTGCGACGAGCCTCGGACCGCCGGGGAGCGAGCCCCCGCTCACGTGATGGTCGATGCACGCAACGCTGTGCGAGTGGCGAATCGAGCGTGCCAGGTCACCGAGGCGACTCGAGTCGGAGATGTCCAGCACGATCACGACGTCGGCAGACTCGATCTCGCGCTCGGCACGCTCCGAATGGTCCGCGCCACGCGGCACCAGGAAGTGAAAGCGTTCCGGAATCGGCGTGGGATTCGCGATCGCCGTCTGGAGGCCGCGAGCGGTCAGCAGATGCCACAACGCGACCTCGCTGCCCACGCCATCTCCATCGGCGTTGACGTGCGTCGTGAGGGCCACGCGACGACCGGGTGACAGCACGGCGGCGATCTCCCCGGCCGCCCGAGCCCGGTCGGGCGCGATTGAGACACCGTTAACAGACATGCGTCAAAGATACGACGGAACGCCTCGATCCCGGGAGTCGGACAGCTCGTCGCGAGAGCGCAACAACATCAGATGGTACTATTGCTTCGCGAAAACGAGCGCGATCGGCGGAGGTGGACTGCCCAGCAAATGGCCGCTCACGGACAGCGTGTTCGACGCGAAAGCGTACGTGCCCGTGAACGTACCGAGCGGCAGAGGCAGCATAATGGTCATCGTGTCATGCGAAACGCCGTACGGTCCCGCCAACGTCACGGGCACCGGCGGGATGCCGTTAATCGTCGCCTTGAAGCTGTCCGGAGTCCCGATGGTCAAGGTCAGGGTACCGGTCACGCCCTGCGCAGGACCGAACGCCGGCAGCGTGTCCTGGCAGAACGAGACGAGCGTATAGTTGCCGGCGAGCGTGGTGGGCGTCGCGCTGCCACCGCTGTACGAGGGACACGGCGTCGCTATGTGGGGACTCGTGCTGCTCGAGCACGCGACGGCGATGGCCGCGACCACGCCCGTGCCGATTGACCCCCACCTGTACGCTGTGCGCCGCTTCATCGCACCCTCCCTGTTCTGAAACAAACCGGCTTCGCACGCCGTGGGAAACGTACGGGCCGCCGGAGAGGTCGTCCAGAGACTACGGGGAGGGAGAGGGCCGCCGCAGCGTGCTGCGCCGCCGGCCGTACCCGAAGTAGATCGCCAGTCCCAGCACGAGCCACACGGCGAGGCGGATCCAGGTGTCGAGCGGGAGGGTGAGCATGAGACCGAGACACGAGAGGATGCCGAGAATCGGGACGAGCGGGACGAGAGGCGTCCGGAACGGACGCTCCAGGTCGGGCCGCGTATGCCGCAGGATCCACACGCCGGCGCACACCAACACAAACGCGAGCAGCGTGCCGATGTTGACCCACGTCCCCAGCAGCTGCAGCGGCAGCAGCCCGGTCGCGAAGCACACCGCGATACCGGTGAAGATCGTCGAGAGGTAAGGTGTGCGGAACCGCGGATGCACTCTGCCCGCCCACCGGCCGAGCAGGCCATCGCGCGACATCGAATAGAACACGCGCGACTGGCCGAGCAGCATCACGAGGATCACGGAGCCGACGCCCAGGACCGCGCCGAGATTGATCGCGAAGCGAATCCACCAGGGGGCGCCGATCCGCTCCATCGCGTAGGCCATCGGCGCCGGGAGGTTCAGCTCGCCGTACGGCACCATGCCGACCAGCACGGCGGACACCACGACATACAGCAGCGTGCAGACCGCGAGCGACCCGAGGATGCCGATCGGCATGTCGCGCTGGGGGTTCTTGGACTCCTGCGCCGCGGTCGAGACCGTGTCGAACCCGATGTAGGAAAAGAACACCAAGCCCGCGCCCCGGAGCACGCC
>DATLVU010000075.1:0-20537 GCA_035577025.1 Gemmatimonadales bacterium
GTTCTGATCCGCCGGGACCGAGACTTCCTTCCGCTTGAAGGCGATGCGACGGACCACCAGGGTGATGGCTCCCGCCGGCGCGGCGATAGTGTAACGGCCTTCGGAATTGGTGACGGCCGCGAATGCGGTGCCGGTGACGGAGACGTTGGCCCCGCCGACCGCCTCGCCCGCCGCCGACGTCACCTTTCCGGTGATCTGGCGCTGTTGCGCGGACGCATCGGCGACGCCGATGCCCGCGGCCAGCGCTAACGCAATGACGGAAATCCGCTTCACGCGATGCCTCCTCGTAAGGGCACAAACTGCACTCCATATGCTGCCCCCCAATTCGGGCGACCGCAAGACGGGTCTCAACCTGAGGCACATAGCGCCCGCGCGCGCCGCGGGTAACTTGGACCGCCATTACCCCAAAAACCCCGGAGGCCTTCATGAGCGTTGACCGTCGATCGTTCCTGCAAAGCAGCGCCGCCGCGACCGCCGCCGCGCTCGCGTGGCCCGGCGCGCAGCCGTCGAGCCAGTCCGACCTGGCGCCGATCTTCGCGCAAATCGAAAAGCGCCACGACGAATCGGTCGCACGGTTGCAGGAATGGATCCACCAGCCGTCGATCGCCGCGGAGAACCGGGGCGTGAACGAGGGGTGCGAGCTCACGATGCGCCTCTTGCGGGAAGCCGGATTCGATCAGGTCACCAAGATCCCCACGGACGGCCAGCCCGGTATCTTCGCGACGCTCGACGCGGGCGCGCCGCGCACTCTCGGCCTCTACTTCATGTACGACGTGAAGCAGGCCGATCCCGCGGAGTGGTCTTCGCCCCCATGGACGGCCGCGCTCGTGGATCGGCCCGGCATGGGCAAAGTGCTGATCGGTCGCGGCGCCGTGAACCAGAAGGGGCCCGAGGCCACCTTCCTCGCCGCGCTGCACGCTATCCGCGGCGCGGGCCGGAAGCCGCCCGTGAACTTCGTCCTGGTCGCCGAAGGCGAGGAAGAAATCGGATCACCGCACTTCCCCCAGATCGTGCGCCGGCCGGAGATCGAGGCCGCCCTCCGCAAGACGTTTGGGATCTTCATGCCATCGGCGTCGCAGGGGTTGGACGGACAGGTCACGATGTTCCTCGGCGCCAAAGGCGTGATCGAGTGCGAGCTGGTCTCGAGCGGCGAGCGTTGGGGTCGCGGCCCGAAGAAGGACATTCATTCGAGCAACAAGGCCCGCGTGGACAGCCCGGCGTGGCACCTGGTCGAAGCGCTCGCGACCCTCGTCTCCCCCGACGGGAACGACCCGGCGATCGACGGTTACGCGGACAAAGCGCGTCCGTTGTCGGCGAAGGAGAAGGCGATGCTCTCCGAGGCAGCGCGCCGGCTCGACGAGAAGATCGCGAAGCAGGAGCTCGGCGTAGACAAATGGGTGCACGACGTGGGCTGGGTCGAAGCCCTGGAGCGCCTGACGTCGCTGCCCACGGTCAATATCGAGGGGTTGGTGGGCGGGTACACGGGTCCGGGTGGCAAGACCATCCTGCCGCATCGTGCCGTCGCGAAGCTCGACCTGCGCCTCGTGCCGGACATGACCGCCGCCGAGTCCCTCGCGGCCCTCAAGGCGCATCTGGCCAAGCGCGGGTTCGGCGACATCGAGGTGAACATGACGGGCGGCTACGATCCGACGAGCACGGCCGCGGACGCGTCGCTCGTGCGAGCGCAGGTGGCGGTATACAAACGCTCGGGGATCGACCCGGTGGTGCTGCCGAGGATCGCGGGCTCGTGGCCCGGCTACGTGTTCACCGGTGATCCCCTGCGGCTCCCGGCCGGTCACTTCGGCCTGGGCCACGGGAGCGGCGCACACGCGCCGGACGAATACTACATCATCGAGTCCTCGAACCCCACAATACGGGGGATGGATGGCGCCGTGCGCTCGCACGTCGAGTACCTGTACGAGCTGGCGCGGGCGGGCTGAGCGGGTAAACGAAAACCGCCGAGCGCGGAGAAGCGCTCGGCGGTTGGTTACGCTTCGGAGAGACAGCTACTGCCGCGCCTGCACCTCGAAGCTGTTGATCGGCAGGCGTGAGAACACGGTGTCCTTCGGAATACCCGCCGACGGACAACCCGTCGGACGGTCGACCAACACTTCGCTCAGGCGACCGAAGCGCCGCATGTCAATCCAGCGATGCCCGCCCTCATAGAGCAGCGAGTAGAGCCGCTGCTTCAAGAGCTCGTTCACGAACTGGGAGTCCGTGCTGGCCGTGGTTACGGTCGTCGGGTTCAAGCCGCCAGAAGTCTGGCGAATAAAGTTGATGTCGTTAATCGCGTTGGTCTTGCTGCCGGTAGCGGCGAACCAGTTCGCCTCCGCGCGAAGCAGGATCAGCTCCTCATTCCGGATAATGGGAATCGCGGCGTTCGGCGTCGGGTACCGGGTCCACGAAAGATCCGACGTGAGGCACGCCAGGGAGAACGCCTGGGGGCGTGTGGTCACCTTCGCCAGGAAACGCAAGTCGGGCGCCGCGCCGCCCACCTGGAGTTCGGCGCTGTCCTTGATCGCCGGGTGGGCCAGGTTGATCGCCGATCCAGGGTCTTGAGACAGGGCATTCGGGAGATCCTGGTTCCCGGTGCTGTACTGGTTATAGACGCCCAGGTCCAGGGGCGAGACGGTACTGACGAACGACGCGTTAAGGGCCGTCAAGACGGAATCGTAGCACGCCGGGCAGGCTGACCACCCCGCCACCGTCCCATACCCCGCTACGATCGGGCCCGGTAGTGCGCCCAAGCTCGCCTGGTACGCGCGCACTCGCGCCATCAGCGCGCGATTGAATGTGAGGAAGTTCGCCGGGGTCTTGAATCCAACGAACCCGGGGCCCGGGTCGAAGACGAAACTAGTGCCGGCGGCCTGAAGATCTGTCCGAGCTGCATCGAGCAGGGCAACGACTCTCTTGAAGGCCGAATCGTTGGTGAGCATCTTCGCGAGCGGTCCGCCCACGGCGAGGTTCACGTCGATCGGAATCGAATCCTCGGTATGCGCGTTGAGGATGTTCAGGAAAGACAGTGCCTGAATGGTTTCGACGAACCCCTTGACGCCGCTCTGCTCCGCGGGGGTGATCTGTGCGGAGCCGATCACGTTGAGAATCGTGTTGCCCGCCGCGATCGTGCGGTACTCGGGTTGCCACTGGCCGCCACCGAACGCGTTGTTGCTCGGGTCGAGCGGCCCCGCGAGCAGCTCGGTGGTGAACCGTGGATCGGCGGTATCGAGCCGATACCCCTCACGGCCCATGATCGCGGCCTTGAGGACCCAGTTGGCGTAGTCGATCCGCAGCGACGCGAGGAGCCCCACCGACGCCGCGTCGACCTGCGCCGCCGTGGCGTTGGGCCCGATCGACGTCGGACTGTTGGGATTCGTAATGTCGAAGTTACAACCCGCAACTGCCATGACGGCCGCCAGAGTCACTCCCCCCATGGCGCGCCGCAGCTGCATGCTCGAAGTGTGGGTGCGCATGGTCAGAACCCCAGGTCGATCGAGAAGAAGAAGCTGCGGCTCGGCGGGAACGGCGCGACGTCGATGTTCCGCGCGATCGCCTGATTGCCGAAGTTGGAGACTTCGGGGTCGAGCCCCACGTACGGCGTGAACCGCAGGAGATTACGGCCGCTGAACGAAATCCGCGCCGTCCGCATGCCGAAGTGCTGTGGGATGTCGGGCGGCAGGTCGTAGCCGACGCTCACCTCGCGCAGCTTTAGGTAGCCCGCGTCCTGAATGTAGACTTTCGTGCAGCCAACTCCGCCGCAACCGGAAGCCCACGACGTGATTCGCGCATTACCCGCGGGCACCTGGTCGGACGAGTTCCCGAACGCGTCGTACAAGAGCTGCGTCAGGTTGATGGCGTCGCCGCCGTGCTTCCACTCCCAGGCGAACCCGAAGCTGAAGCGCTTGATAGTGAGGTCGCTCGCCAACGAAGCGACGAAGTCCGGGTTGGCGTCGCCGTCCACCCCGTCCGAGCCCACAATCTGGGTTGCGGACTTCCCCTGCTCGATCCGGAACGCGCCGAGTGAGGTCCCGAAGCCGCCGGTGTTGAACGCCGGCACCGGGAGACTGTCGATGTTGCTCCGGTTGAGGGAGAAGGTCGAGCGGAGAATCCAGTTCGCGTCGGGCTTGCGCACCGGCGAGACCGCGGCCTCGAGCTCGATACCCCAGTTACTGAGCTGCGCCCCCGGCCCGTTGAAGATGCGGGTCGCGTAGCCGGTTGACGGGGCGAGCGACTGCACGAGCAGGAGGTCGGTCACGATCTTCCGGTAGTACGTGAACCCGAAGCTCGCGAACTGCCGGCCGAATGTCGCGTCGAACCCGCCTTCGATCTCGGTGCTCCGTTCCGGCTTGATGGTCGGATCGCCGAGCTGCAAGGCGCCGAACTGCCCGAACTGGGCGCCGATCACGCTCGTGCTGTCGACCACGTCCCGCGAACCAAATGGAGGTGGATTACCCGTCTGACCCCACGCGGTCCGGAGTTTGATCTCGTCAACCCCGCCCATCGGCTGGATGAACCGGTACGACGCCGCAGCTTTGGGGAAGATGTAGTACTTCGACTGGTCGCCGTTGACGGTCGACCGGTCCGCGCGGACGCCAGCCGTCAGAAGCAGCTTCTCGCCGGCCGTCAGGAGCTCTTCCTGCGCATACAGGCCCAGGTTCTTGATCGGCTGCTCCGATTGCGACGACGTGATGCTAGTCGCCTGGCTCACGTTCTGAAGCCCGAGGGCGATCGTCCGTCCCACGATGTTCGTGAGATTCAGGTCCCGGTTCTCGTACTGGAATCCCGCGGACGTCGTCGCGCGGAAACTGCCGGACGCTGGCGTGTACGTGTGGACGAGACTGCCGACCGCGTTCAACCGCAGGTCCGACGCTTTCCCGAGCACCACGGTTCCCGGCTGGCCGTCGAACGGCTCGTACTGCAGGTTCGGCGGCGACAGGACGTCGTTCCGCTGCGCAAAGAAGTCCAAGCCGCCCGTGAGGTTCAGAGCCAGATGTTGGGTGGGGGTCGTGACGACATCCACCTTGGCGGTGGACGTGCCGAGGATGCGCCAGACGTCCTCCGCGTTCTTGAGCAGCGCGAAGGTTTGGAGTGGGTTCGACGGGGCGAACGGATTCACCGGATACACGCCGTTCACCGGACGGAGGTCGATGATGCTCGGCGTCGTCGGGAACACGAGGTACGTGCTCGTTCCGGTATTGTCGTTGTTCGAGATGCCGCGGTTCGACAGGTCGTGAATCGCGTTCAGGTTGACGCTGACCTTGAACCGACTCCCGAGGAGCTGGTCGAGGTTGGCCCGGATCGACTGCTTTTGATACCCGGTATTCTGGGCGATCCCACCATCCTTCTTCACCAGACCAGAGATGTAATACGAGGTCTGGTCGTTCCCGCCGGTGACACTCGCGTCGGTCTCGACGTTGAGCGGGTGATCTCCGTACAGGGCGCTCTCGTTATCGAAGAACGGGCACTTGCCGCCCGGGAGGTTGCAGAATTGCGCTGCGGCGGGTCCGAACGCCGCCTTAGCCTCGATGGAGTCGCTGAACCGCCGGAACCCGAGCTCGTTGGAGACGGAGGCGGTTCCGAAGCGTTGGGACACATTGAAGCGCGGCCGTCCGGCCTGGCCACGCCGCGTGGTGATGATGAGCACGCCGTTCGCGGCCTGCGCGCCGTAAATCGCGGCGGCGGAGGCACCCTTCAGCACGTCGATGCTCTGGATGTCGTTCGGATTCAGGTCAGCGATCCGGTTCACCGGGTTGTCCTGGTTCGACGCATTGCCCCCGGCGGCCGCCGCCGTGATCGCATTCATGTTGCTCGCGATCGCGTCGTTCGCGATCACCATGCCGTCCACGACGATGAGCGGATCGACGCCTGCGTTGATCGTGGTGACGCCACGGAAGGTGATCTGGCCGCCGCCCCCTGGCGCGCCGGAGTTCATTTGAATCAGCGCGCCGGGAATCTTGCCCTGCAGCGCGCTCTCGAGAGTCTGGGTCGGCGCCCGGTTCAACTGCTCGGCGTTGACGGTGCTCACCGCGTTCGCCAGGTTCTGCCGCTCGACACCTGTCGCCTGACCGGTGATCACCACCGCCTCGAGGTTGAACACGTCCTGGTCGAGGTTCACGTTGATGGTCGACGCATCCGCGGCGACCGGCATCTGCCGACTGCGGTAGCCCACGCTCCGGATCAGGAGCGTGATCGGGCTATTCGGCACCGAGAGGGTGAACTCTCCCTGGTCGTTGGTGACCGCACCGATCGGAGTGCCGACAACCGTGACGCTGGCGCCCGCGACCGGCGCGGACGTCGCTGAACTGACAACCTTCCCTGTGATGGGGCGCTGTTGCGCTGCCGCGACACCGACGGCGAGGCTCAGCGCAAGCGAAACGAACGAGATACGCTGTACCACGGTTCCCCCCTACAAAAGTGCACCAGTGGTGACTACCTGCCAGCAATTGAGAGGGCTACGTTGCGCGCGATTCCCGAGGTCCGCAAGGAGGGCGAAGAATTACGCCGGGAGGGGTAAATCTCCCCATCTCAGGGGGGCAGGGCTGCCACCCGAGCCCGGCTCTGAAGGGCCGCGTAGGCAAGCGGGCCCGCTGCCGCCAGGCACAACGCCACCAGCACGCCCGGTAAGCCGATCGTGCGGCTCCGAACCTCGAGCGCCACGGCGACGGCGAGCAGCAGCACGGGGAACGCCGCGAGCACCGTCAGCACCGGTACCCCCACCGGCACGCGGAACGCGCCGCGGAGCCCGGGCTCGGCGCGCCGCAGCCGCAAAAGCGCCGCGAACTCGAGCGCGAGTGCCGCGGTGTACAGCAGCACGTCCCCCGCCAGCAGACCACCGAACGGTAGCAGCGCGAAGACGGAGTAGACGACGGCCGACACGAGCACGGCGTTGCGAGGCGTGCCGCGTGAATCGATGGCGGCGAGGGGCGCGGGCAGGAGGCCGTCCTGCGCGAGCACGAGGGGGATCCGTGAATACGCCAGCAGCAACGCGTTGAACAACGCGAACGCGCTCACCACACCCGCGACCGCGATCCACAGACCGAGCCACGGTCCCACGACGTTCCGGGCCAGATCCGGCCAGGCGCCGTCCACCCACGTGGTCCACGAGGTGAGGGCCAGCACGGGAACGATCGACACCAGGTAGACGACGGTGACGAGCGGGAGCGTCCGCGCCAGCGCGCGCGGATACGTCGACGTCGCCTGCTCGATCTCACCGCCGATCGTCGAGGCGTTGTCCCAGCCGGAGTAATTCCAGATGCTCTGGGACATGCCGAGCCCGAGGGCGCCCAGGAACGACGTGCCGGAGGCATGAAAAGGCATTACCGGAAACGGCGTTGCCGGTTGCCCGAGCCATCGGACCAGGGCCACGCCCGCGAGCACGGCGAACGGCGCGAGGACCGCCGCCACGAACCACCCCGACGCGGTCCCCACGGCGCGCGTGCCGCGCAGATTGAGCCACGTCGCGCCCCAGATCATCGCGAGCGCCAGCAGCCAGCCATCGAGCCAGCCGAGGCCCGGCGCGAAGAACTTGACGTACTGGATACACAGCACCGGGTAGATCGCCATGTCGATCAGCGAGTAGACCCACGAGAGCCAGCCGTTCCAGAAGCCCCAGAACCGCCCGAACGCCCGCTTGACCCACTGGTAGTAGCCGCCTTCCGCGGGCAGCATCGACGCGAGCTCGCCGATGAGCAGCGTCTCCGGCACACTGTAGAGGAGTGGCGTCGCCACGAGCAGGAGCAACGCGACGCCCGGGCCGACGGACCCCACCAGCCCTTCCAAACCGAACGGCCCGCCCGAAACAGTGAAGAACATCACCGCCACGAGCGGGCCGAGCCGGAGCGCCGACGAGCGCCGCGCGGTCACGAGTGCATATGATCGTGCCCGCTGCCCCAAATGACCTTCGGATCGTCGCCGTCGAACGCCATGACGTGCACCATCCAGCCAAACAGGCGCGGGAAGAACCTCCCGCCTACTGCATCGCACGCGTCGGCCGTCGCGATCGGGGACTTGGGGCCGAACACAGGTTGGCCGTCCTGGACCTCACGCCAGCGGTCGGCTTGCCCGCGCTTCGGGAGGCACCAGTTCACATGCTCGTGCCACCGCGCGATCGACAGCGGGATGCGCCGGTCGAGCTCCTCGAGCGGCGTGCGCGCGGGGGCGGAGTACATCACGCCCTCGAGCACGAACCGGCCATCCGGCTCCTGGCGATACAGGAGCGACGTCGGCTTCGCGGGATCGAACCGGAACACTTCGCCGAGCGCCCAGCGGCGATTCGTGAAATGATAGACCGGCTGCTTCACGTTCGGCAGAAACTGGCGGAACCCGTCCGCCTGAGCCGCGCGAACATCCCGGTAACGCTCGAGCGCGGTGCGGATCTGCTGTACGAGGCCGGCCGCGCGGCTCGAGTCGGCGGCACTGGGGGGCCGGGGCAGCGTCAGCGTCATGTGGGGATCGGCGGCCATTGGACCGCTCATCGCTTCGTGTGCGGCCTGGCTGGTGTGCTCGTCCGCCGAGTCCATGGCGGACATATCCATGGGGGCGCCGCCCTGCGGTTCCTGGGCCCGGCAGGCGATGGCGCCGCACAGAGCGACAAGCACGAACGTCGCGAGCGGGGCATGTTTGGGCATGGCGGCTAATCTAACGTCGACCATGTTCGACGTGGCGGTCGTCGGCAGCGGGCCCGCGGGCACGACCGCGGCGCGCGAACTGGCGGCGCGAGGTCTCAAGGTCGCGCTGCTCGAGCGGGAAACGCTGCCGCGCTACAAGACGTGCGGCGGCGGGCTCGTGCGCCGCGCCGTCGAGCTCCTGCCGGCCGACCTGCAAGGTGTCATCGAGCGAAACTGCGTCACCGCCGAGCTGCATCTGCTCGACCGCGACATGCATTTTCGCGCCGTGCGCACGCCGGCTTTCATCTCCATGACGATGCGTGACCGCCTGGATCACACGCTCGCGACCGCCGCCGTGGCGTCGGGGGTGGAGCTTCGAGCGCCGTGCCGGGTGACCGGTCTGCGTCCCGAGCGCGCTGGCATACGTCTCGACACAGATCGCGGGGTGGTCTCGGCGTCGTTCGTCATCGCGGCGGACGGGGCGAGAAGCGACGTCGCGCGGCTCGCCGGCTGGACCGATGGCCGCCACCTGATCCCCGCGCTCGAATACGAGGTGCACGTCGATCGCGCCACGCTCGACCGTTTCGCCGGCGCCCCCCGCTTCGACGTCGGGCTCGTCCCGCACGGGTATGCCTGGGTGTTTCCCAAGGCAGCCCACCTGTCGGTGGGCGTGCTGACGGCGCATCGCGGTTCGATCAACCTGCATCGCCATCTCGAGGACTACTTGGGCGTCATAGGGCTCGCCCCTCGGTCCACGCAGCGGCACGGATTCGTGATTCCGGTCCGACCGCGCGCCGGCCCGCTGGCGCGGGGGCGGGTGCTGCTCACCGGTGACGCGGCCGGGCTCGCAGACCCGTTGACCGCGGAAGGGATCAGCCTGGCGGCCCAGAGCGGGTGGTTCGCGGCCGAGGCGATCTATGGAGCGTGGGACGCGGGGCTCGATCCTCGGCGCGTGGGCGCGGCGTACACAGGCCTGCTCCGGCCGATGCTCGCCGATCTCCGTGTGGGGCGTTGGCTCGCGCGCCTATTGTACGATCACCCGCGAGCGCGGGCGTGGATCTTCCGGCGGATGGGTCAGCGGCTCGTCGAGGCGATCACCGACGTCTTCCTCGGCGTCCGCACGTATCGCGGCTCGCTCACGGGTCTGGCGCTCGCCCTCGCGCGCCGAGCCAGCACGCGCTCGTAAACCGCGAGCTCCTGCCGCGCGATCCGCGGCCACGCGAACGCCGCCGCCTTCGCGACCCCCGCGCGGCCCATCGCGGCGCGCCGCTCCGGATCCGCCAGTAAGGCGATGGTCGTCTCCGCCCACACCGCCGGATCGTCCTTCGGAATGATCACCGCCTCGGAGCCGCCGTCGACCACCCAGCGGAACCCGAAGTTGTCGGACACGATCATCGGCGTGCCGCAGGCCATCGCCTCGAGGAGGGTCACGCCGAATGACGCGATGGTCGTGGGGCAGAGGTACAGATCCGCTTCGTTGTAAAACGTCGGGCGGTCCCCGAACACCTGCCCCGCGAACCGTACACTCGCGCCCAGCTCCCGCGCCCGACGCTCGTAGTAGCTCCGCCACGGGCCGTCACCGGCGACGGTCAGGACCGCCCCCGGGTACCGCGCGAGAATCCGCGGCATCGCGTCGAGCAGCGTCCCGAGCCCGTTCCGGGGCTCGATGCGGCCTAGGAACAGGAGCCGGGGGTCATCGGTGAAGGCGTGGGGCCGGCGGCCGTTCGGTCGAAAGAACGTCGTGTCGACGCCGTTGGGGATGATATCCCAGTTCGCGCGGAAATAACGCGCGTTCGCGTCCACGACCGGCTGGCTCACGGCGATCGTCGCCGAATGACGGTCCAGGATCCGCTGGAGCGGCCGGCGGAACACGCGGCAGCCGATGGAGCGTGCGAACCACGAGTGGAACGTCGCCACCACCGGAATGCCGGCGCGCCAGGCGGCGAACGGCGCGGCGAGTCCGAGCATGGGGGCGAGACCGCCGTGCACGTGCACGATGTCGTAGCGGCCGGCCCGGAACTGTTGCTCGAGCCGGCGCCGCAGCTTCCAGCCGGTGGTGATGCGCGAGACGCCGCCGTTCGCGTAGATCACCCGGCTAGTCCCGACCCGGCGCACGAAATCCGCGTCCGGGTGATCCCCCATGTGCGACGTGATGACATTCGTGGGATGCCCCCACGCATTCAGCTGCAGGGCGAGATTGTGCACGTGCTCGGGCACGCCCCCGAGCTGGGGATAGTAATCCTCGGCGACCAGCGCGATCCGCATGGCGCTCCAGCCTGGAACAGAGGTTTGACGGACGAACGGCTCCGTCACTCCGACCCGCTGGTCCGGGCCGGGGTCACGCTCGCCTTGAGCCGGGCGAGAGCCGCCAGGACCGCGCCGGGCTGTTCCTCATAGATGAAGTGCCCGGCGCCGGGCACGGAATCGAGGGCAAAACTGCGCAGCGACCGGGCCAGCTCTTGCACTTCCCTGGCGCTCACGTCGCCGTCGTGCCGAACCCCCCCCACCACCAGCCGCACCGGACAGGGGACCTCGGCGAGGTGGGGGGCGAGCTTGACCGGCTCCCGGGAATTGGCCATCGCGATGTACGCCTTCAACGTCGCATCCAGGTTTCGCGCGGCGCCCGCCGTATACCCCGCCACGACGTCGTCGGTCACCCAGCTCGAGTCCCCCGAGGAATCAATCAGCAATCCGCGGATCTTCCGACGGATCAGCCGGATGCCGCCGAACAGCTTGATCCAGGGGGCGAATCGAAGCGCTCGCTTGAACGCGGCCGTCGTCGCCGTTTCCGTCGGTCCACCCTCGATCGACAACAACCCCCGCACCAGGTCCGGTCGCCGGTAAGACAGGCGGAACGCCTCAGACCCGCCGATCGAGTGGGCGATGAGCAACGCGCCGTGCACGTGCAGCGAGTCGAGCACGGCGGCGATCCGGTCGGCCTGGGCGGTGAGGGAATAGTTGGCCTTCTCGGGCCTGGCCGAGGATCCGATGCCCAGCGGCTCGATCACGATGGCGTGGTAGCCCGCGTCCGCGAGCAGCGGAACGAGCGTCCGAAACCCGAACGCCGAGCCGAACAGGCCAGGGATGATCACGACGGGGTCGCCGCTGCCCGCCGTCTCGACGGAAAGTGACTCCGTCCGGGACAGCGGCACCATGAATTGTTGGGGAGCGGGGAGCATGGGCGGCACGCTGTCCGCTACGAGCAGGGCGGCGAGGAACCACACGAACGGAGGTCTCCGGATTAAAGTGGACGCAGGAAGACCCGACACCCGGGCCCCGCGTCACGCCCAGGCCCTTCCATATTAATGGGACCGTGCGCGCTCTGTGGCTCGAAAGTCGCCAGTTGGACGTCCGAGACGTCCCCATCCCCGACCCGCCACCCGGCGAGGCCCTGATTCGCGTGCTGAAGGCCGGGGTCTGCAACACCGACATCGAGCTCACCCGGGGCTATTACCCGTTCAGCGGCATCCTCGGGCACGAGTTCGTCGGCGTCGTGGAGCGCGGGAGCGAGCGGCTCAACGGGAAACGCGTCGTGGGCGAGATCAACGCCGTGTGCGGTTCTTGCGCCGCCTGCACCGCCGGCCGCCGCACGCACTGCGAACGCCGCACCGTCCTCGGGATCGTCGGCCGGCACGGCGCTTTCACGGAGTATCTCGTGCTACCGGTCGACAATCTCCATCCGGTCCCCGATGCGGTCTCGACCGACGCCGCCGTGTTCACCGAGCCGCTCGCCGCCGCGCTCGAGATCCAGCAGCAGCTCGCGGTCGGGCCTCGCGACCGCGTGCTCGTGGTCGGCGACGGCAAGCTCGGCCAGCTCGTCGCCCAGACCCTGGCCCTCACCGGGTGTGGACTCGTCGTGACGGGCCGGCACGACGCGAAGTTGCGCCTGCTCGCCGCGCGGGGGATCGACACCCGGCGCGACGGCGCCGTTGAACAGGGCGCCTTCGATGTCGCCGTGGAGTGCACTGGCAACCGCGATGGGTTCGGGATCGCCCAGCGCGCTCTGCGGGCGCGTGGCACCCTCGTCTTGAAGAGCACGTACGCCGGCGCGCTGACGCTCGATGCGTCGGCCATCGTCGTAAACGAGCTCACCCTTATCGGCTCGCGGTGCGGGCCCTTCGCGCCGGCACTCGAGCTCCTGGCGAACGGTCGGGTGAGCGTCGAAGCGCTGATCCACGCACGCTACCCGCTCGAGCGGGCCGTTGCGGCGTTCGAGCACGCCCAGCGGCCGGGCGTTCTGAAGGTGCTCGTCGAGATATCGCACTAGCCGAAAACTGATGCTGCCAGGCACCGCTGCGCGCCTGCAGCGAGTCGCCTATCCCGCGCCCCCGCCCACACCTGAGTCATGCGGGCGTCCTGGCACTGCAGTTGCGACTCCAGCCCTCGACCCAGGAGGGACCGTGCGACGCGCAACGGTTAAATCCGCGATATTTGCCGCCCTGTTCGGCCTTGCCGCAGCGGCGTGCAACGATACGACCAACCCTACTCAAAAGCCGTCGGCGTCGTTAGGCGCTCTGACAGGTAACCTGACGATCACGACGACGACCACAGGCGCGAGCCTCGACCCCGACGGCTACACGATCACGCTCGACCTGCTGCAAAGCCAATCGGTCACAACGAACGGGAGCGTGACGTTCAACGACGTGTTGGCGGGGCCGCACGTCGTCGCCATCAGCGGTGTGGCGGGAAACTGTACGGTGAGCGGCGGAACGACGCAGACCGCCCTCGTCCCCTTGGGAGGCTCCGCGCAGGTGGCCTTCACCATTAACTGCACGTCCACAGGCCCCACCACCGGCAACCTGACTGTGTCGACGAGCACCACGGGCTCGAACATCGATCCCGACGGGTACACCGTCACGGTCGATGGCGGAGCGAGCCAGGCGATCGGTGCGAATGGAAGCGTGACGTTTTCCGGGCTCGCGGCCGGCAGTCACTCGGTCGCGCTGAGTGGCGTCGCCGGGAATTGCACCGTGAGCGGCGGGAGCTCGCGAACCGTGAGCGTGCCTGCCGGCGGCACGGCAACGACGAGCTTCGCGATCAGCTGCACCGCGACCACGGGTAATCTGACCGTGTCCACCAGCACCACCGGCTCGAACCTCGATCCCGACGGGTATACCGCCACGGTGGACGGCGGGGCCAGTCAGGCGATCGGGACCAACGGGAGCGTCACGTTCTCTGGCCTCTCGGCCGGCAATCACACCGTCGTGCTCTCCGGCGTGGCCGGCAACTGCACAGTCAGTGGCGGGACCTCGCGGACCGTGAGCGTGCCCGGTGGAGGCGCCGCCACCGCGAGCTTCGCGATCAGCTGCGCCGCGACCACGGGTAACCTGACCGTGTCGACCAGCACGACCGGCTCGAACCTCGACCCGGATGGCTACACGGTCACCTTGGACGGCGGGGCGAGCCAGGCAATCGGGACGAACGGGAGTGTGACCTTCTCCGGCCTCTCGGCTGGCAATCACACGGTCGTTCTGTCCGGCGTCGCCGCGAACTGCACCGTGAGTGGTGGGAGCTCGCGGACGGTCAACGTGCCGAGTGGCGGGACGGCCAGCGCGAGTTTCTCGATCACCTGCGCTGCGACGCCGCCACCGTCTGGAAACCTCGCGGTCACCACTAACACCACGGGTTCAAACCTCGATCCCGACGGCTATACGGTCACGTTGGACGGCGGAGCGAGTCAGGCGATCGCTACAAACGGCTCGGTCACCTTCTCTGGCCTCCCGGCGGGCAGTCACACCGTGGTCCTGTCGGGCGTTGCCGCGAACTGCACCGTGAGTGGCGGGAACTCCCAGACCGTGAACGTCCCGAGTGGCGCGACGGCCACAGCTAGCTTCGCGATCACCTGTGCGGCGACGAACAGCAATGGGAGCCTGACCGTGACGACGAGCACGACCGGCTCAAATCTCGACCCCGACGGCTATACCGTGGTCGTGGACAACGGAGCCGCGAGCCAGCCGATCCCAGACAACGGGAGCGTCACCTTTACCGGACCGGCAGGTGATCACACCGTCGGGTTGTCCGGCGTTGCCGCCAACTGCACCATCAGCGGCGCGAACCCGCGCACCGTCACCGTGCCCGCGGGAGGGACCACGTCCACCACGTTCGCGGTCACGTGTGCCGCGACCAGCACGACGGGCAACCTCACCGTGACGACCAGCACGACGGGCTCGAACCTTGATCCCGACGGCTACACCGCCACCGTGGACGGCGCAGCGAGCCAGCCGATCACAGACAACGGGACCGTGACGTTCTCCGGGCTCTCGGCGGGGAGTCACACGGTTGCCTTGTCGGGTATCGCCGGGAACTGCTCGGTGAGTGGATCGAACCCGCAGACGGTGACGGTACCGTCGGGCGGCACGGCGTCGGCGAGCTTTGCAATCAGCTGCGCCGCGACCAGCACCAATGGCAGCCTTACGGTGACGACCAGCACGACCGGCTCGAATCTCGACCCCGACGGCTATACCGTGGTCGTGGACAACGGCGCGGCGAGCCAGCCGATCCCGGACAACGGGAGCGTTACGTTCACCGGACCCGCGGGTGATCACACCGTCGGGTTGTCCGGCGTCGCCGCCAACTGCACCGTCAGCGGCGCGAACCCGCGCACCATCACGGTGCCCGCGGGAGGGACCACGTCGACCACATTCGCGGTGACCTGTGCGGCGCAGCAGACGGGCGGCGAGGTGATCGGCAAAGGCCAGGTCGGGACCGGATCTCCCACGCCGGGGAACAACGTCCAAACCTTTGACTTCGACGTGCGGGCCGACCTGACCGGGAGGTTTACGGGCACCGACTACAGCGATCTCCACCCGGGTGGCGTGCCGGCGACCCTGACCACCGACCCTGCGTCGGACCCCGCGACGAGTTTCACCGCGTACCGCAACAGCTCGACCGCCTGCGCCGATCCGACCCGCGGCGTGGAGGTCGACGCGATCGGCCGCGAGGACACGGGTGGACTGGTCAGCTACACCATGGCGGTGTGTGACAACGGGCCCGCGAACAGTGGGCAGGATTTCTGGAGCGTCTTTATTCCTTCAGAGAACTTCGGACGATCGGGCAACGTGACGAGCGGCGATATCGTGAAGATGTAAGCCACTCGGGGGGGGGAACACGACGCGCCTCGGCGGGCTTACCGTCGAGGCGCGTTTTACTCCTTCGAGGGATTCCGCAGTGGCGCGGCCTCACGGGCGCGCCCTAACGCCCGCTCCACAAAATCCAGACGCTCCTCGAGCTCCTCGACCCGCGCGTCACGTTGTTCGAGCTCCGCTAGCCGCTCGCGAATCGCGTCGAGCTCCTCCGCGGAGAGACCGGATTTCGGGGGGAGACGCTTGACGTGATAGGCGATGACCGAGACCACGACCACGGCGGCACCGGTGAAGGAGAGCAACATGAAGAAGAACGAGCCCAGGTTCATGGGTCCCACACCGCCGAACGGGAATATGGCCAGGGGCAGAATCGAACTGCCGACACGCGGATTTTCAGTTTCGGTTGAGTGCGTGGGGCCCTGTCGAGCTTTATCGTCAACTCCTTGGCCTAGAAAGTAATAACGTCCTTGGGGAAAAGTTGGCGGGCGGTCCTGCATGGTCGTGTTTGGCCCTTATCTATGAACCGTCGATGAACGCTTGGCGGTCTACTGCTGCGTGACCTACAATAGGTCCCATGGCAGAAAAAAGTGGGGGCTGCGGCGAGGCTGCGATAGGCTGCTTGTTGCTGTTCATCGTGGTGGTCGTGGGCGGCTACTTCTGGCTGCGTGATTCTAAGCAGAAAGAAGACGCGGCGTACCAACGTCAGCTCCAAGCTAGAAGCAGCAAGATACCCTTGAGCAGTGTCAGCGTAATCGACCCACGTCTGGCCTTGGGAGACTTCCCGCGACTCACCGGCCGGGTTGCGAACGCGAGCCGCGACTCTATCAGCATTGTGTACATCAATGTGACGATCTTCGATTGTACGTCAGCGCGAACCGAGCTACCAAAGTGCACAGTCGTCGCTTCCGACAAGGTGTCAGCCGTCGAGACTGTCCCTCCCTCCCAAGCCCGTGACTTTGATGCGCACCTCACGCTCCCATCGGCGTTGCAGATTCGAGGTCACATGCAATGGACCTACGCCGTAGTCGGCGTGCTCTCGGTCTCGCCGTGACGCCGTTTAAGTTCACTTCTTGCGCTTCCGCTTCTTTGTTTGGGGACTGTCCGGTGGATAGTGCGGATTGGGCGCTCGCTTTGTCCCCCCACTCTCAATGATGACCCGATCGATGTCATTGTGCGGCTTGATGTCGTCTACGTGCCGAAAGAGGATCTTATTCTTGAAGATTCCAAGCTCAGGAATAAACCTCGGCATACCGCGCCCTTGAAGCACGGCAGGGATCAAGAAGTAGGTCTTAAACTCGCTGTAACGCTGCTTGAACAATTCGAGGTAGTTCGCGCCGGGCAGCGGGTTCATCCGGTTGAGCCGAGTTAGCGAGAACAGCATGCTAGCTTCGCCGTATCCGGCTTCTCTGAACTTCTTGGCGGTGACTTCGAGGTCTGCGCTGATGTGAACTGTGTAACCAGGCTCTTCACCCTTGATGTCGCCCTCCACGATGGAAATCCGCAGCTCCTCATCCACGTCACGTGCACCATAACGCTCGTGCCATTGACGAAATATCTCCCGCGCTGCGGCTTCGTCTTCAAACACCAGCCCTAGATACGGTGGCCCTCCGTAGTGGAGAAAGACGACACCTCTCCATTTTGCTCGATCCCATAACTCGACATCGATCGGGGAGGTGATGAACCATGCTGGATTGGTCTTTACTGGCCTCGCTGGGAGTGGTGCGCGCCGCTTCCCCAATGGCGGTTTCCGAACGAGTGGCGTATCCGTCAACTGCGCGTAGAGCTTGTCGTAGCCATTGCTCGCATCGAGAGAATGTATTGTCGATCCGCGCAGCGGGTCCGGCACGAAGCGCTTATCTGAGCTGCGAAAAACCATCGGCACGAATTTCGTGTTGACTGAGCCAGCGTCATACAACTGCTGGTAGATGAGATTGCTTTCCCACATGACGCCATGACCAACACCATCTTTCTCTTGGCTCACGACCCGTTTGTAATAGGTCTCCGTGCATACGAGAACGACGTACTTGGACTCTCGGATCTTCTTGTCCATCCAGCGCGGCCACCCTTCGGGCGGTGATGTTTCGTACTGGTCCAACGCTGCGTCCACGCCGTCTTCCCGAAGGCGATTCGAGAGTTCCAAGACCGCACGGATGTGCTCGGCCGAATCGTGGCTATAGCTGATGAACACTTCATCGGTTGACGACACAGCAGCTCCTAATCAAGGATGCTCCCGCCGCGTTATCGAAGCCTTGCTCGGGCTTCCCGAGCATCATCAAGGTTGGCGCTCACCGCAGCTAGTAACTTATCCACATGCGGCTGCAGCAGCGCCCAATCTTCATCTCGTCCCCAATCCGATGTGCGCGTTCCTCTATCCTTGCTTAAGTGGCCTAGTAGCTTGTCCGCGTCGCATACGCGGCGAAGTTCGTCATCTGTCCAAGTTGTGGATTTGGACGCGGGATCAAGCTCCGATACCCGCAAGTCATTGCGACTGGGACAGCCGACGCGTGCGAAGTCCGCGCTGCGGGGACGCCCATTACGAAAGAATTCGAGCAAGACGCGGAGGTGCGCTGCGTACGCCACATCCACCGCGCGCTTCATGGTCTTGGGGTAGAACCACCACCGCCAAGATCGCATCTCTCGATGCAGCCTCATCAGCTGGTAGAGTTCGTGATTCAAGTCCTCTAGCGGAATCGACGTCGGCGTAGTCATGGGCTCGCGCCAATTGGAAGGTGGATTTAGAAAGATAGGAACGGCCCTCGAGCCATAGACCCGAGGGCCGTGATCTTGGCAGGAGAAAGCCTCATGCGGTCGCGAACAACAACGTCTGCAGCTTTTCCGTCGCCTCTTTTTGTTGCTTCGGCAGCGCATGGCCGTAGCGGGCGATGGTGAATGACGCCTTCTCGTGGCCCGCGAGATCAGCCACCACGTTCACCGGCACACCGTGCATGAGCAGCAGCGTGACGTAGGTGTGCCGGAGATCGTAGATGCGGAACGCCGGCGTGAACTCCCGCGCGGGCAACGGACCGGTCGCCTTCTCGCGCTTCGGCTCCGGGCCCCACTCCCCCAGTTCGGCCTTGGCACAGACGCGCTCGAATGAGCGCCGGGCACTGTGGAGCGGTGTGCCCTTCGACGTGGTGAACACGAAGCCCAGGTCCTGCCACTCGTCGCCCGCCGCCCGCTGTTGGCTCCACCGCTGCGCCTTCTTCCAGAGCATCAGCTCCTTCCACGCCGACTCGGGCAGCGGCACCACGCGGCGCGATTTCTTCGTCTTGGGCTTCCGCAGCTCGTAGCCCTTGACGCCGCGAATCCGGATCAGGTTGTGCCGGACCTGCACCGCGTGGCTGGTCTCATGCACGTCCGTCCACTGCAACGCGCAGGCCTCACCCGGCCGGAGGCCGCCGCCGAACAGGACGTGCCACAGCGCCGACCAGCAGCGCTCGGGCATGAAGTGCGGATCATCGCCCTCGGCATCCGCCAGCGCGCGGGCCTCACGCAGGAAGCGATCTGCCTGGTCCTGATCCATCGCCTGGGCTGAGGCGTCGTCCCCGTCCCCGTCTTCGTCGTCCGCTTGGGGCACATTGGCCCACTCGGCGGGGTTGCGGGCCAGGATGCCTTTCTGCTCCACTTCGTAGAACACCTGACCGAGCAGGGCGTTGAGCTTTTGCACCGTCCCCACGGCCGTGACTTTCTCCATCTCTCGATAGAGGGCGTTGAGGGTGTGATAGGTCACCTTGTCCAGCCGCACGCGAGCCGTCAACGGGAGATCGCGGTGCTTGGGCGTGAGAATCCACTCCGTCAGGAGCCGCCGGTAGTCATCCAAGGTGCGCGGCCCGATTCGCGTCCGCTTCCCATTGCGGTCGGCCACCGCCCCGCGCTCCTTCAGCGCGAGCCACTCCGTCACGTAGTCGGCGACGGTGCGTTTGTCCGCCGAGAGCTGCTCGTTGTTATCCTTCCGCGTCTCGTATTTGCGCGCCCACTTTTCCGCGGCCGTCTTCGTGTCGAACGTCTCGCTCTTGAACTGGTGCTTATGTGTCTGGTCGTGGCGCCCCAGATAGACTTGGATGCGCCAGCGGCCGTTGTCGAGGTGCTTCGGTGTCGTGGCCATATCACTCTTCCTTTTTGGTTGACTGCTCGGCGATCCACTGCACGATCACATCCTCGGCGAACCGGAGCGTGCGGCCGACTCGCATGTGCGGCAGCTTCCTTTGCGCGCACAGCTCGTGGATGCGCCACGGCGCCAGGCCCGTCGCCTCTGCGAGCTGCCGCACCGTGAGCAGCTTCGGTATTTTCACTGACTCGCTCATCTCTCCACCCCTCCCACTCAGTGGTCCGACACCATGCCCTCCCCGTATAAGTGCCTGTTGACACGGTTACCGGACACCGGCCTAGTCGATACGAATGGGGTGACCTCAGGAGTGGCTGGATTTGCTGGGTTTGTTGGAAAATTGTTGCAAGGTCATGTGCGAAAGTATCAGCGCTCTTAGTATTCGTCGGGCCGCAAGAGAGTTGTTGCGCTGCGGTCTGCTTCGGTGATGATCCAGATGCGCGTGCCGTCGCGGAGGCGATAAGCCGAGAGCAGCCGCGTCCCCGCGCGGACCGCTTGGTCGTTCAAGAGCCAATCTTCGTTGTCCACGTCGCCCCAGTCCCCGCGCGCATGACGGGCGAGGTAGGGGAACAAGTCATCTCCCGACTCCACCACGGCGCGCAACGCCCCGGGTGTGGCGAACAAGCGGCCGAGGGCAAACGTGCCCTCCACGTTGGATCGGTGCTGCTCCCAACCTTGTTGGCGCAGGACCGGGAGCTTGCGCTCTCGGGGATCGGACATGGGGGTCCTCCTGTGGTGAAGTGACTT
>DATLVU010000076.1:0-16121 GCA_035577025.1 Gemmatimonadales bacterium
GGGGGGGGGGGGGGGGGGGGGGGGGGGGGGGGGGGGGGGGGGGGGGGCCACGACGTGATCTGCTGGTGGCAGCCGGTCGACGGCGCGGCGCGGGTCATGGCGGGTCCGGCAACGGGTTTCCTGGCGACGGCGTTCGAGCAAGTGAATCCCGAGATGGAGACGATCGCGCGCGCGTGGGCCGTGGAGCAGCTCGGGGACGTCCGGGGGGCGGTTGTGTGGGATCTCTACGGCGGCATCGGTGATACCGCGGTGCTGCTGGCCGACCGGGGGGCGCAAGTCGTGAGCGTCGACGCCGACGAGAAGGCAGTCGACTGGGCCCGCCGGCGCCCGGTACCGGCGCCGGTGCGGTTCATCGCGGGCAAGGCCGAAGACGTCTTGCCGACCCTCCCCGAGCCGAACGCCGTGGTGGTGAACCCACCACGTGCGGGCCTGCACTGGAACGTCACGCTGCGGCTCGCGAGACAGCCGGTGGGACGATTGATCTACGTGTCCTGCGATCCCGCGACGCTCGCTCGGGACGTCTATCGGCTCGGCGTCAATTATCGCGTCAGTGCGGTGCGGGCGTTCGATCTGTTCCCGCAAACGGCACACGTCGAGACGGTGGCGGTCCTGGAGGCAGCGTGAAGTACTACGTGCTTATCGGCGGCACGACGCACGAGGTTGGGGTGGAAGGTGGGCGTGTCGTCGTGAGCGGCCAGACGCTCGAGGCGCACCTGGCCGCCGTTCCCGGAACGCCGCTGTACCACCTGCTGCTGGGCGGGGAATCGTGGACGGTTGCGGCGCAGCCCCTCGATGGGCTGGGGCGCTGGGCCCTGGGGATGGTCGGAGAGCGCGTGGAAGTGACCGCGGTGGACGAGCGCACGCATCAAATCCAGGCCCTCACGGAGGGGGGGCGGTCCGCGCCGACGGAAGGGACCGTACGAGCGCCGATGCCCGGCCTCGTGGTCCGGATCGAGGTGGCCGTCGGGCAGCGCGTGGACGCGGGGGCGGGCCTCGTCGTGGTCGAAGCGATGAAAATGGAGAACGAGCTGCGGGCGTCGCGAGCGGCGGTCGTGGAGACGGTCCACGTCACCGTCGGGCAAGCGGTGGAGAAGGGGACGCCGCTCGTGACCCTCGCGAGCCCGGAACTGTCGGGTTGACAGGCCCTTACGCCCCGGGTATAGTTCGCGGCTGTCGGTTAACCGGACCCATGTAAAGGGCGGAATGAAGACGTTCAGTCTGCGAAAAGAGGACGTGACGCACCGCTGGTTCGTCGTTGACGCGGCTGAGCAACCCCTCGGCCGGCTGGCGAGCCGCGTCGCCCAGATCCTGCGCGGCAAGCACAAGCCCACGTTCACGCCCCACTTGAACGGCGGTGACTGTGTCGTCGTCGTCAATGCGTCCAAGGTAAAGCTCACGGGCCGCAAGCTCGACCAGAAGCAGTACTTCCGGCACACCGGATACATGGGGCATGAGCGGTTTCGTCCGCTCAAGGACGAGATGCGGTCCCATCCGGAGCGCGTAATCGAGCGCGCGGTGTGGGGGATGCTGCCGAAGACGACCCTGTCGCGACAAAAGGTGAAGCAGATGCTCAAGGTGTACGCCGGCCCCGACCACCCGCACGCGGCGCAGCAGCCCGAGCCGTTGAGCTTCGCGGAGGCCGCTAGATGAGCTCGGGGATCACGCCGGAGCTGCGCTGGCACGCGATCGGCCGCCGCAAGGTCGGCGTCGCGCGCGTGTACTTAACGCCGGGGTCGGGGAAGTGGAACATCAACGGGCGCACGCTGGGGGATTATTTCCCCCGGCCATCGCTCGTATCGCACATCCAGCAGCCGTTCACGGCGACCGATACGCTCGGCGCGTTCGATGTACGCGCGCTGGTGCGGGGTGGCGGTGTGACGGGACAGGCGGGAGCCCTGCGGCTCGGTATCGCCCGGGCGCTGTGCCTCGCGGATGACCGGCATCGCAAGAAGCTACGGGAGAACGGATTATTGACGCGCGATCCACGGGTGGTGGAGCGGAAGAAGCCCGGGCGCGCGGGAGCGCGGAAGCGGTTCCAGTTCAGTAAGAGATAGGAGACCGGTGTCCGGTGTCAGGTGTCCGACCCGAACACCCGAAACCGGACACCCGCAGTCAACACACACGTCGCTCGATCTGCTGCTGGGTCCCCTGCGGGGGTGGCAGCGGAGATGACAGCGGCGGCGGATCGAACCCACGAGAGGGAGTGCATGACGCAGCCTGAGTTGCAGCAACTGCTGGAAGCGGGCGTCCATTTCGGTCACCAGACGCGCCGCTGGAATCCCAAGATGCGCCGGTTCATCTTCGCCGAGCGGTCGGGGATTTACATCATCGATCTCCAGAAGACGCTCCGGCAGATCCAGGAAGCGCAGGAGCTGCTGCGCGGCGTCGTCCTGAAGGGTGAAGGCATCCTGTTCGTCTGCACCAAGAAGCAGCTCAAGGCCATCCTCCAGGCTGAGGCGCAGCGCTGCGGAGCTTTCTACGTGACCGAGCGCTGGCTCGGCGGCACGCTCACGAACTTCCAGACGATCAAGAAGCAGATCAAGCGTCTGAAGGAGCTGGACCAGGGGACGGCCGAGGGCGAATTCGAGAACTACACGAAAAAGGAGCAGCTGCTCTTCGATCGCGAGCGGGTCAAGCTCGAGAAGTATCTCTCGGGGATCAAGAACATGAGCCGCCTGCCCGGCGCGTTATTCATAGTGGACTCGAAGAAGGAGCGGATTGCGGTCGCGGAAGCGAACAAGCTGGGGATTCCCGTGGTCGCCATCGTCGACACGAACGCGGACCCCGACCTGATCGACGTGCCGATCCCCGGCAACGACGACGCGATCCGGGCGGTCTCGTTGATCACCGCGGCGATCTCGGATGTCATCGGTGAGGCGCGGCGGCAGTCGCCGCTTCGGGACGCGGTGGAGGAGGGTGAGGGCGTCACCTATTCCACCGAGACCGGTGTGGAGACCGAGGCCGAAGGGGACAAGAAGAAGAAGCCGGCGCGGCGCAAGCGGCGGCCGAAGCCGGAAGCGATTGCGGCGCGGCTCAAGACCGACGAGACGCCTGCCCCGGCGGAGTCGAGCGGCGCGGGCGAGGGCTGAAGCGCCGGGCGCGTGGCCCGGCAGATTAACCGACCGCCGCCCTTCGAGCCCACCGGCGCGAGGGCGGCGTTTTCATGAGGAGTGAGGAGGGATGACGACCGTGAAAGAGATCCCGGCGAAGCTGGTGGCGGAGCTGCGTGCCCGCACCGGCGCCGGCATGATGGATTGCAAGCGGGCCCTGGAGGAGACGGGCGGCGACCTGGAGAAGTCCGTCGACGTGCTCCGCAAGAAGGGCGCGGCCAAGGCCGACAAGCGCGCGGAGCGCGTGGCGTCGGAGGGGTTGATCGGGCACTACGTACATCACGACGGCAAGACGGCCGTGCTCGTCGAGCTCAACTGCGAGACCGATTTTGTGGCGCGTACCGAGGACTTCAAGACCCTCGCGCGCGAGGTGGCGATGCACATCGCGGCAGCCAGGCCGCTGGCGGTGCGGGTCGAAGACCTCCCGCCCGAGACCGTGGAGCGGGAGCGCCAGGTGTACGAGGCGCAGGTCGCCGAGCAGAAGAAGCCCGAGAACATCCGCGCCAAGATCGTGGACGGGATGATGAAGAAGTATTACGAGGACAACGTCCTCCTCGAGCAGAAATTCGTGAAGGACGACAAGCGGACGGTCGGCGAGCTCGTCAAGGAGCTGTCCGCCAAGACGGGGGAAAAAATCGACGTCCGGCGCTTCACCCGGCTGAAGGTCGGAGAGAGCTGAGTGGCGACGGACCCCCCCGGCCGTCCCGCCCTCGCGTACCCGCGCGCCTTGCTCAAAATCTCGGGTGAGGCGTTCGCGGGAACGCGGGGGGCGGGCGGGGGCATCGACTTCGGTTTCATCGACCACCTCGCCGACGAGTTGAAGCAGGTAGCGGGTGTGGGCGTACAGCTCGGTCTCGTGGTGGGAGGCGGCAACATCGTGCGCGGCACGGCGGCGAGCGAGCAAGGGATGGATCGCGTCTCCGCGGATTACATGGGGATGCTCGCGACGGTGATCAACGCCCTCGCCCTCCAGGACATGCTCGAGAAAAAGGGCGTCGACACGCGCGTGATGTCGGCGATCCGGATGGAGGAGCTGGCGGAGCCCTATATCCGGCGCCGCGCCGTCCGGCATCTCGAGAAGGGACGGATGGTGATTTTCGCGGGCGGAACGGGGAATCCGTACTTTTCCACGGATACGGCGGCGGTCCTGCGCGCCCTCGAGGTCGAGGCCAAGGTGTTGCTCAAAGCCACCAATGTGGATGGCGTCTACACGGCCGACCCAAAGAAGGAGCCGAAAGCCAAGTTCCTTCCCGAGCTCTCGTTCCAGCAGGCGCTGGTCAAAGGGTACGCGGTGATGGACGCGAACGCGTTCGGCCTGTGTAAGGAAAACAAGCTCCCCATCGTCGTCTTCAACATCAACCAGCCCGGCGCCACCGCCAGGGTGTTGGCGGGCGAGCGCGTCGGCACGATCGTGCAATGACCTCCTCTCCCCTGGCCGAACACGTCAAGCAGGCCAAGCAGGCGATGGACAAGGCGGTGGAAGCCGTGAAGCGGGAGTTTTCGACGGTGCGCACTGGCAAGGCGACCACGTCGCTGCTCGACCTCGTGCGGGTCGAAGCCTACGGCAGCGAGATGCCCCTCAATCAGGTGGCGAGCGTGGCGGCGCCCGAGCCCAAGCTCCTGACCATCCAGCCCTGGGACAAGTCCGTGCTGAAGGCGATCGAAAAGGCGATCCTCGCCTCCGATCTCGGTCTCACCCCCTCGAACGACGGCAACGTCATCCGCATCCCGCTTCCTCCGCTTAACGAGGAGCGCCGCCGGGAGCTGGTCAAGGTGATCCACAAGTTCGCGGAGGAAGGCCGCGTGGCCGTCCGGCACGCCCGCACGGAGGCCATCGGGCGGATCAAGAAGACCGAGCACGTCTCCGAGGATGAGAAGAAGAAGACCGAGAAGGACGTCCAGAAGCTGCACGACGACCATCTGCGTCTGGTCGACGAAGCGGTGAAGGGCAAAGAAGCGGAGATCATGGAGGTCTAGGATGGCGGACGAGCTGCTCGCGCAGATCCACGTTAATGGGGCCGTCCCGCGGCACATCGCGGTGATCATGGACGGCAACGGGCGCTGGGCGCGCGAGCGCAGTCTTCCCCGACCGCTGGGCCACCGCGCCGGCATGCAGGCGGTCCGTGAGGTGGTCGAAGGCGCGATCGACGCGGGCGTGGAGGTGCTCACGCTCTTCGCCTTCTCGGAGGAGAACTGGCAACGCCCGGTGAGCGAGATCTCGGCGCTGATGCAGCTCCTCGAGGAATACATCGCGCGCGAGGTGGCGGAGCTGCGGGATCAGGGGGTGGCCGTCCACGTCCTCGGAGACCGCACCCGGCTCGCGCCCGGGGCGCGCGCGGCGGTTGAGCGCATCGAGCGGGAAACGAGCGCCGGCACGCGGCTCGCCCTCAACCTGTGCATCTCCTACTCGTCGCGGGCCGAGCTGGCGCGCGCGGCGCGCCTGTTGGCCGAGGACGTGCTCAAGGGCGTCAAACGCCTCGAGGACATCGATGAGGACGCCGTGCGCGAGCGCCTGTACACCGCGCCGTGGAAGGATCCCGATCTGCTGATCCGGACGTCAGGCGAGTGCCGGCTTTCCAATTTTCTTCTCTGGCAGCTGGCCTACACCGAGCTCTACATCACGCCGGTCCTGTGGCCGGACGTGACGCGACGTGAGCTGTTCCAGGCCATCCTCGACTACCAGCGGCGCGATCGCCGGTTCGGCAAGGTCACGGCGTGATGTCCCGGAACCTGCTGGTGCGCATCGGAGTCGCCGTGCCGGCCATCGCCGTCACGCTCGCAGCGCTGGCCTTGGGCGGCTGGTGGCTCGCGGGCCTGCTGGCGATCCTGGGCATCCTCGGTACCCGCGAGGTCTACGACCTCGCCCGGAAACAAGGTATTGAGGCCCTCGAGTGGGTGGGCTTCATCGCGGCCGCCATCGGGCCTCTGGCGACGTATTGGGTGAAGACCTCCGCGGACTGGGAGCCCGTCGTCTACGCGGGAGCGGTCTGGTTGATCGTCGCCCTCATCGTGGCGGCGGCGCGCGGGCCGGACCATCATCCGCTGACGGCCGTCTCCGTCACCGTATTCGGCGCGCTGTACGCCTCGGCGCTGCTGAGCTTCATCGTGGCGATCCGCCATGGCCCGCACGTGGACGCGCATCCCCGCGGCTCCGTCGCCCTGGCGGTGCTCCCCCTCGCGATCACCTGGGTGTGCGATACCTGCGCCATGGCGGGCGGAACGCTGGTGGGAGGCGCCAAGCTCGCGCCCGTGTTGTCCCCCAGAAAGACGTGGGCGGGAGGGATTGCCGGCGTCGTCGGCGGGGTCGTGACCGCGCTACTCTATGGACCGCTGGTGCTCGAACGGGTCGCCCTGCACTTGAGCGTCCTGCAGCTCCTCACGCTGGGGTTGGTGGTGGCCCTCGTGGCTCAGGTCGGCGACGTGGCCGAGTCTCTCTTCAAGCGGGAAGTCGGTGTGAAGGACTCCTCGTCGCTGATCCCTGGGCACGGCGGTGTGCTCGACCGGCTCGACTCCCTGTACTTCGTCCTGCCCGTGACCGCGGGGCTCTTGCGGGTATTCGGTCTAGCATGACCGTGGGCGTCGCCATCCTCGGCTCCACCGGCTCGATCGGGTGCTCGGCGCTGCAAGTGCTCGCGCGCCAGCGTGAGCGGTTCCGTGTCGCGGCGCTGACCGCCCATTCCAACGGAGAGCTGCTCGAGCGCCAAGCGGCGGAATGGCGGCCGACCTACGTCGGTCTCGTGAACGGAGGGACGCGGAACTCGGGGCTGGGGACCGGGAAGGGTGCCCAGTGTCTGGTCGAGGCGGCGACGCGCCCGGACGTCGACATCGTCCTCAACGGGATCGTCGGCGCCGCGGGCCTCGAGGCCACGCTGGCCGCGCTCGAAGCCGGGAAACGCGTCGCGCTCGCGAACAAGGAAACGCTGGTCATGGCGGGCGAGTTGGTCACGCGGGCGGCACAGCGGGGAGGCGGAGAGATCGTCCCCGTCGACTCGGAGCACAGCGCAGTGCTGCAGTGCATCACCGGCCGGCGGCCCACCGAGCTCGCTCGACTCATCCTCACCGCGTCGGGCGGTCCGTTCCGGACCTGGAGCCCGGAGCGCGTCGCGGACGCCACGGTGGAAGAGGCCCTGCGTCATCCGACGTGGAAGATGGGGAAGAAGATCACGGTCGATTCCGCGACCCTCGTGAACAAGGCGCTCGAGGTGATCGAGGCGCATTTCCTGTTCGGGCTGCCGTACACGGCGGTCGAGGTCGTCGTGCATCCACAGTCCGTGGTGCATGCGTTCGTCGAGTTCGTCGACGGGTCCGTCCTCGCCCAGGTCGGCTTCCCCACGATGGAGCTTCCGATCCTGTACGCGCTGACCCATCCCGACCGCGTGCCCGATGCTGGGGCCCGCCGGTTCGATCCGGTGGCCGCGGGCACCCTCACCTTCGAGCCTGTGCAGGCGGGGTTGTATCCGGCCTACCGGCTGGGGCGTGCGGCGGCCGCCGCCGGTGGCACGGCGCCCACCGCTTTCAACGCGGCGAACGAGGTGGCGGTGGAGCTGTTCCTGGAGGGGCGCATCCGATTCGGCCGCATCGCGGAGACCGTTGCGCGGGTGCTGGAAGGACATCGCCCAACCGAGGCGGGTTCGCTCGATGCCGTGCTGGCGGCGGATGCCGAGGCGCGGCGGCTCGCCCGGGAGGCCGCGTGCTCCTGACGCTGCTCGCCCTCGCGTTCATTCTGGGACCGCTGATCTTCGTGCACGAAATGGGGCACTTCGTGGCCGCGAAGGCAGTCGGTATTCAGGTCCTGCGATTCTCGATCGGCTTCGGGCGTCCGCTCGTACGGTGGCGTCGTGGTGAGACCGAGTATTGGGTTTCCTGGCTGCCCCTCGGTGGCTACGTGAAGATGGCGGGCCTCGAAGAGGAGGGGATGGCGGGTAGCGTGGAAGGCGGCAAGTCCACCGTGCCGATCGATCCCGCGCGCGCGTTCGATCGCCAGCCGCTCTGGAAGCGGATGGTGGTCATTCTTGCCGGCGTGACGATGAACGGCCTGCTCGCCATCGGCGTCTATAGCGGTCTCTACGCCACCGTCGGGTCGGAGCGGCATTCGACCACACAGGTTGACACGGTGTACGTCAGCGAGCTGCCCGAAGGAGCAGGAGCGCTAACACAGATATCTCGGGGCGATCGAATCGTAGGTGTGGACGGGGATTCCATCACTTCCTGGGATGACTTGGTTGAACGCCTAGTGACGAGCCCGCTGCCGCTCACGCTGCGGGTGGCCGGGCGCGAGGCCCCGCTGATCGCGAGGCTCCCACGTGGAAACTCGGATGCGCGCGTCGCGCTCATTCAAGCCTTGGAGCCGTTCTTCCCAGCAGTGGTCAAGTCAGTCACCGAGGGCGATCCCGCGTCCCAGGCGGGATTCCGGCCCGACGACCGGGTGGTGCGCCTGAATGGTGAGCCGGTCGCGTCATGGGCTCAGTTCGCGCGCATCGTGCGGGCGAGCCCGAACCGCCGCCTGCTCGTGGACGTGGAGCGCGGTGGGACGATCGTCAGTCTGACGCTCATACCCGCCCTCCGCTCGGTGCCGGATCCGCGGACTGGCGAGGTCGCAATGCGAGGGTTTGTGGGGATCGCCCCCGTGCAGCCGATTACGCGTGAGCGATTCGGCCCGCTTGGCGCCGTGCGGGCGGGGATCGACCGGACCGGGAGGGACGCCCACCAGATACTCACGTTCTTGAAAGGGCTGATCACGCGGGACGTGTCGCTTTCCGAGGTCGGCGGTCCGATTACGATCGGTCGACTCTCCGGCCAGGCGGCCCGGCAAGGCTTGGTCCCCCTCCTGGCGCTCATGGCGATTCTCTCGGTCAACCTGGCGTTGCTGAACCTGCTTCCCATTCCCATCCTGGACGGTGGGCAGTTGATGTTCCTCGTCGCGGAGGGGATCCTGCGGAGGCCGCTGTCGTTGGACCTGCGGCTTCGCCTGACGCAGCTCGGTTTTGCCCTGCTCGCCTCGCTGATGCTCCTCGTCATCGGTCGGGAAGTTCTTGGACTCTTCCGCCATTAACGAAGCGCTCCAAGGCTATGCCGCGGGGCGCGTCAAAGCGGAGCGCCTCGTGATCGCCGTGGCGACCGTGTACTACGGGCGGGAAGGCGTGCGTGGGATCCGCGACGGCTTGGGCCCGCTAATCGAGATCATCGATCGGGCCTCGCCGGGCGTGGTGGAGCTCGGTGGTGTGGCAGGGGGCTTCGACATCCGCCTGGCTGAGCGATCCTTTCCCAAGCAGTACGAGCCGGAGCTCCGGCGCGCCGTCGAAGCCTACCTCGCGAGTCACCGGACCACCGGCCTGATCAGGGTGCCGCCGGCGGTGGCGCCCCCGGCGGGCGTGCTTTCCCGGATTGTGGGAGCGATCCGACGCCTGTTCCGTGCGTCAGCCTGAGAACCAGCGCAACCACCGGGACCAGTACCCTGCGGGGTCGCGGTCGTCCACCGCAGCGAGATCGGCGAGCAGCGCCGTGGCATCGCGGTAGCGATCGTCCGGATGCTTGGCGAGGCACTTCATCACCACACGCTCGAAGCGTTTCGACGCGTCCGGCCGTTTCTTACGAAGTGACGGTGGCGCGTCTTCGACGTGCATCCGTGCCAGCTCGAACCAGTCCATGGACGTGAACGGCACTTCGCCGGTCGCGGCCTTGTACAGGGTCACGCCCAGAGCGTAAAAATCCACGCGCTGATCGAGTGGGCGCCCTTGCGCCTGCTCGGGCGAGAGGTACTGCGGGGTTCCGATGGTCATGTTGACGCCGGTCGAGGCGACGTAGCCGGAGAGCGCGCGGGCGATCCCGAAATCCGAGATGATCGCGCTGCCGTCGGAATGGAGCAGGATATTCCCCGGCTTCAAATCGCGGTGAATCACGCCCTGGCCGTGGGCGAACGCGAGGCCCCGCGCTACGTGGCTCGCGATCCGGACGATGTCGGCTTCGGGGAGCGGCCCCTCGCGCTGCAGGCGGGCGCCCAAAGAATCGGTGCAGAGATCCATCCCGAAGTAGACGTAGTTCCCCGAGCGCGCGACGAACCGGATGCGGATGATGTTCGGGTGTTGCAGCTTGGCGGCGGTCTCGGCCTCGTTCCGGAACCGGCTCTCGAACTGGGGGTCGCCGGCGTACCGGGGCATCAGGATTTTGACCGCGACCGGGGTGCCGTCCAGCTCGCGCCCGGCGAACACCCACGAGAACCCCCCCGCGCCGAGCAGGCGCTCGAGGTCGTACGGGCCGACGGTGCGGCCGAGGAGGTCGGTGGGCGCGCTGGGCGCGGTGTGCGCGTTCGTCACTAGGGCTTTACAAAGGGGCGCTGACGGTCTAAGTTACTGCGCTCTCAACAATTAGGGAACTGGAACTGATGTACGACAAGACGACGCCGGTCAGGAAGTACGGGCGGCACGAAGGGGACACGGGGTCGGCCCCGGTCCAAATCGCGCTGCTCACCGAGCGGATCAACAGCCTCACCGATCACTTCCGGGTGCACGCCAAGGACTATCACGGCCAGCGCGGGCTGCTCAAGATGGTGTCGCAGCGCCGCCGCCTGCTCGAGTACCTGAAGCGCGCCGACCTGGAGCGGTATCGGCAGCTCATCGACGAGCTGGGTCTCCGCCATTAACACCGCTGGCGTCGCGCCGGGCGCCCCGGAAGAGCACCGGGGCGCCTCGCGCATTTCTTTGTGCTCTAGATAGGCAATCTGGTGAAACACGTCGAACGCAACTTTGCGGGCCGCACCCTGAAGCTCGAGGCGGGCCGCCTGGCCAAACAGGCCGCCGGCTCCTGCCTCCTGCAGTTCGGGGAGACGGTCGTGCTGGCGACGGTGACCGTGTCGGACAACGTTTCGACCCTCCCGTTCTTTCCACTGACCGTCGAATACCGCGAGAAAGCCTACGCCGCCGGGAAGATCCCCGGCGGCTTTTTGAAGCGCGAAGGGCGGCCCCAGGACCAGGAGATCCTCGCGGCGCGGGTGATCGACCGCTCGGTGCGGCCACTCTTTCCCGAAGGCTTCAAGAACGAGGTGCAGGTGTTCGTGTACGTCCTCTCGGCGGACCAGGAGAACGACGCGGACGTCCTGGGCCTCACGGCTGCCTCCGCCGCCCTCACCATGTCTAAGGTGCCGTGGAACGGACCGATCGCGGCCGTGCGCGTAGGACGCGTGGAGGGGGCGTGGATCCTCAATCCCACCTTCCAGCAGCTCGAGTTCTCCGATGTGGACATGGTCGTCTCGGGCTCTAAGGATTCCATCGTGATGGTCGAGGGGGGGGCGCTCGAGCTCACCGAGGCCGAGATCGTGAAGGGCCTGGAGGTGGCGCACAAAGGCATTCGTGAGCTGCTGGATGCGGAGCAGGAGCTCGTAGCGGACGTGCGCCAGCCCAAGATGGAATGGACGAAGGTCGAGCCGCCGACGGAGCTCGTCGCTCGCGTAAAGGGATTGGCGGAGGCCCGGGTGACCGAAGCGCTCAATTTGCCCGAGAAAGCGGAACGGGCACAGGCCCTGGCGGCGTTGAAGGCCACGATTCAGGAGCAGCTCGGGGCCGAGTTCCCGGAGAACGTGAAGGACGTCGCCAACGTGATCGAGGACATCGAGTACCGCACCATGCGCGAGCAGGTGCTCACGCACGGCGAGCGCGTGGACGGCCGGGATCTCGACACCGTGCGGCCCATTAGCTGCGAGGTGGGTGTGCTCCCGCGCACACACGGATCCTCGTTGTTCACGCGTGGGCAGACGCAGGCGCTCGTCTCCGCCACGCTGGGCACGGTCTCCGACGAGCAACGGATCGATTCGATCGACGTCGCCCAGGAGACCACCAAGTCGTTCATGCTGCACTACAACTTCCCGTCGTTCTCGACGGGGGAAGTCCGCCCGATCCGCGGGACGTCCCGTCGCGAGGTGGGGCACGGCGCCCTGGCCGAGCGCGCCTTGCAGGCGCTGCTCCCGCTGTACGAGCAGTTCCCGTATACGATCCGGATCGTGTCCGACATCCTCGAGTCGAACGGCTCATCGTCCATGGCCACGGTGTGCGGCGGCTCGCTGGCGCTGTTCGATGCGGGCGTGCCGATGACGGCGGCGTGCGCAGGGATCGCGATGGGGCTGATCAAAGAAGGCGACCGCGTCGCGATCCTGACGGACATCCTCGGCACCGAAGACCATCTGGGCGACATGGACTTCAAGGTCGCCGGCACCCGTCAGGGCGTCACGTCGATCCAGATGGACATCAAGATCGCGGGCCTCGACTTCAAGATCATCAGCGAGGCGCTGGAGAAGGCGAAGCGGGCCCGTCTGCACATCCTCGACATCATGGATCAGGCGATCCCGAAGCCGCGCTCGCAGCTGTCCAAATACGCCCCGCGCATCATCACCATCCAGATTCGGCCGGACAAGATCGGCGATCTGATCGGCCCCAAGGGGAAGACCATCCGCGCCATCCAGGAGCAGACCGGCGCCGAGATCAACGTCGATGACAACGGGTTGGTGACGATTTCGGCGGTGGGTGAGGGAGGCGAGCGGGCCCGGGATATGGTTCAGGGCCTGGTGCAGGAGCCCGAGGTCGGCAAGGTCTACGAGGGCGTCGTGAAGAGCACGACGGCCTTCGGGGCATTCATCGAAATCCTGCCCGGCGTCGAAGGTCTGCTGCACATCTCCGAGCTGCAGCACGGTCGGACGGAGCGGACCGAGGATGTCGTGAAGAAGGGCGACCACGTGCGCGTCAAGTTGCTCGAGGTAGACGAGCGCGGTCGCATGCGTCTGTCACGGAAGGCACTGCTGGAGAAGCCGGAGCCCGCGCGCTCGCACTGATGGAGACGGTCCGGCTCGACGGGGAGATCTCTCAAACCGCCGCGCCGAGCGGCGTCATCGTCCTTTCCGAGCGCGTACCGAGCGTCCGCTCGGTGGCGGTGGGCATCTGGGTCCGGAGCGCCAGCGCCCACGAGCCGCGCCCGAAGATGGGCGTGTCGCATCTCCTCGAGCACATGGTGTTCAAGGGCACCGAGCGCCGCACGGCGCAGCAGATCGCGGTGGCCCTCGAATCCCGCGGCGGGTCGCTCGACGCGTACACCTCCCGCGACACGACCGCTTTCCAAGCTCGCGTCCTCGACAGCGATCTCCCGCAAGCCCTCGACGTGCTGACGGACCTCGTGCGGAACCCGGTGCTGCGCGCGGGGGACCTGGAGCTCGAGCGCAACGTGGTACTCGAGGAGATCAACACCGTCGAGGATACCCCGGACGACCTGGTCTTCGATTTCTCCTACCAGGCGCTCTGGCCCAAGCATCCGTACGGCTATTCCATCCTCGGTACTCGGGACACCGTCGGCGCGTTGTCGACGCAAGACCTGAAGGACCTTCACGGACGCGCCTACTTTCCCGCCAACTGCGTCATCGCGGCTGCGGGCAACCTGGAGCACGACCGATTGCTGGACGAGTTGGGCAAGCAGGGGTGGTTCGAGGATCGGGAAACGGGAAAGGGGAATCGGGAAACGCCATCGACAGCTCCGATCCCGCCCGGTGTCCGCGGAGCCCGGGCCCGCCACGTCAAGGACACGGCGCAGACTCACATTGTGTTCGCGACGGATTCCGTGCGGTACGCCGATCGGCGCAAGTACGCCCTGCTGGTGCTGGCGAACGTCTTCGGCGGCGGGATGTCGAGCCGCTTGTTCCAGCGGATCCGCGAGGAGCTGGGCCTGGCGTACGGGATTTACGCGTTCACGAGCTTCTATCGACAGGTGGGGGTGACGGGCGTGTACGTCGGCACCCAACCCAAAACGGCGGTCCAGGCGGAGGCGGCGATCCGCGAGGAGTACGCGAAGCTCGCGCGGGATGGCTTGCGGGGTGAGGCACTCGCGGAGGCCAAGCAGCAGACGCGTGGACAGTTGATGCTGTCCCTGGAGAGTCCGTCCGCCCGGATGTATCGTTTGGCCGGTTTCCCCGTGCATGGCGAGCCGTATCAAAGCCTCGATCAGGTGCTGGCGGCGGTCGGCGGGCTTACTGAGGAGGAGGTCGGGGCGGTGGCGGCGGAGTTCTTTGCGCCTGAACGGCAGACGGTGGTGTGGTTGGGGCCTGAGGCAGCGTAGACTTTGATGGAGCGCACATGATCGTCGGCGTCCCGAAGGAAATCAAAACAGCCGAGAATCGCGTGGCCCTCGTGCCGGCGGGCGTAGAGTCGCTCGTGGGCGACGGACACACGGTGTTGGTCGAGCAGGGGGCGGGCCTTGGCTCGGGCTTCGGGGACGACGCGTATCGCGACACGGGTGGCACGCTCGTCCCCAAAGCCGGCGACGTCTGGGCGAAGGCCGAGATGATCGTCAAAGTCAAAGAGCCGATCGAGCCCGAATGGCCCTGCATGCGCAAGGGCCAAGTGGTGTTTACGTATTTCCACTTCGCCGCCTCAGAGGCACTCACGCGGGCGGTGATCAAGTCGGGCATCGTGGCGATCGCCTACGAGACCGTCCAGCTCGACTCGGGAGAGCTCCCGCTGCTGACGCCGATGAGCGAGGTGGCCGGGCGAATGGCGGTGCAGGAGGGCGCGAAGTACCTGGAAAAGGTGTATGGCGGGAGCGGCGTTCTGCTGGGTGGCATCCCCGGCGTACTCCCCGCCGAGGTCCTGATCATCGGCGGCGGCGTCGTCGGGACCAACGCCGCCAAGATGGCGGCGGGCCTGGCGGCGCACGTCACGATGCTCGATCTGTCGCTCGACCGCCTGCGCTACCTGGCCGATGTCCTCCCGCCCAACGTCGATCTCCTCTACTCCAACCGCCACAATTTGCTCGAGCAGCTGCGCAAGGCCGACGTGGTGATCGGGGCCGTGCTCCTGCCCGGCGCAAAGGCGCCGAAGCTCGTGCGGCGAGACGATCTCAAGATCATGAAGCCCGGCTCCGTCATCGTGGATGTGGCGGTGGACCAGGGCGGCTGCATCGAAACCACCAAGCCGACCACACATGAGAATCCCACGTACACGGTGGATGAGATCATTCATTACGCCGTGGCGAACATGCCGGGCGGTGTGCCGCGGACGTCCACACTGGGACTCACCAACGCGACCTTCCCCTACGCCAAGCGGCTCGCGCGCGGCGGCTGGAAACAGGCGTGCAGGGACGATCGCGCCCTCTTCCTGGGCCTCAACGTAGTCGAGGGCAAGGTGGTCTATCCGGCGGTCGCCGAGGCATTCGGCCTTCCCTCGGCGGATCCCAAGACCCTCGTCTGATGGCGGTTGTGCAGGTGCTGCGCCTGCCGCACCACGACGGGCTGCCGCTCCCTGCCAGACAGTCCGCCGGTGCCGCGGGGTACGACGTCGCTAGTGCCGATCAGGACTTCACACTGCAGCCACTCGAGCGACGTTTAGTACGGACGGGCCTCGCGCTCGCGATCCCACCCGGATTCGAAGCACAGGTGCGCCCCCGCTCCGGGCTCGCGTTGAAGCACGGTCTCACCCTGCCGAACACACCCGCGACCATCGACTCGGACTACCGCGGGGAGTTGCTGGTCGCGATGATCAACTTGGGGACCGAGCCTGTCGCGGTGCAGCGCGGCATGCGGATCGCGCAGCTGGTGTTTCAGCGCGTGGAGGCGGTCGAGCTCGAGGAAGTCGCGGAACTGCCGCCAAGCGAGCGAGGGCAGGGCGGCTTCGGGAGCACGGGCGCGTGAGGGAGCGGACACCTTTCAGGACGCTCCCGCTCGGGTTACGCTTGGAACGTCCGAGGCCGGAGTAGCGGGCGTGGCGGACATTCGCGTGGCGCTGGGCCAGGTACTGGGGCCGACCTACCGGGTGGAGCGCGAAGTCCGGCTGGTGGGGGAGTGTCGCATGTTCGTGGCCCTCGACCAGTCCACGGGGGCGGAGCTGCTGGTGAAGGTCCTGCCCACCTCGCTGTCGCTCGGCGTCGACGAAAACCGATTCGCCAAGAACCTCGTCGCGCTCGGCGACCGCTTGTCGCACGCCGGGCTGGTGGTTCCCCACGGCGGCGGGCGCGCGGGATCGTTCGTGTACCATACCAGGCCGT
>DATLVU010000077.1:0-10736 GCA_035577025.1 Gemmatimonadales bacterium
TTCAGGCAGCGAAGGACCGAACGGAGGCCCATTCGATCCGAGGCGCGACCAAAGCGCAGTTCCTCGAGTTCATGAAGGGGGGCGGGGGCTTCGCGTATGGCGGGTTCTGCGGCTCGGCATCGTGCGAGGCCGAGATCAAGCAGGAGACGGCGGCGACCGTGCGCGTGCTGCCTGATCCTGAATTCCGCTCCCCTGAGGCGCCCCGGACGTGCATGTGGTGCAACAAACCGAGCATCGCGGAAGCCGTGTGGGCGCAGGCGTACTAGGCGCTCTACGCTGGGCGGTCGCTGCCCCTGGCCGACGGTTTGGTGAGCGGCGCCGCCCGCGGCGGCCGGTGCGCGTCGCAGTAATAGCGCGGCCCGCGCCGGACGCCCCCCGAGCTCTGCCGGGTCACCCAGGCTGCCGGTTGATCGCAGCTACGGCGGGTCGCCCAGTCGTAGAAGTCGCAGCGGAGCTCGGCCATACAGGGGGAGGGGAAGATGGAGTCGTCGAGGCGAGGAGCCGGATCCCTCGGCACGTCTGGGCGATCAGCGAAAGCCAGATTATCAGCGCGATGCTCGCGCTATCACTCAACGAACGATAGACCGCATCCTTACGATGTCTCATGGCGCAGAGGCGCTCACAAGGTGTGCATTACTTTCCGTGGTCAGCGACACCTCTTGCTGCGTCAGGTCACGGCTTATCCAGACGACCCGTGTCCCGCACATGATCGCGTCCACCGGGTACGGTGAAGCCAGAAATGAATGCCCGTCGGAGCTCGGCACCTGAGTTCCGGGAAAGAAGTACCAGCAGCGCTCGCCGCTCGGATGGCTGTGGATCATCCCAATAGTGCCGGTCCATCCGGCGTTCTCACACGTTTGCTGGGGGACGACCCACGTGGCCGTGGAGTGCAGGGGATCCACGTCCGCCGGCGCGATGCGTTGCACCACGATCGTTTGCCCCCGCACCTCCCCGATCATGCAGCCCATGAACTCGGTGGCGAACCCCCGATATTGGAGCTGCAGGAAGCGACGGGCCTGGTCGGACAGAATGAGAACGCGAGCTGGCTGCCAGTGTACGGAATCTTTTCCAAACTGAGGCGCGCCAACGGGGAGCACTCGGTGCGGCAGCGGCATGAGCGGCAGCATCAGACCAGCAACGGCGGTGACAGCCCTTCCCACCTTCACGACTCAACTCCTTCGGGTGCCCGTTTCCACCTCGTCCGTTCCCGAAATAGGCAAACTCCGTTCCACATGAAGTGTTGCACGCTTACGGCAACAGCGTGTGCGGACGCTTTACAGGTTGTTGGCAGAATGCAGCGGCCATCTGAACGTGACGTGCCCCAAAACAAGGCCTCAGGGTGTTGATCGTGACCCAATCTCAAGCAGACCAGGGTCATAGAGACGCAGGCTCGGGCGTACTAACCTTCGACCCCGCGCTGCTCCGAGGCATCGCGGAGCGCGTTGGTACGCCGGTGTACGTCTATAGCGCCAATCTGATCAGAGCGCAGTACCACGCCCTGCACGACGCCCTGAAGGACGTTCCGCACCGGATCTGCTATTCGGTCAAGGCGAATGGCAACATCGGGGTGCTGCGGGTGCTCAAGGCCGCGGGGGCGGGTGCGGACATCGTCTCCGTCGGCGAGCTCCGGCGCGCGCTCGCCGCCGGGTTCGACGCAGCTTCCATCGTGTTCTCGGGCGTCGGCAAGACGGCGCTCGAGCTCGAAGAGGCGATCCGGATCGGCGTCGGATTCTTGAACGTCGAATCACCCGCGGAGCTCGACGCCGTGATCGCCGTCGCGCACAAGCTGAAGAAGCGGGCCAATCTCGGCATCCGTGTAAATCCGGATGTCGCCACCGAGACCCACCCCTACACCAAGACCGGTGAGAAGACCGCGAAGTTCGGGGTGCCCTACGACGAGGTGGTGAGCGTGGCGCAGCGTATCGCCGCCGAGCCGCTCTTCACGCTCCGCGGCCTCGCCATGCACCTCGGCTCGCAGATCACCGACGTGGAGCCGTACCACCGCGGCACGGTCAAGCTCCTCGAGCTGGTGACCGCCCTACGCGTCTCGGGGATCACGACGGTCGAGGCGTTGGATGTCGGTGGCGGACTCGGCGTCAAGTATCACAACGAGAAAGCGCCCAGCCCACAGGCGTTCGCCGAAGCGGTTGCGCCGCCGATCAAGCAGGCCGGCCTCGCGCTAATCTGCGAGCCCGGTCGCTACCTGGTCGCGAACGCGGGCGTCCTCGTCACCAGGGTCCTCTACCGCAAGCACGCCGGCGGCAAGGAATTCGTGGTCGTGGACGCCGGAATGACCGACTTCGTGCGCCCGAGCCATTACAATGCTCATCATGAGATCGTTCCCCTCCAGAACGGGGCGCGTGCGGAGGAGCTGGTTAACATCGTCGGACCGATCTGCGAGTCGGGAGACTTTCTGGCGCTCGATCGCAAGGTGCCGACGGTCGAGCCCGGCGAATACCTCGCGGTGCTCGGCACGGGCGCTTATGGCTTCGTCATGAGCTCCACCTACAACCAGCGGCCCCGGCCCCCGGAAGTTCTGGTGGACGGGAATCGGTATTACATCGCGCGCCAGCGTGAGACGCTCGAAGACCTGTTACGCGGTGAGATTCTCGAACCCACGACCTGGTACCAGGCGTGAACCGCATCCTGATCCTCGACTACGGGTCCCAGTTCACCCAGCTCATCGCCCGGCGGGTGCGCGAGGCGCACGTCTACTGCGAGATCCACCCGGCGGTTCGCGGGACGGACCTCGCGTTCGTCCGAGGGTTCGCGCCCAAGGGCGTGATTCTGTCCGGCGGGCCGAGCTCCGTGTTCGATCGCGACGCGCCCACGGCGGACCCCAAGCTCCTCGAGCTCGGCACGCCGATCCTCGCCATCTGCTACGGGATGCAGCTCGTCGCCCACCTGGCGGGCGGCAAGGTCAAGCCGTCAACGGAGCGCGAGTACGGTCGGGCCGACGTCACGGTCAGGGACGCGAGCGGTTTGTTCGCGGGGTTTGAGCCTCAGGGATGCATCACGGTGTGGGCCAGCCACGGCGATCGGATCGAGCAGCCGCCTCCCCATTTCCGTGTCACGGCCTCGAGTCCCAACGCCCCCGTGGCGGCGTTCCAACACGACTCGCGGCCCATCTTCGGTGTCCTGTTCCACCCCGAGGTGGCCCACACGCCGCGGGGAGGCGAGATCCTTCACAACTTCCTGTTCGATATCTGCGGATGCACGCCCGACTGGACGCCGGGTCATTTGATCGAGCACGAAATCGAGCGCATCCAGAAGGTTGTGGGGGGGAAGAGCCGTGCCATCTGCGGGCTCTCGGGGGGAGTCGACTCGGCGGTCGCCGCGGCCCTGGTGCACCGCGCGATCGGGGACCGGCTCACGTGCATCTTCGTGGACCACGGGCTGTTGCGCCTGAACGAGCGCGAGCAGGTGGAGCGGGCCTTCAAGGCCCATCTCGGGATGGATCTGCGTGTGGTAGACGCGGAAGCTCGCTTTCTCGACACGCTCGCGGGGGTCGACGACCCGGAGGAAAAACGGCGCCGGATCGGCCACACCTTCATCGATGTGTTCGAAGACGCGGCTCGGCACTTGGAGGGCGCCGGAGAGGTGCAGTTTCTTGTCCAGGGGACGCTCTACCCCGACGTCATCGAGTCCTCCTCCCCCCGGGGTGGACCGTCCGTGACCATTAAGACGCACCACAACGTGGGTGGCCTGCGGCCCGATCTTCCGTGGAAGCTGATCGAGCCGCTGCGCGAGCTGTTCAAGGACGAGGTGCGGCAGGTCGGACGGGAGCTCGGCCTGCCGGAAGAGATCGTCGGGCGCCACCCGTTCCCGGGGCCAGGCCTCGCGATCCGCGTGCTCGGTCCCGTCACGCGGGAGCGCCTCGATCTGCTCCGGCGGGTGGACGCGATCTATATCGACGAGATCCGGGCGGCTGGCCTGTACGATCAGATCTGGCAGGCCTTTGCCGTCTTGCTACCGATCAAGTCCGTCGGGGTGATGGGCGATTATCGGACATACGATCATGTGGTGGCGTTGCGGGCGGTGACGAGTCGCGACGGGATGACGGCGGATTGGTTTGGCTTTCCGGCGGACGTCTTGGGGCGGATCAGCAGTCGGATTATTAATGAAGTGCGGGGAGTGAATCGGGTGGTGTATGATGTGAGTTCAAAACCCCCTGCTACAATCGAGTGGGAATAACGGCGTTGCATGTTCCACGTTGCACGTTCCACGCAACGACTACCCGCAAGGAAATGCACCGCACACGCTAAAGATGATGCAACGCTTAGAGGCTCGATCGGTACTCTTGCGCGGTGGGAAGTTTCAGGCAGCTCCGTGCGTGGCAAGAGGCGATCCGTTTCGTGGTTCTGTCGCGGCCCGCGATTAGACGTTTGCCGCCCGACGAGCGGTTCTCTCTCGCGACCCAATGGCGACGGGCCGCTTACAGCGTTGCGTTGAACCTCGCAGAAGGTGCGGCGCGTTCCCATCGCGGTAACTTCCGCCGTCATGTCGACATCGCGCGGGGCTCTTTAGACGAGCTCGAGTCGATTCTGGAACTCGTGAAAGCGCTCGACTACTTGTCGGAACACGAGTTGCGCGCCTTGTGTGCAAGCCGGTCGAACCGCGCGAGGATGGTCGCCGGTCTCCTGCGGACGCTGCGAGACGATTCAGTCTGAACGTGCGAAGTGCAACGTGTAACGCTTCTAAATGTTCTTGTCTTCCAGCAGCTTCAAGAACTCCTGCGGCGTTCCGATCCGGGCCAGCTTCCCCGGCACGTCGGGCTCCTTGGCGAACTGGGCGATCTTGCCGAGCACGGGCAGGTATTGGTTCGAGACCTCGAGGGGAGGAGCGACGATCAGGAAGAAGTAATTGACCGGCTTGCCGTCGATCGCGTTGAAGTCGATCCCCTCGAGCTTCCGGCCGAAGGCGACCCGCAATTGGCTAACCGCCAGCGCCCGCGAGTGGGGGATGGCGATGTTCTGGCCGATCCCCGTCGACCCCAGGGTTTCCCGGCGCTTCAACATCTTCACGAGCGTCTGCTCGGACTTGTCGTCGAGCTTGAGCAGGCCGACGAGCTCCTTCAGCACATCGTCCTTGGTCGTGCTCTGCAGCTCGAGGTTGATCGCATCGTCGGCGAAGAACTCACGCAAGCGCACGTCGAATCGCTCCGGTCGAAACGGCGGCCAAACCTAATGATTGCTTGCTCGGTTTGCAACGCGTCATTACGTTGTGTGACATGGACTTCCCGTATCCGGTCGGGCACGCGTTTCCCCTCTTTCTCGCGCCTATGGCGGGGGTGTCGGAATCGCCCTTCCGGCTGATCGCCCGCCGATTCGGCGCGGACGTCGTCGTGTCCGAGTTCATCTCGGCCGTCGGGGTCGCACGGGGACTGGAGCACCTGTTCCACGACATGCGGTTCGAGGAGGCCGAGCGCCCGATCGGCATCCAGCTGTATGGCGCCGACGCCACGGTCATGGCGCAGGCGGCCGAAATGGTGACCGAGGCGTGCAAACCCGATTTCATCGACATCAACTTCGGCTGCCCGGTCAAGAAGGTCGTGAAGAACAACGGCGGCTCCGGCTGCCTGAAGGACCTGGACCTCGTCCAGCGGATCATCCGCGCGGTGCAAAATGCGACGCACCTCCCCGTGACCGTGAAAATCCGGAGCGGCTGGGACGACGCCCAACGCGATCCCCTAGCGATTGCCCAGCGCTGCCGCGAGGCGGGTGCGCGGGCTCTCACGCTCCACGCGCGCACCCGGACGCAGATGTTCTCCGGGAAGGCGAATTGGGACGAGATCGCCCGGGTGGTGGACGCCCTGGATATCCCCGTTATCGGCAACGGCGACATCGCGACGGCCGCGGATGTGGTGGCCATGCGCGCGCACACAGGATGCGCCGGCGCCATGATCGCCCGGGGCTCGTTCGGCAATCCGTGGATCTTCGCGCAGGCGCGGGATCTCCTCGCCGGCCGGCCGGTACGGCCCGACCCGCGGCCTGAGGAGCGATTCGCGACGGCGCTCGAGCATGCACGGCTCGCGCTCCGCCTCCAGGGCGACACGCGGAAAACGGCTCTCGAGTTCCGCAAGCACCTTGGCTGGTACACGAAGGGTGTCCCTGGCGCGTCTCAGCTGCGCGAGCGGCTCTTTCAAATCGAGTCGATGCAGCAGGCCGAAGCGATCTTCACCGCCTATCTCGCGAGGGACGCCGTGGAGCAGGCGGCGTGAATTTCGAGGAGCTGGGGCGGCTCGTCGAACGCCTCCCCTTCGCGTCGATCGATCACCTCCGGCCCGCGACGCAAGGGCACCAGGAGGTGATTTTCTGTCAGGGCAAGACACCCGAGCAGGTGGTCGGGATCGCCGAGCGCCTCGAGGCCCGCGGGGGGATGTTTCTCGCGACCCGGGCCGACGCGCTCCATCGGGACGCCCTGGCGGCGCGGTTTCCGCGGGTCGAAGTGAATGAGTTGGGCCGCGTCGTCTACCTCCCGGCCGATCCGGAGCCTGCGCCCACCGGGCGGGGGACGATTCTCATCGTCACCGCGGGCACGAGCGACCTTCCGGTGGCCGAAGAGGCGGCGGTCACGGCGCGGGCGTTTCGCAACTCCGTGGCCCGTCTCACCGACGTCGGCGTCGCCGGAATCCACCGCATCCTCACGCAGACCGAAGCGCTCCGCAGCGCCGCGGTCATCATTGTCGTCGCCGGGATGGAGGGCGCGCTGCCGAGCGTCGTGGGCGGACTGGTCGCGGTTCCCGTGATCGCGGTCCCGACCAGCGTGGGGTATGGGGCGTCCTTCGGCGGAATCGCCGCGCTGCTCGCCATGCTCAACTCGTGCGTGGCGGGAGTGACGGTCGTCAATATCGACAACGGCTTCGGGGCCGCCGCCGCAGCGAGCCGCATCAATCATTCATGAGGCTTCCCCCGCTGGGGGTCTGGGTCGGGCGCGTTCTCGCGCTGCTCGGCCTGGCCGCCGTCGTTCCGGCAGTTCTCTCCGCGAATGTCTGGGCGCTGGTCGCGGCGTTCGGCGGGTTCCTCGTCGGGATTGGCCTCGCGCTCCCGTCGCTCGTTCGCGCATGGCTGACGGACGCGCCCCTCAGCCGACCATCCGACTTCGGGCATTTACTCGAGTTGATGTGCCGCTCGTACGGCGCCCGGGCCGGCTGGATCGTGGGGCTCGAGGAAGGCGATGTCGAAGTGGTGAGCCAGGAACCGGTGGATGCGCAGGTACGGCAGCGCGGCGCCGCGCTCGTGCAGCTCGCGTCGGTGGACGGGCGCGCTCACGTCGCCCGCGATCCAGCCGGCACCTACGTGGCCGTCGGTGACTTCCCCTGGGGCGCCGGACTACTCCTGGCTCCCGCGCCCGCGGATGCCATGCCCAAGGCCCTGGAGAACGCCACAGCCGAGCTCCGTCGTCTCGTCGCGAGCATGCACCTCCTCGGGCGGGAGCAGAGCGCCGATCAACCCGCGCAGCTCGTGCCGAAGCAACTCGCGGCGATGGCCGGCGGTGCCCAGACCCTGGAAGGGATCGCCAAGGCCGGCGTCACTTTGGCTCAACAGCTCACGGAGCGCGGTTCCGCGATCATCCTTCAGGGCCTCGGGCCGGCCAGCGCCGACGCACGGATCGTCGCGGTTTCCAAACTGGCCGATGGGAGGCTCGAAGGGCGGACACTCACGTCCGACGCCCCCGCGCTCCGCGCGATTGCCGCGCGTGTGCCGGTCGCGTCACAGGGGTCCGAGGACGTGTTCGGCGACGCGCTCCCCGACCGGCGACGACGCGATCGGGCCGGCACAGCGTACCCGCTGCTCGACGGGCACTACGCGATCGGCGCGCTGGTAGTGATGGGGTCACCGTTCGGGGCGGGTTCGCCGGTGGCCGATCAGGTCCAGCGGCTGGTCTCGGAGCTCGGCTCCCGGTTGGCGGCGGCCCGCGCGCTGCATGAAGCCGAGCAGCGGGCGGTGAAGGATCCCCTGACGGGGTTGCGCAACCGGCGGGAGCTCGAGCGCGTCCTCGGGTTGCATGAGAGCAAGCAACCACCGATCGCCACGCTCATCTACGCGGACTTGGACCACTTCAAGAAGCTGAACGACACGCTCGGACATGCCGCCGGCGACGGAGCCCTCCGTTACGTCGCGCGGATCCTCGAGAGTGCCGTGCGGGACAAGGACCTCGTCGCCCGAATCGGCGGCGAGGAGTTCGCCATCTGGATGCCGCATACGCCCATCGAGTCGGGACTCGAAGTCGCGGAGCGGATCCGCGCCGGCGTCGAGTCCACGGCCTGGCGTTGGAACGGGGAGGCCTACCCGCTCACCATCTCATGCGGAGTGGCTGGCTATCCCGACAACGCGAGCACGGTTGATAGCCTCCGCGTCATCGCGGACGCGGCGCTGTACCGGGCGAAGCAGGGCGGCAGAAATCGCGTGGAGCGGGCTCAGGGGGAGCCGATGCGATATACCGGGTGAATCTCCCAGAGTGCCTGCACGGACGCATTGCAGCGACCGTGTCCCCCGTCGATCCGCGAGCTCCGTCGGCCGCCGCGGCGGTGCTGGCCATCGAAGAACGCCAGGCCCATGACCCGCGCCTGGAACGGGCGGCGCAGGATGCCGCCCTTGCCGAGGCGGCCGTTCCCCATCAACGAGTCGAGCGCGGCGCGCGCGAGCGCGTAGCGCCCGCTGTATCGCGGATCGGGGATCTCGGCGACAATGCATGAATCGGCCGGGCTATCGGCCCGGTCGGTCAGCTCGATGTGCCAATCGCCGTCGTCTTTGACCTTGTCGACGCGCCGCACCCAGCCGAGTACGCTGAACGTGCGGAGCTCGCGATCGTCCCGTGGGGCGCACGCGTCGCGCGGCCCGAGGAGCGGGGGCGTCCAGGTCGCGAGGATCGCCGTTACCGAGACCTGTTCCGGGGCGCGGGTGACCCCCGACGTGTCGACCTTTTGGGCCCACCGGTAGTGCGGCTGCCGGCACGGCTTCCCCTGCGCCCGCAGGGGCGTCGTGGAGGTCAGGGCGACGAGGCAGAGCAACGAGCCCCGGACCACGGGCTCAAGTGTTCGCACTGGAGAGCGAGAGCAATCGCTCCTGCGACGTCCGCCGATCGGCTCCGGACTCGGGCGAGCGGCGTCGATAGTTGCCATCGGGCTCGAGGTCCCATGCGGTCGGATCGGTGAGCTGCAGCTCCAGGATACTGTCGAGCCGGGCGCGGGCCGCGGGATCGCTTACGGGCGCCACCACCTCCACTCGTTGTCGCAGGTTCCGAGGCCGCCAGTCGGCGGACCCGATGAAGTATTCGGGGTCGCCCCCGTTCGCAAAGTGATAGATGCGAGCGTGCTCGAGGAAGCGTCCCAGCACGCTGGTCACGCGGATTCGCTCCGACAGCCCGACCACGCCGGGGCGGAGGGTGCACACGCCCCGCACGATGAGCGCGACCTCGACGCCCGCCTGGGACGCCCGGTACAACGCCTCGATGATCTCCGGATCGGCCAGCCCGTTGATCTTGGCGCGAATCCGGGCCTCCCGGTCGCCCTTCCGCGCATGCTCGGCTTCGCGCGCGATGAGCTGGAGGAGGCGCTGCGTGAGAAAGGTGGGCGATACGAGAATCCGTCGGAACGCCGTCTGCGGCGGCCGGGACGAACTGGACAGCTCGTTGAACAGGTCGTGCAGATCGGCTCCGAGATCGGGGTCCGCCGATAGCAACCCCAGGTCCGTGTACGTCGTCGCCGTCGCCGCGTTGTAGTTACCCGTCCCAATGTGGACGTACCGGCGGGTCCGGCCAGCCTCGCGGCGGACGACGAGCGCGATCTTGGCGTGGGTCTTGAGCTCCACGAGGCCGTACACGACGCGGATGCCGGCTTGCTCGAGCTTCCGGGCCCACTCGATGTTGCGCTCCTCGTCGAAGCGTGCCTTGAGCTCGACGAACACGAAGACCTCTTTGCCCTGCGAGGCCGCGCGCACCAGGGCATCGACGATCGCCGAGCGCCCGCCGGCGCGGTACAGCGTCTGCTTGATGGCGACGACGTCCGGGTCGTCGGCCGCTTCGAGCACTAAACGCTGGACGGTCGACTCGAAATCGTCGTACGGGTGATGCACCAGCACGTCGCGCTGGGCGAGGACCGTGAAGATCGAGCTGCCGCTGGCGATGGGCGAGACGCCGGCATGCGGCGGGTAATCGAGCTCGGGAAGCGGCAGTCGCGCGAGCTGGCGCACGCCGCCGAAATCGACCAGGCCCGGCGTCACGTATAGGTCGCTCGCGCCCAGCGAGCCCGCGGGGGCCGTATCCTCGAACTGTAGCTCACGGAGCAGGAGCTCGCGGACGTGAGGCGGCATGGCGCTTTCCACCTCGATGCGCACCGCGGCGCCGTACGGTCGGCGCTTTGTTTCCTCCTCGATGATCTGCATCAGGCTCGACGCGTGTTGCTCGTCGAGCTCGAGGTCCGCTCCGCGAGTCACGCGAAAGGCATACGCTGCGTCCACCACCCGTCCCGGATAGACGGGCCCGAGATTCGCGCGGATCAGCTCCTCCACGGCGATGAAGCCCGTGCCGTCTCGGAGCGGCACGAACCGCGGGTGGTCGTCGGGGACTTTGACGTACGCGAAGTGCACGGGTCCGCCGCCCGGATCACGCACGAGCACGGCGAGGGAGAGCCGCAGGTTCGGGATCAGCGGGAAGGGATGCCCCGGTGCGCGGGTCATGGCCTGTGGGGAGATGAACGGAAAGATCTCCTCCATGAAGTAGCGGCCGAGGTGCTC
>DATLVU010000078.1:0-5279 GCA_035577025.1 Gemmatimonadales bacterium
AATGGGTCGGATCTGGAAATCTCCTTTCGTGCGGCTCGTGGCCTACTACGTCCTCCTGAGTCTCGTGACGCTGCTGATCGTCTCGGTGTTCCCGCAGATCCGCGACCTCTTCAACCAGTTCCAAGAGCTCTCGCCTGTGCACGGTAGCGGAGGCAAGGGCAAAGCGATCGAAGCGGCCGCGAGCGGGCCGGGCCCCGGGAGCCTCGGCGCTACCGCGTTGGCCCTCATCACGATGTTCTCGATGATCGGCGCCCTCGCGTTGATGCTGCCGACCGCGTGGGTCTACATGACCACCAAGCAGCAGCGCGGCTACGATCAGTCCGTGGTCCAGACGGTGATCGTCCTGCCGATGACCGTAGCGGGCACGCTCATTCTCGTCCAGAACAGCCTTGCGCTGGCCTTCGCCCTGGGCGGTATCGTCGCGGCGATCCGATTCCGGAACACGCTCAAGGACACCAAGGATGTCGTGTACATCTACCTCGCCCTTGGTGTGGGTCTGGCGGCCGGTGTCTACGTCCCGGTGGTCGCCGCGGTGATGTCCCTGATCTTTAATCTCACCGTGCTCGCGCTCTGGAAGCTCAACGTCGGCAACATTTACGCCGACCAGGGCGTCCTCGTAGGCGCACTGCCTCCGGCTGAGGGGCTGCTCGGCCCGCGCCGGCGGCTCTCCGCGCAGCTGGCGGTGGGTGACCCACAGCTCCTCGCGGCCCTCGCGCCCAACGAGCTCGAGGAGGTGGCCGATCGCGCCGCCCGCCTGCAGGCGTACATCACGGCGCGATCGGACGACAAGAAGGGAGAGCGCTTCCAGGGCGTGCTGCTCGTGCACACCACCGAGTCGGAAGCGGCCCAGCGGGTTGTGGAAGGGCTGCTCGAGACCGAGACGGTGCGCTGGAGGCTCGCGGAGATCCTGCCCGCCGGGAGTGGGCGCTCGACGCTCGAGTATTTGCTGCGGCTCAAGGAAGGGGTTCTCGCGGCGTCGCTCCTGAATGCCTTGAAGAGCCGTGGCACACCGCCGATCGATGCCGCGGAGTACCGGTCGCTGCGTGGCCTGAGAAGAGGCAAGGGCGAGTGACACCAGCCCACCGGCACAGGCTCGCCACCCTGACGGTGCTGTTGGTGGGACGCCCGCTTGTCGCCCAAACGACCCCCACACGTCCGCAAGTGGACAACACCGCCCGGAGCGTGGAGGTGGTCGCGGGAGCGCACTACGCCGCCGGGTGGTTCCACCGTGTCATGCTTGGCGCTCACTATCGCGACCTCTGGACAACCCCGCTCCGGGTGGACGTGCTGGACCTCAAGACCTACTCGGGCGGACTCACCCCAAGCCTGTGCGGCGGCGGCCGCGAGACCAAGTCGCTCCGACTCCTCGGGGCAAACGGTCGCGCATACGTATTCCGCTCGGTCGACAAGGACCCGACGCTCGCCTTGCCTCCAGATCTGCGCGCGACGTTCGTGCGCGACCTCATCCAGGACCAGATCAGCTCTGCTCATCCCGGTGCCCCTCTTGTCGTGGCCCCACTGCTCGACGCGGCCCGCATCCTCCATGCGGCGCCGAAGATTCTTGTATTGCCGGACGACCGTAGGCTGGCAGAGTTCGACTGCGCCAAGCCGGGCATGCTCGGCATGATCGAGGAGCGTCCAACCGTCGGACCGGACAACGACCCGACGTTGGTTGGTGCGGCTGACCTGGCCAACACCAAGAAGCTGTTCGAGCACCTGGAGCGCGACCCACGTAACCGTGTCGACTCGCGGGCATACCTTGCCGCCCGCCTGATGGACGTCTTGATGGGCGACTGGGACCGGCACCAAAACCAGTGGCGCTGGGCGCGCTTCGACTCGGCGGGCCTCCGCTGGTGGCGGCCGATACCGCGCGACCGCGATCAAGCGTTCGCGCGCCTCGACGGCGTGCTGGTGTGGCTTGCGGGCTTCTACTCGCCCCAGCTCATCGGCTTCGGCGACGATTATCCGAGCATCTGGCGCCTCACCTTCTCGGGCTCGGTGCCGGATCGGCGACTCCTCCAGGATCTCGAGAAGCCGGTGTGGGATTCGATCGCGCGCACGCTGCAAGCACGGGTGACGGACTCGGTGATCGATCTGTCCGTCCACCGGCTGCCCCCCGAGTACTTTCGGAAGAACGGGCTCGCGCTTACACGCGCGCTGCGCCGCCGCAGGGACCACCTGCCCCAGATCACCAACAACTATTACCGGCTGCTCGGCCAAGTCGTGGAAATCCACGGCACCGACCAGCCGGATCTCGCGGACATCGAGCGCCTCCCGGGTGGGCACGTGTCGGTGCGATTGTCACCCCGCGCCGGAGGCGCCCCGTTCTACCAGCGGACGTTCGACCGTCACGACACGGACGAGATTCGCCTCTACCTGCACGGGGGCGACGACCGGGTCGTCGTGCGTGGGTCCGACGGCTCGGGACCGCTCGTCCTGGTCATCGGCGGTGGCGGGGACGACGAGCTGGTCGACTCCGCGCGCGCGGGCTCGACACGGTTTTACGACGACGGCGCAAAGGCCCGCTTCGTCACCGGACGCGGGACTTCCGTGGACCGCGCGCACTACGTTGAGCCGCCCCAGGACAGCTCGACCCTCGGACTCCCGCGCGATTGGGGCTCGCGCTGGATGCCGCTCACGTGGGCCGGATATACGCCCGACCTCGGGCTCTTCATCGGGGCGGGCGCCGACGGGACCGGATACGACTTCCGGCGCCTCCCCTACAACTCGCATCTGCGATTCCGCGCCGGCTACGCGACCGCCGCTAAGACAGGCCGGGCCGACTTCACCGGAGAATTCCGCGGCCTGGTGCCGCCCGTGGTCGTCACGCTCCACGTGCGCGCTTCCGGGCTCGACATCCTCCGGTTCTACGGCTTCGGCAACGAGACCGTGGACACGGGCTCGAGCGATTTCTACAAGGTGAAGCAGCAGCGGTACCTGGTCGCCCCCGCCCTGCAGTTTTCCTTGTCGAACGCCGCAACCCTGTCGTTGGGCCCGCTGTTCAAGTTCGCGCACACCAACCTTGAAGCGGGCACGCTGATCAACGCGCTCCGGCCCTACGGCGTGAAGGACCTTGCCGAGGTCGGGGCGGCGGCGGATTTCCGTGTGGACACCCGAGACCAGCCTAAGGTGGCGACACGAGGAGTCTCGTTCGGCCTCGGTGGCAGTTTCTACCCGAAGGCGCTTGGGCTGACATCGGCGGTCGGTGAAGCGCACGCCGAGGCGGCCACGTACCTGACCGCGAACATCCCGATGCATCCCACGCTCGCAGTGCGAGTAGCGGGGCAGAAGGTCTGGAGCACGCTGCCGCTCCCCCTCGAGGAGGCGGCGTACATCGGCGGCGCCACCACCGTGCGGGGCTTCGTGGACCACCGCTTCGTGGGTGATGCCGCCGCCTACACGAATGTCGAACTGCGACTTCGGCTCACGAAGTTCTTTCTCCTGCTCCCAGGCGAGCTCGGCGTGTTCGGACTGGGCGATGCGGGCCGCGTGTTTTTCTCGGGCGATACGTCCGACCGGTGGCACGCCGCGGCTGGCGGCGGACTCTGGATGTCGTTCCTCAGTCGCGCCAACACGCTGTCGGTCGCGGCCGCACACAGCGTCGAGGGGACGCGGCTCTACGTGAAGACAGGGTTCGCGTTCTAGAGATGCCGGCCGAGTGGAAGGCTGACGTTCCGACGCTGGAGCTGCTCAATCGAATGGTGGCCGATCCGCTCCCGCTCGGGATGCGCTCCGGTCCGGTCGAGTCGTTCTTCCAGCGCGACATCTACTTCGACTCGGCCGACTGGACCCTGCGCCGCCGCGGCGTCAGCTGCCGGTTTCGCATCCGCGTCGACGACCGACGCGTCCTGACGCTCAAGACCGGAAGCCGGTGGGAAGACGGCGCCACCCTGGCGGTTCCCCAGTGGTTCGAGGCCGACGTGCCCGATCTCGAAGGCGAGCAAGCACTCGCCGGAACGTCGGACCCGGCCCGCCGGTTGCGAGCCCTGATCGAGCCGGGGCAATTGCTTCCGAGAATCCAGTTCGAGACCGAGCGGCGGGCGCGGGCGTCGCTGCCGGCGTGGCTCTCGCGGGCGCGTCACCAGATTCTGTACGATGTCGTGACGGTCCGGAGCCGCCACCTCGCCCAGAAGTTCCAGGAGCTGAAGATCCGCCAGGTCGCGCCCGGTCGTCCCCCGCTCGATCGGCTCGCCCAGGCCTTCCAGGAGCGCTACGGCCTACGCCCGTTGCTCGTCGGGAAGCAGGAGCGCGCCGAAAAGTTATTGCGCGAGCTCGAAGCGGAGGGCCTGGCGGACGTCACGCGTGGCGGGCGGGAGGTAGCGGTGATCGCGCTGCAGGCTGGGACCGTCGCGATGCTGGTGGAGTCGGACTCGCTGGCGCTCCCGCTGCGGCGGGGGAGCGGTGAGGACGGGTGCCGCGAAGTGTTGCGGGCCACGTTCGGCAGCGCCGATGGGCAAGTGCGCTTCCTGGGCACCGCGCCGGCCGGCCAGACACGGCCCTTGCTCGAGGTGTGGGAAGCGCGACGCGCGTCCGGCGCCATCGCTTCGGGCACAGAAGGGCAGCTTCTTTGGCTTCCCGTGCAGGAAGTGCTCGACGGCGCGGGCTCGCCGGCGTTGCGCAACCCGCGCACGCTCGCTGCGCTCACCGTCGCGGCGCGTTCTAACGCCTTCATGACCGGCCTCGAGACGGAGGAGCCCGTGGCCCGCCCGGTGCAACGGCGCGTCCGGCTCTCGGATCTCGCCCTCCGGCCCGCGGCCGCCGACCTCGACCGGTTGGGCCCGGAGCACTTCCTGAACAGTGACTTGAGCCTGCTGCAGTTCAATTCGCGGGTGCTAGCGCTCGCGGAAGACCCTCAGGTGCCGTTGCTCGCGCGGATCAGGTTCCTGGCCATCCTGAGCGCGAATGTCGACGAGTTCTTCATGGTTCGCGTCACCACGCTGAAACGGGCGGTGGTCGAAGGCGCCGCGGCGTCGAATGACGATGGCCTGGCTGCCGAGGAAGCGCTACACGTGGTGGGGATGCGCGTGCGTGCGTTGCTCGAGCGTCAGGCCCGATGCTTCGCGGACGCGTGCCGCCCCGCGCTCGCGGCGCACGGCGTTCGCGTCGTGTCGTGGACCGATTTGGCGAAGCCGGAGCACGAGCACCTCGGCCGCTACTTCATGGAGGAGATCTTTCCGTTCATCTCCCCACAGGCCATGACCCGCGCACCGGGGCATCCCTTCCCGCTGATCCCGAACCTGCGGCTCTCCCTCGCCGTGCTCGTGCGTGATCCGGGCGGC
>DATLVU010000079.1:0-99190 GCA_035577025.1 Gemmatimonadales bacterium
CGGGGATATCGGTGAGCCCGAGCTCGCGCTGGAGGAAGACGCCGTTGCCGGGCTCGAAATGGTCCGGCGTGCAGGTGCAGTAGACGATGCAGTCCAGATCGGACGCTTGCATCCCCGCGTTCGCGAGCGCGCGATTCGCCGCTTCGCGCGCCAGCGTCACGCCCGTTTCACCATCGGACACCCAGTACCGGGTCTTGATGCCCGACCGCTGCATGATCCACTCATCGGACGTGTCCATGATGCGCCCGAGGTCGTCGTTGGTGACGACGCGCTCGGGAACGTGGAAACCCGTGGCGATGAACTCGGTGCGCGGCATCGGTCTTCCTTGCGGGAACGGGGGGACGGGAGGAGATTTCGCCCCCGACACGGGGCTTGGCAAGGGAGCCATGGATCTTGCGATCAGTCGTGCGCAGTACGACGCGGTCCGGGGAGCCCGCCACCTTCCTGACGTCCTGAAGAAGGTGTTGGACGGCGCCACGCGATCAGGCGACGGCTACGTCCTTCACCTGACCTACGAAGAGGCGACCGCGCTGAACGAGCTGTGTTCCTGGAACGTACATACGGACGGGTCCGGTGCGGTCACGCGGGAATCCAAGGTCTTCGATGACCTCGTGAAGGTGATCCTGACACATCCGGATTACTGATGACGGCGACGGAAGGACGGAACGAGGAATGAAACGGCTGCTGATCCTGCTCGCGTGCTTCACCTTTCCCCTTTCCCCCTTCTCGGTTCCCGGTCTTGCCGCCCAGAAACGCGCCATCACCGTCGAGAGCTACCTGGCGCTCCCCGTCGTGGGTGACCCACAGCTCTCACCCGACGGAAAGTGGGTGGCCTACACCGTCACCGAGTACTCCCTCAAGGAGAACCGTGGCACGACCCGCATCTGGCTCGCGGATATCGCGGGAGGTGCGTCACCCAGGCAACTCACCACCGGGCCCGGCTCCGACCGGCAGCCCCGGTGGTCGCCCGATGGGCGGACACTGGCCTTCGTGTCGACGCGGGAGAATGGCGCCCAGCTGTGGGTGCTGCCGGTCGCCGGTGGTGAGGGGCGGCGCCTGTCCAACCTGCCCGATGGTGTCTCCGATCCGCTCTGGCTTCCGGACGGCACGGGCCTGGTGGTGACGAGCGACATCAAGTGGCCTGCCGAGCAGGAGATCGACCGCCGCAACGGCGAGTTCCCCACGGATGCCCGCCTCTGGACCGAGCTCCTGTGGCGCCACTGGGACGACTGGCGTACCGGCAAGCGGCAGCACCTCTTCACCGTCGCGCTTTCAGACGGCACCGCCAAGGACATCACGCCGCTCGATCACGACGTGCCGACGATCGCGACGGGCGGCGATGGGGACGTGAGCGTGGCGCCCGACGGCAAGGAGATCGCGTTCGCGATGCACGGCGACACCACCGTGGCCGACAACACCAACGTCGACGTCTACGTGACAGGGCCGGATGGCTCCGGGATGCACGCGGTCACGACCAACCGTGGGGCCGACAACACACCGCGCTATTCCCCCGATGGCAAATGGCTCGCGTACCTCTCGATGCAGCGCGCAGGGTTCGAGGCGGATCGGCTGCGACTCATGATACAGCGACGGAATGACGGAAAGACGGAAAGTGGGGCGCCGACGGAAGTCACTGCCGGGTGGGCGCTTTCGGTCGGGTCCTACACTTGGTGTCCCGATTCGAAGTGCATCTACGCGGTCGTAGAGGAGCGCGGGGGCGACAACATCTACCGGATCGACATTCCGTCGTTCCGACGTTCCGTCGCCGTCGCCTCGGGTGTCAACACAAACGTCAGCGTCGCCCCCGACGACAAGACGCTGGCCTATCTCCACCAGAGCAACACGCAACCGGCGGAAGTGTGGAGCACGGGACGGCAGCTATCTCACCACACCGACGCGGGCGTGGGGTCGCTCGACCTTCGCCCACTCGAGGCGTTCGCCTTCGTGGGCGCGCTGGGCGATTCCGTGCACGGCTGGATCCTCAAGCCGCCGGGGTTCGATCCGGCGCGCAAATATCCGCTCGTGTACCTGATCCATGGGGGCCCACAGGGCGCGTGGGACGACAACTGGCACTCGCGTTGGAACTACCAGATGTTCGCGGCGCGCGGCTATGTCGTCGCGGCTGTCAATTTCCACGGGTCGACGGGCTACGGGCAGAAATTCACGGATGCGATTTCGCAGCACTGGGGCGACTCTCCGTTCGACGACCTGATGAAAGGTCTCGACGCCGTCGCCCGGCTCCCGTTCGTGGATTCGACCCGGATGGGCGCCGCGGGGGCCTCCTACGGCGGCTACGCGATCTATTGGCTCGCAGGGCATACGAACCGGTTCAAGGTGCTTGTAGCGCACGACGGCGTGTTCGATCTGACGAGCATGGCCGGCTCGACGGAGGAGCTCTGGTTCCCCTACTGGGAGTTCGGAGGGACGCCGTACGCCAACCGCACGGTCTACGACAAGTGGTCACCGCATAACTTCGTCCGCGGCTGGAAGACCCCGATCCTCATCGTGCACTCGCAGCTCGACTACCGCGTGGATCTGTCGCAGGGGTACGAAGCGTTCACGGCCGCTAAAATGATGGGCGTGCCCGCCAAATTCCTGTTCTTCCCAGACGAGGGACACTTTGTAACGCGGCCGCGCAACCGCCGCCTGTGGTGGGGCACGGTGCTCGACTGGCTGGATCAGTATTTGACGCCCGCTCCCCCCCCTCAGACCGGCGCTCGCTGATGGGCGAACCGTTTCTCAAGACGCTGAATCGCGCCACGATCGCCGCAGTGGTGCTGGGGCTCCTCCTGCTGATGGCGGTGCCCCGTCACGGATCGTTTCTCGGAGACTTCGTCGACGTCTTCACCGTGGCGTTGTGCTTCACCTTCCTCGCTCCCTACTTCGACAGGCTGCTGCTCGGACTCCCGGGCATCGAAGTCGGCTTGGGGCGGCTGGTTCGCGTCGCCGGATGGTTCGCGGGCGGCATGTGGTGCCGCTTGATGGGTGGATGGCTCTGGATTCGGTACGGGCGCGACCCGAGCGAGCTTCCGGGTCTCCTGTGGGGTGGGGTGGTGCTGGTGATCTACGAGCTGGTGATGAACAGCGTCACCCGACGGCACGACGCTACGTCGTAGCACAGCCCCTATCGCTTCACCCAGACGTTATTCTCCCGCCGCACATCCGGGAAATGCTGGTCAGGATCTACCTCGATCTTGACCACTTCCGCGGGCACCTTGCGCACGTAGGCGTAGTGGTTTCCCTGAAACCAGATCTCGACGGGGAGGCGCGCGTTCTCCGTGGCGCCGCTGGCGTAGGTCAGGCGCAGCTCCACCGGCATCGGAAGGCCGCCCAGGGTCGAGAGATAGACATGGGCGGTCAGCGTCCCGGTTGAGTCCGCTCGCGTCGCGCTCGAGTCCACCGCCAGATCCACGACGTCGGTCCGGTAAAACCATCCGCGCCAGAACCAGGACAGATCCTCGCCCAGGCCATCCTCCATGGACCGGAAGAAGTCCGCGGGCATGGGGTGCTTGTAGGCCCAGCGGCGGATGTACTCGCGGAACGCGACGTCGAACCGCGTCGTGTCATCGAGGATGTGCTGGCGCAGGAGATAGAGCCCGGTGGCTGGCTTGTTGTATTCGGCCTGGCCGAGGAGGGCGGGGGCGACGCGGTCGGCGGGGAGCATCGACGGCTCGTCCAAGCCGGTCGTGACGAATCGGGCCCATTGCGTCGCATTGCCGCGGTCCGCGGGCGCGGTATCGCGGTAGAACGCGAGCGTCGAATAGATGTTGATGAACGTATTGAACCCTTCGTCCATCCACGCGTACAGCCGCTCGTTGGACCCCACGATCATCGGGAACCATTCGTGGCCGAGCTCGTGCGTGGTCACGCCGAACAAGGCGCGACCTCCGGCGCGACGGCCGCAAAACACGATCATCGGATATTCCATTCCTCCGACCGGGCCTCCGACGTTGATCGCGGTGGGGTAGGGATAGCGGAGCCATTTTTCGGAGTAGTGCTTGATCGAATGGCGGGCATACTCCGTGGAGCGCCCCCAGTCGGTGTTCGCTTCGGGCGGATAGAACGACTGGATGAGCACGCCGTCGTACCCGCTCGCATCCCAGATGAAGCCGGCCGAGGCCGCCCAGGCCACGTCTCGCACATTCTTGGCGCTGAAATGCCATGTGAGCGTAGGCCGCGGCCCGGCGGGGCGCGTGAAGCCTTGTCCGGCCTCGGCTCTGGGAATGATGGCAACGGTGGTGTCCGAGTGCCCCGCTCGAGCGAGCCGCACGCGCTCGCCCGCCGTGAGCACCTCATTGGGGTTGAGTAAGGTCCCGGTGGCGGCCACGACGAAGCTGCGCGGCACCGTGATCGACACGTCGAAGTCACCGTACTCGAGATAGAACTCACCCTGGCCGAGGTACTGCTCGGTGTTCCAGCCGCGCACGTCGTCGTACACGGCGACCCGCGGATACCACTGCGCGATCTCGTACAGCCAGCTGGCCGCGAGCTGCTCGCGTCCCATGCGGTCGGAGCCGTGCTCGGGTACCTCGAACGAGTACGCGAGCTCGAGCTCCGTGCGCCCCCCCCCGGGGGCGAGGGGCCGATCGAGCTCCACGCGCAACATGGTCCCGTTGGTCGTGCTCGTGAGTGGGATCCGGCCGGTGGCTTGCCCTGCCCGCCGCACGACGCGCAGGTAGTGGATCGTGTACCCTCCTTCGAACCCACGGCCGGCGAACCGCGCATCGGTGGGGTTCAAGGCCGCCCCGCGGCTGTTTGCCTTGTAGATGTTCTGGTCGACCTGGAGCCAGAGGTATCGCAAGGAGTCCGGGGAGTTGTTGGTGTACCGGATCGTTTCCGAGCCCGTGATGGTGTGCGTGGCGGTGTCGAGGGCCGCGCGGATCGTATAGTCGGCGCGCTGCTGCCAGTAGCGCGGCCCGGGACTCCCTGAGCCCTCGCGGACCATCGTGGGAGGTGGGAGCGCGAGCCGTCGGAACGGCGACGTGTCGCTTATTTGGGGCGGGAGGCCCGGGTTGGTCTGAGCGGGAGCCGTGGTCGGTTGTTGGAGTGCGACCAGCACGAGTGCGAAGGCCAGCATCTACCTCTCCTCAGAGTTGGGGGTCTAACCGGGGTGCACTTCGAGCCTCCAACAAGTACCCCACAGCCACCCCGCCGACCACCATGGCGAGGCCGACCACGCCGAGGGCTGTGAGTCGCTGATTGAACAGGACCAGCGCGAGGAGTGTACCCACCACGGGCTCGATGGTCGCGGCCACGGCGGCGGGCGCGGCCTCGATCCGTTTTACGGCACCGAAGAACAAGATATTCGCAGCCAGCACGGAGCCGGCGGTGAGCCCCGCAAGGCCTCGCCAGGCGGCGCCGGATGGCGGGGGCGCGGGCGCATAGCCCGCGAGCGTGAGTCCGACGCCGAGAATCGCGACGCCTCCCAACGCCTCGAGGAACAGCACGCGGACCGCCCCGTAGCGCGGCACGGCGAACCGCGCCATGAGGGTCGTGCAGGCGTAGCTCACGGCGGAGAGCAAACCGCCCACGATGCCCGCCCCGAGGCCAAGCCGGGCCGCCTCGGCTCCGGCGTTGCTGCCGCCGGTAACGGTGAGGGCGACACCCGCCATCACGAGAACGGCGAGGAGCACGCGCGTCGGGGTGAGGGCTTCCTTGAGAATCACCCGCGCGAGGACCGCGACCAGCACCGGCGCGGTGTACAGCATCGCGGCGGCGCCCGCCACGCCGGCGCCGGCGATGGCGAATTGGTAGGCGATTTCGAACAGGGCCACGAGGAATCCACCGCCCACGCCCACCAGAAGCCACGCTCGCGCGTCCGCTCGGAACAGCTCGCGCCGGAAGGCCAGACCCCACAGTGCGAGGCAGGCCGTTCCGAGCAGCACACGCCAGAATCCGATGCTCGTCGCGGGCATGAGGTCGTACAAACCGGTGGACAGCGGGCCGGTGGTCCCCCAAGTGGCGCCGGCTCCCAGGGCCAGGAGATACCCAGTGACGCGACTGGTGCGCGGAGTGGCGGGTGCGATTGGCGTAGTCATGGGCCGAACGATAGGCGGCTCCGGCGCGCTCTGGCTAGGGCGCGGGGTCCAATTCCTACGCCGAGGCGTTGGCTCGGCACGACAACCCACTGGCCTGAGGAGCCGCACGTTTTTCCCACGCCGAGGCGTGGGCCCAGCATGGCACTGCGCTCAAGAGCAGTGATCTCTCCGCACCACTCCCAGTTGACCGGTCGTTGAGGGCGCACGCCTAGCGTTCTTCTAACATCTCTACCGAGCATGCCTGCCCATCGTATCTACTTCCACCTGACGTGGTCGACGCTAGGGCGGCGGCCGATGATCGATGTGCCTACTCGGGCATTCTTGGATAAATACTTCCGAAAGGTATCCGTCCAGGAGCGTGTGACGGTCGTAGCGCTCGGCTTCCTCCAGACGCATGTGCATCTCGTCGTGCGCACCACGCCCCGGTACGATCTCTCGCGGCTCGTGCAGCTGCTCAAAGGCGGGAGTAGCTACGCCGCGAGCAGGCAACCCCGCAACGTGCTCGGCTTACGGTGGAATCGAGAGTACTCCGTGACCAGCGTGAGCCCGGGACTCCTCCCTCAGGCGCTTGCTTATGTCGAGGATCAGAACAGGTGGCACCCCGACGAAGCGATCCCTGCGCTTTAGCGCAGTGCCTTTCGGGCCCACTCTTTTAGAGTGGGAAAACCTCAACTCAACGTGGAGCAAATCAGAAACCACTGGGGTGGGACGCTATTACTGCAGAACCGCTGCCCGGATCGCCGTTGAGATGGCGTCCACGTCCCCGGGCCGGCCCCACCACTCGAGCGCAAACCGCCCGAAGGCGAGCACGGCGAGTAACGCGCCGAGCAGAGCGAGGCCCACGCGCATGGCGGCTGCGCGCGGCTCGAGTCGCGTGGGCACGAGCGCGACGACGAGGCAGACGATCGCTGGCGCGAGCCACACCGGTAGCAAGGCGCGCGCGAACCAGGTCATGCGAAACCGTCCGTCGAGCACCGTGTGACCGTCACGTTCACGAAACCGGCCCACGAATGTCGGCCGGAACAGCGCCCGGTACCGGGCCGCGTCCCGATAGTAGAGAACGACGCTCTCTCCGCGGATCCAGCCGTCGAGGCCGGCCGTATCCCACGGCCGGCGGTCGATCACGGCCTCGAGCCGGGCCCGCGCGTCCGCGGGCGAGCCGCTGCAGGCGAAGGTGGTGGACCTCACAGGAGCTCGCCGCGGAGCACCGTCACTGCCTGCCCGCCGAGGATCACGCGGTCCCCCGCGAGTCGCACGCGCACCACGCCGCCGCGCGCAGACGCCTGGTAGGCGGTCATCTCGGTCCGAGCGAGCCGCTCGCTCCAGAACGGCGTCAGCGCGCAGTGCGCCGAGCCTGTGACGGGGTCCTCGGGCACGCCGACGCGGGGCGCGAAAAATCGCGACACGAAGTCGAACCCGGACGTCGTGGCGCGACTCGTGACCACGACGCCGCGGGCCTCGACCCGCTCCAGCGCGAGGAGATCGGGCTTGAGGCCGCGGACGGTGTCCTCCGAGTCCAGCTCGACGAGGTAATCGAACTTGGATCGGCCGACCCAGCGTGAACCGACGCGGAGCGCTGCGGCCAGACCAGGTGGCGGAGGGGCGGGGGTCGGCGGTGTCGCGGGGAAGTCGAGATCGATCCAGTCGCCGCGACGGTCGGCGGTCAGGAGGCCGCTCTGGGTGTGGAAGCGCGCCTGGCGCCCCGCGGGGAGGTGACCGTCCTCCCACAGGACATGGGCGCTCGCGAGCGTCGCGTGGCCGCACAGCGCCACCTCGTTCGCGGGCGTGAACCAGCGCAGTCGGTAGCCATCGTTCTCCGGATACAGGAACGCCGTCTCGGCGAGGTTCATCTCGCGGGCCACGTTCTGCATCCACGCTTCGTTCTGGGGCCCGCTCGAGACGCACACGGCCGCGGGGTTTCCGGCGAAGGGGCGATCCGCGAACGCATCCACCTGTACGATCGGCACTCCCATGTTTCTAACTTAGCCTACTTCCCACGCGGGGCGAGAGCGCCTGGAAGAGCAGCCCCAGCGTGATTCAACCGGCGGCGGTCACGATGGGGCTGGTTGACAGGTCTCGGCCCGCAGGCCGTCGACCTGGTCCCGCAACAGTCGCAGCGCCCGGCTGCGTGCGAAGTTCCAGTTGCGCCAATCGCCGGCCTCGAGCCTGTTGCGTTGTTCGAGCAACCCCGCTGCGACGGTACACCGCGCGCGCCCGTCCAGGCGCGGGAGTGCCTTCAATAAGAACGGGACTGCATCGGCGCTGAGCGACGCGGCATACCATCCATCGAACGGCCGCTCGGCGGGCGGGCGCGCGAGGTTGGTACGCACGATGAAGGCGTCGGGATTTAGCAGGTGTAGTCCGCCCAGGACTACGAACCCTTGGACCAGCGCCCCGAAGGCGAAACGCCGCCGCTGCCCACGCAGGGTGGTCCACCCGAACCAGGCGAAGACGCTCGCGAGATATAGCATGAAGGCCGTCGCGTAGACCCGGACCTCCGACAGGCCGAACGCGCCCACGTAGAGCCGCATGCGCGCGAGCGCGGATGCCATTACCACGGCGAGCAACAGGAGCAGCACGATCGCGAGCTGCCGAAACGTGCGTCGGTGCTCGCGCGAGTCGTTCCGTACCAACCAATCCGCACCAGCGAGCACCGGGAGCACGAGGCCGCTGGCCGTAACGAGCTCAAAGAAGCCACGGCGCGCGTACTCCGCGTAAGTCAAGCCCGTCGCCGTCGCGACCAGATCGGCTCCGCCGAATAGGTAGCGCAGCTGGATGACCACGAACACGAGGAACAGCAGATCGACGAGGCCCAGCGCCGTCGCGACCGGAATGATCCCGAGCGTCAGCTTCGAATCGCCAGTCGCCGGCGAGTTTGATGGAGTTGCCCGGAGCATTGCGCCGCGGAGGTACCCCGCGCTGAGACCTGCGAAGATCCCGAACAGCACGATGTGCCCCATTACAGAGCCGAAGTCGATGTCGAACAGATCAGCCACGACGTCATGAAACACCACGTCCGCCGAGCTGAACAGGGCGCCGAACACGATGAGCAGCGGGAACGCGAGCGTGCCCCCGAGGGCGACCGAACGCACCTGCCTCAGCCGTCCCTCGGGCAACTCGCTCCAGGCCACGTCGCGCCCCACCAACGGGAACACACCAAACCATGCGCTCAGGGCGGCATCGAAGCCCGCGCGCGCGTAGTGCCAGACCTCCCGACCGCGCAGGCTCACGCCCTGGATACTCAGGAAGGCGACCGCGAAGACGATCACGAGCCCGATCGCGTCGAATGCTTGGAGCGTCCCGGAGTCGCGGGCCACGAAGTTCGAGCCGATGAGGAGCGCGGCTGCGGCGAGCCACGGAGCGTCGGCGCTGACCGCTATCCGATGGCGACGCACCAGCCACGCCGCCGCTGTGACGAGCCCCGTGGTGCAGAGCAGGGCATTGAGTCCCCACGGCACCGCCCGCAGCAGCGTGTCGCCCGCGAGCCCTAAGCCCGCGCCCGCGGCGAGGATCTCGAGGCCGAGCCTCGTCCTGCCGCTGATGGCGCTCATCCCGCCGCCGCTTCGGGCAGCCCGCCGAAGCGCCGCTCGCGCGCCTGAAATTCGGCGACCGCTGCGGCGAGCTCGGCTGCCCCGAAGTCGGGCCACATCGTGTCGGTGAAGTACAGCTCCGCGTACGCCGATTCCCACAGCAGGAAGTCCGACAGACGCTGCTCACCGCCGGTTCGGATGAGGAGATCGACGTCCGGCAACAGCACCGTGGCGTCGATCGCCCAGCGGGAGGAATAGTCGATCGCGAGTCTGAGGCACAGGCGCGTTCCGCGCGCCGTGGCACGCTCGGCGGCCTCGATGGTTGTGACGAGCGGGGCGGGCAACCGGTCGCGACGCCCCACGACCTCGAGCCGAACGCCGTTCTCCACGAGGCGCGGCACCTCGGAGCGGAGGTAGCGCGCAAACAGGCGCATCAGCGCGGCCACCTCGGCGGCGGGGCGTTTCCAGTTTTCGGCGGAGAACGCGTACACGGTCAGGGCGGCGACGCCGAGCCCGGGGGCCGCCTCGACCGTCCGGCGGAGCGCTTCTGCGCCGGCGCGGTGGCCTGCGACGCGAGGCAGGCCCCGGCGTCCAGCCCAGCGGCCGTTACCGTCCATCACGATCGCGACGTGCAGAGAAGAGCTTTGCGACATAAAGTCCAACCTCAAAAAAAAAGTCTCACCCGTGACGGGTGGCGTGAATCAACGCTTCCATGTGGTCCAGGTAGCGCTCCAGTGCACGCCGCCCGGCCGCCGTGAGGCGGTACTCGGTCTTGGGAATCCGTCCCTCGAACGACTTGGTGCACGCGATGTACTGCGCTTCTTCCAGGCGGCGAGCGTGCACGCTCAGGTTCCCGTCGGTCGTCTTGAGCAGCGCCTTCAGCTGGTTGAAGCTCAGCGAGTCGTTCACCGCGAGCGCGCTCACGATGCCGAGACGCACCCGCTCGTGGATGAGGCGGTCGAGCTCAGCCGCGCGCAGGCTGCCACGCTCGCCTCGCGGGGCGGCCTCGGCGGGCTCGGCTTTCCTCGCTGCGGCGTGCTTAGCCACCGTACCTCCGAGCAATGATCGTGCCGAATACGATGTGCAGGCCTCCGAACCCGGCGGCCATCAGCCAGTTGCCCGATGCCACCGGTCCGAAGAGCGCCGCCGCCCCGAACACCATGAAGCAGATCCCCATCACGGGCACGATCCGCACTGAAAACGCCCCCCCGGTCACGAATCCGGCTCCATACAGCGACAGCCACGCGCCCGGGAGCGCTTGAGACTGGCCGGCGCGGTACAGCGCTACGGTGAGGAGACCGCCGACGATCATCGGCGGCAGGAAGCCTAGCCCGAACCGGCGGCCGGGCCCGGAGAGAATCGGGTCGTGGACCGCGTATGCTTTGCGGACCATGGCCGATCCGCCGATCGCGAGCGCGACGACCGCCTCCCCCAACCACGTCGCCAGCCACAGCTCGGGCGTGGTCTGACGCGCTGCGATGAACGCCGCCACGAGCGCGGTGACGCCGACGGCCACCTGTCCCCACCCGGGCACGGCGGTGAAGGAGCCCGCGCGCTCCATCGTCTGGCGGATGTAGCGGAGGTTATCGAGCGCGCGATCGTGCAGCGGCTTGGGAGCGACCATGGCGACATCATGCGTCATGGCGCCCGACTTGTCAAGTACTTTGCAATACAAAGTGAACAGGGGAGATAGGTTTGACCCCATGCGCGTCTATATCTCGGTCGACATGGAGGGCGTGGCCGGTGTGGTCCACGAGTCCCAGACCGACCCGGTCACGCCGGCATTCGCGGCCGAGTATGCCCGGTTCCGCCGCCTGATGACGGCGGAGGCGAATGCGGCGGTCGAAGGGGCGCTTGCGGCCGGCGCCACCAGGATTCTCGTGAACGACAGCCATTGGTTCATGCGCAACTTGTTGGCCGAAGAGCTACACCAGGCGGCGGAGCTCGTGTCCGGCGATCCGAAGCCGCGCTCCATGGTGCAGGGGATCGAGGACGGATTCGACGCGGCGTTGTTCATCGGCTATCACGCCCGCGCCGGCACTCCGAACGCGATCCTCGATCACACGTACGCCGACCGGATTCACGAGGTGCGACTCAACGGGAAGGCGGTGGGCGAGCTGGGGCTCAACGCTGCGTTTGCAGGGACGCACCGCGTGCCCGTGGCGCTCGTGAGCGGGGATGCCGCCCTTGCCGCGGAGGCGAAGGACCTCCTCGGGCCGGGCGTCGCGACCGTCGTGGTCAAGCACGCGGTGAGTCGGCATGCGGCGCAGAGCGTGGCGCCGGTGGTCGCCTGCCGGATGATCCGGGAGGAGGTGGCGGGCGCGCTCAAGCGCTCGCACACGCCATTCGTCCCGGCCACGCCAATCGCGCTCGAGGTCGACTTCGCGCTCACGATCCACGCCGACATGGCGGAGCTGTGTCCGGGCGCGACCCGGACGGCCGGTCGTACGGTCAGCTTCACCCACCAGGACTACCGCGAAGTGTTTCGCGCGTGGCGCGCGCTGTTGAATCTGTCGGCGGCGGTGTAGCGCGCTGCGTCAACCGGTCGCCAGTAACACGAGTCCGTAGTCTCCCACAATCCGAAACCCGATCGCGAGATACGCGGCGCGGGCCATCGCGTTGTCGGGGTCCGCGAAGAGCACCGCGCGCTGGACTCCCTGCTTGTGCGCCGCGAGGAGCGACCCGGCCACCACCGACCGCGCGTAGCCACGCCCGCGGTGCTCCGCCGGTGTCCAGACGCCGCCGATCTGCACGATCTCCGGAAGCATGGCGTTGAAGACGGAGTAGGAGACAGGAGCGGCGCCCGCGAGGAGTATCCAGTCTGCGCCGCGGTCGTGCTGCAGCTGCACGTCGGCGCGGCTCGCGCGGCGGAGCTCGGGGTTGTCCGCCGCGCCCAGCGCTTCGACCGAGAAGCTCGCGCGCCACCCGGCGAGGAGCTCGAGCTCGCCGGTTTCCGGGTGGCGGCAATGGACCGTGCCGGCCGCGAGGGCCGGCGGAATGACGAGCCGAGCCAGGTCGAGCACGTAGAGCTGGTCGCGGCTGTTCTTGGTCGCGCGCGCCGTCGCCAGGCCCAGCGCCCGTCGCGCCGCCACGACCTGATCCCAGGGACCCGAGAACCCCGTGACGCCCCGCCCCGACCGCCGGACCGCCTCCCGCGCCACGGCCGCCGCCTGTGACGGTGCCTGCACCAGCACCATGCCGTTCCAACAGTGCGCGGCGACGTCCGTGATCCTCCCCGCGTCCAGCGCGGCGACATAAGTCGCCTGCATCGGTTCGCCCCAGTCCAGGAGTCCGGCGCTGCGCGCGTTGGCACGCAGGAACATCGATGTCTCGGCGTACGCCGCGAGGAACTCCTCGAGGGCAGCTGCGTCCCCCGGGCGGAGCAGGCGCAACTCTGCTGTCACTGTGCCTGCGGTGGTCGGCGCAGCTTGAGCACCTTGAGCGACAGGCTGCGCGCCAGGATGCCCAGCCCTCGGGGGTCGCCCGCGCGCCGTGGTACGGCGCGGTAGATGAGGATCACGAGAATCCACGTGATCCAGCTCGAGCGCTCACTCCACGACAGGCTCCGCAGCATGAGCCAGGGCTGGGTGTACGCGGCTGTCCAGGGCTCCCAATCACCCTGGGCGAGCGCGATCGGCCGTGCGATCACCCGATTGGATCGATAGCCGTGAGCGCTCGGGCTGGAGACGTTCCACACACACGTGACCTGCCCCCAGCCGTGATTGTCACTCGCGCCCACCACCAGGAGGTCGCGCCGCGCGGCGAGCCGCAGGACCTGCGCGCGGGCGTCGGCCGGGAAGGCCAGCGCCTTGGGTGCGCAGTTGACGATCTCGAACCCGTCCACGCCGGCGGCTACGAAGGCATCGAGGTCGCCCCAGTGACTCCGCCAATACTCGGGAAGCGAAGCAATGCCGATCGCTCCGTACCGGTGCAGCTCAGCGAACAGCCGCAGCATCGACTTCGTGTCGCGACCGAACGCGCCACGATCGATCAGGGTCACGCTCCCGAGGGCGACGATGTGCTGATCGTACACGCTCCACTCCACGCCCGGCAGCAGGGGGATCGGGTCGGTGACGTCCTCGCTGAACAGGATATTGTGGTCGGTGACATACGACGCACCGAAGCCCTGGGCGGCGTGCCATTCGGCGAGGTCGTGGAACGTCCAGCCGCGCCGGCCGTCGTGGGAGCGCTCGGTGTGGGCGTGATAGTCGATCACGGTGAACGCGGAGTCCGCGACCACGAGCCGCGAGACCGGGCGCGGGAGGAGGACCGCCGCCACGCCGAGCCCCGGGACTATCGCCGCGCCGAGTACGGCCGTGACAATACGGCGCCGGCGCGAGCCGGGTCGCAGCCATCCCCACAGGGCGAGCGCCGGGATCCACACGATCAGCAAGGCGATCGCCCGCCCGACCGTCAGGAAGGTGAGCGTGTCGAGCACGTTCGAGATCGGCGCGAGCGCTGTGTAGGCGGTCGGGCGGACCAAATCCGCATCGAGCGGCGGCGCGCCGGTGGCCGCGTCCACCACGGGAGGGAGCGGCGACGTCGCGGCGAGCAAGATCAGCACGATGAAAGCGAGGGCGATCGGGTGGCGGCGCAGGAGATTCACTCGTACAATCTTGAGTATGAGGGCGACCGACGCCACGGTGGTATGTCTGCTCGCTGGCCTGTTCGCGCTCGCTTGCAGACGATCGGAGCGGGCGGGCACGTCCGCGCCCCCGGCGGATGGGGGGGCGGGGGCGAGGGCGGGGGCGGGGGCGGTGGTGTCGGTTTATATGCCGTCGAGAATGGCCGACCGGCTGATGGGGCGGCTCCAAGCGGTCGCCGCGCAGCATCAATGGGTGCTCTCGGTGCGCACCGACAGTGCGGCGCTCGCGGAAGTGGACCTGATCATCGATGACAGCGCGGGTGCGCCGGTGGGCCGCGTGCGCCCCGGGGCCCGATCCGCGGCCGAGGCGCAGCAGATGGCCGAAGTGCTGCGCCGATGAGCGTGGCCGACTTTGCTGCCATTCCGGACGTCGTCCTGGGTCCGCTCGCGGGCCGACCCGAGGCCGACTGGTACAAGGCCCCACCCGGGAAGTGGTGTCCGGCGCAGATCGTTCATCACTTGGCGATCGGGATCGACGGCAGCGGGCGCACCTTCCAGGACCGGCGCGGCAAGCTGTCGATGAAGCGTCGCCCGCGGACCGCGTTGCAGCTGCTCGGCGATCTGGTGATGTTGAAGATCGGCTGGATCCCGTCGGGGTTCCGCGCGCCCGACGTCACGCGGCCGGCCGAGCGACCGGAGGCGGCCGTGGTCGAGCGCATGCTGCGGGAAGGCGTCACCCGATTCCTCGCCCTCGAGCGCGAGCTGCTGCCGGCCCGAGCGGCGGACCTGTTCGTCAAGCACCCCCGGCTCGGCGACCTCACGTTGCCCGAATGGCTCCGATTCCATGTCCGACATTGCGCCCATCACGCGAAGCAGATCCGGGCGCGCCTCGCGTCGTGAGCGGGAAAGACAAGCGGAAGCTCACGGTGCGAGTCCCCAATCCGGACGCGCCCGTGAAAGGCCGTCTCAAGACTCCGTCGCACAAGGTGCACAAATCCGCCAAGCAGTATCAGCGACGGCCGAAGCACCCGCACCGACGGGGCGGGGGCGACGACGACTAATCCGCTCGCTCCATCGCCAGCGTATTTCCGTTACACACCCGGACCGGTGATCGATGCCTGACTACGACTATCTCATCATCGGTGGAGGCATGACCGCCGATGCCGCGGCACACGGTATCCACGAGGCCGATCCCGCCGGCTCGATCGGCATCATCGGCGCCGACCCGCATCCCCCCTACGACCGACCGCCGCTCTCGAAGGCCCTGTGGAAGGGTGAACCCGAGGAGAAGATCTGGCGCAAGACGAAGGAAACCGGCGCGGCCCTCGAGGTCGGCCGGTGGGTGACGGCGATCGATCCGCGAGGGCACAGCGCGAGCGACGATCGAGGGACCACCTACCGCTTCAAGAAATTGCTGCTCGCCACGGGTGGGACGCCGCGGCGCCTCCCGCTCAAGACCGATCAGATCATCTATTTCCGCACGCTCGATGACTACCGTCGGCTCCACGCCCTCGCGGCGCATGACGTACGGTTCCTGGTCATGGGCGGAGGGTTCATCGGGAGCGAGGTGGCGGCTGCGTTGCGGATGCAGGGCCGAAACGTCACGATGCTCGTCCCGGAGGCGGGCGTCGGCGCCCGCGTGTTTCCGACGGACCTGTCGGCGTTTCTGGTCGACTATTATCGCCAGAAGGGCGTGACGATGCGGATGGGCGAGGGAATGGCGGGGCTCGAGCCGCGGGCGGGCTCTTGCGTCGTGCGGACGACCACCGGCGGCGAGCTCATCGGTGAAGTCGTCGTCGCCGGACTCGGCATCGTCCCCGGCGTCGAGCTCGCGGAGGAAGCGGCGCTGGACGTGGACAATGGCATCCTGGTGGACGAATTCTGTCGCACGAGCCATCCGGACATCTATGCCGCGGGCGACGTGGCCAACTTCGTGAATCCGGCCTTAGGCACCCGGCTCCGGGTGGAGCACGAGGACAATGCCAACACGATGGGACGCGTCGCCGGCCTGAACATGGCGGGCCGCGCTACACCGTATCACCACCTGCCGTTCTTCTACTCGGATCTGTTCGACCTGGGTTACGAAGCGGTGGGCGACGTCGACGCCAGACTCGAAACCGTTGCCGATTGGAAGCAGCAGTTCCGTGAGGGCGTCGTCTACTATCTCAAATCCGGTCGTGTGCGCGGCGTGCTTCTATGGAACACGTGGGGGCAGGTAGACAACGCACGGGCGTTGATCGCGGAGCCAGGCCCGTTCACAGCGAAGGAGCTAAAGGGGCGGCTCCCCCGTTAGACGCGGCTGAAGCCGCGGCTCGGCATCGGCCGCTGAAGCGGCGCCGACACACCCGTTTACGGGCAGGCGCCGAGCCGCGAGTTCACTCGCGCCTTCGGGAGCGGATGCCCCCGCTAGATCCGATAGCCCGCCGCCAGGTTCAGGTGGTTCGCCGTGAACTTGCCGCTCGGGTACGTAGTCTCGAGCCTCCGGAACTCGAAGCCGAATACGAGCGGCCCGGGGGGGCGTACCTCGACGTGCCCCTCGCAGACGAAATTCTTGAGACGGCCCTGCGGGTTGCCGAGCGCGTCTGAGAGGTCCCGATCGTCGGGGTCGTCGAGACCGCATCCACCCCCGAACATGACTCCACGCCTGGGCCGTACGTTGAGCTGACCCCAACCTCCCTTGGTTCGGACCGCCGTGCCGGTAGGTCCGAAGTTCTGCCCGATGCCGCCGCCGCCCAACCCCGCGAGGGCCTTCCCCGTGAACGCCTCTCCCAGGATTTCGACCGGGCCGAGCTTGACCCGCGTGTCGGCGGTCAGCGCGCGAGACTGGAAGAAGCTGTCGGCCGCCGCGAGCCACCCGAGGTGCCCGCCGATCGCGATCTCGCTCGGGTCGTCGGTCGGTCCCCACGCTAGTCGGACGCGCGCCTGGAGGTACGGACGGCGGCTCCGCTCGGCGGAGTCCGGTTGTGTATTGAAAAGTCCCTGGACCGTGCCCGCCGTGGGCGCGAGGACCGCGATCTGCTCGGAGAGGCGGAGTGTGTAGCCCTGCTCGAGCGTGGCGCGGAACTGCGGCAGCCACAGCCACAAGTTCCCGGCACCTGCGAAGTCGGGAAACCCCACCGACGCGAGCGAGCGGGGGCTCCGTTCGGCCACGAGTGGCGACTCCTGCCCGAACAGCAGCTGCGCGTGGTCCCAGGACACGATGCCGACCGCACGCCGCAGGCGAAGAAGGGGAAACGTCCGGCCTCCGGTCGAGGGCTGCTGTCCGCCATAAAAGTCGACGTCCACTTCACCGCTGAACGTCCCGTGCAGCACGTCCGGGTCGGTGACAAAGACGCCGAGGCGCGTTTGGCGGATAGTGCCGCCGGCGGCGCTCGCCGGGGCGAGCGTGTCCACGAACTGCGGCACGTCGACGTTGTTGACGCGCGCGTTGGTGAAGAAGCCGTTCACGAGCACCAATCCCGTGAACTCGACCGTTTTCTTCGCCTCGGGTGGCGCAGGAGACGCTGGAGGTGGCGGGGCGGGCGGGGCGGGCGGGGGCGGCGGCGGCGCCGGGGGGGTCTGCGCGGTGAGTGGCAGCGCGACGACGACGAGTGCGACGAGCATCGTAGCCCGCATCTCGGGCTCCTGGCGGTTTCGGTACGACTACAGTAAGCTGCAACCCCTTAAGCGCAACGGGGAACGAGCCGAACGATGCGGTGGGTCGCGCTGCTGGTGGGAGCGAGTTGCGTGGTGATGGGGCGCCGCGGCGCCGCGCAGGGCGGGGGGGGCGGGGGCGTCGGGGCGAGGGAGACGCGAGAGGGAAGAGGGACGGCGGGCCGCGTCACCGGGCGCGTGACGATCCTCGAAAAGGACAACCGGCCATCACGGGACCTGGGAACGGCCGTGGTGTACCTCGAAAGCGTGACCCTCCCAACCCCTCCGACCTCCGCTCCGACGGCGCACCCGGCCAGTGTCGACGTCGCGATCAACGACAAAGAATTCGTTCCACGCGTTGTGGTGGTCCCCGTTGGTTCGACCGTCCGGTTTCTGAACCACGACCCCTTCGACCACAATGTCTTCTCGGCGTCCGACGTCAATCCGTTCGACCTGGGACAGTACGGACGAGGCGAGGCACGGGCGTGGACGTTCGGGGGACCCGGGTTGACCCGGGTCTTTTGCAATGTGCACCCCAGGATGGTGATGTTCGTGCAGGTGATGGCGGGCCGTTACTTCGCCCAACCGGATGCCGATGGGAGCTTCGAGATCGCGGACGTCCCTCCCGGTCGCTATGTGCTCCACGTGTGGCACGAGCGCAGCCCTCAGGTGACGCAGGAGGTCCTGGTCACGACGTCCGGCGCTTCGGGCATTGAGCTCCAGCTCGACGCGCGCGGCTTCCACTGGGTGCCCCACAAGAACAAGTACGGCAAAGACTATCCGACAAATGCCGGACGCGAGCGCTACTAAGACCGCTCGGCTCGGGCTCGGCGCCAAGATCTTCATCGCCGCCACGCTATCCGTGGTGGGCGTCCTGGGGGTCACCCTCGGGCTCACGTCGCTCTCGGCGAACCGCACCGCCGACCAGTCCATCCGGCGCGCCCTCGCCGGCGTCCGTCGTGGGGTGCAGGCGTTCCTCAGTGGTCGGACGGCGACATTCGCCGGAATGAGCGCCGTGTCCGCGCAGGTGCCGCAGTTTCGCGAACGTCTGCTCAAGGCCTCCGAGCGAACCAACGTGCTGGACCAGGCGGAGGAATACCGCCACTTGCTCGGCGCGGCGTGGGTCCTCGTCACGAACGAGCGCGGCATCCTGGTGGCGCGCACCGACTACCCCGCCGAGTCCGACATCGACCTCTCCCGAGGCGCCTTGATCGCCAACGCGCTGTCGGGCGACCAAACCAGCGGAGCCTGGCTGGACGAGCGGCTGCACAAGCTGTTCATCGCGGTGGCAGTGCCGTTACGCGCATCCCCCACGGCCACGCCGCAGGGGGCGCTCGTCGCCGCCTATGCGGTCGACGACAGTCTGGCCGCGGAAATCAAACAGGCGACGAACACCGATGTGGTGTTCTTCGCGCTCGACACGCTGAACCATCCGTACATCGTCGGCACCACGCTGCCGCGCGATGCCGTGGAGCCCGCGCTCGCGGCGGACACCGGTGCGATGGGGGCGCTCGCGCACGATTCGACCGGTACGGAGCTCAAAGCGAGTGTGGGTGGTGAGTCCCTCATCGGGCTTGCCAGCCCCGTTCGTTCGGCCGGCGGCGACGCGTTTGGCGGCTTCGTGGCGTTTCGCTCGCACGACCGGGAGCTCGCGGCGTTCCGGGCACTGCAGCGCACGATCGGCTTCGCGGTGCTCCTGGGCCTGCTGCTGGCGCTCGGCTCGTCCTACGTGCTCGCCCGGCAGATCGCCGGGCCGATTCGCCGGCTGGCGCTGGCTACCCGCCGTGTGCAGGACGGCGACTACAGCGTGGATGTGGAGGTCTCGAGTGGCGACGAGATCGGCATGCTGTCGCGGGCGTTCAAGAGTCTCGTCGCGGACCTGAAAGAGAAGGCCGACCTGGTCGAGTACATGATGTCGGCCCACGGGGTAGCGCCGACCGAGCAGATCAAGAGTCCACGGCCGTCGCTCGCTCCCGCGGGCACCCTGCTCCGACCGGGATCGCTGTTCGCGAATCGCTACGATATCAAGGAAGTCCTGGGGACGGGCGGGATGGGCGTCGTGTATCGCGCGTTCGACCGCGAGCTCCAGGAGGCGGTGGCGATCAAGACGCTGCGCCCGGAAACCCTCGGTGGCGATGGGGTCGCGCTGGAGCGCTTCAAGCAGGAGATCCGCCTGGCGCGCAAGATCGCCCACCGCAACGTCGTGCGAACGTACGACCTGGGCGAGGTCAACGGCACGTACTACCTCACCATGGAGTACGTCGAGGGAACGTCCCTAAAGCAGCTCATCGGCGTCCGCGGCCAGCTCCCCGTCCCGGTCACGCTGACGATCGGTAAGCAGTTGTGCCGCGCGCTCGAGGTGGCCCACGAGCAGGGCATCATCCATCGGGACATCAAGCCCCAGAACATGGTGGTCGAGCCGAGCGGCTTCCTGAAGGTGATGGACTTCGGCATCGCCCGGCTCGCGACCCGCCCCAAGGACCAAGGGCTCACGCAGGAGGGCATGTCGATCGGAACGCCGGACTACATGTCGCCCGAGCAGCTGTCCGGGATGGAGCTCGACGCGCGCAGCGATCTCTACTCGGCGGGCGTGGTCCTGTTCGAGTGTCTCACCGGGCGTGTCCCGTTCGTGGCGGAGACGATGTACGCGTTGATCGCCAAACTGCTGGAAGAGCCGCCGCCGGATCCCCGGCGGCTCAACGCCGAGGTACCCGAGTCGCTGGCACAAGTGATCACGAAGGCGATGGCGAAGGAGCCGGCTGAACGGTTTGAGACGGCGTCGAAGATGCACGACGCCCTGGCGGCGATCGGCTAGATCCCCCCGAACCAGGGATATCCCTGGTCCTCCCAGTAGCCTCCCGGCCGCGTGTCCGTGAACGTCATCGACACCAGGTACTTGGTCAGTTTGTAGCCGAGCTTGGTGGGCGAGTACAGGCGCAAGGGCGCCCCGTGCGCCGGTGGCAGCGGGTTGTCGTTCATGCCGAACGCGAGGATCGTCTGGGGATGCATCGCGCTCGCCAGGTCCCAGCCGTTGGAGTAGCCGGCGTCGAAGGACACGAAGTCGATGAACCGGGCGCCCGGCCGGGGGCGACACCGCTCCACGATCGCCGAGACGGGCACGCCGTGCCAGCTCGCGATGGCGGACCATCCCTCGACGCAATGATGCTTCACCGTGTACGACACCCGTGGCATCGCCATCAGATCGTCGAGCGAGAGATCGAGCGGCTGCGCGACGAGGCCGTCGACCCGCAGGCGCCACGCGGCGGGATCCCGCAGCATCGGCGTCATATCGGAGATGAAGTAGCTCGGCAGCATGGCGCTCCGCTCGCTCGGGTCGTACGTCCGCGCGAGGCGCGTAGGCGAGAAAAAGATCTTCTCCCCTACCCAGTCGTTCACTCTGCTCCAATCGAGCAGCGCGGGACGAATGAGGCCGCCGCCATCCCACCCGCACGCGGCGAGGGCGGCCGCCGCGCCGCCCGCGAGTCCTATGTGCACGAACGTGCGCCGATTGACGCCTGGCGTCGGTCTCTCAGTCATGACTCGGGAATCGCCCCCGGTACCAGCCGGTGATCATCGCGCGGAGTGACGCCGGATCGACGACGAAGACCAGGATGATGTGCATGATGGTGAATCCAACGAACAGCCAGACGATCCAGAAGTGCCAGTACCGCGCCGCCTGAAACCCGCCGAACATGGCGGTGAGCCAGCCGAGCTGGGTCGGCTTGTAGATCGCGAACCCGGTGAGGACGGCGAGCGCGCCGAGCACGATCACGCTCGTGTACGCGAGTTTCTGCAGCGGGTTGTGCTTTCCCTGGGGCGGATGGTCCGGGCGCAGCCGCAAGTAGTACCGGACCATTTGCACGGCGCCCTGTATGTCACGCGGCAAGAAGAGGAGCGAGCGCCATTCACCGCTCTTCACGAGATACGCGAGATACAGCAAGCCGAACGTGACGAGCGGCCAGGCGAGCGCGAAATGCCAGTTGAGGGCGCCCGCGAGCCAACCGCCCAGCCGGCTCCAATGCGGCCACTGCGTGCCGTTGAAGGGGCTGAGGAGAAACGGGCCTCCGCGATTCCCGAACCGGGCGTAGGCTTCGTAGATCTGCAGGCCGCTCGCGATCATGCCGGCGAGCACGACGACCGTGGCCCAATGCGTGAGGCGAACGATCCAGTGATGACGGCGTACGGGCGTACGCGCGGAGATGGGCGGTGCCGCCGGGGGGCTGTCACTCATGGGCTGAATATATTTCTTGGCATGAGGCCCGTCATCTGGATGGCCGCGCTCGCGTCGCTGGCGTCGTGTCAGATCCGCCCGTTCGCGAAAAAGACGCCACGAGGGGACTCGACGGATCTCGCCCGGCTCGTTCCGCGTGGGGCCGTCGACAGCACGTTGCTCGTCCCGCGGGTGATCACGGAGCCCAGCGTTGTGCTGTTCTGGCTTCGCGCCGCCGACACGCTTGGCTCCGACGACCGGACGGATACCTTCGACGATCTCAAATACTACACGGAGCAGGTCGCGCCCGCTCTGGAGGCGAGCGGCATCAAGCTCCTCGCCACCAACGCCGACACGGTGTACGTGTCCACGCCCGACAGTAAACGTCGAACCATCCTCTTGTCAGGCCTCGATTATCCGTACGGCTACCTGCTGATCGACCCGGGCGGCCCGGAGCGCATCCTCACCGGCGTGTATGCGGACCAGGACCTCATGGACGAGCTGCGGGCCTACTTCGATCTGCCGGACGACAGCACCAGCGCCCAACCCCGGATCACGACCTGAACCTCGCCCAAGCCGGGGCTCGACCCGAGCTCATCCTCGCGGGCGGCGACGTCCTGCTGCACGATGGGCCGGGTGCATGGCGGGTCGAGCGGGGTGATGTCACCGTCCGCGATGGGCGGATCGCCGCGATTGGAAAGGCGACCGAAGGACCGGACGACGGAAAAGAGAAGCGTCCCTCCCTCCAGGTACGCGATTGCCGCGGGTGCCTGATTCTCCCCGGTCTCATCCAGGCGCACATCCACCTTTGCCAGACGCTGTTTCGCGGGCTCGCCGACGATTTGCGGCTCGAAGATTGGCTGGTCCGGCGCATCTGGCCGCTCGAGGCGGCCCACACCGAAGAGACGGTGTACTGGTCCGCCATGCTCGGCGCCGCGGAGCTCGCGCTCGGCGGCACGACGGCAATTCTCGATATGGAGACGGTGCGCTACACCGGGCGCGCCTTCGAGGCGCTCGAGCGCGTGGGCATCCGCGCCACCGCGGGCAAGTGCTTGATGGACGCGCACCCGGAGGGCGCGCCACTCGAGCTCGCGGAGTCGACGGATGGCGCGCTCGCGGAAGCCGAGTCGCTCGCCCAGCGCTGGCACGGTGCCGCCGACGGCCGACTCCGCGCCTGCTTCGCCCCGCGCTTCGTGCCCAGCTGCTCGGGGCCGCTCTTGCGCGCCGCGAGCGACTTGGCCGAGCGGTTCGACGCCCAGCTGCATACGCACGCCGCCGAGACGATCGTCGAGCGCGAGACGGTGCTCCGCACCACGGGCATGGAAGAGATCGCCTACCTCGATTCGGTGGGCATCGCCGGCCCGCGCGCGGCCCTCGCGCACTGTGTCTGGATCGACGGCCATGAAACGGCGCGCCTGGCGCGGCAGGGCACGACGGTGGTGCACTGCCCCTCATCCAACCTGAAGCTCGCGAGCGGTGTGGCGAAGATTCCGGAGCTCGTCGCCGCCGGGTGTCGCGTGGCGATCGGCGCCGACGGCGCGCCCTGCAACAACCGGCTCGATGTCTTCGCCGAGATGCGCCTGGCCGCGTTGATCCAAAAGCCCCGGCTCGGGGCCGACGCGCTCCCGGCCGGCCAGGTGCTCGAGTTCGCGACCCTCGGCGGCGCGCGCGCCCTGGGGCTCGAGCGCGACATCGGCTCCATTGCCCCTGGCAAGCGCGCGGATCTGGTCGTGCTCGATCTGCGCGACCCTCACCTCCACCCGGCGACCGGCGATCCGGTCTCGCTCGTGGTTTACGCCGCTCGCGCGAGCGACGTGCGCGACGTGTTCGTCGACGGCCGGCCCGTGGTGCTCGGGCACGAGCTGGTCACGGCGCCGATCGAGGAGATCGTGCGGGAAGCGGACCGCTGCGCGGTAGAGCTGCGACGGGCGGCGCGGCTCGCGTGAGCGGGGTAGCGGTGACGCCCCGCTACGACGTGGGTGGTGAAGAGCTCCCGTTCACGCTGAAGCGCTGAATCGTCTCGCTGAGCTTGGCGGCCGCGACCGACAACTGCTGCGACGTCGTCGTCAGCTCACCCAGAGATGCGATCTGCTGCTGCGTCGCAGCCGAGGCCTGCTCGGCGCCGAGCGCCGCCGCTTCCGCGATTCCCGCCACCTCCTCCATCCGCTGCACCACGTCGCGAATGCGCCGCGCCTGGCCCTCGGTCTCTCCGGCGAACGCGCCGGCGAAACGCACCGTGGCGTTCAGGTCGCCGAAGATCGCGTCGAGGGCCCGCTGCACGGCCGTGGACACGACCCCGACGCCTTCCGCGGTCCGCCGGCCCTCGCCCATGGCCGCGATCACCTCGCCGATCTGGTCCTGGGTCTGGCGCACGCGGGCACGCACCTCGTCCGCCGTGCGGGCGCTTTGCTCGGCGAGCTTTCGCACTTCGTCCGCCACCACACGGAAGCCGAGTCCGTGCTGCCCGGCGCGCGCGGCCTCAATGGCCGCGTTCAGGGCCAGGAGGTCCGTCTGGCTCGCGATCCGGGTGATCGCGTCCACCAGCTTGCCGATCTCGCGCGAGCCTTCCTCGAACCTGACCGCGGCCCCCGACACTTGGTCAAGATGACGCACCAGGGTGACGAGCAGGTCGCTGGCTTTGGCGATCTCCGCGCCGTGGCGTTGCGCTTGCTGCGCCACTCCTGAGACCTGGCGCTCCGCCTCCTGGGCGCGCGTGTGCAGCTGGGCGGCCACGCCCGCGGCGGCTTCGGAGTCGTCGCGCCCGTGTCCGATGAGCTGGCGCTGGCGCGCCGTGCCGTCCGACAGCTGCTGCGCGGTTGCCGAGATCTCCTGAGACGCGGCCTGCAGCTCCTGCGCGGAAGCAGCCAGCTGCTCGGCCATCGCCGCGAGGTCATGGGACTGCTGCTGCACCTGCCCCACGATGCCGGCGATCGCGTCGGTGGTCCGGTTGACGCTCACGCCGAGGAACCCCAGCTCGTCGAGCTCGTCGTCCTCCACCTTCACCCGCAGGTCTCCCGCCTCGACCTGCGCCAACGTTTCTCGGGCGGATCGCAGGCGGTCCACGAGACGCGTGAGCATCGGAGCCAGGGCCGCGCACGCAAACACGAGCACGAGCGTCTCCTGCGCGAACGCGCTCCATGCCCAGCCAGGGGAGCCCTGACTCACCTTGATAGCCGTCACGAGCCCGAACCCGGTGACGTTCAGGAGCAGCGCTTGCCAGGCCTCGGTCTGGCCGAGGTAGAGGGCCGCCTGCAGCGGCGCGATGAGGTAGGCGGCATACAGCAGGTGTCCCGTGGGCCCGAGCGCGAAGACGACGGTCGAGATCATCGCCGCGCCGATCGCGATGTTGAGATACGCGAACCAAGCCTGAAACGCGCGCTCCCGGGCCATCCGGGACATGCCGTAGTTGATGGCTGCGAAGGCGACGATGAAAGCGCCGATGAAGACCCACGAGACGGGCACGAGCCCCGCGAGGCGGACGATCGCGAGGAGCAGGACGCCGATGCCGACGAACCCCCAGCGCGCCCGCGTATTCGCGAGGACGTACTGCCGCTCCTTGGCGCGCTGCTCGTCGGCGAGTTGTTGGGCCAGATCGGCCGGGCCGGGCATGGAAACAAGATGCTCGGCCGCTGGGGTGAAGGGGTAGAGGGGCGGATTCAGTCGACCGTGGAGTCCGGCTCCGTCACCCGCGCTGGCCGCACCGGCACGCGCAGCGTCCCATCGCCCAGCTGGCCGTCCTCGTTCCGACCCCAGCAGTAGATGACGCCCTCTTCGGTGGTTCCGCAGGTGTGGTAGTCGCCGGCGTCGATCTGAACGAACTCAATGCCTCGAAACGCCGCATCCGACTGCACGACCTCGTCCGGTCTCACGAACGTCCGCACGCCCAACTGGTAATCACCATTCGCTCCCCAGCAGCTGACGCGATCGATGCTGGCGAACGTCAGGGCACACGTGTGGAGGCCTCCGGCGGACACGGCCACGAGCCGGTGTCCGAGCTGCAGCGGCACAGGTGCCCAGCTTCCCAAGCGTGACGTGCCTTCCGCGACGCGACCGAATTGGCTGTGAAAGTTGTCTCCCCAGCAGTAGCCGATCCCACGAGCGGTTACGCCGCACGTATGGTGGCCTCCCGCGCTCACGGACAAGAAATCGTGCACCTGTACAACCGGGCGGGGAGCGTAACTCGTGCGCTGCGACCCATCGCCGAGCTGGCCAAAACGGTTGTTGCCCCAGCAGTACGCGGCTCCATCGGTCGCCACCGCGCATGTGTGGTCCCACCCAGCGCTCACGGACTCGAATGGCGCTCGACCGGCCACGGGGCGCGGTGCCGGGGAAGCGACGGAATCTCCACTCCCGAGCTGGCCCAAGGCGTTGGCCCCCCAGCAATACACGGCGCGATCGGTCGTCACCCCACAGGCGTGATTCGCGCCGGCGCTCACCTGTACAAAGTGGAGACTTCCCGAGACCGGCGCGGGCGTGTCGATGCGCGGCGGCCTGCCGCCCTGGGATTGCGTGTACACGCTTCTGCCCCAGCAGTAGCCCTCGCCCGACGTGGTCACGCCGCACGTGAAGCCGTCACCTGCGCTCACCGACGCGAACGTCTCGCCACCGGCCACGGCGACGGGGACCGCGCTCGGGTGCTCGTTTCCGGTGCCCAGCTGGCCATATCCGTTGTCGCCCCAGCAGTACGCCACCGTCGCCGTCACTCCGCAGGTGTGCGTGGTGCCGGCCGTGACGCTCTGAAATCTCAGCTTCGGATGGTCTTGCGGGTCGATGAACGCCGTGAGCGCGGCGAGCGAAAACAGGAAGCGGACCCCCATGGTGCACCTACATTCGAAGGAGGTAGCTGAGTTTGAGGAAGAATCCGTCGTCGGTGCGGGAGAGGTTGCGGAACTGGAACGCGTCGGGCTCGGTGAGCGACGCGCCATAGCCGACGAACAAGACGGTTCCCGGAATCGGCTTGTAGGAGAACAGGACGTCGTTACGGAAATCGTTCGTGACGGAAGCCGTCGCGCTGCTGCCGTTCACGAGCAGCGGTTGACCGCTGCGCGGGTCGCGGAGCGCCACCTGATCCTGTGCCAGGTACTGTCCCACGTAGCGCACGAAGATCTCCCGCGACAACTGGTACTCGAGCTTGAAGCGCGGGATGTTGGCGGTCGAGAAGCGGCTGCCGTCCTGGGCCCGTGTAAGTCGCTGGTGCACCCACCGGGCTTCGATGCGCAGCGCCGTCGTGGGCCTGAATTGGGTGACGGTCACGAGGGTCACCTGTCGCCCTTCGGCCGCCTCGGGAAAAATGGGCGTGGCACCATAGCCGATCGTCGCGCTCGCGATCACGGCACGATTGGGCGTGTTTATCGTGAGCGAGACGTCGGGGAGATGGTACAACGGATGCGGCACCGCAAACGGCGTGGCGCCGACGGTGTACCCGGTGTAGTCCGCCGGGTCGAACCCGAAATGATTCAGGCTCAGGTTCGCGACTCCCTGCCACCCGCCTCGCACGTTCGCGATCCAGATGGTCTGAAGCGTGTCTTCTAGGGTGGGCCCCAGCCGGCCGAAATCCTCGTATTTCCAGATGGGCGCGTATCCCAGGATGCCCGTGAATTGCTCCACGAGGGCGCCCGGAGCGCCGTACCACGTGAACCGGTTGAAGGTTCTGACCGCCACGATGTCGGTGCGGTTCACGAATCCGCTCGTGTCCTGGAAATTGCGCTCGAGGCCGAGGAGCTCGAAATGGTTGCCGTACGCACGTCCGGTGCGGTCGGCGAAGGTAATGTCCCACAACTTCCCGGCGCGGCCGCCGGCGTTGTCCCGCGTCCACGCCCCCGCGACCTGGACCGACGAAAACCAGATGTTGCGCCACACTACGCGCGCGTCCACGCCGAGCACGCGGTTATAGGCGTCACCATCGATCCGGTCGGTGTAGGCAAGCCCGACCGTCGAGGTCGGTCCAAGGTCCCGTCGCAGGCGGAGCATGTTGTAGACAGGGTTCGCTCCCGTGGCCGACTGATCCTGATTGTCGACGGCGCCCAGGTATGCGATCCCCGTGCCGCCGACCTTGCCGGCGAGCTTCGCGCCGAATACCGGCTGCACGATGCGTCTCATGTAGATCAACTGGTTCGGCGTGTCGAATTGCTCGAGGCCTTCGAGAAAGAAGGGCCGCTTCTCGGGATAGAAGAGCGCGAACCGCTGGTTCAGCGTGACCTGACCGATGTCGGCCTCGACTTGAGAGAAATCAGGATTGGCCGTTCCCGTCAGGCTCAGGTTTTGGGTCACGCCCCAACGGACGGTGCCGGCCACTTCCGGTGTGCCCTTGTAGTCGTACCCCGTGGATCCAGGCGCACCGTCGACCTTGGTCGTGAATTCGGGAGTGAGATCGAGGACCAGCCCACGGTGCAGCTGCGTGAGGCCGACCAGACGGCCGGACTGGATAAGGAAGCTGGCGTTGGCCCGTACGGCAGGTGTCCAGGTCTCCTCGTACCCTGAGTGCTGGGTCTCCCGAACGATCTGGATGCCCCAGTCCTGTGGATCGGAGCTCTGGTAGCGCAAACTCTTGAACGGGATCCGGACCTCGACCTCGTACCCCCAATCGGTCACGTGGCCGCGCGACTCGTACACGTAGTCGGGGTTCAGGTCGATGGTCGCGTCGAACCGGCCGCCCGCGCTGGGCCCACCGGCTGCGCCCGCGTTCACACCGTCACTCCACACGCCGTCTTCCTGCACGCCGAGTGGATTCACCGCGAACATCGTGGCGCGTCGGTGGTCGAGGTACGTATCGAGCAGGATCTCGATGCGATCGTCCGCGTCGATGTTGTCGCGGTCTGCGAGCGTGGCGCGCACCACGTGCCCGTGCGCCTCGTATGCGCGGATGCCGAAGTAGATCGCGTCCGGGCCATACCACACGAGAACCGCTGTCGAGTCGTCCGCGGGGCGGCCGTCCACGGGGCGGTACAGCGAGAAGCCGGTGAGCACGGCCGCGCGACTCCACGCCGGCTCGTCCAGGACGCCGTCGATCTTCACCGCGTCCTCGAACCGTGGGATGCGCACGTCGAGCTGCTTGGCGAGGCCGGAGTAGACGGGACCGGGGTCGGCGACTCCCTGGAGGGCGAGAAGCAGCGCGAGCATTGCATGAAAATACTGGTGGGAGCGGGGAGCGGGGAGCGGTACGAGAGATACCGAGGGGAGTAGGGAGAGGGGAGAGGTACGCTCCGGTCCGTAACTGACCTACGAACCGTCAGGAACCTCTCCCTTCTCCCCTCTCCCTTTTTGTTTGCTACCGACTATTCGTACCTGAGAGCCTGAATCGGGTCGAGGCTCGCGGCGCGGCGGGCCGGCCAGATGCCGAAGAACAGTCCTACCGCGGCACTGAAGACGAACGCGAGGAGGATGGCGAGGGGCGAGATGAGGGTATTCCAGTGCGCCAGCTGCGACAGCACCACGGCGCCGAACGAGCCGATCAGCACGCCGATGAGGCCGCCCACGAGGCACAGCACCAGTGCCTCCACGAGGAACTGAAACAAGATGTTGAAGCGGGTGGCGCCGAGCGCCTTCCGCACGCCGATCTCGCGGGTGCGCTCCGTGACCGATACGAGCATGATGTTCATGATCCCGATGCCGCCCACGAGCAGGCTCACGGCCGCGATTCCCGCGAGCAGGTACTTGAACGTGTCGGTGGTCTGCTGGAGCGTCGCCAGGATGTCGGTCTGGTTGCGGATCTGGAAGTCGTTATCCTGGCCGGGCCGGATCTTGTGCTGGCGGCGCATCACGCGCTCGATCTCGATCATGGCGAGGTTCATCGATTCCAGGTCGCGCGCCTGCACGGTGATGTCGCGCAGCCGATCCGTGCCCATCACGCGGTAGCGCGCCGTCTGCAGGGGGATCAGGATCTGCTCGTCGGGATTGAAGAACGAGCCCTGGGAGCCCTTTTCCGAGAGGACGCCGATGATCTCGAAGGAGATGCTGCGGATCGTGATCTCCTGGCCGATCATCGCGTTCCGGTTCGAGTTGAGCATTTGCGGGACGGCCGATCCCAGGACCGCCACACGACGGCGCGCGGCGTCGTCGCCGGCGGTGAACATGCGGCCGGCGGTCATCGTGTAGTTGTGCACCGTCTGATAATTCGGCGTCGTGCCCATCACCGTGACGTTGATGTTCTGGTCCGCCTTCTGCACCTGGAGGTTGCTCGAGAGCTCCGGGACGACGGCGCTCAGATATTTCGCGTTGTTTGCGAGCGCCGTGTCGTCGTCCATGGTGAGACTCACCCGGTTGCCGCTGGCGACGCCGCGCATGAAGCTCTGACCGGGGTAGATGCTGAGCAGCGTGGGGCCAAGGGCCTGAATGCGGTCCTGCACCGCCTTCTGCGCGCCGGAGCCGAGCGCGATCATCGTGATGACGGCGCCCACCCCGATGATGATGCCCAGCATGGTGAGCAGCGACCGGAGCTTGTTGGCCCGCAGCGCCTCGAGCGCGACCCGGATTATTTCGCCGAGCAGCACGTCAGATCCCGCCCGTGCCCGACAGGACGAGCACGGTGTCCTTGTCCGTGAGCCCGGCCGTCACCTCGATGTAGTCTTGGTCGGTGAGCCCGGTTCGGATCGTCACCGCGGTAATCTTCCCACCGCGCACGGCGAACACGATGTAGCGTCCCGTCGACGCGCCGCTCGCGCCGGATGAGCCGCCGCCCGGCGAGCCCTGGAATTGGGCTCGGATTTGGGCGAGCAGCGCTTGCTCCGCCGGTGTGAGCTCCTGGCCGGTCATCCGCTTGGCGAACGCGGCCTTGACCTGCTCCGGCGTGACGCCGGAGGGCAGGGTGATCACCCTCCCGCTTGGGGTGGTGAACGTCGCGCCGGTCGGTTTGGGCTCAGCCGCGTGGAGCTTGCCGCCGTCCGTGAGCGGCGTGTCGGCGCCGGTACGCGGCGTCGGCTCGCCTCCCGCGGAGGCGATCTGCTGTTGCACGGTCTTCACGTCGAGGCCGAGCACACCCGCCGCTGATGCGAGGTCGCGCGGCGTCCGGAGCGCGGCGTTTGGCACCGCGAGCGCGCCCTGCCGTTGCCCGATGTGAATCTCCACCTCCGTGTTCATGCCGGGCTTCAAGACGTGGCCCGCGTTCGGGATGTTCACCTCGACGGGAAACATCGTGACGTTCTGCGTCACCGTGGCCTGCGGCTCGATCTTCAGGACGCTGCCGTCGAACGTGCGGTTGGGGAATGCATCCACGGTGATGGTCACCGGCATGCCGGACTGCACCTTCCCGACGTCGGTCTCGTCCACCAGGGCCGATACCTGCACCGTATCGAGGTTCGCCATCTTGAGAATGACGGTGCCGCCGCCGACGTCGTTCGTGGGACTCGAGATCACGGTGCCGAGGACCGCGTCGAGCTCGAGCACCGTTCCGGTGATCGGCGCGCCGAGGTGCGTGTCCTCCATGGCGTCCTTCATCGTCTGGAGGTTCGCCTGGGCGGTGACCACCGCGGCCTGCGCCGTCGCGGAGGCGAGCTGCGACGAATCGTACCCGGCCTGCGTGATCGACTGCGTCTGAAACAAGGCCTGGCTCCGCTTGAGCTGGGCCGTCGCGTTGTCGAGCTGCGCCTTCGCCACGGCCAGGTTGGCCTGGGCCTGCGTCAGGTTGTTCTGCGGGATCCGCGGGTCGACCTTCGCGAGGAGCTGGCCCTTCTTGACCTCGTCGCCGGTCTGCACCGGCATGTCGATGATCTCGCCCGATGCCTTGGACTTGACGCTGAGCGTAAGGATCGGCTGGATCACGCCCGACGCGGTCGCCGACACCACGATGTCGCGGCGTGAGACGGGGACTTTGTCGTAGGGCGGCGCGGACTCGGCGTGGTGGCACGACGCGGCCGCGACGAGCAGCACGACGAGAAACGGGCGGGTGATCATCGCGCCCCGCTCGGTTGCGTCGGCTGCTGCCGCAGGCCCGGGAGACCTCCTCCGGTCACGTTCTGGAAGCGCTGCTTGAACTGTTGCTGCGACTGCACGAGCGAAGCGCTCGGCAGGACGAGGACCGTGTCCTTGTCGCTGAGACCGGCGGTGACTTCGATGTAGTCCTGATCGGACAGTCCCGTCCTGATCGGGACGGCGACGAACTTCCCGGCGCGGCGGACGAAAACGATGTAACTGTTGGTCTGGCCGCGTGAGCCCCGCGCCCCGTTGCCTCCTGCGCCCGAGCGCTGCCCCCGAAACAGCTGCGCGAGCAGGGCGCGCTCCGCGGCCGTCGGCTCGCCCCCGCTCCGCATCTTGCTCATCGCGGCCTGTGCCTGCTCGGCGCTGACTCCCGGGGGGAGAGTGACGACCCGGCCATTTGAAAGCGTGAGCGTTCCCGCCCCGCCCGCTTGGGAGCGCCCCGCCGTCGTGTCGGCACTGGACTTCCCCGGTCCCTCTGGTCCCCCTGGTCCCCTGCTCAGAGCTGGGGCCGTGGCGATCTGCTGGTTCAGCAACTGTTCGTCGAGGCCGAGCACGGCCGCGCCCGAGGACACATCACGAGGCGTGCGCAGCGCGGCATTGGGCACCGCCAGCACGCTGTCTCGCCGTCCCGTGTGAATTCGCGCGTCGGTGTTCATCCCCGGCTTGAGCAGATGGCCGGGGTTCGGGATGTTCACGAAGACAGGGAACGTGGTGATGTTCTGCACCACCGCGGCCTGCGGCCCGATCTTCAGCACGGTACCGTCGAACGTGCGGTTGGGGAACGCATCGACGCTGATCGTTACGGGGAGGCCGGGCTGGACCCTCCCGATGTCCGTTTCCGCGACCATGGCTGAGTCCTGGACCGTGTCCAGGCTCGCCATCTTGAGGATGACGGTGCCGCCGCCGAGGGTGGGACTCGAGATCACGGTGCCCAGCACGGCGTCCAGCTCGAGGATGGACCCGGTGATCGGCGCGCCGACGTGCGTGTCTTCCATCGCGTCCTTGGCGGTCTGCAGGCTCGCCTCGGCGGTGACGACGGCGGACGCGGCGGTCGCCTGGGCCAATTTGGCGGCGTCGTATTCGGTTTCCGCGATCGACTGCGACTTGTATAGGTCCTCGCTGCGCTTGAACTGGGCCGATGCGTTTTGGAGCTGCGCCTGCGCCTTGTCGAGCGCGGCTTGCGCCTGTGCCAGGTTCTGCCGCGGAATGCGTGGGTCGATGCGCACCAGGAGCTGGCCCTTCTTCACTTCGTCGCCCGTCTGGACCCGCATGTCGATGATCTCGCCGTACGCCTTGGACTTCACGCTGAACGTGAGGATCGGCTTGATCACGCCCGTCGCGGTCGCGGTGACGACGATGTCCCGGTGCTCGACCGGGATCGCCTCGTAGAGCGGGGCGGTCTGGGCTGTCTGACACGCGGTGGCGGCCAACAGGGTGGCGGCCGCGCGGGCGGAGCGCGTCATGCGCGGGCCGGGGAAGCGGCCGGGGGGGGCCGGCGTGCGATGCTCTCGTCGCGCTCGACGAGGCCGTCGCGCAAGTGGATCTGGCGGAAGGCGTGCGCCGCGATATCGGCTTCGTGGGTGACCAGCACGATCGTCTGTCCGGTGGCGTGCAGCTCCTCGAACAGGCGCATGATCTCCTCCCCCGTGGCCGAGTCGAGGTTTCCGGTCGGCTCGTCGGCGAGGAGGATGGAGGGGTCGTTCACGAGCGCTCGGGCGATCGCGACGCGCTGTCGCTGGCCGCCCGACAGCTCGTTGGGCTTGTGCTCCATGCGGTCGGCGAGGCCCACATGCTCGAGCGACCGCATCGCTTTCTGACGGCGCTCGGGGGCCCCGAGCCCGGCGTAGATCAGCGGCAGCTCGACGTTATGGAGCGCGCTGGCGCGCGGCAGCAGGTTGAACGTCTGGAACACGAACCCGATTTCTTTGTTGCGAATGCGCGCGAGCTCGTCGTCGGACAAATCGCTCACCTTCTGGCTGTTGAGCCAGTACTCGCCCGCCGTCGGCGTGTCCAGGCAGCCGATGAGATTCATCAGCGTGGACTTGCCGGAGCCGGATGGCCCCATGACTGCCACGAACTCGTTCTTCTTGATCTGGATGTTCACGCCGCGAAGCGCGCGCACCACCTCGCCGCCCATGTCGTAATCGCGGGCGAGCTTGTGCGTGAGAATCACGATGTCGGGCAACGGCGTGTCGCCGGTGCGGAACGTCATCAGCTCGGCCGTCGTCATAGCGAGTGCCCCACCAACGCCTCGAGCTGCGCGCGGGCGATCAGGTAGTTGTAGCGCACCTGGACCTGGTTCACGTCAGCCTGGGTCAGGTTTGCTTCGGCGGTGAGCAGGTCCAGGAGCGTGCCGGCTCCGAGGCGGTACCGCTCCTGCGTGACGCGGAGCGCCTCCGCGGCGGCGGCGACGTTGGCGGCGGCGATCCCGACTTGGGCGTGGGCGGTGAACAGCGTGGCGAGCTGTTGTGTGTATTGTGCATTGGCTTGGCGACGCTCATCGGCGGCCGTGGCGTCTGCGACGTCGCGTTGCACCGAAGCGGACACCTGGTCCGCCTCCCGCGTGAAGCCATTGAACAGCGTCCAGCTCAGGGAGAAGCGCAGCGTCCAGTTGTTCGCGTAGCCCGACGTGCTCGACCAGGGTGCGTCTACACCGGTGTAGCCGTTGGAATAGGACGCGGACAGGGTCGGCCAGTATTCCGAGCGGGCCGCGCTCACCAGCGCGTGCGTGGCCCGTGCCTGTGCATCCGCCTGGCGGACCTGCGGAGACGAACTGACCACCTCGACGCGGAGCATCGCCGTATCCGGAAGGGGCGGGAACGCGCTGTCGGCCTTCGCGCGCACCGGTTGATCCACGCCGACCTGACGGCCAAGGCTCGCCTGCGCCGTCGCGAGGTTCGCCTGCGCTTGGAGCAGCGTGAGCTGGGCGTTCCCGAGATCTACCGTTGAGGTGAGCGTATCGGATCGCGTGGCAGCGCCGGCCTGAAACTTGTTGACGGAAATCTGGAGCTCTTCTCTCGCGCGCTGGAACTGAGCCTGGGCGACGCGCACGAGCTCTTCATTGGCGAGCGCCGTGTAAAACACCTGCGCCGTCGTGGCGGTCACCTGATATCGCTGGTTCACGAAGCCGGCGTCCGCGGCGTCTTGCGTCGCAGCGGCAGCGCTGCGGTTGGCAAACCGTCGAAACCCATCGAACAGATCGAGGTTCAGCGCCAGCGACCCCGTGTACGACGTCGTGCTGCTGACCGGCTGCACCGACCCGGTGGCGGAATTGAAGCGGCTGGCGGACCCGTTGTTCGACGACCCCGACGCCGTGATGGTCGGTAGAAACGCCCCGACCGCAGAGCGCACCCCTGCGCCTGCGGTACGCTGCGTGCCGAGTGCCTGGACCACCGCCGGTTGAACGACGAGTGCGCGTCGGACCGCTTCGGCGAGCGAGACTTCGAGCGTCGCCGTCTGTGTGGGCGCCTGCTGCGCGGCGAGGCCCGGCACCAACACGATGCCTATCAGAGCCGCCCGCCAAACGCGTCTCACTTCTTCTGTCCCCCCGAGTCCGCCGGCTGCGGATCCCGCTGATGCCGGTACCTGGTGACGTGGTCGTGGTACTTCACCTGCTGTTCCGGCGACAGGTGGCGCGACACCTCGGAGTCCATCACAGCGCGCATCGAATCGAACCGCGGGCGCACCGTTTCCCACACCGCGCTCATCTTTGTCCAGTGGCGCTGTACGATGGCGCGCACGGAGTCGTGCTGTACCGGCGTGAGCTTGAGCTCGTCATCGAGCTCGCTCATCATCCGATCGATGCCGCGGGGTCGCTCGGGCGCAGCGGCGGACGCGTAGCGGACCCACAGCGCTCGGCCGCCGGCGCCGACGGCGGCGCCGGCCGCGAACGTCGCCGCGAGCAGCACCACGGCCCAGGTCTTGGAGCGATTCAACATGACGGCCCTCTCCTTACTACTGGTTGTCGATCACCGAGGCGAGAACGATCTCGACCTCGCGTGGATGGGCGGGCGGCGCCAGCAGCACGTCCGTCATCGTAGGGCGCGCGGCCGGTGCCACGGCGCCCGCACGGCCGACCAGATAGCCGGCCGCGACGGCGACGAGAACGGCGGCAGCCACGCCCCCGCGCGCCCAACGCGCGAGCACGAGGTCCCACGATGGCGCAGGCACGTCCGCCGCCCGGGCCAACACCCGTGCGACAAACGCGGCGGTTCCCTCGGTACCGTCGCCCGGGTCGAGCGCCCGGCGCAGTGCATCTCCAAGCGCCGGATCAGGGCGGTGATCGAACGGCATCAGGTCTTTCATTCATCCTCCTTCCAATCCACGAGCAACGCGCGCAACCGTCGCCGCGCGTGAAATACTTCTGAGCGCACGGTGCCCTCGGGAATCCCGAGGATCTCGGCGATCTCCCCGTGCGAGTAGCCCTCCACATCGAACAGCACGACGGCCATACGCCGTCGCTCCGGCAGCTCGGCGAGCGCCTCTCGCAGCCGTTCGGCCAGGGCGCGCCGCTCTGCGGTGGTATCGGGGCGCGGTCCCCCGGCCACGAACCCCGGGTCGAGCGGCTCCGCGCGTCTCACGGTGCGACGGCGCCGCCGATCGGTGGCGGCATTGGCCACGATGCGCAACAGCCACGGGCCGAAGGGCCGCCGCCGATCGTACTGGTCGAGCTTGAGGAGCGCCGAGAGCATGGCGTCCTGCGCCGCGTCGTCCGCATCCTCCGGGTTTCCGAGCACGGCCCGCGCAACGCGTCGCGCGACCCCAGCATAGCGCTCGACCAACGCACCAAAGGCCTCCCGGTCCCCCGCTGCGGCGCGTGCGACCAGGTCCGCCTCGTCCTGCTCAGCTATACGCGCGGCCTGCTGCGGGGGTTGGGGATCAGGCATCGTCCGCCTCATCCCGCGCACGGCGCCGCTCGAAGGCGTACAGCCCGAGGCCCAAGGCAATCGCGAACGCCGCGGTAGCCAAGACGATGCTCATCACGTGCGGAAACACGAGTAGCAGGCCGCCCAGCGTCAGAAACGTGAGACCCGCGGAGGCAGCAATTGTGCGGCGCAACCCACCTGCCACGCGGCGCAATGTGACGACGGCCACCGCCCCGAGCTCGTACCCTGAACGCTTGTGAGGCTGTTCGGGAACGAGCGACGGGGCCGTGGCGGGCGCTCCAACGAGCCGGGCCGGAAGGAAACGGCGACCGGGCTGGAGCGCGATCTCCCGACTGGAAGCGAGATCTCGCAGGAATTGCTGCGCGAGCGCGGCGGTGAGTTCGTTGCACTCGGCGAAGAGATCCAACTCGTAGTTCCCGAGTAAGCTCGACACGTTGAGATTGCTCGAACCCACGCGGGCCCAGCGGTGATCGACCAACAGCGTCTTGGCGTGTAGCATGGGCCCTTGCCACTCGAAGATGCGGGCACCCGCGCGCAACAGCTCCCGGTAGCCGATTCGAGTGGAATCCCGCAATACGGGAAGGTCGCTCGTGCCGGGGAGGAGCAGGCGTACGTCCACGCCGGCTCTCGCGGCGTCGAGCAGGCTGGCGTACAGGGGCGGCGGCGCGACGAGGTACGCGTCGGTGATCCACAGGCGGTCCCTCGCGCTCGCGGCCAAGAGCTGCACCGCACGGTACACGCGCGCCCGGCCCGGGGCCCCGGCCACGACGCGCACCGTCGAGGACCCGCATTCGGCGGGGTCGGATTCCAATTCGTCCGGCGGGAGCGGTCCGCCGGCGCGTCCCCAGATGCGGGCAAAGGCGCCGTCGAGGACCGCGGCGGCGGGGCCAGACACGGCGACCATCGTATCGCGCCACGGCCGGCGCCCACGCGCCGAGTCCCCCGCCCACTCATCGCCGATGCAAAGTCCGCCCGTGATCGCACGGGCTCCGTCCGTCACCACCAGCTTGCGGTGATCACGGGAAATCGTGTCGAGCGGGTGCCGCGAGAGGAGCGGGTGGAAGGCGCGCACTTCCGCGCCCGCCGCCCTGAGACGCCGCCAGTAGCGACGAGAGGTTCCGAAGGAGCCGAACGCGTCGTACAACACCCGGACGCGCACCCCGGCCTGGGCGCGGTCCGCGAGGGCTTCGGCGAAGCGGCGCCCGGTGCGGTCATCGCGGATGATGTAGTTCTCGAAGTGCACCCACCGCTCCGCGCGGGCGACCAGTGCGAGCATCGCTTCGAGCGCATTGGGGCTATCCGGGAGATGCTGGAGCCGGTTGCCGTCGATCGGCCGGGCGCCCGCAGCACGGTCGATCGCGAGAGCGAGCGGGTCGCGCGCGTCGGGCGGCGATGCAGGGCGCGAGGCGGCGGCCGAGACGCTCACCCCAGCGGCCCGGCGGGCGCGGGAGACACGTGGGCGCCCAGGCCAAACGTGCCTTCAACCGGGCGCAATGCCTGGATCACGAACGCGATGTGCTCGTCCAGCGGCACGCCCAGCTCCGTCGCCCCCTGATCGACTTCGGCGCGATTGACGCCCTTCGCGAACGCCTTGTCCTTGAGCTTCTTCTTCACCGATTTCACCTCCAGATCCGCGAAGCTCCGGGACGGGCGCACCAACGCGCACGCCACCAGAAACCCGCACAGCTCGTCCACGGCGAACAGCGTCCGGGCCATCGGCGTGTCGCGCGGCACGCCCGTGTACGTCCCGTGTCCGAGGATCGCGCGACAGACCGGCTCGGCGACCCCGTGCTCGCGCAGCAGCCGCGCGCCCCACGCCGGGTGGCCGTCGGTGGGCGAGTGCTCGTGGTTCGGGTATTTCTCGTAATCGAAGTCGTGCAGCAGGCCCGCGAGACCCCAGGCTTCCGCGTCCTCGCCGGACTTGCTCGCGTACGCGCGCATCGCCGCCTCGACGGCGAGCATGTGCTGCCGCAGCGAGGGGGACTGCGTGTGCTCGTGCATCAACTGCAGGGCTTCGTCGCGGGTCATCAGTCTTTGGGCTCCGTGTCGACGCTCCACCGTTCCGCCCACAGCTCGGCCATCAGCAGGGGCCACAGCTTGCGAGCATTGTTGCGCCGGCCACTGCGGTGCTCCACGAGCAACCTCGCCGTGGGTGCGTCCCTGAACACCCGGGGCGCCGTCAAGTAGCCGTCGGCGAGCTGGGCGAGCCCAGCGTTGAGCCACCGCGCGACGGGCACTGAGAGACCCCGCTTTCTGCGACGGATTACGTTGCCCGGCACGAGGCCCGAGGCCGCTTCCTTTAATATCGCCTTGGTGGTGAAACCGTGCACCTTGAGCGCCGACGGCGCCGGTAGGACCAGCTCCATCACTTCGCGGTCGAGGTAGGGCGCGCGAGCCTCGATGGAGGCGAGCATCGTCCCGCGATCGACCTTGACGAGCAGATTGTCCGGCAGGTACGTCAGAAAATCGAGCCAGAGAACCCGGTTCAAGGGATCGGTCCGGGGGAACGGGGTCAGCCGGCAGGCGACGTCGGCCACGGAGCCGCCCGGACCCAGGGCGCCGAACCAGGAGAGGTGTCGCTCGAGCCACGGCAGCTCCGCGGCGGCGACGAATTGCTTGAGGAGAAACTCGATCGTGACTTTCCCGGTCGAGGACGGCCATCGCTCGACCGTCCAGCGCAGCGCCCGGCGTACGGCGCGGGGCAGGCGAAGATACGCGAGCGCCGCCGTGTGTCCCAGGTACGTCGGGTAGCCGCCGAATAGCTCGTCCGCACCCTCTCCAGACAACACGACCTTCACGTGCTCGCGGGCTGCCTCGGCCAGCAGGTACGTCGGCAGGATCGCCGGGTCGCCCACGGGCTCCGCGAGCGACGTGGTCACGACGTCGAAGGCTCGTGCGAGCGCCCGGTCGTCCGCGGTGACCACGTGGTGAATGGTGCGGATGTCGTGCGTCACGGCTTCGGCGTAGGCGCTCTCGTCGTAGCCCCGTTCCTGAAACTTCACGGAGTAGGTGTGGATCTTCTCCCCCGCCATGACGCGTGACGCCGCGGCGGCGAGCAACGATGAGTCGAGGCCGCCGCTCGTGAACACGCCGACTGGCACGTCGGACATGAGCTCGCGCTCCACCGCCTCGAGCAGCACGCGCCGCAAGGCGGCCGCTGAGTCCAGCCGGGACTTCCGGCCCGCGACGAGCGCGGGGTTCCAGTAGTGGTGCACCGAGACGCCGGTTTGGTCCGCGACCAACACGTGCGCGGGCTCGATCTTCGCGATGCCTTCGAGCATCGTCAGCGGAGCGGGGACGTACCCGAGGGCGGCATAGAGCGTCGCCGCTTTGGGATCGAGGCGGCGCCGCTGGTCGGGGTACGCGAGCAGCGCCTGCACCTCCGAGGCGAACCGGAGCTCGCCCGCCACCTGGACCCAAAAGAGCGGCTTCTCGCCCGCGCGGTCGCGCGCGAGGATCAGGCGCTGGCGACGGTCGTCCCAAATGGCGAGGCCGAACATACCGTTGAGCCGCCCGACGGCGTCGGGCCCGAGGCGCTCATACAGCGGGACGATGGTCTCGATATCGCCCGTGGACCGGAACGGGTACCCGGCGCGGACCCCCTCCTGGCGCAGCTCCCGCGCGTTGTAGATCTCGCCGTTGCACACCATCCAGATGGACCCGTCGGGATTTTGAAACGGCTGATCGCCGGTGGTGAGGTCCATGATCGCGAGCCGACGAGCGCCGATGCGGGCGCGCTCGTGGCCCACGATGCGCTCGCCGTCAGGGCCACGGTGCGCGAGGGCGGCGGCCATGGCGGCGATGCAGTCCGGGTGTCTGAGGGGATCGCCGGTGAGCGAGACGGCCCCGAAGATGCCACACATTACCGCACCCTCCCACCACCCCGGGGAGGTTGGGGAGGTTGGGGAGGTTGTGCCAAAGACCGAGGACGGCACGGGCCGTACGCCGCGTAGTGATCGTCCGCCATCAACAGGGGGAGGGCGCTGCCGAGGGCGGCGCGTGAGTCGCGATTGCCGGCGCTCGTCACGAAGACCGTCGGGGCGGCGCAGCGGGCGAGTGCTTCACGCCAGTAGTCGGCCGGGAGGAGCGATGAGCCCGGCAAGGTGCGGAAGCGCTCTACGTTGTCTGCGATGTAGTTGCTCGTGAGCTCGCCCCCCGTCGCGGTGGCGACCGGTATGATGCGTCGCAGGTAAAAAGGAAGGGACGGGGGGTACGCGAGCACACCGAGGATTGCGCCGGAGTCGCCGCTCTGGTGTAACGCGGTGGCGGTGGCGCTCGCTACGGCTCCGGACGAGCGGTCATCGCCGACTGCGACGAGCAGCCTGCCGGAGAGGAAGGGGATCGCCATCACGACGACCGCGTACCCGAACAGGATGGTCCGAGGCCGTCGCGCGAGCGCGCCGAGCCCGACGAGAGCCGCGGAGCAGAGCGCGACGATCCCCAGGGCCACGGCGGTGGGTGGGATGGCGGCCTTCTCGGCCGACGTCAGGCTGATCGGCGCCGGCAGCCACCATGTGAGCGCCACGAGGGCGACGCCCAGGAGGACGGCGATCGGCACGTACGCGCGAGCGGCGGTGGCGCTACCGTCGAACGCGAAGTTGCGACTCGCCGCGAGCGCGAACGCGGGGATGAGCGGCAAGACGTACTGCGGCAACTTCGACTGGTTGAGCGAGAGAAAGAGCAGCGGCACGAGCACCCAGCACGCGAGCAACAGCGCGTCTCTCGCGGGCGGGTCGCGTCGGGAATCCCATCCCGCGCGCCAATGTTTCACGCGCGCGAGCGCAGGGACGACCCAGGGGAAGGCCGCGAGCGGCAAGATCGGCAGGTAATACCAGAACGGCGCCGTCCGATGAAAGGTCCGGGTCGTCATCCGCTCGATGGTCTCGCGTACGAATACGTAGTGCGGAAAATCCGGGTGCCTGTCGGCCACCACGAGGAACCACGGCAGGACGATCGCGGCGAACGCCGCGAGCCCGCGCCACGGGAACAAGCGACGCGGGGGTATCCCGGTCAGCAGCGCGTGGACGACGAGGGCGAGCAATGGGAGGGCGAGCGCGATCGGACCTTTGGTGAGCGTGCCGATCGCGAGGGCGGCCCACGCGGCTACGGGTCGCTCGTCCCAGAACCACAGTATTGCACCCGTCGTACACAGGGTCAGGGTGCTGTCGAAGATGGCTGTCCGGGCGTACGCCAGCGGCAGGACCATCGTGGCATAAGCGAGTCCGGCGATCCAGCCGGCCTGGTCACCCCACCGGCGGCGCGCGAACGCCACGAGCAGCGCGATGGTCGCCAGCGTCGCCAGGTACGCCGGCAGCCGGGCAGCGGCTTCCGTGGGCCCGGTTACTTCCATGACGGCGGCGGCGGCGGCGAAGTAGGCGATGGGCTTGTCGAGGTAGGGCAGCCCGTCGAGGTGGGGAACGACGTAATCGTTCGTGAGCGCCATCTCGCGGGCGACTTCGGCGTTGCGGCCTTCGTCGGGATCGAGCAGGCGATAGCCGTTCAGGTTCCAGCCGAGCGCCATCGCGGCGATCACCAGGAGCAGGGGGAGCCCCGTCGGTGTGGGGCGTGATGGCGAGGGCGGCGAGATGAGAATAAGCTTGGCGTGTGGGTGATCGAGCTCGGGCGCTAAAGCTATTCGAGCGCGCGTACCAGTGCCAGTTGGCGGGCGATCTCGCGGGCGCCATGCAATTGTATCAGGCCTCGCTCGCCGAGCAGCCGACGGCGGAGGCGTACACGTTCCTCGGGTGGGTGTATTCGTTCGAGCGGCGCTACGACGCGGCCATCGCAGAGTGCAAGCGCGCGATCGTGACGGATCCGACGTTCGGCAATCCGTACAACGACATTGGCTGCTACCTGATGGCCCTCGGCCGCGACGAGGAGGCGATTCCTTGGCTCCGGCAGGCGATGAACGCAACGCGCTACGAGGCGCCGCATTTCCCCCACGTGAATCTCGCGCGGATCCACGAGAAGAAGGGTCGCGTGCTCGATGCGGTGGCGGAGTACGGCCGGGCGCTCGAGAAGCTGCCTGGGTATACACCCGCGCTCGGAGGGCTCCGGAGGCTTCAGGGAAAGGTCAACTGACAACGCGGCGGCAAGGGCGGCAGGGCGGCACGCTCCCTCGTGCGCGCTGGCGCCCCTCACCTGAGAGCATCGCATGGCGTTCGACGAAAAGCTGGCGGGACGAATCCGTAAGCACCTCGGCAAACGCAAAGGCCTGACGGAAAAGCAGATGTTCGGCGGGATAGGTTTCCTGTTGAACGGCAACATGTGCTGCGGGGTGCACCGTGATGAGATGATCGTCCGTCTCGCGCAAAACGAGACGGAGAGGGCGCTGAAGGCTCCTCACACGCATCTCTTCGACCTCACCGGCCGTCCTATGAGGGGGTGGATCCTCGTGAAACCGAAGGGATTGGTGACCGATACCGCCCTGGCCAAATGGATCGGGGTGGCCACCCAGTTCGCCGGATCGCTGCCAGCGAAGTGACCACATTCATCTCTGCGACACTTGCCCTTCGGCGCCGGGTTAGATTGTCGCAGGACTTGCCGACGGAGCTGGGCATGACTGCGCGTCCACGACACCCTTACGCGATCGCCGCCACCATAGTGCTGGCCGCCGTGGCGCTATCGTGTAACAGCATAGACGTCACCCGCCCCCGTATCACGCTCAAGCAGCTGACCGTCGGCGTGCCCACGATGGATACCGTGGCCCGCGGCAGCGCGAGGGTGTATGCCCTGGGCGTGTCGCCTGGTGTGCTGTATCGCGCCAGCATCACCGGGCTCACGGACGATGTCGATCTGTACGTGTTCGGTAGAGACAGCTCGTTCCGCTCCACCGTGACGTGTCTCATCGACCGCACGATTCTCTTCAACACGACACCCGAAGACTGCACGTTCGTCGCGGCGTCTGGTGTTCTCTACCTCGGTGTCGATGGAACGTATGTGACCGCGTCCACTGCGATGTACACGGTCGAGGTGCAGCCGGTGACCTCGGCCACCCGTCGCACACTCTCGGTCCCGGTGGCCGACGCCGTCGCGGCCGGCGCCGCCAACCTGTATGCCGTCGCCGTGTCGCAGGGGGTTTCGTACACCGTGAGCATCACCGGGCTTTCGGATAGTGCGGCGGGTCTCAACGTCGCGGCCGGCGGCGGAGTGGTGGACACGTCCTTTGCGCATGTCTCACCCAAGGACTTCACGGTCCAGGCGCCGGACTCGGTGCTGTATTTCGCGGTGGATGGATTCAACGTCGCGGCCCCGAGCGGCAGCTTCGTCATCATGGCCACACCCGCACCGGTCGTGGTCACTCCCATCGTGGGCACGTCGGGCAGCGTGCCCGCCGCGACACCCACCATTGGCTGGGTGCAAACAGCGAGTACCAGTCAGTACCACACCGACGGGCTTGCCGCCGGCAATCATACGGCGAGTATCGTCGGGTTGACCGCGACTGCGGTGCTTCACGTCTACACAGACGCGACGTATGGTACGGAGGCTCCCTGCACGTCCGAGAACCCGGGGTCCAGAGAGTGCATCGTGTCAGGTCCTTCCGCCTACTACACCGTGGCGGCGGGACCCACCAATACCGTCGGCGCGGGCTACATCATGCTGGTGTGGTAGGACCCCAACACCGGAGGCCATGATGGTACCACTGTCCCAGCTGCTCCTGCCTATTCTCCTGGGGGCGGTGCTGGTCTTTGTCTCGAGTTCGATCCTGCACATGGTCACCCCCTGGCACAAGAGCGACTATCCGAGAGTGCCCAATGAAGATCGAGCGATGGACGCCATTCGCGCGCTGGGCATTCCCCCCGGCGACTATATGATGCCCCGGCCCGAGACTCGTGAGGACATGAAGTCGCCGGCGTTCATCGAGAAATTCAAGCGCGGGCCGGTCATGGTGTTCACCGTGATGCCGGGGGGTTCCATGTCGCCGGCGAAGCCCCTGGCGATGTGGTTCGTGTATGCCGTGGTCGTGGGAATCTTCGCCGCGTACATCGCGGGACGAGCGCTCCCCGCTGGTGCACCGTTCCGCTCTGTGCTGCGGTTCGCCGGCACGACCGCGTTCGTCGGGTACTCGCTGGCGCTGTGGCAGTTCTCCATCTGGTACCACCGATCCTGGACCACCACGATCAAGGCCACGGTGGACGGGCTGATCTATGCCCTGCTGACGGGCGCCGCGCTCGCGTGGCTCTGGCCCAAGTAGGACTGGGCCGCACGTCCAAGACTCCCACTCTCATCCTCCAGTTGGCGGTCGCCGTGCTCGTCGAGCTGGCGGCGACCGTCTCGGCCGGCGCGCAGACCCGAGCCGTTCTCGACTCGATCGATCACTACGTCGAGACGGAGCTCGAGCGCTATCACATCCCCGGGGCGTCCGTGGCGGTTCTGCGGGGCGACAGCGTCGTACTCGCGCGGGGCTATGGCTACGCGAACGTCGAGCTGCATGTCCCGGCGAGCGATAGCACTGTGTACCAGTCCGGCTCCGTGGGGAAGCAGTTCACGGCGGCGGCGGTCGTGATGCTGGCCGAGCAGGGGCACCTGTCCCTCGACGACACGATCACGCCGTACCTCCCGGAGGGACCTGAGGCATGGCGGCGGATCACGATCCGGCACCTACTCACGCACACGTCGGGCATCGGCGATTACACCGACAGCACGCTGGACGTGCGACGCGACTACACGGAAGACGACATGATGCGACTCGCCGCGCGACAGGCCCTCGAGTTCGCGCCGGGTGACCGTTGGAATTACAGCAACACGGGCTACGTTCTGCTGGGCGTCATCATCCACCGCGTCACGGGCGTGTTCTACGGCGACTTCCTGCGCGACCATGTCTTTCGCCCAGCGGGTATGCGCACGACGCGCATCATCTCCGAAGCGGACATCGTCCCGAATCGGGCGGCGGGGTATCGCCTCGTCAACGACACGCTCAAGAATCAGGAGTGGGTCTCCCCATCGCTCAACACCACGGCGGACGGGGCGCTCTATTTCACCACCCGGGACCTCGCGCAGTGGGCCATCGCCCTGAACCATGGGCGCATCCCGAGTCGGACCGGACTCGAAGCGAGCTGGACGCCCGTTCGTCTCAACAACGGCGGCACTTACCCCTACGGCTTTGGGTGGCGGCTCACGCAGCAACGCGGGCTGCGGCGCATCGGGCACAGTGGCGCGTGGCAGGGCTTCGAGACCACGATTCAACGCTATCCCGACTTCAATTTGACGGTCATCGTGCTCGACAACCTCGCTGAATCGACCCCCGAAACCCTGGCGATGAGCATCGCGGGGATGATCGAGCCGCGGCTCATGCCTCCGCATCTCATCGAGCCGATGTCATCGGGTCCCAAGCCACCTCAAGCGATTGATCGATTGCTCGGAGACGTCGCGAGCGGGGCGGCAACGGCCCGCGTAGCGCCGGGACTCGCGGCCTTTGTCTCAGCCGACCAGCGCGCGCGGATCGGGCGCGAGCTCAAGGGCGCCACTGGGTGGACGTTCGTCGGCTGCGACGCGGCCGAGGGTCGTGGCATCGCTCGTCTGGGGACGCAGGTGGCGCGCATCTGCTACGCCCGAGGATCGGGAGTGGGGCCCGCACCGAACTCGCTCGTGACCGTGCTCTATGGGGCCGACTGGCGCGCCGCCGGGATCGATTTCTACTCGTTCTAAGGCGTCGCCAGTCACGAGACTATCGCGCGGCGGGAACCACGTCGCCGACGATCACCCCCATCACGGCTTCGGCGAGCGCTTCGGGGGTCGTCTCGGTCAACGCGCTCCATTCCGTCGTGGCCACCACGACCAGGTCCCGGCTCGGCACGACGTATACGAACTGCCCGCCGTACCCCCATGCGAAAAAGGCGGCGGGGCTGGCGTCGGACACCCACCACAGCATGCCGTACGTGACGCCGCGCTGTGCGCCGACACTGATGCGCCACGGGAAGTGCGGCCGCGTGACCGAATCCACCCAACTCTGCGGCACGACCCTCGCGTCTCCTGACCAGCCACCCTGCAGATACAGCTGGCCGAGCTTCAGGAGGTCCCGGGCGCGCAGGGCGATCCCGGACCCGCCGTTCACCGTGCTCCGGTCGAGCTCCTCCCACGCTACCGTGTCCACGCCGAGCTCGCGGAACAAGTGGTCGGACGCGTACACCGGCAGCGGCGTGGCGGCCGCGTCCTGGAGGACGACGCCGAGGGTATGCACCGCCGCGGAGTTGTACGTGAACGTGGCGCCGGGCGAGGCGGCGTGCGGGCGATCGAGGAGATACTGCACGTGGTCGTCCGCGACGATCCAGAGGTTGTAGTCGGGACCGGATTCCTCGTTCCACTGGTAGCCGGACGTCATCGTCAGGAGGTCGTGGACCGTGACGCTCGAGTCGGCGGCGTCGAGGGTGTCGACGGGACCAAGGTAGGGAGCGATCGTCGCGCTCGTGCCGGGCAGTACGCCGTCACGCAACGCCGTCCCGATCAGGGCCGACAAGACGCTCTTGGTCACCGAGCGCACGTCAAACAGCGTCGTGGAGTCGACGCCGTTGAAGTAGTATTCGGCCACGAGCCGCCCGTGGCGCGCCACGAGCAGGCTCCGGAACCGCGGGATGGCGGCGGCGTCGCCCGAGGCGGTGAGCAGGCCCATCGCGTTCATGCCTACTTCGCCGGGGCTCGCCCGCATCCAGGCCTGTGAGAGATCGACGCGGACGGGGGCGGTGGGGGCGGTCGGCGTTTCACCGCACCCGACCGCGACGAGGAGCGCCCCGAGCGCGAAGACCGTGCGGCGCGGCACCTCAGTGGCCACCCTGCGGCTGCTGCGGCAGCTGGCTCGCCGACAGGGGAACGGCGGCTTTCGTCTCGCCGTCGACCATGATCTCGAAGCGGTACGCCCCCGGGTGCGGCAGCGGCACGTCGAACACCAATATCGCGCCCGCCTCGATGTCGGTGACGCCCGCGGGCGGCTCCGCGAAGTTCACGGCGCCGTTGCCGCCCAGAACCTCGGTGTCCTGCTCGTCCAGCAACTTGATCTGTACCTGGTGCTCTCCTATCTCAGTGCGCTTGCCCTTGAGGCGCAGCACCAGATGGAGGCGCGGGTGCATCGCGGGAAATTGCTGCACCCAGACGTGCTGGAAGATGCCGAGTACGGAGAGCTTGCCCGCCTGATCCACGAGCGCGTAGTCGGCGATCACGGCGAAGTCGAGGTGCACGCTACTTCCGCGAGAACGGGATCGACGCGCGGGTCCGCTCCCACTCGAGCTTCAGGATGCCGCCTGAGCCCTGCGGGTCGATGGCGATGGTGAACTGCTCCACCGGCTGGGGTAAGGGCTCGACCTTCATGTCCAGTCGCGCGAAGTCGTACTTGGCGTCGTAGTTGGTCCCCCACTGTCCGGTATTCCGATTGATGATGAGGGTCCAGCGATCGCGCGCCGGAATGGTCCACAGCGTGTATTTCCCAGCAGGCAGGGTCGTCCCGCCGATGACCAAATCCGCGCTGGTCTCGAACAGCGTCGCCTCGTTGGCGCCGGTGCGCCACACCTGGTTCCACGGCACTACGCTCCCGAAAATCGCCCGCCCGCGAGTGGATGGGCGGCTGTAGCGGACCGCGAGGGCCGCCCCCGCCACCCGCGCCTGGATGGAGTCGGTGGGCGACAGCGTGCCGAGCGACCGAGACGCGAACGACTTGCCGAGCGTGCCGAAGTCGAGCCCCGTCACACGCTCGACCGTGATCTGCGCGGTGCCCCCGATCCCGGACACGCCGAGCAGCGTGCCGCGCTCGTCGACGCGGGCGCGCAGCGGCCCGATGCCACCCAGCATGAAGGTCAAGGAATCCGTCCCCCGACGGGTGACCGTCACCGGCAGCGGCTCGGTGTCGCCGACGGGCAACATGCTGGTGGTGTAGTCCGCTCCGCCGGCGGTGCGGGCGCGGCGCGCGACTTCTTCCACGAGGCCGAACGACTGTCCCAGGTACGGAAGCGCGCCGGAGCCGACCCGCACCCGCACGGTCCGCGTTGAATCCCCGCGGGGCACGGTGGTCACGGCAGAGTCGCCCTGGAACGTCGCCCACGCTTTGGTTTCCGCCGGGCCAGGCGCACCGGACACGTTGTGCGTGACGAGCTCGAACCGCTGGGTCACACCGCCGGGACCAAACGTCACGGTGTAGATGCGGTGCACCGTCCGGGGGCTCCTGATGACCTGCTCACCCTCGAGCCGGTCGGCCGTGCGCGTGTACTTCTCGATGGCGAGGGTGTCGCGGCCCAACAGGACGACGAACTGGCCGCTCTGCGCCGCAAGCGCTCCGGGCGCGAGGAGCCCGGCGACGAGGAGGCTGCACAGTCGACGGCTCATGTCTGCTTCCTTGAGAAGGGGATGGCGATGCGTGTCGTCTCCCAGTCCATCTGGACCACGCCGCTCTTGCCCTGTGGCACGACGGCGATGCTGAACTGCTCAACGGGGCGCGGCAACGGCTCGGTCTTCACGTCCACGCGCACCAGATCCGAATCGGCGGCGTAATCGGTTCCCCACAAGCGCGCGCGGGTGGGCAGGTCGCAGGCATCGCCCTCGCACGGCGCGAGGATCTCGCGGTTGACGATGAGCTTCCACCCGCTCGCTGACGGCAGGGTCCACAGGGTATACGTCCCCTTGGGGATCGTTTTCCCTCCGATGACGAGGTCGGCGGAAGTGCTGAAGCGGGTGGCGAAATTCGCACCCGTGCGCCAGACCTGGTTCCACGGCACCACGCCCCCGAAGATGCGGCGGCCGCGCATGGCGGGACGCCCGTAGTCGATCGCGATGCGGACTCCGTCGATCTCCGCGCGTACCGAGTCGGGTGGCGAGAGCTGGCCCAGGGGCCGTCCGGCGAATGCCGCCTCGAACCTCGCCACATCGACGGTGGCGGGGGACACGCGCGTCGCGAGCACCTTTTGCGTGGTCAGTCGCCCGTCGACGCCCTGGATCCGACCCGAGGGGTTCACTTGGAAGAGCGTCGGCTGGTCGCCCTCGAACGCGACGCCCATCGAGTCAGGCGCGGGAAACGTCACGGTGAGGTCGAACGGCGCGGTGGACCCGAAGCTCAGGACCGAGACCTTCACCGGAGACCCGCCGAGCTTCCGCGCGCGCACACCGTACTGGTCGTACAGCGCGTAGCAGAAGTTGAGAAACGGGAGGGCGCCCTGAGGAGTGACCACGTGGGCGGTGCTGGTCTGCCCGTTGCGCGTGACGTCGATGATTGCATCGTCTTTCGTGTACCGCGCCACGACGTGGCTGGGGGGTACGTCGGTGGTCCCGAGGGGCTTGTTGTCGACCTCGAGACGCGTGATCAGGCCGTCGGGTCCCAGGTCTCCCACGAAATGCCGGGCTACCGCGGGTGCCCGGTCGCGCATGACCACATCATCTACGAGCCGATCGGCGGTCCGCGCGTAGCGCTCGACGCCGATCGTGTCCTTACCGAGGGTGATCACGAAGGCCCCGCTATCGGGGCTCTGGAAGACGCTGGCGAGCAGTAACAGCGACAAGAGCATGCGAATCTCCGGTTTGGCTCAGTGCACCCGAATCGATTTCACTTCGTCGTTTTGCGCAATCTTGTTCACCACGTCCTGGCCCTTGGTCACCTGTCCGAAGACGGTGTGGACGCGGTCCAGGTGTGGCTGGGGCGAGTGGCAGATGAAGAACTGGCTGCCCCCCGTATCCTTGCCGGCGTGGGCCATCGAGAGCGTGCCGGCGACATGCTTGTGGACGTTCTTGTCCGTCTCGCACTTGATGGTGTAGCCCGGCCCGCCGGTGCCGACCCGGCCCTTGCCGCTCTTCGAATAGGGATCGCCTCCCTGAACCATGAAGTTGGGGATCACGCGGTGAAACGTGGTGCCGTCGTAGAAGCCGGCGTTCGCGAGCTTCTCGAAGTTCGCCACCGTGTTGGGGACCTCGTCCGCGAAGAGCTCGACCTCGATCCGGCCCTTCGCGGTCTCGAATACGGCCTGCTTGTTGGCCATCATCACTCCAGTGAGAGATTTTCTTCCACCTGCGCCACGGTCTTCATTCCCACAATCACCACCGTCACCGCTTCGTTGTCCAGTACGAAGCGCAGCGCGAGCTGTGCGGAGGTCACACCGGCCTGGTCGGCGAGCTCCCTGACCCGTTCTCCGAGCGCCGTCATCTGCGCCACATAGGGCCGCGGCATGCGCGCCCGGATGTCGCCCTTCTCCCACGTGCTGTCGGGACCGTACCTGCCGGCGAGCAGGCCGTTGGCCAGCGGCTCCCGCGCGATGACGCCCATGTTGGCCGCTCGGGCCGCCGGAAGGAAGCGGTCCTCCGCCTCGCGGCGGACCACGTTGTACACGATCTGCACCGTGTCGGGCCGCGTGACCTCAACGGCCGCGAGGCCCTCCTCGGGCGTGTGCACGGACACGCCGTAAAACCGGATTTTCCCCTGTTGCTTAAGATCTTCGAGCACCTGATACGTCTCGGGATTGGCGGTCAGCCCGAGGGCTGGGTTGTGGAGTTGGAGCAGGTCGATGTAGTCGGTGCGCAGGCGGCCGAGCGATCGCTCGACCGCGAACCGGATGTAGTCGGGCGAGAAATTGGCATCGTGCGTGACCGAGAGGGGCGCGTCTGGCGCGATGTCGGCGACCGGCCGACCGAGCGCCTCGGCGAGCCGGGGGAGGAGCAGCGGATTGACGTCGCGATTGTAGAAGTTGCCCCCGACCTTGGTCGCGATGATGACGTCATGGCGAATGGCGCCCTCGCCGAGCACCTGGCCCAGGATCTCCTCCGAGTGACCGTGCCCGTACACGTCCGCCGTGTCGAAGAGGTTGCATCCCAGCTCGTGCGCGCGACGGACGGCCCGCCGGGATTCCACATCGTCCGTGGCACCGTAGGAGTTGCCGAAGCCGTTGCCGCCGATGGCCCAGGCGCCGAACCCGATCGGACTCACGGCGAGTCCCGTGCGTCCGAGCACCCGGCGTTTCACGAGAGCAACGGGCCCAGCGCCTCGGGCGTGGCGACGGGGAGCGAGCAGGTCGTGCCCACGCACACCGTGGCCGCCGGGTGGTCCGCCGTCTTGCGGATGACAAGCTTTCGCGGGCGGTACCGCTGTAGTGCGAGCAGATGCATATCACACGCGGCTCCCGGTCCCCGGGCACCCGACACCTCGATTCTCGTCACGGGATTCACCGCCCAATCCACCGCCTGCAACAGCGTCGCCCCGTACAGCGCGAGCTCGCCCGCCGCCCCGCCGAACGTCCGGAGCTGGCGGTCGAGGAGCTGCCGCCATGGGCCGTCGTCGGTAAACGCCCAGAGCCGCGCCAACACGAGTGCCGCGACGCCGTTCCCCGACGGCGTGGGGGCGTCCTGAATGGGCTTGGCGGGCGTGTTGAGGTAGGCCGCGCCCTCACGACCGCGCGCCACGTCGAAGAAGCCACCTCTCTCTTCGTCCCAGTGGGAGCGACGGCAGTACTGCATCACGGCCGTGGCGCGGGTCAGCCAGTCGTCGTCACCCGTGGCCTCGTAGGCGTCGAGGAACGCCGCTGCCGCGTGGACGTCATCCTCGAGCATCCCGCGCGGCTCCGCCCGCCCGATGACGTGACTCATGCCTCGAGCCGCGTCCCAGGCTTCGTGCCAGATCCGCGACAGGACTTTGAGCGCGAGCGCGTTGCACTCGGGCCGGTCGAGCACGGCGCCGGCGTGCAGGAACGCGGACGCCATCATGGCGTTCCAGTTGACGTACGGCGTGGTGTCGACGTACGGCGCCCGGCGTCCGTCCCGCGCCGCCTTGAGCTTCGGGAGCGCCTCCTTCAAGACCCGCCATTCAGCGTCACTCGCTGGGTCTTGCTTCCACCACAGGACGTTCTTCTCGTGGTCGTGATGCATCTCGCCGGGTACTTCGACATCGAACACGCGCCGTCCGACTGCGAACTCCCCCTCGGAGAGTACGGCCTTCATCTCATCAGGCGTCCAGGTCCAGTAGTCCCCATCGTCGCCGAATTGGACATCCGCGTCCTGGGACGTGTAGAACCCGCCGTGCTCCTTGTCGGATAACACCTCCAGCACCCAGCCCACGATACCCTGGGCGACGTCCTTGAAGAGCGGATTGCCGAGGGCCGCGTAGCCATCGACGTAGGCGTGCAGGAGCTCCGAATTGTCGTAGGACATCTTTTCGAAATGCGGGACGATCCAGCGTTCGTCCACCGAGTAGCGGTGGAACCCGCCTCCGACGTGATCCCGAATGCCACCGTTCGCCATACCCGTGAGCGTCCGCTCCACGACCTGACGCATCCAGTCCGCGCGGCCGTCGTACCAACGAGCGAGCAGGAAGCGGATCGCCGCGGGGTGGGGGAACTTGGGGGCAGTCCCGAAGCCCCCGTAGCGGATATCGAACAGCCGGGCCATCTCGCCCGCGGCCTTGTCGAGGACGCCGGGTGACACGTCGCCGCTCTTCGCCTCGTCCAAGGCCTCGGCCACGTGCCGGCGGATGGCGGTGGCATTGTCTCGAACCTTGTCCCGCTGCAGCCGGTAAATCTCGGCGACCTGTTTGAGCACGGAGACGAATCCGGGCCTGCCGTAGTGGTTCTCCTCCGGCGGAAAATAGGTGCCGCCGAAAAAGACCTCCCCTTCAGGCGTGAGAAATGCCGTGAGCGGCCAACCACCCTGGCCGGTCAACGCCTGCACGGCCCGTTGGTATCTCGCGTCCACGTCGGGCCGCTCGTCGCGATCGACCTTGATGCACACGAAGTCCCGATTCAGGACTTCGGCCACACCGGGATCTTCGTACGACTCGCCGTCCATCACGTGACACCAGTGGCACCACACGGCGCCGATGTCGAGAAGGATCGGCTTGTCCTCGGTCCTGGCGCGGGCGAACGCCGAGTCGCCCCAGGGGTGCCAGTGCACCGGCTGGTGGGCGGCGGACTTCAGGTAGGCGGAGGGTTCGGAGGAAAGCAGGTTCGGCATTGGAGGAAAGCTAACCCTCCAAATACCGCACCACCGTTCGCGAGAGCAGGTCCGCTCCGATGACGAGGCTTTGCTCGTCGATATCGAAGGTCGGGCTGTGATGGGGGGAGGCCTTCCCGTCGGGCCGCGCCGAGCCGACGAACGCGAACGCGCCCGGCACCTTCGCGAGGAAGAAGGACATGTCTTCTCCACCCATGGTGCGGACGCCATCCACGAGCCGGTCCGGGCCCACGATCTCGCGGGCTGCCTCCTGCATCACGGCGGTCATCGCGGGGTCGTTGACGAGCGGCTTCGACATCCGCCGATAGCGCACCTCGGCGTCCGCCCCGAAGGCGCGCGCGATGCCCTGGGCGGTTTCCTCCAGTAGGCGCGGCGCGTCTTCGTAGAACCTGCCGCCGAAGGTCCGCACGGTACCCCGCAGTTCAGCGCGGCCGGGGATGACGTTGAATGCGTGCCCCGCATTCAACTGGGTGACGGAAACCACACCCTCCTCGAACGGATTGCGGCGGCGCGCGACCAAGCTTTGCAATCCGGTCACCACGTGCGCCGCGATGAGCACCGGGTCGATCGCCTGATGGGGCGCCGCCGCGTGCCCACCCTTCCCGACGATCGAGATCTGGAACTCGTCGACGGACGCCATCACCGGCCCCGGCATGAGCGCGATGCTGCCCACCGGAAGATCGTTCCACAGGTGGATTCCGAACGCGGCGTCGACGGGAGGCGCGTCCAGCACGCCCGCGGCGATCATCGCCTCGGCCCCGTTCGAAATCTCTTCGGCGGGCTGGAACGCGAACTTCACGCCGCCCGCGAGCGCCGCCGCGTGCAACCGGCGGGCGACTTCGAGCCCGATCGCCACATGCCCGTCGTGACCGCACGCGTGCATCTTGCCCGGGCGCGTGGAGCGATAGGGAACGTCGTTGGCCTCCTGGACGGGGAGGGCGTCCATGTCGGCGCGGATCAGCACGCAGCGCGAGTTACCCTTGGATGCGCCGTCCCGCAGCCCCACCACGCCGGTTTTCCCGACGCCGGTTCGCACCGCGTAGCCGAGCTTCGCCAGCCGCTCGGCGACGAGCGTGCTGGTCCGCTGCTCCTCGAAGCCCAGCTCGGGGTGCTGGTGGAGATCGCGCCGGGTGGCCACAAGCTGGGCGCGATCGACCGGGGGGAGAGTCATGGTCATACTCGAGAACTCGGACATAGCCTATTCACCACGCACACCTCGCATCTGGGCCTCCGCGCGATGCACACACGGCGTCCGTGCAGGATCAACGTATGCGAAAACCAGGTCCACTTCTCGCGCGGCACGACGGCCATCAAGTCGCGCTCAATCTTTACCGGATCCTTTTCCCTGGTGAGCCGGAGGAGCGTGGCGAGCCGCTGCACATGCGTGTCGACCACGACCCCTTCGTTCTTTCCGAACCAGGTCCCGAGGACGACGTTCGCGGTCTTGCGACCCACGCCGGGCAGCTCGACCAGCTGCTCCATCGTATCCGGCACCTGGCCGCCGTGGCGCTCCACGACCGCTTGTGCCATGCCGATGATCGACTTGGTCTTGTTGCGGAAGAACCCGGTGCTGTGGATCTCCTGCTCCAGAACCTGGGGATCCGCTGCCGCGAAGTCCGCGGCGGATTTGTACTTCTCGAACAACGCCGGGGTGACCATGTTCACGCGCGCGTCGGTCGACTGCGCCGACAGGATCGTTGCGACGAGCAGCTCGAGCGCGGTCCGGTGATGCAGGGCGCAGGTGGCGTCGGGATACTCGCGCTCGAGGCGCGCGATGATCTTGCGGACGCGCGCCCGAAGCGCGGCCGGCGTTTCACGCGATCGGGCCTTGGTCTTCGTGGCCATTACGCCGCGACGCTGCGGCGCTGGCGCGCGAAGGCCAGGAACTCGTCCGCGTCCCGTGTGTTGAGCACCCCGGCGGGTTCGAGCCAGCCTTTGCGGGCGATCCCGAGGCCGATCTCCACGTTCGCGATCCCGGCGGTCGAATGGGCATCGGCGCCGATGGAGATGGTGACATCCAGCTCGCGCGCGCGCCGCACCACGCGCCAATCAAGATCGAGGCGGTGCGGATCGGCGTTGACCTCGACCGCGATGCCTCGGTCAGCCGCGGTCCGGAGCACACGCTCGAGATCGATCGCGTAGGGCTCGCGCTGGAGCAGCAGGCGCCCGGTGGGATGCCCCAGGATCGTCAGCCGGGGGTCTTCCATGGCCGTCAGGACGCGGCGGGTCATCTCCGTCTCCGTCATGCCAAAGCGGGAGTGAATCGAGCCGATCACAAAGTCGAACCGATCGAGCACGTCCGGGCCGTAGTCGAGGGTCCCGTCGGCGAGGATGTCGGCCTCGACCCCCTTGAGCACGCGGATTCCGCCACCCGCCGCGCCGGCATTCACGGCATCGATCTCCGCGTGCTGCTCCGCCACGTCCTCCGCCCGGAGGCCTCCGGCATACGCGGACGACTGCGAATGATCCGTGATGCCCACCCACTGGTATCCCGCGGCCCGGCAGGCGGTCGCCCACTCCGCGATCGTGACGGTACCGTCGGAGTAGTGCGAGTGACAGTGGAGAAGACCGCGGAGGTCCCGCGCCTCGACGAGGTGCGGCAATCGACCCGTGGCGGCGGCGTCGAGCGCGTCGTCGGACTCGCGCAGCTCGGGAGGCACCCAGGCGCAATCGACTGCCCGATACACCTCGGCCTCGTCCGGGAACGCGCCGTCCAGCGCGACACCCATCGTGCGAGCCCGGGTCTCGAGCGCCACGACGTGCCCGGGGGACCCCGTCGCGCGGATCCAGTCGAGCCCGAACCGCTCGGGCGTGGTGAGTAGCACGTCGACCACCGTACCGGACGCGAAGCGCAGCGTGATGGTCCCGCCCCCGCCCCCGCCCCCGCGAGGCTCCCCTTGCCCTCCGATCTCTATGACACCTGGCGCATGGCCGAGGCGGTGGATCGACGCATCGCGCGCGGCGGCGCCGGTGTGCACGGCGATCAGGTCCAGGCGCCCGATCAGCTCGCAGCGGCGGCGCACGGCGCCGCCGACCTCCACCCGTTGCACGCCGTCGAGCGCCGCCAGGGCGCGCCGCACCTGCTCGATTTCGTCGCGGGCGTGATGGAACAGCCGGAGCCCAGTGGCCTGGCGGAGCTGTGCGATTCCCCGACGCACGTTCTCCGCCGTCTTCGCGCCGAAGCGCGGGAGCGCGGCGAGGCGCCCATCGGTGGCGGCGACCTCGAGCTCCGCGAGTGATTCGATGGCGAGGGCTTCGTGGATCAGCCGGACCTTGGCGACCCCGAGGCCGGGGATGCGGAGCATCTCCACGAGCCCGGGGGGTACCTGCTCCTTCAGTTCATCCAGCGCGCTCGATCGGCCGGTCGCCAGGATTTCCGATCGGGCTGCGCGCTGGACCGCCCGCACCCGTCCGGCACTCTCTCCCCGGAGCTCGAGGACCGCCGCGAGCTGATCGAGCGTGTGGGTGACGGAATGCTTGTCCATGACGATCGGAACGTACGAAAGGCGTCGGAAAGACGGAAGGACGGAACGAGAGCGGCGGCTCACGTTCATCCCCATTCCGTCATTCCGTCGTTCCGTCGCCTTTATCCCTTCGGGAGGAACCCATCGAGCACCCGCACGAACGCTTCCGTTGCCTCCACGTGCGGTGCGTGGCCGGTCGCCAGCTCGACCACTCCAGTCGAGAGCAGTGCCGCGGTCTCGCGCGCCGCCTCGATCGGCATGGGGTCGTAAATGCCATGCACGAGCAGGGAGCGGGGAGCGGTACCATTCGGGAACTTCAGCCGGATCTGTTCGCGCAGGTCGTATTCCCCGAGGCTATCCCAGACGGCTCGGCGTGTACGCTCCGTGACCCGGAACGGGGTCATCTCCCGCGCGCGACTGGGGTCATGGAAGTAGCCGGCGACGGATAGCGCGAACGCAATGCGGCGATACTTTTTGGGGTCACGCTGCGCGAGCCCCAGGGCCGAAAGCTCGGCGCGACTCCGGGCGATCCAGGGCTGGGCCATGCGGGCGGCGAAGCGGCGCTCGAATTCCTCGCGCCACGCGGCGGTCAGGGGCGCGCCCGAGACGAGCGCGAGGCGTGCGATCCGGCTCGGATGCTCGAGGGCGTACAGCACGGCGAGCAGGCCCCCCCACGAGTAGCCGACCAGGGTGAGGCGATCGAGCCGCCAGTGGTTGCGCAGGGCCTCGAGATCGGCCACGTGCTCCCGCCACCCGACCGCCACGTCGCGCGGGACCGCCGATCGGCCGCCGCCGCGCTGATCGTAGTAGATGAAGGTCCGCCCCGCCCGCCCCGCGGCGAGCCGGTCGTATTGGGGGAGGAGATAATCGTGGTGGGCGCCGGGTCCTCCGTGTAGGACCACCACCGAGGGGCCGTCTCCCACCTGTCGCGTGTAGAGCCGGACGCCGTTGAGCTCGACGATCGTCTCGACGGCCTGTTCTGACATGGCGCCTCAACTTAAACTGTTCGCGCACACATGAAGCTGCCTGGTTTTCCAACCACGCTCGCGCCCCCGGGCTTGCGCCGGCTCGGGCTCGCGGACATCGCCGTCCTCTGTCTCCTGGGCGGGGTGATCGCGACGGTCATCTCGTTCGCGCGGGAGTTCGAAGCCCCGTTTTCGCAGGCGGTACGGATCGACTTGAGCCCCGCGGCGCTCCCACGCTACACGCTGTATTCGTTGTCGCGCGGCGTGTTCGCGCTGGTGATCTCCTACTTGTTCGCCCTCGGGTTCGGTTGGACGGCCGCGAAGTCGCGGGCCGCCGAGCGGCTGCTCCTCCCGCTCCTCGACATCCTCCAGAGTATTCCGGTCCTCGGGTTTCTTCCCGGGCTCGTCCTCGGATTGATGTCCCTGTTCCCGACCCGGAACGTCGGGCTGGAGCTGGCGGCGATCCTGATGATCTTCACCGCGCAAGCGTGGAACCTCGCCATGTCGTTCTACAACTCGCTGAAGGGTCTTCCGGATCCGCTCCGCGACGCATGCAAGGTTGCCGGATGGCCCCCGCGCCGAACCTTCTGGCAGCTCGAGGTCCCGGCGGCGGCGCAGGGTCTGGTCTGGAACGGCATGCTCTCGATGGCGGGCGGGTGGTTCTTCCTGATGGTGAACGAGGCGTTCCGGCTGGGTGACCGGGACTACCGGCTGCCCGGCATTGGGTCGTACATGAGCGTCGCGCTCGACCAGGGGAACGTCCCCGCCATGGCGCTCGCGGTCCTCGCGATGGTGGTGATGATCGTGTGCGTCGATCAGGTGCTCTGGCGCCCGTTGGTCGTGTGGGTCGAGAAATTCCGGCTGGACGACACGGCGGGCGCTCCCGCCCCGTCGTCATGGGTCCTCGAATTCCTCCGGCGGGCGCGCCTCCCACGCCGCGCCGCGGTGCTGCAACGCCGTGCGTATCGCAGCGCGCGCCGGGCCGCCCGATCGATCGAAGCGCCGTTCAAGAGCGTGGGTCCGGTGATCCTCCGGGGCCCGCTGATTGCGTTCGAACATGCCATCGCCAGAAAACTTGGGGCCGGACTGGCCGTGGCGGCGATCGCCGCGGCGGCAGTTGCGGGCGCCTGGCGGTTGTGGCTCTTGATCGCGCAACTGGGCCTGGCGGATTGGGGTCAGCTGCTCGTGGCGGCGCTGCTCACCTTCGCCCGCGTGATGAGCGCCGTCCTGCTCTCCACTATCTGGACCGTGCCGGCCGGAGTGATCATCGGCCGCTCGCCACGCCTGGCCCGCGCGCTACAGCCCGTCATTCAGGTCGTGGCATCGTTCCCGGCGCCCATGCTCTTTCCCATCGTGATTCTGCTGTTCGAGAGGATCGGCGTGGGGCTCGGGCTGGGGGCCGTGGCCCTGATGGTGCTTTCGGGGCAGTGGTACATCCTCTTCAACGTGATCTCCGCCGTGGCCAACATTCCGGAACAGCTCAAGGAGGCTACCACGCTCTTCCGGCTCCCCTGGCTGGCGCGCTGGCGGTCGCTCTACCTTCCGGCGGCGTTCCCCGCGCTCGTGACCGGTTGGGTGACGGCGGCGGGGGGCGCCTGGAACGGGTCCATCGTCGCCGAATACATCGAAGCGGGCGGTACATTGCGTCAGACCCAAGGCCTCGGCAGCCTGATCAGTGAGGCGACCGCACACGCGAACTTTCCTCTTCTTGCGGGCGGCATCGCCTTAATGAGTCTGATCGTCGTGGGATGGAACCGCATGGTGTGGCGTCCGCTCTTGCAGTGGGCACAAAACCGCTTCAGCCTCGAGACATGACCAACACGGTCCTCCTCGAGGCGCAGCACGTATCGCAGCGCTTCAAGCTGCCCAACGGGCAGAACCTCGAGGCACTGCGCGACGTGTCGCTCGCTGTCTCCGAGCACGAAGTCGTCGCCCTCGTCGGTCCTTCGGGGTGCGGCAAGAGCACGTTGTTGCGCCTCTTCGCCGGCCTGGCACGCCCCGCCGACGGGACCGTGCTGTATCGCGGACGCCGGCTCGACGGAGTGCTCGGCGCCGCCGCCATGGTGTTTCAATCGTTTGCCCTGCTCCCCTGGCTCACCGTCACCGAAAACGTGGCGATGGGCCTCGAGGCGCGCGGGGTGTTCGGGCCCGCGCGGCGCGACGCGGTCGCCCGCGCCGTCAACCTGGTGGGGCTCGATGGCTTCGAGCAGGCGTACCCCAAGGAGCTCTCGGGCGGCATGAAACAGCGCGTGGGGTTCGCGCGCGCGCTGGCCGTGGCGCCCGAGATCCTCCTCATGGACGAGCCATTCGGGGCGCTCGATCCGCTCACCGCCGAGAACCTCCGCAGCCAGGTGGTCGACTTGTGGCGCGATCCCGCAACGGGTGTGAACACGCTCGTGATCGTCACGCACTCTGTGGAGGAAGCGGTGTTCCTCGCCGGGCGGATCGTGGTGTTCGGCTCGAACCCCGGCCACGTACGGGAAGAGCTGGTCAACTCGCTTCCTTATCCCCGTATCGAGCGGAGTCCCGACTTCGAGCAGATGGTGGATCGATTGCACGCCATTCTCACGGCGACGCTCCTTCCCGAGGCGGCACCGGCCGCGCCGCAACGCCTGGTGCCTTTCCCGCGGGTGCACGTATCCGAGGCCACCGGTCTCCTCGACCACCTGCTTACGCGCCCCGACGGCAAGGGTCCCGTGTTCGAGCTCGCGGAGGACCTCGGGGTCGATTACGACCGCATGTCCGCCGTCGTGAGGGCAGCGGAGCAGCTCGGGTGGGTTACGACCCCGGGGGAAATCGTCCAGCTGACGCAGGGCGGGCGGGAAGTGATGGCCATGGACGATGCCGCCCGCAAGGACGCCAGCCGGGCGCGACTCGCCAAGCAGCCGCTGTTCGCGCGGCTCGTCGCCATGCTCAAGGAGAACGAGGGGTCGGTGGAGGACGAGGAGGTCCTGGCCGACCTGACGATCTACTTCCCCTTCATTCCAGCGGAGTCGTTGTTCGCCACGCTGATCGAGTGGGGACGCTACGCGGAGCTGCTGGACCACAACGCGGGCGCCGGGCGCATCACCCTCCTGGGGTGGGAGAGCACCGCGGAAATGCGGACCGAGTAGCGCCGCGCCGCTACTGGCCGAAGCAGAAGAACCGCACGTGGTTCGGCGCCAGGCCGCCCGTGAGCCGGGCGAGCGCCGCCGCCCCCCCTTTCGCGAGCCGCGACGTCGAATCGCCGGCGAGCGCCGCCTGGTAGAGCGCGATGGCCCGCGTTTTCGCCGATTCGGCCTCGGGGAGGAACTTGGTCGAGTCGGCGTTTTCCTTCCCCAGGCCGGACGCGAGCGCCACCACGTCCCGGTAGGCGTCCGCCTCGAGCAGCTGCGCCGTCCACTTGACCTCGGAGTCCGCGGGAGCGGCGACGAGCGGCTCCAGCCGTTGGACGATCCCATAGTACGGTTGGGGCGAGCCTCCCCCGGCGCAGTCCGCCTCGAGCTGGAGCATCGTGGCCCGTTGGCCCATGGGACCGCTCGCATTGAGCTGGACCGCCTGCTGCAACCAGCCACCCGCGTACGCCATTTCGTTGCTCGCGGAGGAGAGCTCGGAGCTCGCGCCGAGTCCTTTCAAGCGGGTCCGCGCCTGAGCCAGCTGCTGTGACGGATCGGTAAAGCCGAAGGGATGCCACGCCAAACGGAGTACACGGTCCGCGACCAGGTATGCGCCGGCCTGCCGCACCGAATCCTTACCCTGCGCGCCCTTGAGCCACGTCTCGAGAGTCGTTACTACATCGAAGGGCGCCATTTCCGCGAACTTCCCCGCTTCGTCTCGGGACTGGCGTACGATCTCCAGAAGGCCGGTGGACGACCGGGGCGGGGGCCCAGCTTCCCGGATCCACTTGTTGATGAGCAGGACCTGTCGCTGGTAGTACTCGGGTTGGGTCTCGCCTCGAGGGGCGACGATATCGGCGGTGACGCCCGCGGAGCCCCGGGGAGACTCTCCGCTCGTCTCGCCGGCGGAGCCGCATCCGAGGAGCAACACGATTGCAGAAAGGAACGTGGCGCGGCCGCGGAGACTCATCGGAATCCTCGCGAGGGGGATCACGGTAGACGCTAAGCTACAAGCGCCTGCCCCTCGTTACAACAGGATGGCCAGCGCGTCCGCGATCTCGCGGACCGTGCGATGATGCTCGGCGGTGAAGCCGGCCGGCACGTCAGAATCGACATCGAGCTGCCCCAGGATACGCGCGCCTCGCCGGATCAGGACGACCAGCTCCGAGCGAGTCTCCAGGTTGCACGCGAGGTAGTTCCCCACCGCGGCGACGTCGGGCACGTTCTGGTCCTGGCCGGTCGCGACCGCGGTGCCGCAGACGCCGCGCCCGACGGGGATGTGGGTGTGCTCCGTTTCGCGCCCCGCGAAGGCCTCGAGCACGAGCTCGTCGCCCTGCAACATGTAGGCGTAGACCGAGGTGAACGGCGGGCCGAGGCGTCGGATGCGCTCGCACGCGAGCCGGAGCAGGTCCTGGCGTGAGACATCATGCAGGTGCGCGGCGCGGAGCGCGCGGACGATCGGGGCCGGCTCGAGGTCGGTGGTCACGCGTCCGGACTGGTTCGGGGCATGCGGCTATATCTATCTTTGGCGCGACTCCGGCGAAAGCGGCCTCGTGTCGATACGTCTTCTCGTCCTGATCCCTGTCGCGGCCGCCATCAGCCTCGCGCTTTCAGCCGCCGTGGACGCCGTGGCCCTCCCGTTGTTCCTCGATACTACAGGGACGATTCTCGCGACAGCGCTCGGCGGGCCGGTCGTCGGGATCTCGACGGGGGTCGTGACGTCGGCGGTGAACTCGTTGCGCAATCCGACCTTCTGGCCGTTCGTGGCGGTTCAGGTCATCGTGGCGCTCTACGCCTGGATGGCCGCGCGCGCCGGACTCTTCCGAAGCTTCAAGACCGCGGTCCCCGCGGGTTTCGGGCTCGGCGTGATCGCGGCGCTCACGTCCACGCCGATCTCCTACCTGGTGTTCGGGTGCACCACGACCGGCGGCATCGCCCTCACCACCGCGCTGGGCAAGGCCTTGGGTCTGCCCCCCCTCGGCGCCTGCTTCTTCGGGAGCTTCCTGGCCGACTTCGGTGACAAGGCGGTGACCTTCGCGCTCGTGACTTCGGTACTCCATGGGCTTTCGCGCCGCACGGCGGCGCGATTCCCGTGGGCGCTGCGCGCCATCGGCGCGGCGTGACCCGGCTCCACCCCTTCACCTTGCTCGCGATTGCGGCCGCCCTTCCCGCGCTCGCGTGGATCCTGCCCGCGCCAGCGGGCGGGTTGGCAATGGCCGTCGTGGCGCTGGCACTCGCACTCACTACCGGAGTTTTCCGCACCGCGGTCTTCACGGCCGCGCCCTTCTGGCTCTTCCTTCTCTTGTTGCACGACATCCCAACCACGGTCGCGATCGGGCTACGCATCACCACGATGGTGTCGAGCTTCGTGTGGGTCGTGGCCGCGCTGCCACCCCCCCGCCTGGTGGAGGCGATGGTCGCCGCGGGGTGGAGCGCAAGCGCGGCCTACGTTTTCGCGGCCACGCTGTCGGCGGTGCCGGTTTTGCGGGCACGCGCCGGGCGGATCGCGGATGCGCAGCGTTGCCGCGGGCTCTCGCCCCGCGGCGGGCCGGTCCAGCGGCTGCGCGCGCTCAGGGCTCTGGCCATGCCGCTCATCCTCTCGGCGCTGCACGAGGTGGATGAGCGGGGCCTGGCGCTCGAAACTCGTAGGCTCGTGCCGGGCGCCCGCCGCACTCCGCTCGCTCCGCCGAGCGATCACGCGGTCGAGCGCGTCACGCGCTGGGCGCTCGCGGCGGCGTGTGCGGCGGCGCTCGCGTGGAGACTCCGGTGACGCGGCTTGCGCTCGAACGGGTGACGTTTCGGTATCCCGCGACGGAGGCTCCGGCCCTTCTTGACGTGTCGCTCGAGGTACCGGGGGGCGAGGTCGTGGCCCTCGTAGGAAGCATCGGGGCTGGCGCGTCGACGCTGTTGCTTGTCGCTGCCGACCTCGCGCCCCGCGTCGTGGGAGGACGCCTCGAGGGCCGCGTCGCATTCGACGGTGAGGGCGTCAGGGGGATCGTGCTTCCCACGCCCTGGACGCAGCTCTCCGGAATGGCGTTCACGGTGTGGGACGAGGTAGCGTTCGGGCCCGCCAACCTCGGGCTCGCGCGAGACGAGATCACCCGCCGCGTCGACCGCGCCATCGCCCGACTGGGCATCGAAGGACTCGTCTCCCGCGAACCCACCACCCTCTCGGGCGGCGAGCTGCAGCGGGTGATCATTGCCGGAATTCTCGCGATGCAACCCGGGCTGTTACTGCTCGACGAGCCCACGGCGGAGCTCGACCCGATCGGAGCCCGCTCACTGTGGGAGCTGGTTCGAGCCCTGGCGAGGGAAGGCACGGCCATCCTCGTCGCCACGAGCGATCTCGATGCGCTCCCAGCGGTGGCCGATCGCGTCGCGTGGCTCGACCGCGGTCGGCTGCAGGCGATCGGTTCGGCGGATCTTCTCGGCAGCGAGGCACTCGTCGCCGCGAGTCTGGGTCCGACCGTGGCGAACGTATGGCACGGTGCCCGTCTCCCGTCGCCGTACCCGGTGAGCGTCGCGCAGGCTTTGCAGCGATGGGAGCAACGGTGACCCCGACCCTGCGTTTCGACCGTGTCTCGTTCTCTTACGGCGCGGTGCAGGCGCTCTCGGACGTCTCGTTCGCGCTCGATTCTGGCGAGCGCGTCGCGCTACTCGGCAGGAACGGAGCGGGGAAATCCACGCTGTTGCGGCTCGTTACCGGACTCGCTCGGCCGCGGGTGGGCACCGTGTGGGTGGGCGACTGGGACACGCGGGACGCGACTCCCGACCGGCTGGCCCGGCGCGTGGGATCGGTGTTCCAGCACGCCGATCAACAGCTCTTCGCGCGCACGCTCGAAGACGACGTGGCGTTCGGACCGCGGGCGATAGGCCTGGCGCCGGCAGAGGTTGCGTCGCGCGTGGCGCGCGCTCTGGCGGCACTCGAGCTCGGTGAGCACGTCCGCGAGCATCCGTACGACCTGCCCCCGGCGCTGCGCAAGCTGGCGGCGCTCGCCGGCGCGCTGGCGCTCGAGCCGGCCCTGCTCGTGCTCGATGAACCGACTGCCGGGCTCGACCGCGCCTTGCGCGCGCGCGTCACCCGTGCGCTGCTCGAGCGATCCGCCGCGGGTGCGGCGGTGCTCGTGATTACCCACGACCTGACTTTTGCGGCCGAGTCGCTGGACCGCGCCCTTGTGCTCGACCGCGGCCGACTGGCGCGGGATTCCTCGCTCCCGGGCCTGCTCGGCGAAGGTGCGGGAGGGGGAGGAGCGCTCGAAGCGCTCGGATTGCTCCCGCCGCCCGTGGCGTCGTTGTCCGCCGCGCTCGCCCTGCCGGGCCGCCCGATTCGTGCGGCAGACGCGGCGCGAGCGCTGGCTCGCGTTGCGGGGGGGGAGTCCCGACACCTAGATTGACCGGCCCGATGGCGACGCTCGAGACTTTTGCCACGCGGTTCGCACGCTGTGTGAGCCTCTTCCGCGACCCGGGCGCGAAGGACGAGCAAAAAGCCGAATTCCGCGCGCTCGTGTCGCTGTTGAAAGACACCTCCGTGACGGTACGCGTGGCCGGCGGCCGCATCGAGGTGAACGGCGTGCCGTGCGAAGGAGAGACGCTCACCGGACTGGTGCAGCGCCTTGATTTCCACGGGATCGGAGAGATCGCCCTCGCACCGGACCCGCCCCCCGCACAGCTGTTCGAGCTGCTGAGAGCCCTCGCCGAACAGCCCGGTGCGAGCGGGGACGATGTCGCGACTCGGCTCGCGGCCGCTGGCGCGAGTGGGATCAAGATCGTTCCGGCCGCGGGGACGCCGCCCCCGGCCCCTCCGAGCTCCGCTCCTCCCAGCTCCCGCCAGCCTGTGGCCTCACCGGGGGACTTCGAGACGCGCGACCCGATCGTGCCCAAGCCGGGCGCTCCCGTGGACCGCAAGTCGCATCCTCTGGGCACCGAGGGCATTCTGCGCGGAGAGGCATGGCAGGACATCAAGTCGGTGCCGCTCTCCGGCGTGCCCCTCGTGATGCACGATCCACCACCGCCCTCGGCGGCTGATGCGCTGCCCGGGACGGCGGCTCCCGCGCGCCCACCCGAGGAGGAGTCGGAGTTATCGCTTTCGGGCGAGCGGCCAACGCCGCAACCTCCGCCGCCGGCGCCACCGGCGCGCGCGTCGGGGGCCCGGCGCGTTTCCGAGGCACCGCCCTCGCCACCGCCCCCGCCCCCGTCCCCACCGCCTGCCGCGCCGGGCCCGTCCGGAGCGCGCCCGCCGCTCCCTGCCGGCGCGGCCGATGTCATCGCGGAGCTCGAGCGAAACCCGACAGCCCCGAACGTGGGCGATCTGCTGGCGGCCCTCGTCCGCAACGCGGAGACGGCGATCAAGCAGTCGCGGTTCGAGCAGGTGCTGGGCGTGATCGCCAGCATCATACAGGTGGAGCAACGTGTCTCTGAGACGAGCGGCATGCGCCGGCAGTATGCGATCGCCGTGCGCCGCATCTACACGAAGCCGGTACTCCAGGCCCTCGCCCATCTGCTGGGGACGCCAAAGTATCGCGCCGACGCGGTGGCCGCGCTTCAGCGAGGAGGGGCGGCGGCCGTGGAAGTCTTGATGGACCTGCTCGTCGCCGCCCCCACCGTCAGCGAACGCCGCGCGGTGTTCGACGCGCTCAAGCAAATGACCGAGGGCACGGAGCAGCTGATCCATATGCTGGATCACCACGAGTGGTTCGTGGTGCGCAACGTGGCGGAGCTGCTCGGGGAGCTTGGGATGGACGACGCGGTGCCCGCGCTGGCGCGGCGGCTCGACTACGCGGACGAGCGCGTGCGAAAGGCGGTGGCGCTGGCGCTCGCCAAGATCGGCACGCGCAGCGCCGCCGAGCCGCTGCGCCGGGCCTTGCGCGACAAGTCACTCGAGGTGCGCATGCAGGTCGCGCTCGGGATCGGCGGCCGGAAGTCGAGCGCGCTGGCGATGCCGCTCGTGGTCGCGATGGAAGAGGAAAAGGACGAAACGGTGGTGCGGGAGCTGATCCTGGCGCTCGGGCGCATCGGGAGTCCGGATGCCGTGCAGGCCCTGATCAAGTGGGCGCAGCCCGCGGGCCGCATCTTCGGCCGCAAGCCGTTGACGCTGCGCCTGGCGGCCGTGGATGCGCTGCGGTTAGCCGCGACGCCCGCCGCGCTGGGAACGCTCGAGGGGCTGGAGGACGACGGCGACCGCCAGATCCGCGAGGCTGCAAAGAACGCGGTCGCGGAGCTCCGGCGGCCGCCCCGCCCCTAGGGCTGTTTCGGTTTCAGCTGCACCGCGAGAATGCCCGGGCCCGTGAAGGCGAGGCTCAAGCAGGCGATCAAGAGCAGCAGGGTGTACTCGTAGCCCCGCTTCATCGGATCGCCGTAGTGAAAGACGTCGAAGCCGTTGGCCAGATGAACGGTGACGAGGGCGATGAAGAAGTACACGGCCGTCAAGAGTCCCACCGGAGTGAGCCCGACACCGAACAGAAAGGCCAACCCGCCCAGCGTCTCGATCAGCATGCCGACATAGCCGAGCAGGGTCGGCAGGGGGTAATGGATCGACCCCAAGTAGCCAATGAAGCCCTGCATGCCTGGGCCGGGGAACGGCGGCCCGATGAGCTTGCCGAGGCCGTGCATTAAGAGAATGAATCCCACCACCACGCGCAGCAGGAACAAGCCGAGACTTGGGTTGTTTAACCTCACGGCGTCCTCCGTGGTCAGGCGGGAATGAACGTCACCTTGGGGTCCAGCCGGCGCGCGAACACCGCCAGCAACCGGGCCGCCCGCTCGAGATCCTCCTGGGCTACCATCTCGTTCGGGCTGTGCATATACCGGTTGGGAACGCTGACGAGGCCCGTGGGGATCCCGCGCAGCGCGTTGTAGATCGCGTCGGCATCGGTGCCCGTGTCGTGCGGAGCGGCCTGGATGCTGTAGGGAATCTTCTCCCGCTCGGCGCACTCCGCGAGCATCTCGAAGACGACGGGACTCACAGCGGAGCCGCGCGACAACACGGGGCCGCCGCCCAGCTTGTGCTCGCCCGCGCGCTTCTTTTCCGCGCCGGGCCAATCCGTTGCGTGCGTGACGTCCACGACCAGGGCGACGTTGGGCTCGATGCCGACGGCGCTCGTGCGGGCTCCGCCTCCCGTCCAAGCGATTTCCTCGCGCGTGGTCGCTACCGCGAAAACCGCCGCGTGCTTGGGCCGATCCTGCGCGAGCAGGCGCAGGGCCTCCGCCACGACGTAGGCGCCGATCCGGTTATCGATGCTGCGTGAGACGATGCGGCCGTTGGGGAACTCGGCCACCCGGGCGTCGAGGACCGCCGCGTCGCCCACCCGCACGCGTTGGAGCGCCTCGGCCTTGTTCGTCGCACCGATGTCGATCCAGAGGTCCGTGATCTTCGAGACCTTGTCCATGTCTTCCCGCTTCATGAGGTGCACGGCCTGCTTGCCAATCACCCCGGGCACCGGACCCCCTGGTCCGATGATCACCACTCGCTGTCCCACCAGCACTTGGGAGTCCCACCCGCCGATCCCGGCGAAGTACAGGTAGCCCTCGTCATCTACGTGCGTCACCTGGAGGCCGATTTCGTCTATGTGGCCCGCGAGCATGAGCCGGGGCGCGCCCTTCGCGTTGAGCGTCGCCACCGAGTTGCCGTGTACGTCGGCGGTCACCTGCTCGGCGAAGCTCTTCACCTCGTCGCGCCACACGCGGGCGGGTGCCGTTTCGAAGCCCGAGGGCCCGGGAGTGTCGAGGAGTCGTTTCAGGAAGTCGAGGTTGTCTCTCGTCATGGCTCGCTGGACGTTGATGTCGAAAGAGGTACGTGCAGCCGGCTCTGGATGCTATCGGCCGCGGTGCCGGTCGCGAGCGTCGGCTGGAAGCCGACACGCACGGGGATCGCCGTGATGCGAATGCGGTGGTCCGGCGTCACCACCACGCGCAAGATCGCGGAGAGTCGCGTCCACGGATCGCTCTGCATGAACACGAAGTTGCCGAGGGATTGAACGATCGGCCTGTGCTTGTACCAAATCACCGGCTGCAGCACGTGAGGATGATGGGCGAGCACGAGATCGGCGCCCGCGTCCACCAGATCGTAGAGGAGCTCCCGGTGGTAGTCGGGTGCCGAATCCGCGTACTCGCGACCCCCGTGCACGCTGACGACGACCAGATCGGCCCGGCCGTTCGCCTTGATCGCCCGGATTGCCGGGGAGATCCAGGTCGTGTCGCCCCAGGCGATCCAATCGGCGCCCGCATGCTTGTAGAACGTGTACGGCGCGGGATTCCACGCGCGCGTAATCGCGAAGAACGCCACCCGCCAGCCCCGCCGCTCGAGGATTACCGGCTGCTCGGCCATGTCGCGCCCGAACCCCGAGCCGACGAAGCGTACCCCCGCGCGGCTGAGCTGCCGCATCGTTTCCTCGACGGCGGGGCGTCCGGCGTCCCATGCGTGATTATTCGCGGTGCTCACGATGTCGAAGCCGGCGCGAGCGAGCGCCGCCGCCGCGGCCGGCGGGGCGGTGAACACGCCACCCGAATCCGGCTCCGGGCCCGAGTCGGGCGCGATCGGGCTCTCCAGATTCCCAAAGGTGATGTCCGCGGCAGCTAGGGAGTCGTGCAGGGCGAGGAACGAATACGCCGTGTCGCCCTTCAAGAGCCGGTCTTTCGCGACGCCCCGGCCGAGGTTGATATCCCCCACCGCGAACAGCCGGAGGGTGTCGGACGGCTGCTGGGCAAGGGGAGCGGCGACTACCACCAGACCAAGAGCGACGAACGCGACGATCATGGGAAGCTTACGTCGAGTGTCAACGGACCATCAACCGCGACAGCAGCTCGGCCGCGTCGACCAATCGTGGTCCCGGGCGGGACGTGTAGGCATTGCCGTCGATCACCTCGGTGCGCCGCCCAAGGAGGGATGCCGCGTCCGCGTCCGTGACGGTCGCGAGCTCCGACCGGGCGCGCTCCACGTCGAACCCGCAGAGGGCGACGACCACCAAATCGGGTGCGAGCGCCGCCAGCTCGCGCCACGGACGCGCGCGCGATGGCTCGCCCGGGGTGCCCCCGACGTCCTCGCCGCCCGCGCGCGCCACGAGCTCCGGCACCCAATGCCCGGCGACGTAGGGCGGATCCAGCCATTCCAGCACCAGCACCCTGGGTTTCCGTTGGGGCGCCGCCGGCTGCGCCCCTACGCGCCGGAGCCGGTACCGTAACCCATTCACCAGCTCCTCTGCCTCGTCCCGCAGCTCCAACGCCTCGCCGACCTTGGCGATGTCGTGGAACGCCCCCTCGAGGGTATGGGCGTGCAGCGTCACGACCCAGGGCGTCGGCATCAGCGCCGCGACCACGCGGGCGAGCTCCCCTTCGCCCACCGCGCACACCTCGCAGACCGACTGCCCGATCAACACGTCCGGGCGCAGCTGCGCCATCAGCTTCAGGTCCACGGTGATCGGGGAGGTCCCAGCGCGCTTGGCCTCCGCCATAGCGCGATCGATCGCGCTCGATGGGAGCGCGGGGTCGATCGCCGTACCGGTGACCCGAGGCAGCGAGCGTACGCCAGGCGGGAAGTCGCACTCGTGTGAGACGCCGACCAGCTGACCCTGCGCCCCCAGGGCGGCGACGATTTCGGTAGCCGCCGGCAGCAGCGACACGACGCGCATGCCGAAATGTAGGGCCTCCACCAGTGGCGGGGCCCTTACACCCGCGAGCTATCACTGCGGCCGCAGGGCGATCCGGTAGAGCAGAACGCCGAGGGCCCCGAACAGCACGTAGGCGATGAGGCTCGATTGGGCCAGGCTCCCCAGCGCGTGGAAGATCGGGACCTTCTCGGCCAACGCGTCCGCGGAGCCGAGCACGCCGGCGATGGCCGCGAGCACGATGCCGCAGATCGCGCCGCCGGCGATGAGGCCGCTCGAGAACAGCACGCCCGGGCCGGACTCCACTTCGGCGATCGATCGCTGCCCGGTCTGCGCGCGGCGCTCGATCAGCCAACGGATCACGCCGCCCGCGAACATCGCCGAAGACGTCGAGATCGGAAGGTACACGCCCACCGCCACCGGCAGCGCCTGTACGCCCATGAGCTCGATGGCGATCGTGAGGAACACGCCGAGCAGCACCAGGACCCAGGGCAGCTTGTGGGTGAGGATGCCGTCCGTGATGAGCGCCATGATCGTCGCCTTCGGGGAATCGAGGCGCGGGATGGTCTTGCCACGATAATCATGGATCCGGCCGCCGATACCCGGGTCGAGCACATAGCGGAGCTCGTGGGTGTTGGGATCCATCAGGTACTTTCCGGCGGCCACGCCTTCGGTGATCACATACACCCGGACGACCTGATAGGTCGCGTGATCCATGGAGTCGGTGCCCGCGATCCGGAAGCCCGACATGGTTTCGGGCCGGACCTCGACGGACGCGCGTCCGCCCGCGGATGGCGCGAGGGCCGCCGCGCTGAAGGCGGAGTGGGTCTCGGGCACCGGGTACGTATACGCGCGGTTGAGCAACGTGAGGGTCCACCCGACGACCACCGCCGAGCCGAGGGCGCCGACCAGGATCGCGATCTGCTGGCGGCGCGGCGTGGAGCCGACGAGGAAACCGGTCTTCAAGTCCTGAGACGTGTTTCCGGCATTGGCGGTCGCGACCGCGACGACAGCCGCGATCGAGATCGCCTGTACCCGGTGATCCACCCCGGTCCAACCGATCGCCACGAAGATCAAACACGTGCCGAGCAGCGCGGCGATCGTCATGCCGGAAATCGGATTTGCCGAGGAGCCGATTTGCCCTGTGATGCGCGACGATACCGTGGCAAAGAAGAATCCGAAGATCACGATCAGCACGGCGCCGAGCAGGTTGACGCCGACCTGCGGGAGCAGGGCGAGCACGATGGCGAGGGCGATCGAGCCGCCGACGGTGAGTGAGATGGGGAGATCGTCTTCCGTCCGAAGGCGGCTCACGGCCTGCCCCATGCGCGACTCCCGCAAATCCTTGAGGCTCGACGCAAAGGAGCTCGCGATCGTCGGCAGCGAGCGCGCGAGCGCGATGATTCCGGCCGAGGCGACCGCCCCCGCGCCGATGTAGAACACGAAACTCGCCCGGATTTCCCCTGGACTCATGTCACGGATCAGCTTCACCGCGGGAAACCCGAACGGCTCGGTCAAACCCGATCCGACGAGCTTGATCGTCGGGGCCAGCACGAGATAGGCGAAGCAGCCGCCCGCGAACAAATAGCCCGCGATTTGTGGGCCGATGATGTACCCGACGCCCATCAGCTCGGGAGACGTTTCTGTGAACACCGCCGCGCCCGGATAGAAGCCGAGCGCCTTGCCCGGCACGTCCTGCCAGAACTTGAGACCCGCCTGGAGGAACTTGTAGGCGAAGCCCACCCCGAACGCCTGGAACACGCGCTTGGCCTGCAGGCCGCGCTCCTCCCCTGCGATGAGGACTTCGGCGCAAGCGGTGCCCTCAGGATAGACCAGGGTGGCGTGCTCCTTCACGATCAGCGCTCGGCGCAGTGGGATCATCATCAGGATGCCCATCACGCCGCCAACACTCGCGAGTACGGCGACCCGGCCGATGTCGAGGTCATAGCCCATCAGGAGGATGGCGGGGATCGTGAACACGACGCCCGCGGCCACGGAATCGCTGGCCGACCCGGTCGTCTGCACGATGTTGTTTTCGAGGATCGACGTCCGGCCGAGCGCGCGGAAGATCGTGATGGACAGGACCGCGATCGGGATCGAGGAGCTCACGGTGAGCCCGATCTTGAGCGCGAGGTAGACGCTCGAGGCGCTGAAGATCAACCCCAGCAAAACGCCGAGAATCAGGGCCCGCGCGGTCAGCTCGCGAGGCGACTGTGACGCTGGAACATAGGGTTGGTGATCGGGCATAGGGGGCAGAATCTGAACCGTGGCGGTAGAAGGCGGTAGAGGTGGTAGAAGTCGGTAGAGGACCTCTACCGACTTCTACCGTCTTCTACCGTCCTCTACTAGCATCCTCCCATGGCCGGCTCCCCGGACCAACTCTTCCTCGACTTTCAATCCGCGCTCGCGGGCCGGTACTCGCTCGAGCGGGAACTGGGACGGGGCGGGATGGGCGTGGTGTACCTGGCGCGGGAAGTGCGCCTCGACCGGCCCGTGGCGATCAAGCTGCTGCCGCCCGCGCGCGCGACTGACAGCCGCCTGCGCGAGCGCTTCCTGCGCGAGGCCCGCACTGCTGCGAAACTGAGCCATCCCCACATCATCCCGATCTTCGCGGTGGACGAGCTCGGGGCCTTCGTGTTCTTCGCCATGGCCTACGTCGCCGGTGAGACGCTGACAGAGCGGGTCCGGCGGCGCGGTCCACTCGCGCCGTCCGAAGCGGGACGCGTCCTGCGGGAGGTCGCGTGGGCGCTGGCCTACGCGCACTCGCAGGGGCTCGTCCATCGCGATGTGAAGCCCGACAACATCATGCTTGAGGAGGCGACTGGGCGGGCGCTGGTGGCCGATTTCGGGATCGCCGGCCTGGTGCGGGGCGCATCGGGGCTCGATGGAGGCGAGGTGATCGGGACGCCCGAGTTCATGAGCCCGGAGCAGGCGTTGGGCGAACATGTCGACGCGAGGAGCGACCTCTATGCCCTCGGCGTGGTCGGCTATTTCGCGCTATCGGCGCGGCTGCCCTTCGAAGCCGAGAAGGCGACGGACGTACTCGCGAAGCAGGTAACCGAGCCGGCGCCGCCGCTCGCGAGCGTGGCGGGCGTGCCGCGCCGTCTCGCGCAGGCGATCGACCGCTGCCTTGCGAAGGATCCGGCGGATCGGCCGCAGACGGGCGAGGCGCTTGCCGAGCAGTTCGGCATGGCTCTCGAGCAGCGGCGCGAGCTGCCGGTGGGGTTACGCGTATTCGTCAAGCGCAACGCCCGCTTGGGCGGCGTAGGCGGGTTGATCTATGTGTTTTCCATCCCGTTCATGATGGGGTTCGGCGCATCGCTCTTCCGGTCGGGAAGCGGGGCTCTTTGGACGTTCGTGGCCGCGGTCACGATCGTGCCCTTCGGCATTCTGCTCGGCCGCGCCCAGCGGTTTCTCGCGTCCGGTTTCGGACCCGAGGAGCTGGGTGTCGCCTTTCGCGCCGAGCTCGAGCACGGGCGCGAGGAGCGGATCTTCGAGTATGGACGGGGACCGTCATTCTACGAGCGGGTGCTCTGGGTCGTCGGCATCGGCGGCCTAACGACCGCGCTGGTGTCCGGAGTTGTGCTGTTCGGCACGACCTACGTGATGCTTCGGCAGGGCGTCTGGTTGTACTCGGTCTTCGGCTGGGCGCTTTCGTCGGGGTTGCTAGCGTCCTTCCTTGCCCTCGTCCGGCTGCAGCGCCGCATAGATCTCGACACACGCATCTGGTCGTGGCTGTGGCAGGGGCCCCTAGGCCGACTCTTGTTCCGCGTGGCTCGTTTCTTCCTGGGAGCCAAATCGCTGCCCCCACCCGCCACGCATCGCCCCACCGAGCTCGCGCTCGCGATGGCGGCGGAACAACTCTTCGAGGAGCTGCCGCGCGAGACGCGCCGGCAGCTCAGGGATCTGCCGGACGTGGTACGGCGCCTCGAGCAGGACGCCCAACGCATGCGACAGCGACTCGAGGAGCTGCACGACGCGCTGGGCGGGGCGGAGGCGGCGCCCGCCCCTCGCCCGATCGCGCCGGATGCCGTGGGGGAGCGGCACGACCGCATCCTCGCCGATCTGGTCGCCGAGCGAGACCTCGTGCAACGGCGCCTGGGCGACGCCGTGAAGGCGCTCGAAACCATCCGGCTGAACCTGTTGCGGCTGCGCGCCGGCTCGGGAAGCGTGCAGAGCCTGACGACCGACCTCGGGCTCGCGCGCGAGGTGGCCGCGGAGATCAATCTCCTGCTCGAAGGACGGCGCGAAGTCGAGCGGAACCTCGCGTAGCGTCGCCGGGGTATTCAGGCCCCGTGACGGCGGATACGATTTCTCCCGAGTTCCGGCGCGCGCTCGCCGGGCGGTACGTGCTGGAGCGCCGGCTGGGTCGCGGGGGCATGGGGGTCGTCTACCTCGCGCGCGAGCTGCGGCTCGACCGCCGGGTGGCGATCAAGCTCTTGCCCCCGGACAAGGCCAGCCAACCGGCAGCGCGGGAGCGTTTCCTGCGGGAGGCGCGCACCGCGGCCCAACTCTCCCACCCGGGGATCGTTCCCATCTTCACGGTGCACGAGGTCCAGGACTTCGTGTTCTTCGCGATGGCATACGTGGATGGAGAGACGCTCGGCCAGCGTGTGCGGCGGGCCGGTCCGCTGGGTCACGCGGCGGCCGCGAGCATCCTCGAGGAAGTGGCGCGCGCCCTGTCGCACGCCCACGCCAACGGCGTGGTCCATCGCGACGTGAAGCCCGACAATATCCTCATCGAGCGGGCGACGGGTCGGGCGCTGGTGTCCGATTTCGGGATCGCCCGGGTGGGCTCGGGTCCCACGACCGGTCCCCAGCGCGTCATGGGGACCGCCTATTTCATGAGCCCGGAGCAGGCTAGGGGTGCCGCCGTCGACGCCCGCAGCGACCTCTACTCACTCGGCGTCGTGGGATTCTTCGTTCTGTCGGGCCGGCTCCCGTTCGAGGGGGCGGATGACATGGCCGTCCTGGCGCGTCATGTGACCGATCCGCCACCGCCCTTGGCCAGCGTAGCGCCGGACGTGCCGCCCCGCCTCGCCCAGACGATCGATCGTTGCCTCGCGAAGGAGCCGGACGCGCGTTTCGCGAGCGGCGACGCGCTCGCCGAGGCGCTCGGAGCCGCGCTGGACCGGCGGGCCGCCGTGGCCGTGCGCGCGTTCGTCACCGAAGCCCGGCATTTGTCGACCACCGCGCGCATTTACGGCGCGACCGCGAGCATCGTCTTGGCCATAACAGCCATTCGGTTCACCTGGGCCACAGTGCTCGCGGTCTCCGCTCTGGTCGTCACAGTGCCCCTCGCGGTCATGCTCGCCCGAGTGCGGCGCCTGCTCAGAGCCGGATATGGGCGCCACGATCTGACCGAGGCCCTGGGAGCGGAGCTGACGCATCGGCGCGAAGAGCTCTCGTTTCTCTACGGCCATGGTCCGTCTCGACTCGAGCGGGTGTTGCGGTGGGTGACCTATGCGTGCTTGGCGATGGCAGCCGGCATCGCCGGCGCCCTCGTCGGCGTGCCCGTCCTCGACCATACGACGGGCATCTCCACGGCATTTGCCGCGGCGGCGACGTGCGCCATGCTCGCGGCGTTCGTCGCGCGCCGCCGCACGGAGCTCCGCACCGATCCCAAGACGGAGCGGCGGATGCGGTTCTGGAGCGGGCGGCTGGGGGAGTGGTTGTTCAGGCTCGCCGGGCTGCGCCTCGGTCCTCGGGAGGTGTCCTCCGGATCGGCCGCGCTCTCGCCCGTCGTTACGCCCGTACCGGGCGGGCGCGACGCCTGATCCGAGCCAGGCGGTGCGCCGCTTCCCGAAGCATGTCTTCCGTCTTACAGAACGCGAACCGTACCAGGCGCCGGCCCAGCTCGGGCCGGCTGAAGAAGCTCGAGCCCGGCACCGGCGCGACGCCGATCTCCTTCGTGAGCCAGAAGGAGAACTCGTCGTCTGGCAGATCGGAGATCGCCGAGCAATCCGCGAGCACGTAATACGCCCCCTGGGGAGGCGTGCAGCCGAAGCCTGCGTCCGTGAGCGCCTGGCAGAGCAGGTCCCGCCGAGCGCGATAGTCCCGGGCGAGGCTTTCGTAATAGTCCGAACCGAGCGTCTCGAGACCTACCGCGACGGCTTCCTGGAGCGGTGCCGGCGCCCCTACGGTCAGGAAGTCGTGCACCTTCCGGATGGCGTCGGTCGTATCGGGCGGCGCGACGATCGTACCGATCCGCCAGCCCGTGACGCTGAACGTCTTCGATGCCCCGCTGATTGTGATCGTCCGCTCGCGCATGCCGGGGAGCGTGGCGATCGGGATGTGCTCGCCTTCGTAGTAAATGTGCTCGTAGATCTCGTCCGTCACCGCGTACGCGTCGTGGCGCTGGCACAGCTCCGCGATGCCTTCGAGCTCGCGCCGCGACAGGACGCGCCCGGTGGGGTTGTTGGGTGTGCACACGATGATGGCGCGTGTGCGGGCCGAGAACGCCGCGGCCAGGCGGTCCAGATCGAGCTCGTCACCGGAGGCGAGCGGTACGTAGACGGGCTGGGCGCTGCAGAGGATCGCGTCGGGGCCGTAGTTCTCGTAGAACGGCTCGAACACGATGACCTCGTCACCCGGATCCACGATCGCGAGGAGCGCGGATGCCATCGCTTCCGTCGCGCCACAGGTGACGGTGATCTCGGTCTCGGGGTTGACCGTCATCCCGTACCACTGCTCGTACTTCCGGGCGAGCGCATCCCGTAACCGCTTGGCGCCCCAGGTGATCGCGTACTGATTCACGTCGTCGCGAATCGCCCTGGCGGCTGCCTCCTTCAGGATCTCGGGAGCGGGGAAATTGGGGAACCCCTGCGCGAGGTTGATGGCCCCATGCTCGGCGGCGAGCCGGGTCATGCCTCGGATGACCGATTCTGTGAAGGAATGCGTGCGCCGGGCGGTGTGCATGGACTGGGAACTTACAATTGAAAGGCCCCGGCCAAACAGCCCGGGGCCTTTAGTTGAACCCTGTAGTCGTTGTCCGCCGGTTAATTCAGCAGATTCCCGAACCAGATGAAGCTGGCACCGGCCCCATCCGCAACGGTGATCGTCCAGCCGAAGCCACCTGAGCACGCCGGACCGTTGCCCGGGAACGTCTCGTGCCAGCCTGTCTGCACCACCTCGCACAGCGTGTATGTGCCGGCCGGGAGACCCGTGAAAATGTAGTTACCCTGCGCGTCGGTCACCGCCGTCGCGCTCACCGGACCGCTCAGCTGCAGGCACCAGCCCTGCAGGCCAGGCCACGGCGACGCGTCGACGTACACCTGCCCGTCAATCGACGCCGTACCACCGGCCGGCGCGGAATTCACGCACCCCGCGTTCGTTGGGGGCGGGGGCGGGGGTGGCGGCGGGGGCGGAGGTGGCGGCGGATCCTGCACCGCGCACAGCCCCTGATGAGCATTCGCCGTCCCCTGGGCCGAGCGATTGCTGGTGCCCTGGCCGTTGTTGCAAGAGCTCTTGCCGGGCAGCTGAGAGACGCCTATCGCAAGCGGCGTCGCCAGCAAGGCGAGAAGCACTATGTAGGCACGCATCCACACTCCTAGCTCGTTTTGGGCTGAGGAGGGGCGCTGCGAGCCTCAGCGGATTTTGCCCGGTGCCGGGGAGCCGGAGGACGCACCAACCGCGCTCCCACGCCCACCACCGGGCGCGATGAAGATCGCAACAATCGGCCTTGGCGGCTGTGAAATTTATCACAAACTATGTAACTATAAATGAAAGTTGACGTTATGATGGTATATCACAACTTTAGGTGTAATACCACGAGCACAACGTATATGAAGACAACACTGTCGTGACAGTATAATGGCACTTCACGAAATTGTCTCAGGGAAACGGGATTACTTGAGAATCTGCTTCGCGATGGTGTTCAGCTGCATGTTGCTCGTGCCCTCATAGATCGTCCCGATCTTCGCGTCGCGGTAGAACTTCTCGACCGGGTACTCCTTGGTGTAGCCGTAGCCGCCAAACAGCTCGACCGCGAGCGACGTCACCCGTTCGGCCACCTGAGACGAGAGCAGCTTCGCCATCGCCGCCTGCATGGTGTAGGGTTCGCCCGCGTCCTCGAGCCGGGCCGCGTTGTACACCATCAGCCGGGCCGCCTCGAGCTCGGTAGCCGCCTGCGCCAGCTGAAACTGCACGGCCTGGAAGTCCCCGATCGGCTTCCCGAACTGCTGGCGCTCCTTCACGTACTTGAGGGCGGCCCTCAGCGCTCCGCGCGCGACGCCGATCATCTGCGCGCCGATCCCGATCCGGCCGGTGTTCAACGTCTCGATCGCCACCTTGTAGCCGACGCCCACCTCCCCCACGACGTTGCCCGCGGGCACCTCGCAGCCGTCGAGAATCAGCTCGCACGTGCTCGACGCCCGGATGCCCAGCTTGTCTTCTTTCTTCCCTACGGAGAAGCCCTTGAACCCGCGCTCCACCGCGAACGCGGTGATGCCCTTGTAGCCCTTCGCGAAATCCGTGTTCGCGAAAATGACGAACAGTCCCGCCTCGGCGCCGTTCGTGATCCACAGCTTGCGACCGTCGAGCACCCAGGTGTCACCGCGGCGGGTGGCACGCGTTTGCAGCCCGAACGCGTCCGATCCCGATTCGGGCTCGGATAACGCGTAGGCACCCAACAGGTTACTCGCGAGGCGTGGCAGGTAGCGGCGCTGGAGATCTTCGCTCGCCCACTTACGGAGCAGGGTGTTGACCAGGGTGTTCTGAACGTCCACGAAGATCGCGACGGAGGCGTCGACGGCGGACAGCTCCTCGACCGCGAGCACGGTCATGAGGAGGCTGCCGGCCGCGCCGCCGAACGCCTCGGGGATCTCGATGCCCATGAGCCCGAGGTCGAAGCATTGCGTGAGGAGGTCGGGATCGACGGCCGACGCCTTCTCCATGCTCGCGACGCGCGGCCTCACCTGGCGTTCGGCAAAGCCGCGGACCGTGTCGCGGAACAACTCCTCTTCTTCGGAGAGCCTGGTGAGTGCGTGGCGAGTCATGAGGTCTGGCATGCGCGCCCCAATTTAGCGCCGGACCGCAGGGGGGGGTGGGCCGTGTCGCACTTTTGCAACACTCGACTCACCCTGTTCCACAGCGTAACCGCCCGCCAATCTAGCGAAGCGCCAAAGCGCGCGATATATGAACCGGTACAGTGAGCGCGGCCGTCAGCTCGCGCCCGCCTGATGGAGTTCCAACAGTGGTAACGCAGTGAGATGCGAACGACGTGAGTGCCGCCGTCGGCGTTTTATCACGCCCGGCGCTCACATCCTTTGCCACAACCCCACTGGGAGGCGGTGTCCAATGTTACGTCCTCTTGTTTGTGCCGCGGCGCTCCTGAGCGGTCCGCTCGGTGGCGTCGCCCTCGCCCAGCGATCGGTCCACGGGACCGTGAAGGACGCGCAGACCGGCGCGGCGATCGCGGCAGCTCAGGTCTCGGTTCGAGGAACCAAGGTGTGGGCGTCGACGTCGTCGGATGGTCAATTCTCGCTGGGTGCACCGGCGGGAGCCCTGACGCTCGACGTCCGGCGCATCGGATTCGTGTCGGCCGGCGTTCCCGTCGCCGCCGATCAGAACGACGTGGAGATCACGCTCAAGGCCACGGCCCTCGAGCTCAGTGAGGTCATCGTGACCGGCCAGGGGACAGGGATCTCCCGACGCAACCTGGCGAACAACGTGGAGTCGGTCCGCAGCGACCAGTTGAGTGTCGCGCACAGCCAGACAGTCGAAAGCGCGCTGCAAGGCATGGTGCCCGGCGCCGTGATCACGGCGAACTCCGGAGCCCCCGGCGGCGGCATGCAAGTCCGGATGCAGGGTGTCACGTCGATCTTTGGCCGGTCGCAACCGCTCTACGTGGTCGACGGGGTGCCAGTGGCCAACACGTCGATCTCGAACGGCCTTAACGCAGTCACCGCGGCCGGCGCCGGGCTCGATGCATCGAATCAAGACAATCCGGTCAACCGCATCGCCGACCTGAACCCGTCGGACATCGAGTCCATCGAGTTTCTCGAGGGCCCGTCGGCGGCCGCGATCTACGGCTCCTCGGCGGCGAACGGCGTCATCGTCATCTCGACCAAGCGCGGCGCACCCGGGCCCGCGCGGTTCTCTATCACACAACGCCTCGGGACGAACGTCGCGTCCAACACGCTCGGGTTGCGGCGGTTCCAGCTTGCCGACGCCATCAAGTACGACTCGGCCTGTTGCAGCATCGATGCGGCCACCACGACCAGCCTGTTCCAGCAGAGTGGTGGATACCAGGATTACGAAAGCCAGGTGTTCGGGGACAAGAGCCTGTCCTACGAGACCAACCTGCAGATCAGCGGCGGGAACGAGAACACCCAGTATTTCTTTTCCGCGCTCAACCAGCACGACAACGGCACAATGTACGGGACGGGTTACGACAAGCAGGGACTCCGCCTCAACCTGACACAGCTCGTGGGCTCGAGGCTCCAGGTGAGGGCCAACACGAACCTGATCCACTCCCTCACGAAGCGCGGCATCAGCAACAACGACAACGTGAACGTCACCCCGTACTTCGTCATCGGCGAGACCCCCAGCTTCTTCGACATGCGCCCGGTGAACGGCGTGTATCCCTTTAACCCGTTCACGTTCGGCAGCGGCGACAACCTGCTTCAGACGGTGGCGCAGTTTCAGGCGCCAGAAGACGTGTTCCGGTTGATCGGATCCACCAACGCCACCTACACGTTCTTGAACGGCGAGACGAACACGCTGCGCGCGTCGATCGATGGCGGGATCGACTCCTATATCATGAAGGTCAACATCTACGCGCCGGCCACGCTGTACTGGCAGCAGACGAGTTTGCCGGGAACGGCCACCGATCTGACCGGTGTCGAGACGCAAGCGACCGTCGCCGGTACGCTCACGCACAGCTACTCGCCGACATCGAAGGCGTTCACGGCCACCACGTCGGCAGGAGTGCGCCAGGGCTATGACTACCTCCGGACGACGAACAACGTGGTCCAGAATCTCCTCCCCGGCCAACAGAACGTGGACCGCGGCTCGGCGGGGAGTGTGTTCGAGAATCGCCAGCGGACACGCACGGTGTCGTTCTTCGGGCAGGAAGAGCTGTTGCTGCTCGGTGAGCGTCTCTTCGTCTCCGGCGGTGTTCTGGCCCAGAAGAGCACGAACAACGTCGATGTTGACAAGCTATTCTACTATCCGAAGGCCGCCGCGTCGTATCGCTGGCCGACGCTCGGGCCGTTCGACGAGCTGAAGGTTCGGGTCGCGTACGGCCAGACGGGGAACGAGCCGCTATATGGCCAGAAGTACCCGACGCTGCTCGGCTTGTCCTACAGCGGTCAGAACGCCGTGGCCATCCAGGCGCCGAGCAACGTCGTCCCCGATCCCAACCTGCATCCGGAGCGCGAGCGGGAGATCGAGGCCGGTTTCGACGCGGGGCTCTTCAACTCCCGCGTGGCGATCTCGGCGACCGTGTACCAGAAGGACAACACGGACTTGATCCTGCAGCAAACGCTCGCGCCGAGCACTGGATACGGCACGCGCATCTTCAACGGGGGCGATGGGGCCAGGATCCGGAATCGCGGCATCGACGCGTCCGTCTCGGCGTACGCGGTGCGTACGCCGGACGTGAGCTGGCTCGCCCGGGTGACGTTCACCAAGAACACGGGCACGGTAGACACCCTCTCAGTTCCGGCCTTCGCGCCGGCGAACAACTTCGGCTTCTCCTACGGCGCCGGGTTCATTCAGCAAGGCGCGTCCCCCTCGCAGATCTACGGACGCAATGGCGCGGGCGGCGTTGCGGCGCTGGGCGATTACGAGCCCAAGTACATCGTCGGGGTCTCGAGCGACGTGACGTTCCACCGGCTGCGGCTCTCGGGCCTGCTCGAGTGGCGCCACGGCGGTGATGTGGTCAATGTCACGCAGAACGTATTCGACGAGGACGGACTCGCCCCTGATTCTGCCGCGTCAGCCGCGCGGCTCGCGGCGTTCCATGCCACCGGCAAGCGCCTGGCCGTCTACATCCAGGACGCGTCCTTCGTGAAGCTGCGGGAGATCACCCTGTCGTATCAGCTGCCCGACGAGGTGCTCCGCACGGTGTTCCGCGGCAGTGTCACCGGCGCGCGGGCGGAGCTCTCCGGCCGGAACCTGATCACTTGGAGCAAGTACGCCGGGCTCGACCCCGAGGTCTCGAACTTCGGGAACCAGAACATCAATCGTGGCCAGGACCTGGCCCCGTATCCGCCGTCCCGCAGCTTCTTCTTCACGCTCGCCGTGGACTTCTGACCATGACCACGCGACCCAACACTCGACGGACACTTCCGCACTGTGAGGGAGCCATGCGGACTACATACGTGGCACTGGCACTCGGGGCGCTCGCGCTCAGCGCGTGCAACCTGCCCAATGACCCGAGTCTGAACAACCCGAGCGCGAACGACTTTTCGGTCATCACGGACCTGCCCCATCTGCAGGCACTCGTGACGGGCGTGGTTCGCGGCGACCGTGTGCAGAACGAAAACGAAATCATTTACGGGGAGACGATGGGGCGCGACGGCATGCGCCTGACGGGATCGGAGCCGCGGTTCGTGACGGAGCTGCTCGGGCCCAGCAGCATCGACCCGAGCGACTTCCTGGGCGGCGCGCTGTGGCCCTACGCGACCGTGCGGCTCGCCAACATCGGCCTGCACGGAATAGCCGGAGCGCCGTCCGGCTTGCTCAACGCCCAGGACAAGCCCGCGACCGCGGGCTTCGTCCAGACCATCAAGGCCCAGATCATGCTGCGGGTCATCGAGTCGCACGACACGACCGGTGCGCCGGTCGATGTGGACATCGACCCCACTGGTCCGCTCGCGGCACTGCGCTGCAAGAACGATGTCCTGGCGTACGTCGCAGCGCTGCTCGACACGGCTGCCACCAACCTTGCAGCGGGTGGCGGCTCGTTCCCCTTCGTGTTGCCCCCAGGGTTTGCCGGGTTCGATACGCCGGCTAAGTTCCGGCAGTTCAATCGCGGGCTAGCGGCCAAGGTGGACGTGTATCTCGCGTTCAGAGATTACGCGCCGCTCGGGACTGTAACCGGAACACCCGACGCCGTGTTTCTCGACTCGGCGCAGGCTGCCCTGACGGCATCCTTCATGACTGCGGACGCGGCCAAGCTCGACCTCGGCCCGGCCCACGCCTACACCTCGTCGACGGGTGACGCGCAGAACGGGTTGTGGGACCAGGGCTTTGCAAAGACCGCGTTTCGCGCCAATCCGCGCCTGATCACGGACGCGGAGCCGGGAGATCTGCGCGTGTCTCGGAAGATTGACTCTTCATTCAGCACCATCGGTGTGGCGGGGTACTCGTCGAAGTACGTGTTCACGCTCTACCCAGACCCGACGTCCCTCACGCCGATCCTCACCAACAAGGAGCTGCTCCTACTGCAGGCGGAGGTGAATTGGGGGAAGGGCGCCTACGCGACGGCATTGGCGGAGGCAAACTTCGTCCGGACGAACGATGGCGGGTTGGCTGCGGACACGAGCGTCGCACCCGACTCGGTGCTCAACAGCATCCTCTACGAGAAGCGGTATTCGTTGCTGTGGCAGAGCGGCAGTCGCTGGCTCGATGCGCGGATGTTCGGCAAGCTCAACTCCAACCCGCCGCCGGTGGGTGTCGGTGCGGAGCAGGAGCCCGCGCCGGGTGAGCCGTATCGGAATTTCCCGATTCCCTTCAACGAGGCGGCGGCGCGGAACAACAACCTCAGTAAGCAGGCCTGCGGGTTAAACTGAGTCGCGCCACGGAAGCATGGTTGCAACGAGCGGCCCCGGCTATTTCGCCGGGGCCGTTTGCTGTCACCGATCCTTGAGCCGCCGCACGAACTTGAGCCCCGACCACACGTCGTCCACGGCCGCCACCTTTACATCCACGAGCCCGTGCGCAAGGCCCACCGCGCGGATCACATCCTCCGTGAGATCGGTCGCCACACCGGACGCCTTCTTGGGCCAGGAGATCCACAGCATGCCCGCGGGGGTGAGCGAGCGCTCCAGCATCGCGAACCGACGCTCCAGGTCGCGGTGCTCCGTAGTGAAGAATTGAATGAAGTCGAGAGCACCGGCGGTCGTTGTCCTGCGGGCCACGCGGGCCGGTAGCTTCCCGAGCGTGCGTGCGTAGCCGGTGGGCGGGTTCAGGATTGCGATCCTGGCCCCAGCCTTGATCCCGAGCTTCTGCACGAGTGGCTTCCCCGAGTACCCAGCCATTTGCCCGCCCTGCCGCCCTGCCGCCTTGCCGCCCTTGCCGCCCTCTACCGCCCTCTGTACATCACTCTCCAAATCCGCCCCGCCGCGTCATCGGTGATGTACAGCGAGCCGTCGGGCCCGACCGCCACGCCCACGGGCCGGTGTTTGGGCCCCGCAGGGTCCGCCTTCCAGAACCCATCGGCAAACGTTTCGTACGTCGTCGCGCCCATCGGTGTCCCGTCCTTGAACGGCACGAACACCACTTTGTAGCCGGCCTGCGGCAACGGTGCGCGATTCCAGGACCCGTGGAACGCGATGAACGCGCCGCCGCGATAGCGCGCGGGGAACTGGGTCCCGTCGTAGAGTGTGAGCCCATCGGGCGCCCAGTGCCCAGGGAACGCCACGGCCGGCTCCTTCTTTTGCGCGCAGCGCCCGACTTGCTTCCCGTCGCCGCCGTATTCGGGCGCCAGCACGAGGCGCCCGAGCTCGAGGTCGTGGTAGCAGTAGGGCCAGCCGAAATCGTCGCCCGCGTTCACTTGCAGCAGCTCTTCCGAGGGCTTCTCGGCGTTCTGCGAGTCGTTGAAGAACTTTGGCCAATTCTGCCCCAGCTGGTCGCGGCCGTGCTGTGTCGCCCAGACCTGACCATTGGGGGCAATCCTCAGCCCCACGGCATTGCGGATGCCCGTGGCGTATCGCGTGGCGCTCGTCCCGGTTTGGTTCGCCTTTATGGCGTCGAACTGCCAGATGCCGGAGCGGTACGCGAGCTCGGGACAGGGATCGCGCCCGGGTGATTCCAACGTACGGTCCGCCACCTGACAGGAATTCGTCGCCGACCCAAAGTTCACGTACAGCGTCTTCCCATCGCTCGAGAGCGCCAGGTTCTTGGCGGTGTGGTTGCCGTCGCTCGGCAGATCGCGCGCGATCACCTGCGGCTCCCCGATCGGCATGAGCTGCCCGGGGTGCATGGGATACCGCAGGACGGTCGACTTGGTGGCGAAGTACAACCCACCCGCGGTGAGCACGATTCCCGTACCGCCCGCGGTGCCGAAGTGCGCTTGAACATCGGCCCGGCCATCGCCGGTGGTGTCACGCAGCGCGAGGACGCCGCCGGGCCCCCCCCCGCCGCGTCGGTTCTCCAGGGCGACGAAGACGTCGCCGTTCGGGGCGACGGCGAGGTGCCGAGGCGCGCCGACCTGGTCCGCGACGACGACGGCGCAGAACCCGGGCGGAAGTGTGAGGCCACCGTTGTCGGAGTCGCACGCGGGGAGGACGCGGGACGGTCGGACCGTCGGACTGGCAGATAGACACAACGCGACCGCACCGACGGCGAAGGCCTTGGTGTTCCTCATCACCGTTTGTCTCCCTTGTCGGTTGGTGCCGCCAGCATCTCCCGAATGCCCCCGAGGGACGCCAGCACACCGGTCGCCTCGTACGGGAGATAGATGACCTTGTTGCTCTGCGGGCTCGTGACCATCTCCTTCAACGCCTCGATGTAGCGGATGGCGATCAGGTACCGAGCCGGATCCCCGCCGGTTCCCTTGATCGCGGCCGTGATCCGCTCGATGGCCTGGGCCTCGGCCTCGGCCACCTTGAGGCGCGCGGCGGCCTCGGCCTCGGCCGCGAGGATCTTCGCCTGCTTCTGGCCTTCGGCCTGATTGATCTCGGATTGCCGGATGCCTTCCGACTGGAGGGTGCGCGACTGCTTCTCCGCCTCCGCGGTGAGGATCGCGGCGCGCCGGTCCCGCTCCGCGCGCATCTGCTTTTCCATGGCGTCACGGATGTCGCGCGGCGGGTTGATGTCCTTGAGCTCCACCCGGCTCACCTTCGCGCCCCACTTGTGGGTCGCTTCATCCAGGATCTCGCGCAGCTTGGCGTTGATCGTGTCGCGGGACGACAGCACGTGGTCGAGCTCCATCTCGCCGATCACGTTGCGCAGCGTGGTCTGCGTCAGCTTCTCGATCGCGTCAGGCAGATTGGCGATCTCGTACGTGGCGCGCACCGGGTCGGTGATCTGGGAGTAGATCAGCGCATCGATCTCCACCACCACGTTGTCTTTGGTGATCACGTTCTGGCGCGGGAACACGTACACCGTCTCGCGCAGGTCGATTTTCTCGGTGCGGAAGTGCCGCGCGAACGACTCGCCGGCGGGCGTGACGATCACTTGGTGCCAATCGATTGCCCGTGGCTTATCGATGATCGGGATGATGAGGTTCACGCCCGAGGCCAGCGTGCGGTGGTATTTCCCCAGCCGCTCGATAATCATCGTCTGCGCCTGCTGTACCACGCGGACGCCCTTCGCCACGATCGAAATCGCCACCAGGGCAATCGCCACGGGGACGATGTACGCGCCGATCTCCATCTCAGCTCTCCTTATCCACGTACAGGGTCGCGCCCTCCACCCGAACGACCATCACGCGGGTTCCGGGCTCGAGCGCGGTGTCCATCAGCGACGCCGCCCGCCAGTCTTCACCTTCGACCATCACGCGGCCCTTCCCCGTGGCCGGGTCGATGCGCTCCGACACGATCCCCACGCGGCCGGAGAGGGCGTCCACGTTCGTTCGGAGCTCGCCGCCGCGAGTGTGCAGGTGCCGGAGCAGGAACGGACGGATACCGACGAGGGAGAGGAGGGTCCCCGCGGCGAACGTGAGAGCCGGAATGAGGGCTCCCGGCGCCACCAGGGACGCCAGGCCCGCGGCGAGGCAGCCGACCGCCACCGAGAGGAGCCAGAACCCCGGCGCGACCATCTCTGCCACGAATAGGAGCAGGGCCGCTACGAGCCAAACTTGCCATTCGTGCATGAGCGGGTCTCCTGGCGTCCATTCGACGTCCGGAAGTTACCGCCGCAACCGTTCGCCCGCTTCCCCTATCCAACGGGCAGCACCGCCGTGAAACACCCTTTGTGGGACGGCCGTAGCGCCGTCATGACTCCCTCGCCGGAGGTCGCCCTCATGAACGCCCTGCTGATCACCGCGACGCTGATTGGACCGGTCCTTGCCGCGCAGCAACCTGAGCGGCGCACGGTCGCCGGTGAGCACGTCGCCATCTTCAACCTCGCCGGCGTCGTGCGCGTCGAGCGGGGAGGGAGCGCCGGCGTCGAGGTGGAGCTCACGCGCGGCGGGCGCGATGCCGCCAAGCTGTCGGTCGCGACGGGCTCGCTCCGGGGGCGCGAGACGCTCCGCGTGATGTATCCGGACGATGATATCGTGTATCGCGAGCTCGGCCACGGGTCGACGACATTGCACGTGCGCGACGACGGCACGTTCAACGAACACGACGGCCGGCATTGGTTCAACGACGGACGGCGCGTGCGCATCTCGGGATCCGGCAACGGGCTCGAGGCTCATGCGGACCTCCGCATCGCAATACCGCCAGGGAAGCAGGTTGACGTCTATCTCGCGGTCGGGCGCGTGTCCGTCACTAACGTGGAGGGCGATCTGCGCGTGGATGTCGCGTCGGCGGACGTCACGGCCGACCACGTCAAGGGCACGCTCGCGATCGACACCGGGTCTGGGGACGTCCATCTGAGCGACGCCCAGGGCGACGTGAGTCTCGACACCGGGTCTGGCAACGTGACGGTGAGCGGCATGAGTGGAGACCAGCTCAAGCTCGACACGGGCTCCGGCGACGTGTCGGCCGATCGGGTCGCGGCGGACGTGCTGAAGATCGACACCGGCTCGGGTGATGTCACGGCTTCGTCCGTCCGGGCCACCGATGTGAACATCGACACGGGATCGGGCGGCGTGCAGCTCGACCTTCTGTCCGACCTGCAGTCTCTGAATGTCGATACCGGGTCCGGGGACGTGACGGTCCGGATTCCGGCCGTGTTCGGGGCCACGGTGGACATCGAGACGAGTAACGGCGGCATCGACCTCCAGGACGTGGCCTTGAAGGCCACGCGCCTGGAGGAAGATCACGTCGTGGGGGAGATCGGAGACGGCAAGGGCCGCGTCAGGATCGAGACCGGGTCGGGCGGGGTCCGTCTCATCCGCTCGCGCTAGCCGCCGCTCAGTCCGCGGGTGCCGCCTCCGGCGCGGGTGCACGTCCGCCCGCTGCCGCCCGGCCCACGGCGCTGCGACCCAGCCAGCTCTGGAACTGATCGAGGTAGAGGTAGATCACGGGCGTCACGTACAGCGTGATGAACTGCGAAAACGCGAGCCCACCCACCACCGCGATACCCAGCGGCCGGCGGGACTCGGAGCCCGCCCCCACGCCCAGGGCGATCGGGAGCGTGCCCATCAGCGCTGCCATAGTCGTCATCATGATCGGCCGGAACCGGATGCTGCACGCCTCGAGGATCGCCGCTTGCGGGGATTTCCCCTCCACCCGCTGCGCCTCGAGCGCGAAGTCGATCATCATGATGCCGTTCTTCTTTACCAACCCCACCAGCATGATGATTCCGACGAATGCGTAAACCGAGAGCTCGACCCGGAACAGGAGCAGCGTGGCGAGCGCGCCGAACCCCGCGAACGGCAGCGCCGACAGGATGGTGAGCGGATGGATGAAGCTCTCGTACAGGATGCCGAGCACCAGATAGATCACCAGCACGGCGAGGAGCAGCAGGAAGAGCAGGCCGCCCTGGCTCGACTGGAACGCCTGCGCGGTGCCGCCGAACGAGGTCGTGACGCCCGAGGGCAGCACCTGCGCGGCCGCCCGCTGCACCTGCGCGACCGCCGTCCCGAGCGACACGCCGGGCTGCAAGTCGAACGAGATCGTCACCGACGGCAGCTGCCCCGAGTGGTTCACCGTGAGGGGGCCGACCGACGACGAGATGTCCGCGAGCGAGGCAAGGGGCACGAGCGAGCCTGTCTTCGAACGGACGTACAGCAAGCTGAGCGCCGAGAGATCGCGCTGATAATCAGGCAGGAGCTCCATCACGACCCAGTACTGGTTGGTGGGCGTGTAAATCGTCGAGACCTGGCCGGAGCCGTACGCGTCGTACAGGGCCCTCTCGACCTGCTCCGCCGTCACTCCCAACGCCGCCGCCCGGTCGCGATTGATGACGACGGAGGCCTGCGGGTTCGCGATCTGGAGGTCGCTCGTCACGTTGAGGAGGCCGGGAAGGGCGCGGAGCCGGCCTTCGAGGGTCTTCGAGCTCTCGTAGAGGGCCGTCATGTCCGGGCTCTGCAGCGTGAACTGGTACAGGCTCTTCGACAATCGGCCGCCGATGCGAATCGGAGGTGGGTTCTGCAGGAAGACCTGAATCCCCGGGATGCCCGCAAGCTTCCCGGAGAACGAGCGGATCAGCTGGTCCACGCTCAGCTTGCGCTGCGAGCGCGGTTTCAGCTGCATGAAGACGCGGCCCTGGTTGATCGTGCCGCCACCCAGGAAAGACATGGTGCCGTCCACGTTCGGATCCTGCTGCAGCACCGCCATGACCTGAAGCTGGTGCTGCACCATGTCGTCATATGACGTCCCCTGGAGCGTCTCCGTGATGCCGAAGATCTGCGAGTTGTCCTCGCTCGGTAGGAATCCCTTCGGGACGATCACGAAGAGGAAGAGCGTTGCGACGAAAATCGCCCCCGACGTAGCCAGCGCGGCCCCGCGGTGCCGCATGACCCAGCCGAGCGTACGCTCGTACCACCCCAGGACGGCCTGGTAGACCCGCTCCGACGCTTGGTACAACGAGCCATGCTGCGCCTCGCGGGGCGGCCGGAGGAACCGGCTGCACAGCATCGGCGTGAGCGTCAGCGAGACGACACCCGAGACCAGGATCGCGGCGCCGATGGTCACGGCAAACTCGTGGAAGAGCCGGCCGATGATCCCGCCCATGAAGAGGACCGGCAGAAACACCGCCGCGAGCGACAGGGTCATCGACAGGATCGTGAATCCCACCTCGCGGGCGCCCTCGTATGCCGCCTGCATCGCCGGTTTCCCGTGCTCCATGTGACGCACGATGTTCTCGAGCATCACGATGGCGTCGTCGACCACGAAGCCGACGCACAAGGTCAGCGCCATCATCGAGAGGTTATCGAGGCTGTAGCCGAGCTGGTACATCACCGCGAACGTGCCGACGAGCGAGAAGGGCAGGGCGAGGCTCGGGATCACCGTCGCGGACAGATTTCGTAGAAAGAGGAAGATCACGAGCACGACGAGGCAGAGCGTCAGCAACAACGTGAATCGGACGTCGTTGAGCGAGGCCCGGATCGAGTCGGATCGGTCGTAGCGCAGCCGTAGATCGACGGATGCCGGGAGCTGTTGGCGGAGGTTCGCCATGACGTTCCGCACGCGACTCGCCACCGCGACCGTGTTGGTGCCCGGCTGCCGCTGGATGGCCAGAATAATCGAGCGGCTGCCGTTGTACCACGCGGCGCTCTTGTTGTCCTGCACGTCGTCGAGCACCTGGCCGACGTCCTGGAGACGCACCGGGGCGCCGTTGCGATATGCGATCACCATGGGCCGGAACTCCGCCGCGTTCTGCAGCTGCCCATTGGCCTCTACGGTGTAGGCGCGGTGGGGGCCCCAGAGGATGCCCGTGGGGAGGTTCACGTTGCTCGCCGCGATGCCGTCGGCCACTTCGTCGATGCCGATCCCACGCGTGGCGAGCGCCTTGGGGTCGAGTTGGACGCGGACCGCGTACTTGGCGGCTCCGTAGACCTGCACCTGAGCGACGCCGTCGACCGTGGACAGGCGCTGCGCGATGAACGTCTCGGCGTACTCATCGAGCGCGGAGAGCGACAACGTCTTCGAGCTCATCGCGTAGTACACGATCGGCGAGTCGGCCGGGTTCACCTTCTGGTAGGACGGCGGCAGGATGCCGCTCGGGAGGAGGCGCAGCGTTTTCGAGATCGCCGCGTTCACGTCTTGCGCCGCCGCGTCGATGTCCCGATCGAGCGTGAACTGCAGCGTGATGGAAGTGTTCCCGAGGTTCGACGTGGATGTCATCTGGTCCACGCCCGCGATGGTGGAGAACTGCTTTTCGAGCGGGGTCGCCACGGCCGAGGCCATCGTCTCGGGGCTCGCGCCCGGCAGGCTCGCGCTCACCGTGATCGTCGGGAAGTCCACGTTCGGCAGATCGCTCACCGGCAGCAGCCGGTACGCCATGATCCCGAACAGGAGGATGCCCATCATGACCAGGGTGGTCATGATCGGGCGCTTGATGAAGAGCTCGGATATGCTCATTTGTCACCCACCATTTCATTCGTCGCGTCGCCCACGCCCTTGATCTCGACCGGCGACCCGGACACCAAGCGAAGCTGTCCGTCGGTCACCACCGCGTCCCCGGCATGGACGCCGTCCGCGATGACCGCATACGGTCCGGCGGTCCGCGCCACGGTTACCGGCTGGGAGTGCGCCGTACTGGCCTGATCCACCACGAACACGTACGTCCCTTGCTGACCGGTCATGACCGCTTGCGACGGAACGACCAGCGCGTTCTGCTGGACGTAGAGCTGCAGGCGCACGTTCACGAACTCGCCGGGCCACAGCGCGTTGTCCTTGTTCGCGAACTCGCCCTTGAGCAGCACGGTGCCGGTCGCCGTATCCACCGCGTTGTCCACGAACGTCAGTACTCCGGCCGAGAATACCGTATCCGCCTTGCCAGGGCTCGCCATCACAGGCAGGCGGTTGCTGCGGTAGCGCTGGATGTCGGCGAGATACTGCTCCGGGACCGCGAACCGGACGAGGATCGGATGTGTCTGGTTGATCACCACGAGCGCGTCCATGTTGGCGCGGACGAGGTTCCCCTCTCGCATCAGCAGCCGGCCGGTCCGTCCCGTGATCGGTGAGCGAATGGATGCCCATTCGAGGTTGAGTCGCGCGTTTGCCAACGCGGCCGAGTCCGAGCGCACGGCCGCCGTCAGCGCCTGGGCCGTTGCCTGCTTGGCTTCGTAATCGGACTTGGTGACGTAGTCCTGCTTGACCAGGTCCGCGTACCGCTGAGCGTCGAGCACGGCGCTCTGTGCTTGCGCCGCATCGCGCGCGAGCACGGCTTGCGCCTGCTCGAGCGCCGCCTGGAACGGGCGCGGATCGATCTGGAACAAGAGCTGGCCGGCGGTCACCTCGTCGCCCTCGCGGAACGCGGCACGGAGCAGGACGCCCGTCACCTGCGACTGAATGCTCACGGTCTGGAGCGGCTCGACCGACCCGGTGGCGAGGATCTCGAGCGGCAACGCGCGCTGCTCGGCGTGCGCGACCGTGACGGGCACGCGCGCCGGTCCCCCGGCCCGCTTCCCTGAGCAGCCGGCGGCGACGAAGACCGCTGCGCACGCCGCGATGACGGCGGTGCGGCTCATCGCCCTGTCCCCGTCGTGTCGGACTGCATCTTGAGCGGGCTCGTCCCGTCGAGCCCCAGGATCCCCACGTCATGGGCGAGCTGGGCGAGCGCCGTGTTCCAGGAAAAGCGCGCTTGGATTGCCTGCGCGCGCGCACTTGCCAGCGCGGCCTGCGCCGTGAGCAGGTCGAGCAGGCTCCCGGCGCCCGCCTTGTAGCGTCCGAGCGCTACCTGCTCGGATTCGGTGGCGCTCGCGAGCAGGTCCCGGCTGGTGCGCACGAGCTGCGTCGACGTGCGGAGTGCGTAGTAGGCGTTGAACACCTGGTAGATGACCTGTTGTTCGAAGCCCTGCGCGCGTAATGCGGCCGCGTCCGCGGCCGCGGAGGCGGCCTTCACGTCATAGATCTGCGACCAGCCTGAGAATATCGGGATCGAAAGGGTCAGCGTGGCCGTATACCCGTTCCCGTTTGCGGGGGGCACGGTGGGCGGATTGTGGACGAAGTAGGTCTGGTTCGCGGTCCCGCCGACCGAGAGCGCGGGCAGGGCCTGGGACCGGGCGACGCTCACACGCGCGCGGGCCTGCTCGGCCAGCGCGCGCTGGGCCGCGAGGTCGGGGCGCTCGCGGGTTGCGTGGGCGATCAACGTGTCCACGCTTTCGACGATTCCCAACGGCACGGTCGTATCCGGTGACACCGCGATGTCGTAGGGGACGTTGGCGGGCAGGCCCATGGACAGCGCCAACGCGCCCCGCGTGGTCTGCAGATCGCCCTGCGTCGACTCGAGCGCCAGCTGAGCCTGCGACAGGGCCGTCTTTGCCTGCAGCACGTCCGCGATGGTCGCGAGGCCGACCCGGTGCCGCTGCTCGGCGGCATCGAGGTTCTGCCGGGCCTCGGTGAGCGTGGTCTGTTGCGCGTCGAGCAACGCCTTCGTGCCCATGTAAAGGAAGTAGGCTTGCTGAACGCCGAGCACGACGGTCTGCAAGGTCGCGTTGTGGGTCCAGTCGGCCGCAAGGAGCGCTTCCCGCGCCTCGCCGACCGAGCCCGAGCGGCCGCCGAAATCGAGCAGGAGCCATGAGACGTTGAGGCTGGGGCCGAAGGATTGCTGTTTCGCGGACCCGGCGCCACCAGACGCGATGCGCTTGATGGCTTGGGCGGTGCCGTCAGCCGTCACCGTGGGGAAGTATTCCCCTTTCGCCGCGCCGTAGCTCGCCGCCGCCGATCGGGCGTCCGCCCAGGCCGCGCTCGTGGCGGTATTGTTCCGCAGGGCGATGTCGATGACGTCCGTGAGCGTGAGCTGTGCGATCCGGTTGGCGAGGTCGGGTGGCAGCTCGGGCGGCGGCGCTGGCTGGGGGGGGGGCGCGACCGACCGACGGGGCGGCGTCCATGCTACGTTCGGGGTCGGTGCAGTGCCGGCGACGCCGCGCACGCCCGTTCCACACGCGGCGAGCACCGCCACCGCCCCGGTCGCGAGCGTTACACTCAGTAACGTCCCGAGGGGACGCGGGCGGAGGATGTCTGGCTGGCCCGTCGGCATCCGTTTGCGCATTCGGCTCTGTGCGAAAGGGTGGCGGCTGGATCGGTGTTCCCCGGAGTATACGCACTGGCAGGCGGGTGCGTGGAGCCTGACGGAGGGGCGTCAAATGGCGGTGCTCGAACGGGTACGGTTGGATCGCTGGCTCTGGGCCGCCCGCTTCTTCAGGACCCGGGCGCTCGCCGCCGCGGCGATCGGCGGAGGCAAGGTTCACGTCAACGGCTCCCCCGCCAAGCGCGCCAAGGCGGTGGCCGTGGGCGACGACCTGCGTATCCGGCGGGGCCCGTTCGAGTACCTGGTACGCGTGCGGGCGCTCGCGGAGCACCGCAGGTCGCCGGCGGCCGCGGCGACGCTGTACGACGAGGATGGCGAGGGGAAACGGCTCCGGGAACGGCTCGCCGAGCAGCTCCGGGTGGCGCCGGCCCTCCGCTATGAAGGAAAGGGCCGGCCCACAAAGCGCGAGCGACGGGAGATCGAGAGGTTCAAGGGGGAGTGAAACTCCGTCGTAATCGCTTCAAGAGCTGGATCTGGCCGGTATGATAGAGATCGTGCGCGGCGATGCCCCCGATGTGCTGGGCGTTGGTCCAGGTCGAGCGCCATCCCTTTGCGTTGAGTCGCGCGGGCGGGAAGCGAACGATCGCCGCACGGAGCAAACGGTGCTCGTCCCTTAGGAGCGCCAAGTCACGCCGCCAGGCGGCCGCGTCGGGCCGATCTGGCAAGCGAGGCCAGTTCGAGCCGGCGCGCGGGAATGAAAGAGTCGCGTCGCGCGTCAGGCGCCGGCGCACGATGTACTTCCAGTAGGCCGCATGCAGCACCACCTCCCAGATGTTGTGCCGTCCGCGGCCGGGGCGCCACAATGCCTCGCGGAACGTGAGGCCCCGAAGCGATCCCCAGAGCCCGGTCCCGTGCCACGCGCGGCGATTGAACGCTTGATCGAACAGATCGAGGAGCTGTGTCGAACGGCGATCTCGTGGCATCGGGGGGGGCCCGCCTACGGCAGAAAGTCCTTGGGAATCGGATGCGCGGGGTCTTCCTCGAACCAGATGGCGGATGCCACCCACCAGCGCGTGCCGTCCCAGTAGAGCTGCAGCGCGTTGATGCCCCGGCCCTCAACCGGGCCGTCCGCCGTGCGGTGCTCTTCGTACGTACTGAACACCTGGACGATGTTCCCGTATTCCCGGGTCACACGATGGATTTCACGCTCGAAGAAGCCGTCGTGCACCATCGCCGAGTCGGAGCCGTCCACAAACGTCTGGTGGTCCATCACGCGGGCGTACGGCCGCTGTTTCGCGAAGCCCGTGGCCACGAACCGAAGGTCGAGGATGTAGAGCGAGCGATCGCGGGACCACTGGCGCGGCTGGCCCGCGGGCCCGCTGATCACGTCGTAGTACGCCTTGACGACGCCGTCGACGCTGGCGACGTCGGCGGCGTGCGGGGCGACGGTCGGGACGTTCACATGGCGACGCGCCGGGGTTTGGGCACAGAGTGCCGTCGACAGGAATAGCGTCGCGAGCAGAGAGGAGAAAACGTCTGTTCGGGCCATCGGAGGTGTCTCCGGACGAGTGAAGGAATTGGCAAACCTACTGGAGCCCGATCGCCACGCCCAGGCCGATCGCCCCAGCGCCGAGCGTCAGCAGACCGAGCAACAGGGGGGCGGCGAAGCCCAGCCACTCCTCGTAGCGCACCTGCGCCGCCGCGAGGATTGCCATGAGCGCTCCGTTCGTGGGCGTGAACAGCTCGCACAGCCCGCCACCGTACTGATACGCGAGCACGGTGACCTGCCGAGACAGGCCGAGGAGGTCGGCAAGCGGGACGAGAATGGGGAGCGTGAGAACAGCATGACCGCTGGGACTCGGTACCGGTACATGCACCGCGGCGTGGACGAGCATCATGCCGAGCGCGGCGAAGACGAGCGGCAGGTTGGCGAGAGGCGTGAAGAGACCGTGCACGATCGTGTCGACGATCCGACCCTGCTCGAGTGTGACGAAGATCGCGCGCGCGAAGCCGATCAAGAGAGCGGCGTAGGCCATTGAGCGAAAGCCAGCGACGAACGCCTCCGCCGTCCCGCCGACGCCGAGTCCGCCGACGAGCCCGGCCACCACCCCCATCATGAAGAACAGCGCCGCCATCTCGTTGAATCCCCACTTGGAGCCCAGAACTCCGGCGACCAGCGCGCCGAATGTCACGAAGACCAGGGCCAACACGATCCAACGGCGTCCGTTCAGTGTCCCGGTGCCTGCCGACCTGTCATCCGTTGCTGGGGGTGGGGCCGGGTCCGAGCGGGTGCGAACAGCGTAGCGAATGGTGCCCCAGATCCAAAGGGCCAGTGCGCCGACCAGGAACGCGATCCGGAACCACGACCCCGAGAGGAGCGGGAGCTGCGCGAGCTGCTGGGCGATCCCGACCTGAAACGGATTGATGGGGCTGAAGGCCGCGCCCACCGCCGCGGCGCCGAGGCTCATCGCGACCGCGACGGTCGGCCGGTACCCGAGGCGCCGCGAGAGCAGGAGCATCACCGGCACGAGCGCGATGATCTCTTCCTTCATGTTGTCGAGCACGCCGCCAAGCGCAAAGGCGAGCGAGGTCACCGGAATGACCAGTGTCTCGGAATGCCCGAAGCGCCGCACCAGCCAGTCCACGCCCTGGCGCAGCGCGCCCGTTTCGTCCACCACTGTGAACGCGCCGCCGATCAGGAACACGAAGAAGATGACCGCTGCCGCGTCGGCCATGCCTCGCGGGATGGCCACCACTGCCTGGAACGCCCCGACCGGACGCGGGGCCACGCTGTGGTACGTCCCCGCCACCACCACTTGGCGAGCGGTCACGGGGTCGTCGCGCCGGTCGTATTCCCCAGGTGGCAGCACGTGGCTCGCGAGCGCGGCCAGCAAGACGCAGCCACACATGAGCGTTAGCGGATGGGGGAATTTCACGCGGAGATAATGACCCGGGAGCCAACGGTTTGGCTACTCAGGGTGTCAAAACAGCCGTGATTCCCAACTCCTTCCCATCGCCCCGATGCCGACCAGGAGGCCCGATGCTGAAGCGCGCGATCGCATTCCTGCTGCTGGCCGTTCCCACCGCCGTGCGCGCTCAAAGCGCCGCGGATGCCCGCTGGATGGCCCAGTGCCGAGATCGGGACGACGCCTGGCGGGCCGAGGCCTGCGAAGTGCGGGTTACCGCGCTCGCTAAGGGTGGCGTGATCACCGTGGATCCAGGACGGAACGGGGCCGTGGCGGTCGAAGGGTGGGATCGCGACAGCATCGAAGTGCACGCCCGCATCCAGGCCGAGGGCGCGACAGACGCCGAGGCGGCGGCCCTAGCGCAGACGATCAAGATCGCGGCGGCGGGAACCACGATCGGCGCGGAGGGCCCGGATGCGGGACGCCGCCAGTCGTGGTCGGTGAGCTTCGTCGTGTACGCGCCCCGGCACTCGGACCTGAAGCTCGATACCTACAACGGGCCGATCGGTGTGCGGGACGTGACGGGCCGCATGACGTTGACGGCGTACAACGGGCCGATCTCACTCGCGGGCGTGGGCGGCGACGTCCGTGCCCGGACCACCAACGGGCCGCTCGACATCGAGCTTGTGGGTGCGCACTGGGATGGCGCCGGGCTCGATGCGGAAACGACCAACGGGCCTGTGAACCTCGCTATTCCGGACAACTATTCCGCGCAGCTCGAGTTCGGGACCGTGAACGGTCCGATGACGGTCGGGTTCCCCCTCACGGTCACGATCCAGGGCAGGGTGGGGCGTCGGATTTCGACTCGGCTCGGCTCGGGAGGCGCTCCGATTCGCGTCGTGACCACGAACGGACCGGTCGAGATCCAGCGCAACTAGCGCCGGCCCAGGCGGCGGATCTCGTCGGACTCGTACACGTGCGCGCCGTGGGACGCGTCTCGGGCGACCCGCACCATGGCCCGCGCGACCGTGGCACCTTTGATCGGCCGGTATCGCGCCAGGGGCCCCATCATCACCCACCCGACGAGCGGGCTCAACAAGCCCGCGAGCCGCTCGGCCGGGCGGCTCTGCGCTCGCTTGCCACGCAGCAGTGAGGGTCGAAAGATCTGGATCCCCTCGAATTGGAGACGACGGATCGCTTCCTCGGTCTCTCCCTTCACGCGATTGTAGAACACCCGCGAACGCGGGTCCGCACCCAGCGCGGTGACGACGAGAAACTGGGCGGCGCGGTGGCGGACAGCCATCCGCCCGAGCTCCACCACGTAGGTCATATCGACTTTGCGAAACGCGTCCTGCGAGCCAGCCTGCCGGATGGTCGTACCCAGGCAGCAGAAGACGTCGTGCACGCGCGGGAAATCGCCCACTTCAGCGAGCCGGTCGAAGTCCACGACTCGCTGCACCAGCTTCTTGTGCGTGCGCGGCAGGGCGCCGCGCGCGAGCGTCGTGACCCGGTCGTATGCCGGATCGTCGAGCAGCAGCCCCAG
>DATLVU010000080.1:0-76256 GCA_035577025.1 Gemmatimonadales bacterium
CGGTCGAGCGGGCGGCGGAGGCGTTTCAGCGGATGCGCGAGGATCGGAACGTGGGGAAGATCATCGTTCGGTGGTTGGATGGTTGATGTGGGGTGGGGTCGGGGGATTTGTACGGCAAACGATGTGCGCCACCGTGTGACGACGGTTGCAGGACCCGGTGACGGTGGGGATTGCCCCGCAACGATGTGCGCCACGGTGTGACGACGGTTGCAGGACCCGGTAACCGTGTAGGGGCAAGGCATGCCTTGCCCCTACCCCGATGACCCAATGTTTCCCGATGATCGCCCCGGCCGCGACGCATAACGGGGATGGTCAACGCGTTTTCCCGGCATCGGGCCCCGCCGGCGGTCGTCGTATCGTGACGGATGCCATCTGTTCGTACATCCCTGCGGGTACCGCACAACCGACGGTCGATCCGATTGCGCGGATACGACTACGGGCGCTGCGGTGTCTACTTCGTCACGATCTGCACCCACTATCGAGGACCGTTACTCTGTCACGTTGTGGGAGGCAGCGTTCGACTGACGGCCGCCGGACGGCGAGTTTCGGAATGCTGGGAAGAGCTCCCGATTCATTTTCCGTACCTCGTGCTCGACGAGTTCGTCGTCATGCCGGATCACGTTCACGGCGTCCTGCATATACGAGACTGTCGTGCCGGCCCGCCACCGGCCGTCTCGCGCTTTGGTCATCCGCCCCCGGATGCCCTTTCCAGTATCGTTGGTGCGTTCAAGGCGGCGGCATCGAAACGAATCAACGCTGATCGTGGCATACCGGGCGCACCCGTGTGGCAGCGCAACTACTACGAGAGTGTCATTCGAAGTAACGCAGCGCTCGATCGGGTGCGGGCCTACATCGCCAGGAATCCAATCCGCTGGGCACGGACGGCCGCGAAATCCGCTCGCTAGGGGTACTGTCGCCGGTATATCTTTCGCCGCGATGAAGCTCCCCCGGGCGCGGACGCTCTCGTGTACCCTCCTCCTGGCCGCCGCCTGTCGCGGCGATCGCCAGTCCGCGGCCGCGGCCCACGTGGTGGCCGCGGATACGACGCGACCGATCGAGGCCGTGAACATCTACGCCCCGGCCGCCGCCGGCCTGCTCTCGCCTCGCGCCGCCGCGGCACGACCGCTCGTGTACGTACCCAACTCGCACGACGGCACGGTCACCGTCATCGACCCGCGAACGTACCGTGTGCTTCGCACCTTCAAGAGCGGCGCCCTGCCACAGCACGTGGTGCCGTCGTACGACTTGAGCACCCTATGGGTGGCGAACAACCTCGGCAACACCCTCACGCCGATCGACCCCGCCACGGGCCGCGAGGGGGAGGCTGTGGCGGTCTCGGACCCCTACAATCTCTACTTCACACCGGATGGCCGGTTCGCGATCGTGGTGGCGGAGCGGCGCCGGCGGCTCGACTTTCGCGACGCCCGCACGATGGCCCTCGTGCAGTCGCTGCCCCTGCAGTGCAAGGGCGTCGACCACATGGAGTTCACCACCGACGGCCGATTCGCGATCGCCACGTGCGAGTTCTCGGGGCAACTGTTGAAGCTCGATCTCGAGGCGCGGACCGTGACCGGGTACCTCGTACTCGATCCGGGGGGGCTCGACAGCACCGCCATGCCGCAGGACATTCGCTCCTCACCGGACGGGCATGTCTTCTACGTGGCCGACATGAAGGCGAACGGTGTGTTCCTCATCGATCCAGTGGCGTTCCGCCGCATTGGCTTCGTGGCGACAGGGAAGGGGACGCACGGCATCTACCCGAGCCGCGACGGTCGTCTCATGTACATCACGAATCGCGGCTGGAATACCACGGCTGGCGGGCGTCACGGCCCCGGCTCGATCACGGTGCTCGACCCCGCCACCCAGCGCATCGTGGCCACGTGGCCCGTGCCGCGCGGCGGCAGCCCAGACATGGGGAACGTGACCGCGGATGGGACGGAACTCTGGGTGTCGGGCCGCTATGACGACGAGGTCTACGTCTTCGACACGCGCACCGGCCGCCTGACGCACCGCATCCCTGTCGGCCATGAGCCGCATGGATTGTGCGTCTGGCCCCAGCCGGGCCGGTTTTCCCTGGGTCATACCGGCAACATGAGATAAACCTCCACGGCGGAGTTCGTCATGAAGATTCGTGTGTTGGTCGTTGTCGTCGCCATCGGTGGTGTCGCCTGCAGCCACGCGTCGCCGCACGCGCAGGCACCGGCTCCCGCGGTACAGGCATTCGATCGCTCCAGTCTCGACACCACGTGCGCGCCGTGTCGCGATTTCTTCCAGTTCGCGAACGGTGAGTGGTTGAAACACACCGAGATCCCCGGGGCCTTCCCCAGCTGGGGCAGCTTCAACCAGCTGCAAGAGCACAACCTCGACGTCCTGCACGATGTCCTGGACGAGGCGGCGAAAGACAACGCCGCCCCAGTCAACAGCAATCGTCGCAAGCTCGGCACGTTCTATCGGACGTGCATGGACTCCGCGGCCGCGGACGCGGCCGCGCTCGAGCCGCTCAAGCCGGAGCTCGACCGCATCGCGACCGTGAGCTCGAGCGCCGCGCTCCTCGCGGAAGCGGCGCGCCTCCAGCGCACCGGAGCCCGCGCGCTCTTCTCGTTCACGGCGGGGCCCGACGCCAAGCACTCGACCGAGGTCATCGGCGAGGCGGGCCAGGGCGGCCTCGGCTTGCCCGACCGGGACTACTACACGAAGACCGACAGCGCGTCGGACCGGCTGCGGCGGCAGTATGTGACGCACGTCGCCCGAATGCTCGAGCTGACGGGCACGGCCGCCGACGAGGCCCGCGCGGCGGCGGACAAGATCGTGGCCCTCGAGACGGCGCTCGCGGGCGCCTCGATGACCCGCGTGCAGCAGCGGGACCCGAATGCCGTCTATCACAAGATGACCGTCACCGAGCTCGGCGCGATCAGTCCCGCCATCGGCTGGGGCGAGTACTTCGGGCAAGTCGGCGCCCCGGCACTCGTCGCGCTCAACGTCCGGCAGCCCGACTTCTTCAAGACGTTGGGCGAGCTGGTGCGCGACCGCCCGATGGACGACTGGCGGTGGTACCTGCGGGCGCACTTGATCGAGCGGTTCGGGCCGTGGCTCGCTGCGCCGATCGCGACCGAGGCCTTCCACTTTCAGCAGACGCTCACGGGCGTCAAGGAGCAGCAGCCGCGGTGGCGCCGCTGCGTGGAGGCGACCGACAACGCCCTGGGCGAGGCCCTCGGCCAGGAGTATGTGGCGCGCGCATTCAGCCCGGAGGCCAAGCGTCGCGCCCTCGAGATGGTGCACAATCTCGAAGCCGTCATGGAGGATCGGCTCCACCATCTCGCGTGGATGGGCGACAGCACGCGACAGCAGGCCCTCAGCAAGCTCGCCGGCTACACGAACAAGATCGGCTATCCGGATCGGTGGATCGACTATAGCGCGGTCCGGGTCGAGCCGGGCTCCTTCGCCGCCAACCTGGAGCGTGCCACGGAGTTCGACACCGGGCGGCGCCTGGCGGAGATCGGAAAGCCCGTGGACCGTACCCGCTTCGGGATGACCCCGCCGACGGTGAATGCGTACTACAACCCCCGCATGAACGAGATCGTCTTCCCGGCGGGGATTCTCCAGCCGCCGTTCTTCAATCCCAACGCGGACGACGCGATCAACTACGGCGGCATGGGGGCCGTCATCGGTCACGAGCTGACGCATGGGTTTGACGATGCCGGACGTCAGTACGACGCGGTGGGGAACCTCCGCGACTGGTGGACCACGGCCGACGGCGACCGCTTCAAGGCCCAGGCGCAGCTCGTCGTGGATCAGTTCGCGGGATACGTGGCGGTCGACACGTTGCGCGTGAACGGGCGACTCACCCTCGGCGAGAATCTCGCCGACCTGAACGGGCTCCGTATCGCGTATGCGGCGTTCGAGCGCTCGCTCACGGGCAAGCCGCGCCCGCCCTTGATCGACGGCTTCACTCCCGAACAGCGCTTCTTCCTGGGTTGGGCTCAGGTGTGGCGGGGCAAGGACCGCGACGAGTTCGCGCGGTTGTTGGTCAACGTGGACCCGCATTCGCCCTCGCGGTGGCGGGTGAACGGGCCGCTCTCGAACATGACGGAGTTCCGCGCGGCATTCGGGTGCAGCGCGGGCGACGCGATGGTCCGACCGGATTCCGTGCAGCCGCACATCTGGTGAGGCTGAGATGAGTCGGATCAAAGGAAAGCTCATCCTCGTCACCGGGGCGAGCTCGGGGATCGGCGAAGCGTGTGCGCGACGCTTCGCCGCGGAAGGCGCCAATCTGGTACTGTGGGCGCGGCGGGCCGACCGCTTGGAGCGCGTGGCCGCGGAGCTCGGCACCGCGCATCGGGTGTCGCTCTCCGTCGCGGTGGTGGACGTGCGCGACCGTCCCGCGGTCAACCGGGCCGCCGATGCGCTCGTGCGTGCCGATCGCGTGCCCGACGTGCTGATCAACAACGCCGGGCTCGCGAGCGGCATGGCCAAGATCCAGGACGGCGACCCCGAGGACTGGGATCGCATGATCGATACGAACGTGAAGGGCTTGTTGAACGTGACCCGGGCGATCCTGCCCCACATGGTGGCGCGCCGGCGGGGCCATGTCGTGAACATCGGCAGCACCGCCGGGCACATGACCTATCCGATGGGCAACGTGTACAACGCCACGAAATTCGGGGTGCGCGCCCTGACGGAAGGCATGAACCTCGATGTCGCTGGCACGCCGATCCGGGTCTCGGCCGTCGACCCCGGATTTGTCGAGACCGAGTTCTCCGAAGTGCGCTTCCACGGCGACGCGGAACGCGCCAAAGCGGTGTACCAGGGGTTCACGCCGCTCAGGGCGGACGACGTGGCGGACGCGATCGCCTACGTGCTGAACCTCCCCGAGCACGTGAACATTCTCGATCTCGTGATCATGCCGACCGCGCAGCGCAACGTGTACGTCGTGGACCGCTCCTCATGACCGGACGTGCTTCGCTCCGGCTTGCCCTGGCGGCTTCACTCCTTGGCATCGCCGGCTGCAATGAGGGCAACGGACCGCCGCCGCCGCAAGCGTCGGCGCTGCGCTTTCTGCACACGGTCCTGGGCGGGCCTACGGTCACGGTTTCGGTGGACGGCGGCCGCGCGAGCACCATCGCGTTCGGAGGTCTGAGCACCGTCTTCCAACTCTCCCCCGGGGAGCACAGTCTCGATCTCGTCCCCGCCGACACGACCCACGCGCTGGAGGGGCTATTCACCAGTGTGGGAGGGATCAACTACACGGCATTCGTGCTCGACACGACCATCTCGAGGACCGTCTACCTGCTGCCGGGACTCGTGGCGGATTCAGGTCCGGTTCCGAGCGGCGTGGGTCGCCTGCGTCTCGTCAACGTCGCGGCGCTCGCCGGGTCCATCGATGCCTACCGGACGCAGCCGGACAGCACCCACCTGATTCTCACAGAGCAGCCGTTCAACTATCAGGCGATCACGCCGTACTTCGAGAGCACACCGGGAAAATGGACCGTGGTGATCTCGCACGGTGGCGTTCTGGACACTCTGCTCGTGACCGACTCGATCGCCGTGAGCGGGGGACAGGCGCGGACGGTGGCCATCATCGACTCGACCGGGGCACGGGTCAGCTGGCGAGTGATCCCCGATCGGTAGCCGCCGCCGCGAAGCGGCGGACGATCTCGCCGGCGGGCTCGATGCTTGTGATCCCGCGCACGCTCCGCCCCGCCTGCCAGTAGTGCCGCGACGACTCGCCTGCGAAGTGACTCCGCTTCAGCCGCCACGCCGACTGGAGCCCGTAAATCGTGCGCATGAGATGCTTCGTCCGGCGGTGCCGCAGCATCCAGCGCGCGAACGGGCCGGCCTTGGTGCCGACGCGCTCGACGTACGGCGTTCGGATCACCGCGAGCGGGACTCCGGTGACGCGCTCCGTGAGCACGATATCGTCCTCGTCGGACTCGACGATCGCGCGCTTGTAGTCCGGGTGCGCGGTGCATTCGGTGGTCGCGATGAACCGGGTGCCGAGCTGGGCCCCGGCATACCCCAGTCGCAGCGCCGCGACGAAGTCGGCGGCCTCACCGATGCCTCCGGCGCAGACCACGGCCAGGCCAAGATCCCCCAGCTCGTCCATCAATTGCGCGGCGCTCTTCGGTCCGGCGTGCCCTCCCGCCCGATCGTTGACGGCGATCAGGCCGCGGACGCCGGAGTCGATGGCCTTGAGCGCCCATTTGCGCTCGGTCACGTCGTGATACACGACGCCGCCCGCTGCGGCGATGCGATCGACGACCCAGCGAGGCTTCCCGAGCGACGTGATGAAGAACGTGATGCCCTCCTCGAGCGCGATATCGACGTAGCGTCGCATGCGCTCGAGATAGAGGTTCGACGACTGCTCGATCAGCACGTTCATGCCGATCGGCTTTTGCGTGAGACGGCGGATCAACTGGAGGCCGTCGCGCAGCAGCCGTCGATGCACGTATTCCATCGAGAGGGGCTGCACGATCCCGATGCCACCCGCCTCCGAAACCGCGGCCACCAGCTCCGGGTTGGAGCACGGGAACATCGCGCCGCCGATCAGCGGGACCGCGACCCGGGCGTCGCGAGTGAGCGCCGTATCGAGGCCCCCCCCCATCACGCGGGGCGTGGCCCGATGCGCCAGCGCACCGTGACGCGAGCGACCACGGCGCCGGTCGCGTCGGTGATCTCGGAAACGAAGTCGTGCTCCGCCTCGCGGCTCGTGTCTGGCATCGGGCAGCGTGCCTCCGCTGTGAGCGTGCCGCGGGCCTTCTTCAAGAACGCGATGGAAAGTGCGACCGGGATGCCGCGCGCGCCGGGAGGCAGCCACACGGTGACCGCGAGCCCGCTCGTCACCTCGCCGAGGTTGGCGAGCGCCACGGCGTGAATCGACTTGAGGTGGTTCCGAACCCGCCACCGGTCGCGCATCGTGACCTTGGCGTAACCGGGTCGGAGCTCGAGTACGTACGGCCGGACGCTGCCCGTATAGGGAACCACGCGCCACAGCAACCAGCTGAACACCCGCCGGCCGCCCGGCAGCGAGCTGAGGCGCTCCCACCAGGCGGAGAACCTCACGGCGTGGCGGATCCGGTGTGGCCGAGCAGGTACCGTTCGGTGAAGAGGATCGTGGTGTAGAACTGGAAGTCCTGGTTGCCTTTCTTGCGGAATCCGTGTCCCTCGTCCTTGGCCATGAGAAACCAGGCTGGCACTCCGCGGCGCTTGAGTGCCGCGAGCATCTGCTCGGCCTCACTGCGGGGCACGCGAGGATCGTTCATGCCTTGAACGATGAAGAGCGGCTTGGTCACCTTCTCGACGTTGTTCAGGGGAGCCGTGCGCTCCATCCAGGTGCGCAGCGTCGAGTCGCGCTCGTCCCCGTATTCCACGCGGCGCAGATCCTGACGGTACCCGGAGGTGTGCTCGAGGAACGTCGCCAGGTTCGATATGCCGACGACGTCCACGGAGCAACAGATGAGCCCGTCATACTGTGTGGCGGTCACGAGCGTCATGTGGCCGCCGTAGCTGCCGCCGGTCACGAGCACGTGATCGGCATCGAGATCCGGCCGCGTGTGAATCCAGTCAAGCAGCGCGCCGATGTCCTTGTACGCTCCGTCGCGCAGTACCCCGTTGTCGAGCTTGACGTAGGTCTTCCCGTAGCCCGTCGATCCCCGGATGTTGGGGAAGATCATCGCCACGCCCAGCTCGTTGAGGTAAAAGTTGCTGCGGCCGAGAAACCCTGGCCGGGACTGCCCTTCCGGGCCTCCGTGGATGTCGACGATCACCGGTCGCTTGCCGGCAAAGCGGGCGGGGGGCTTGTAGAGGAAGCCCGAGATCGTCCGACCATCGAAGCTGGGCCAGTGCACCAGCTCGGCCTCGGCAAACACGCGCGTATCGAGCCCTGCCGTTTCGCTCTCCGTCCACCGGACCAGCGTGCCCGTCGCGACGTCGAGCGAGTACGTGTCGGACGCGGAACGGGCGGACGTGTGCGTGAAGCCGAGCTCGGTGCTGTTGGGCCGCCAACGGAGGCCGGACATCACGCCGGCTGGGAGCTTGGGAATCCGCCGCTCGACCCCGGTCGCCGCGCTGGCGACGTGGAGCACGCTCACCCCGTCCTCGTTGGTCACGAAGGCGATCCACCGGCCGTCACGCGAGAGGTCGAACTCGTCCACGTCCCAGGGGATGGCGCTCGTGAAGAAGCGGTAGCGTTTGGCGGCGAGGTCAAAGTACGCAAGACGGTGGAACTCGGATTCCCGGTCGGTCGTGACGTAGAGGCCCTTCCCGTCGCGGCTGAACCGCGCCCCGCCGTAGGCGACGCTTTCATCGCCTGCTTTGGGCGTCAGCAGCTCCTTTTGCCCGCTCGCGACGTCCACCAGCCAGAGATAGCTCTCGTTGACCGAGATGCCCTGGAACAGAAGGATTCGCCGGTCATCGGGCGACCAATCTTCGGGACTGTAGCCTCCGCCCTCGAGTTGGAGCACCATGCGGTCGCTCGCCGGGTCGGCCGGATCGATCACCCAGAGGTCCAGGTCGCGCCCATTGCGACGCGTGGACATGTAGGCGTAGCGGTCGCCCTTGTGCGACCAGGCGCCGCCTACGTTGCGGGACTTGCCGTCGGTGAGCAGGGTGATCTCCCCGGTGGCAACGTCGTAGCGATACTTCTGAAAGAACTCCGCGCCGCCGACATCCTTGGTGAACACGATGTACCGACCGTCCACCGGCTGATAGGAGGTGCCCGAAACAGGGTCGGGATAAAAGGTGAGCTGCGTGCGCGCACCTCCGGGCGACTGGATGCGATGCAGCTGGGGCGCGTCGCCGAACCGGGTTCCGATGATCATCGCGCGCTTCGTGGGATGCCAGTCCCAGAAGGTCGCGGCGCGGAACTCACCGTAGCGCCGCGCGGACTCGGCCAGGTCCGATGGGATAGGCGGCACGCCGTCGATGACGAGATTGTCCGCCGGCGCGACCGTGCCGCTCTGGGCAGCGAGGGCGGCACACGGCAGCAGCAGGACGAGAACCAGCGAACGAGATAGCTTGGGCATGAACGACTCCAACAGGGCGAGGGCCAGGCTAAGTTTATCCCGGACGGTTATCTTGGCGCCAATGACGAACTACCACTATCCCGACAGCCACGTCTTCTACCGGAAGCTCGGCAGGAGCTATCCGCGCATCGTACGGGGGGAAGGGTGTTGGCTGTTCGATGAATCGGGGAAGTCCTACCTCGATGCCGTCGGGGGCGCCTACGTCGCCAACCTCGGCCATTCGAACCCCGAGATCGCGGATGCGCTGGCCCGCCAGGCCCGCGAGTTCGGGTACCTGTCGGCCACGGCGTTCACCCACGGCCCGGTCGAAGAGCTGGCGCGCGAGCTTGCGGATACGCTCCCCGGGGATCTGGACAAGCTCTATTTCCTGTCGAGCGGCTCCGAGGCGGTCGAAGCGGCCCTGAAGCTCGCGCGCCAATTCTGGGTCGAGTTCGGCAAGCCCGGGAAGCACCGCATCATCGCCCTGAACCCCAGCTACCACGGCAACACCCTGCTCGCGCTCTCGGCATCGGCGCGTGAGCAGTACCGGCAGCCGTTCCGCGAGTGGCTCGTGGACGTAGAGCGCATTCCGGCGCCGTACCCCTATCGGTGCCCCTGCCGGGGTGATGATTCCGCCTGCCCGACCTGCAGCGGCACGGCGCTCGATGCGGCGATCCGGCGGCTCGGTGCGGACACGGTGGCCGCGTTCATCGCGGAGCCGGTGGGCGGCTCATCCACCGGCGCTTCGACTCCCCGCCCGGAGTACTTCCGGACCATCCGGGAGATCTGCGACCGGCACGAGGTCCTGTTCGTCGCCGACGAGATTCTGTGCGGTGCGGGTCGCACCGGCACGTGGTGGGCGATCGAGCCCTATGGCGTCGTGCCCGACTTGATGGCCGTGGGGAAAGGCATCTCCGGGGGCTATGCGCCGGTATCCGCGGTGGCCGCGCCGGAGCGGATCGTCGACGTGATCGCCGAAGGCTCGGGAAGCTTCCTGCATGGGCAGACGTTCTCGTTCCACCCTGTCGGGTGCGCGGCCGCGCTCGCCGCGGTGCGCCTGCTCAAGCGGGAGCACCTGGTGGAGCGATGCGCCAAGCTCGGGGGCACGTTGCAACAGCGACTCGCGCCGCTCACCGAGCTCGCACATGTGGGCGACGTGCGCGGGCGCGGGCTCCTGGCCGGGATCGAATTTGTGGAGGACAAGCGCACGCGCGCGCCGTTCCCACGTGCGGCCAAGTTCGTCGAGGCGTTCACCGACGCGGCTCAGGACGCCGGCCTCATTGTGTGGCCCAACGTCGGGCACGCGGACGGGGTGAACGGCGACCTCGTGGTGGTGGCGCCACCGTTCATCGTGACCGAGCAGGAGATCGACCAGATCGTGACCCGGTTCACGACGGCGCACGCGGCCGCGTTGAAGGCGGTCAACGTGAGCGCCCGGTGAACCCATGACCACCACGGCTCCGAGCACGGCAAAAGTCACCTACACCTCCGCCGACGTCGACTGGGAGTCGTTCCATCGGCAGTTCGACGAGGCGCTCGCCCGGGTCCGGGCGCAGCTCGGCCGCAACTACCCCCTGCATATCGGGAAGGAGGCGATCGCGTCCGGCGGCCCTCCGCTGCTCGTCACCTCGCCGATCGACACGAGCGTGATGCTCGGTCGCTTCGCCACCGCGACCCCCGAGCAGGTGGGCCGCGCCGTGGCCGCCGCGAAAGCCACGCAGCGGGCGTGGGGGCACCTGCCCTGGACCGAGCGCGTGGCCATACTCCGACGAGCGGCCGGATTGATCCGGGAGCGAAAGTTCGACCTCGCCGCGATCATGAGTCTCGAGGTGGGGAAGAGCCGGCTCGAGGCCATGGGGGACGCCGAGGAGTCGGCGGACCTGATCGAGTACTACTGCAAGCAAGTGGAGGACGCGAGCGGGTTCGTCCGCGCCATGGCGCGCGTGACCGCGGTCGAGCGGAACACGGATGTGCTGCGCCCATACGGGGTGTTCGCGTGCATCGCGCCGTTCAACTTTCCGCTCGCGCTCTCGACGGGCATGTCCGCGGCGGCGCTGGTCGCGGGCAATGCCGTCGTCTACAAGCCCGCCGAGGACTCGCCATGGACCGGCTACAAGCTGTTCGAGGTGTATCGGGACGCGGGCGTGCTCCCCGGCGCGTTCAACTATATCCCCGGCATGGGCGAGGTCACCGGCGAGGCGCTCTGGCGCCATCCCGGCGTGGACGGCGTGGTGTTCACCGGCTCGAAAGCCGTGGGGATGCGGATCTTTCAGGGGCTGTCGCATCAGTGGGTGAAGCCCTGCCTGCTCGAGATGGGCGGGAAGAACGCGACGATCGTGCTCGACACGGCCGACCTCGATGCCGCCGCCGAGGGCGTCGCGCGTTCGGCGTTCGGGCTCCAAAACCAGAAGTGCAGCGCCACGTCGCGGGTGTACGTGCACGCCCGCGTGGCGAAGCCGTTCCTCGAGAAGCTCGTCGAGAAGACCAAGGCATTGAAGATCGGCGATCCCACCACGCGCAACGTAAGCTTCGGTCCCGTGATCAACGCCGCGGCGGTCGCGCGATTCGAAGAGGCGGTGTCGCAGGCGCGCCGTGAGGGGACGATCGTCCTGGGTGGCGAGCGGCTGCGCGGCGGCGCGTTCGATCGGGGCCACTTCGTGGCACCCACCATCGCGCAGCTCCCGCTTTCGTCGTCATTGTTCCTCGACGAGCTGTTCGTGCCCGTCCTCGCGGTCGCGGAGGTGACCGGGCTCGACCAGGCGATCGCGGAGACCAACAAGGCGCAGTATGGCCTCACGGCCGGGATCTTTTCGAAGAAGCCCCAGGAAATCGAGCGGTTCTTCGACGAGGTCGAGGTCGGAGTGTGCTACGTGAACAAGCGCACCGGGGCGACGACCGGTGCATGGCCCGGGGCACAGCCGTTCACCGGCTGGAAGGGATCGGGCTCGACGGGGAAGGGCGGCTGCGGGCCGTACTACGTCGCGCAATTCCTGCGGGAGCAGAGCCGAACCGTGATCGAGGAGGCGCGATGACGCGCGACTACCCCCGAATCGTCGTCCCACCCCCGGGCCCCAAGGCGCGGGCGATCGTCGAGCGACAGAATCGCTGGGCGTCCACCTCGTATCCGAAGGAGTACCCGCTCGCGATCGCGCGCGGGGAGCGCGCCATGGTCGAGGACGTCGACGGGAACCGCTACCTCGATTTCATGGCGGGCATCGCGGTCGCGTCCACCGGCTATGGTCATCCCAAGGTCGTTCAGGCGATCCAGGAGGCCGCGGGCCGGTTCCTGCACATCTGCGGCAGCGACTTCTACTTCGAGGGCTTCGCGGCGCTGTGCGAGCGACTCGCGCAGCTCGCGCCGGGGAAGAGCAAGAAACGCGTCTTTCTCTCGAACTCGGGCACGGAAGCGGTGGAGGGCGCGATCAAGCTGGCGCGCCAATCCACGGGCCGACCCGCGATCATCGCGTTCAGCGGGGCGTTCCACGGCCGCACCTACGGCGGGTTGAGCCTCACCGCGAGCAAGTCGATTCAACGGGCGGGCTTCGCGCCGTTTCTCCCCGAGGTCTATCACGTCCCCTACGGCTACCGCTACCGCTGCGACTTCTGCCACACGGAGCCCGCGTGCACCATGCGGTGCGTGTCGTCGATCGAGGACGACCTGTTCGCCAGGCGGCTCGATCCCGCGAGCGTCGCCGCGGTGTTCGTCGAGCCGATCCAGGGAGAGGGCGGCTACATCGTGCCGCCGCCCGGTTACCTCAAGGCCCTGCGCGAGCTGTGCGATCGCTACGGCATCCTGCTCGTGTGTGACGAGGTGCAGTGCGGCGTCGGGCGCACGGGCAAAATGTGGGCGTGCGAGTACGAAGAGGTCGAGCCCGACGTCCTGCTCACGGCCAAGGGGCTCGGCAGCGGCATGCCGATCGGCGCGATCATCGCGCGCGAATCGATCATGAAATGGAGCCCAGGCGCGCACGGCAGCACGTTCGGCGGGAACCCGGTGTGCTGCGCGGCTGCCCTCGCTACACTCGACGTCGTGGAGCGCGAGCTCCTGCCCAACGTATCGAAGATCGGCGCCCGGCTGTTCGCCGGCGCGGAGCGGCTGCGACAGAAGTACGCGTCGATCGGCGACGTCCGGGGTCGAGGTCTCATGATCGGCATCGAGTTCGTGAAGGACCGTGCGACCCGGGAGCCGGCGCCGGAAATCCCCCACGAGCTCGTCGAGCGCGCGTTCCGGAAGGGTGTGCTGCTGCTTGGGGCGGGGAAGAGCGCGCTGCGGCTCGCTCCTCCGCTCGTCGTGGACGACTACGATGTGGACACCGCGCTGCGCGTGATCGACGAGTGCCTTCGGGAGATGACGGACTGACCTCCAAAGTCCTCTCGATGCGGGATGCCGTGTCCCGCTTCGTCCGTGACGGCGATACCGTTGTCATCGAAGGGTTCACCCACCTCATCTGCTTCGCGGCGGGCCACGAGATCATCCGCCAGGGCCGTCGCGATCTTACGCTGGCCCGGCTGACGCCGGATCTGATCTACGATCAGCTCATCGCCGCCGGGTGCGTGCGGAAGCTGGTGTTCTCCTGGGCCGGGAACCCGGGCGTCGGCTCACTGCACGCGTTCCGGCGCGCCGTCGAGGGGAAGAGAGGGGAGGGGGGGAACACCCGGGCCCTCGAGATCGAGGAATACTCGCACTTCGGGATGGTCGCGCGATTTTCGGCCGGCGCCGCGCGGCTGCCCTTCTGGCCGCTCCGGAATTACGGCGGCACCGACCTCCCCCGCGCCAATCCCCGCATCAAGACCGTCGCGTGTCCCTATACCGGGGAGACACTGGCCACCGTCCCGGCACTCAACCCGGACGTGACCATCGTCCACGCCCAACGGGCCGACGCCGCCGGCAACACCCAAATGTGGGGTCTCCTCGGTGTCCAGAAGGAGGCCGCCTTCGCGTCGACACGCGTCATCGTGGTCGTGGAGGAGCTTGTGGAAGAAACGGTGATCCGGTCCGACCCCAACCGCACCGTGATTCCCGGCATGATCGTGAGCGCGGTGGTGGTCGAGCCGTGGGGCGCGCACCCGTCGTACGCGCAGGGCTACTACGACCGCGACAACGATTTCTACGTCGCGTGGGAAGCGATCTCGCGCGATCCGGCCAAGCTCGGTCGCTATCTGGAAGAGTTCGTGCACGGCGTCCCGGATCGCGCCGGGTATCTGGCGAAGCAGCCGGGCTTGGCGGCGAGGCTCAAGGCGAAAGAGCGACTGTCCCGCGGAGTGAACTACGGGTTCTAGCGCCGGGCCGGCGTACACGCCGGACGAAATGATGACCGTCGTCGCCGCCCGCGAGCTGCGTGACGGCGAAGTGGTGTTCGTCGGGATCGGACTACCCAATCTCGCGTGTAACCTCGCGCGGGCCACCCACGCACCGAACCTCGTGCTCATCTACGAGTCCGGCGCGGTGGGCGCTGTTCCGGAGCGTGTGCCCGTGTCCATCGGGGACCCCGCGCTCGTTACAGGGTCCCTGATGGTGTGCGGCATGGCGGACGTGTTCCAGCTGTTCCTCCAAAACGGGAAGATCGAAGTCGGGTTCCTGGGCGGCGCACAGGTGGACCGGTACGGCAACATCAACACGACGGTCATCGGGCCGTACGAGCGGCCGGCCGTGCGCTTACCGGGGTCGGGTGGGGCGGCGGAGATCGCGGTGCACGCGCAGCGGACGCTGATCATCGCCAAGCTCAACGCCCGGGCATTTCCCGAGCGTGTCGACTTCGTGACGAGCCCGGGCCAGCGTTCCGGTGGCCGGACTCGTCGCGAGCTCGGCCTTCCCGGAGCGGGGCCGGTGAAAGTGATCACCGACAAGGGGATCCTCGAGGCGGACGGGACGACCGGCGAGATGACGCTCATGGCACTCTATCCTGGGGTGTCGCCCGAGGACGTCCAGGCCCGCGTCGGCTGGCCGCTGGCCCGCCGGGACCGGCTCGCCACAGTGGACCCACCCTCCGCGCGGGACCTGCGACTGCTGCGAGAGGTCCTGGACCCGAAGATGCTGTACTTGAAACCGAAAGGCGACGGAAAGACGGCATGACAGAACGACGGAAAGAAAGACCGACGGAACGACGGAAAGAGGGAAGAACGGGATGAGAACGTTCCGTCTTTCCGTCCTTCCGTCGCCTTGTGCCCGACGGTTGCTCCTCGCCTCCGTTCTCATTCTTGCGCCGTGCTCCCTGCCTGCCCAGCGCCAGCCGGTCCTCAAACAAGTCGCCGTACCGCACCCCTATTACTGGCGGGAGATGTATGTCCCGCAGGTGACGAGCGGGCCCAGCGCCGTGACGTGGTCGCCGGACGGGACGGAGCTGATCTACTCGATGCAGGGGTCGCTGTGGCGCCAGCGGATCGGCTCCCGCGTGGCCGTGCAGCTTACGGGCGACGAGGGCTACGACTACCAGCCGGACTGGTCGCCCGACGGCAAATTCGTGGTGTTCGCGCGCTACGCACACGACGCGATCGAGCTCGAGGTCCTGGACCTCGCGTCGAAGACGGTGCACGCGCTCACGGCCAACGAGGCGGTCAACATCGAGCCGCGCTGGGCACCAGACGGCGGGCGCATCGCGTTCGTCTCGACGAGCTACAACGGACGCTGGCACATCTTCACGCTCGCGATGGACAACGGCGTCGCGGGCTCGGTCACGCGACTGACCGAGGACAACGACAGCAAGCTCCCCCGATACTACTACAGCACCTGGGACCACTATCTCTCTCCCGCGTGGTCGCCGGACGGGCGAGAGCTCATGCTCGTCGCGAATCGCGGCCACATTCACGGCACGGGAGGGATGTGGCGCATGACGGCCACGCCCGGGGCGCCGCTCCGGGAGATCCATTACGAAGAGACCACCTGGAAGTCCCGTCCCGACTGGTCGCCGGACGGCACGCGCGTGGTGTACAGCTCTTACCTCGGCCGGCAGTGGCACCAGCTGTGGCTCATGACGAGCGACGGCGGTGATCCCTTCCCCTTGACCTACGGCGAGTTCGACGCGACCGCGCCGCGCTGGTCGCGCGACGGTAAGCACATCGCGTACATCTCGAACGAGTTGGGAAACACGTCCCTGTGGGTGATCGACGTCCCGGGGGCGCGGCGGCGTGAGATCGTGCCTGCGGAACGCCGGTACCATGGGGCGGTGGGCAAGCTTCGTATCGTGGTGGCGGACGCGAGCGGACACCCGCTGGCGGCGCGGCTTTCGGTGACGGGACCAGACGGGCGCGGTTACGCGCCGGACGACGCGTGGCGCCACGCCGATGAAGCGTTCGACCGCTCGGAGCGGCCGTTCGAGGTCACCTACTTCCATACGAGCGGGGCATCCGAGCTGGTGGTGCCCGCCGGCAGCATCGCGATCGAGGCGTGGCGCGGGCCGGAGTACCGCGTGGCCCGCGCCGTGGTGGAGGTCGCCGCGGGACGCACGGTCACCAAGCGGCTCGTCTTCGAGCGCCTGGCGAACCTCCCGGCGCAGGGGTGGTGGAGCGGCGACCTGCATGTGCACATGAATTACGGCGGAGCGTACCGCAACACTCCGCCACAGCTCGCCTTCCAGGCGCGGGCGGAAGACCTGCATGTGGTCGAGAACCTGATCGTCAACAAGGAACAGCGGATCCCCGACATCGCGTATTTCCGCACCGATCCCGATCCCGCTTCAGGTCCGGGGTTCCTCCTGATGCACGGCCAGGAGTACCACACCAGCTACTGGGGTCACACGGCATTTCTGGGCCTTTCGGATCACTACATCCTTCCCGAGTACGCCGCGTATCCCAATACCGCCGCGGCGAGCCTCTACCCGGCCAACGCGGACGTTGGCGACCTGGCGCACGCGCAGGGCGCGCTGTTCGGATACGTCCACCCGTTCGATACGCGGCCCGATCCCGCGGACACGAGCGCGCCGCTCACCTACGAGCTCCCGGTCGACGCCGCGCTGGGGAAGGTCGACTACGTGGAGGTGATGGGGTACTCCGATCACCTGATCACGTCGGCCATCTGGTATCGCTTGCTGAATTGTGGCTTCCGTCTTCCCGCGGGGGCGGGAACCGACGCGTTCCCGAATTTCGCCTCGCTCCGTGGGCCACCGGGCTTAGTGCGTGTGTTCGCGCATGCGGGCTCGCACCTCGATCACGGCCATTGGATGGCGGCGATCAAGGCGGGCAAGACCTTCGTCTCGAACGCTCCCCTGCTCGAGTTCACGCTCGGAGGCCGCGCGATCGGCGACGAGATTCGATTGCCCGCGGCCGGCGGCCGGCTCACCGCGCAGGTGCGCCTGCGCTCGAGCGTGCCGGTCGATCACCTGGAGCTGATCGGGAACGGCCGCATGGTGGCGACGATCACGCTCGCCGGCGATCGCACGACCGCGAGTGGGAGCGTGACCGTTCCCGTGACCCATAGCGGGTGGTACGTGGTGCGAGCGTGGAGTGAGCGAGCGGAGCAGCCGGTGCTCGATCTGTATCCGTTCGCATCGACGAGTCCGATCTACGTGCACGTGGATCGAGAGCCGACTCGATCGGCGGAGGACGCGGTCTTCTTCCTCACGTGGCTCGACCGGCTGCAGCAGGCCGCCGAGGCGCACGAGGGTTGGAGGACGCCGGCCGAGCGGGAGCATGTGATCGACCTGATTGACCGGGCGCGAGCGGTGTACGCTCGGCAGGCGAGCGCACCGCGTCCGAGATCAGAATAGATCAGCGCGTGATGGTGATCTCGCGCCGCGCCGTGACCCGGTCGCCCACCGCGGGTGCCACGCCGACCTCGATCAGATACCGCCCGGGGGCCAGATCCGACAAATCCACCACCAGGGATCGCGGGGCGATCGGGCCCGGGGGCGGGAGCTCCTGCCACTCGAGGCGCACGTTGCGGTGCGGGCCGACCAGCCCGAGCGACTGGGCCGCGCGCCGTAGCCAGCCGCCCCCGCCCTCGCGCGTGACGGTCAGGGCCATCGTCGCGGGCGTACTGTCCGATCCTTGCCTCGCTCCGTACAGCTCCCAGAACACGCCCAACCGGCGCGGCGTGGCGAGTCGGGTGGTGCCGTAGGCGCGCGGGATCACCGCGGAGAGATCGTCTCGGACGGAATCGGGTGGGTCGAAGAGCAGAAGGTCCGAGATCTCGACCTGTGCGGGCGATGCCGCCGCCGTCGCGACGCCGTAGCGCGCCCGGGCGACGTGATGCTCGCGCGGGGCCCGTGCTTCGAGTGACAGGACGAACGGCTGGCACGGCGCCGTAACCGTCAGCGCGCGCGTGCCGTCGATGAGCCCGGAGTCGCGCGCGATGGCGACCGTCTGCTCGTCCGCGGCCAACGCGAGCGCGCCGGCGACCGAGTCGCCGGTGAACAGCGTGTCGTGCGAAAGGTCGTAGGCGGCCACCACGACGCAGGAGTCGTCCCGTCGGAAGACGGCCGCCTGGTGGTCCAGCGGCACGAACGCCCGCGCGTACTCCGGCGCGTACCGATCGCGGGCGTGCCGGCTGTCGAGGGCCCAGTCGTCCGGCTGGGCGCCGCCCGGGTTATCGAAGGCGCCCTCCGAGGGCGCGAACCGGAAGCTCGGCGAGGGCTCGTGTCCCGAGATGCGCGGCTCCGATCGCACGAGGTCGGACGTCGGTGGCTCACGCGTCCAGTACGTCGCCCAGCCGTAGCGCACCACCAGGTCCCGCAGGTCGTCCGCCCAAAACAGGCCGAACGTCGTGCGCGTGTCCTCCTCGATGCGGGCGAACGTACGGCGGGCGAAATGCTCTGTGCGACGGTCGTTCCCGCCGAGCGAGTAGAGCGGGCGGGTGAGCCACCACCACCGGGCCGCGAACGTTTCCCGACCCGCGCAATCCAGTCGCTTGTACCGCTTGGCCAGCGCCCCCTCGAGCAAGAGGGAGATATCGGTCCAGCGGCACCGCTCATCTTCGGGCATGTCGCGCAATGCCGCGGCGAACGTGCTGTCGGCGCCGGCGAAATCTCCCGCCGCATGCCGCGCCAGGCCACCCAGCGCTTCGCACCACCAGAGGGTCGCGCGGCAGCTAGCCATGACGTGGAGGGCGGCGTCGTACGCCTGATGCTCGACCAGGTAGCGGATCCGCTGGCCGACGATCCATTCGTCCCCCGGCAGCGCCTCGGCGGCGCTCGCGAGCGTCGCGAGCAGCTTCACGCGCGCGTCGCGGATCCTCGGCGGCTCTTCCGGCGTGGTGTCCAACCCACCCTCGTACCAATAGCACAAGCGCCCGATGAGCTCGTCGCACATACCGGTCGCGGATCCGGGCAGCTCAGGCAGATTGGCGCGCCGGGTGGCCTCAAACGCCTGCTGCGCGCGCCGGGCGGCCTTGAGGACGGCGAGGGAGTCCGTCCCGTGGTCTCGCCACGGGCCGCCCAGCAGCCATATGAGAGGAAGAATGCCCATCATATAGTCCCCCACGGAATCATAAGACGGTCTTTCGCCACGCGCGAGCTTGACGCCGCCCCGGCGGGGCGTATATGTCGGCGCGATGCTCCCCCGCGAGTGGAATGCCGCCCACTGGTTCGTCGACCGCCATATCGAAGAGGGCCGGGACGCCTGCCTCGCGATCGTCCACGAGGGCCGGCGACTGAGCTACGGGGACGTCCACACGGGGGTCAACCGCCTCGGCAACGCGCTGCGGCGACTGGGTGTGGCGATGGAGCAGCGGGTGGTCCTGCTCCTGCACGACTCTCCGGAGTTCGTGTGGAGCTTCTGGGGCGCCCTCAAGATCGGGGCGATCCCGATCCCGACCAACACCCTGCTCAAGCCACGCGATCTGGAATACATCCTGCGCGATAGCCGGGCGGCGGTGGTCATCGCGAGCGAGCCACTCGTGCCGGCCATCGAGGAAATCCGGCCGCGGGTCCCGAGCATCACGCACGTGGTGGTCGCTGGTGACGCATCGGGACGCCAGCTCTCATACGCGGAGCTCGTGGGGAGTGAGAGCGCCGAGCTTGCGCCCGCCGCAACCACCAAGGACGACGTGGCGTTCTGGCTCTATACCTCGGGCACGACCGGGACGCCGAAGGCGGCGGTCCATCTGCAGCACGATATGCTCGTCTGCTGCGAGGGCTTCGGCAGACACGTGCTCGAAATCCAGCCGGAAGACCGGACCTTCTCGGTCGCGAAGCTGTTCTTCGCCTACGGGCTCGGCAACGCGCTCTACTTTCCGTTCCACGTCGGAGCATCGACCGTGCTCTTCCCCGGCCGCCCCGAGCCCGCCAAGGTGTTCGAGGTCATCTCGCGCGAGCGTCCCACGATTTTCTACGCTGTACCGACCGCGTACGCCGCGATGCTCCAGGTGCCCGACGCCGACCGCCTTTACGATCTCCGTTCGGTCCGCGTGTGCAGCTCCGCCGGCGAGCCCTTGCCCAAGGCCATCTACGAGCGTTGGCTCGAGCGGTTCGGGATCGAGATCCTCGACGGCATCGGGTCGACGGAGATGTGCCACACCTTCATCGCGAACCGCCGCGGCCGCGCGCGGCCGGGCTCGAGCGGAACCCTGGTTCCGGGCTACGACGCGCGCCTGGTGGACGACGAAGGGTTGGAGGTCCCCACCGGAGAGGTGGGCAACCTGCTCGTCAAGGGCGACAGCGCGTGCGCCTGCTACTGGAATCAGCACGAGCGCTCGATGCAGACCATTCAGGGCGAGTGGGTGCGCACCGGAGACAAGTATCACCGGGACGCGGATGGCTACTTCTGGTACGCGGGTCGCAGCGACGACATGATCAAGGCGAGCGGCATGTGGGTCTCGCCCGCGGAGGTGGAGGGCGCGCTCGCCGAGCATCCTGCGGTCGTCGAAGCGGGGGTGGTGGGCGCGGAGGACAAGGACGAGCTGGTCAAGCCGCTCGCGTTCGTCGTGCTGGCACGCGGGCACGCGCCGAGCCCCGCCCTCGAGACCGAGCTCAAGGCGTTCGTGAAGAATCGGCTCGCGCCGTACAAGTACCCGAGATGGATTATGTTCGTCGATGAGCTACCGAAGACGGCGACGGGAAAGATCCAACGATTCAAACTTCGGGAAATAGGCGCACAGACGCACAGGAAGGGCAAAAGCTAGACGCAGCAGACGCACAAACGACTAGACGCACAGACGCAGCAGACGCACAGGGGTGAATAGATGGTAGGAGACAGGTAGGCCTTCCTCATCCTGTATGCTGTTCTCCCCTGTGCGTCTGTGCGTCTAGTCTTTGCAGTTCCCCGCTTAATGCATTACTAAAAGTGAGACGTCATACAGCGCATGCGTCCACGCCGTGATGCCGAATCCCCGCACGAGATACAACGCCGAGAAGAAGAGTCCCGCAATCATCCGAAACACGAACGAATATACCTCGAGCCGGTCCCCGTAGGGTCCGATGTAATGAAAGGCGGAAAAGATGGCCGCGCCGAGGATCGTGGCGGTCACGCCGGCCGTCATGGGCCGCCAGCCGAGCAGCGCCCGGGCGCCCGCCGCGAGCGCGCCGACGAGCAGCACGCGGAACAAGAGCTCCTCGTAGATCCCCGCACCGAGCGACACCATGAGGTGAGTCCAGGCATCGATCCGGCCTTCCGCTCCCGCTCCTATGGAAAGCATCTGGAGCAGGCCGAGGACGCCGGAGGTCACGGTCCCCACGCACAGGCCGAACACGAGCGCGAGCGCGACCGACTCGCCGAGCATCGTCGCGAAGACGGTGCCCCGCAGGCGCGATCCGTGAGCGTGCATGTCGCGGACCACGAGCCACAGCCCCCCGCCGATCAGGCAGAGCATGAAGAGTGGCGGTCCCCACGCCCCGGCCACCGCCGTGAACAGGCCCTGCAGAATCACGTCCGCGCCGTTGCGCACGGAGCGTGGGCCGTGCGCCAGCAGCACGGCGAGGACCTGGTAGAACACGAGGAGCGGAAGCGCGAACAGCAGGCTGTAGCGCGGCGCGCGGCTCACCTGCACGTACGAGCTGGGCAAGCCGAGGGACGATAATCGGGGGCCGGTCATAGGGTCATGAATCTATCGCGTAGAATTCACGGGCTGAGAGCCCGGACGGCCCGATCGCGTGCTCAGTTTCCCTTGCCACCCCTGCGGCCGACTCGTATCCTACCCGACCCCCACGCCCGGCGGCTCATGAGATCCGCAGTTCTCCTCGCCATTCTCGTCGCAGCTCGTAGCGCGGCTGCCCAACAGCCCGAGCGCGCTCGCGATCTGGGCGTTCCGTTCGAAGGCACCCCTGGGCCACTCGACGCCATCACCGATGTGCGTGGCGTGGAGGTCGGCCACCGCACGCTCATCGCGGGGAGCGGCAAGCTCGTCCGCGGCAAGGGTCCCATACGGACCGGTGTGACCGCCGTGTTTCCCCGCGGCAAGGAGTCCGACGATCCCGTGTTCGCCGGGTGGTTCACCATGAACGGCAACGGGGAGATGACCGGCACCACCTGGGTCGAGGAATCGGGGTTCCTGTGGGGGCCGGTGATGATCACCAACACGCACTCCGTCGGTGTCGTGCGAGACGCGGTGATCGAATGGATCGTCGGCAAAGGACGGATGCTCCACGACGAATGGTCGCTGCCCGTGGTGGCCGAGACCTGGGATGGCGGCTTGAACGACATCAACGGCTTCCACGTCACCAAGCAGGACGCCTGGGCCGCGATGGACAGCGCGCGCGGCGGGCCGGTGACCGAGGGGAGCGTGGGTGGCGGCACCGGGATGGTGTGCAATCGCTTCAAGGGCGGGATCGGCACCGCGTCGCGGCGCCTTCCGGGAGAGGGCTACACCGTCGGCGTGCTGGTGCAGTGCAATTACGGCGGCCGCGGGCCGCTCCGGATCGCCGGCGTGCCCGTGGGGAAAGAAATCACCGACTTGATGCCGTGCCGGGCTCCGTGCGCCGGCGCGCGGAGTGATGCCGACGCCCGGCTCGCGCAGGATCTGGGCTCGATCATCATCGTGGTAGCGACGGACGCGCCACTCCTGTCGCACCAGCTCAAGCGCATCGCCCGCCACGCGGCGCTCGGCGTGGGCCGACTGGGCGGGCTCGCGTCGAACTCGTCGGGTGACATCTTCATCGCCTTTTCAACCGCCAACCCGCGGGCGTCGCGCGACTCCGGTCTCGCCAACGTGACGATGGTCGCGAACGATGAGATCACGCCGCTGTTCGAGGCGACGATCCAGGCTACCGAAGAAGCGATCGTCAACGCCATGGTGGCTGCGCGCACGATGACCGGCGCGGATGACCTCACCGTGTACGCCCTGCCGCACGATCGGTTGCGCGACGTCCTCAAGAAGTACAACAGGCTGAATCCGTGAGCGCGTCGCCCGGGAACGGCGCGTTTCCGCGTCTCAAGGCGGCCGACCTGCGGGTCGCGCCGCTCGCGCGCGCCGAGACGATTCCGTCGGCCTGGTACACCGACCCGCGGTTTCACGCGCTCGACCGCGACGCCGTGTTCGCGACCACCTGGCAGCACGTCGGGGACGTGGGACAGCTGGCGCGCCCGGGCGATCATGTCGTCACGGAGGTAGCGGGCGAGCCGATCATCGTGGTGCGGGGGCAGGACGGCGAGCTGCGCGCCTTCTTTAACGTGTGTCGGCACCGGGGCGGGCCGCTCGCCATGAAGGACGGCAACGCCGACATGCTCATCTGCAAGTATCACGGGTGGACGTACCGCCTGGATGGGATGCTGCGCGGCGTGCCGCACTTCAATAGCGTCGAGTTGTTCGACAAGCGCGACTACGGCCTCACGCGTGTGCACCTCACGGTGTGGGAAGGCCTGGTGTTCGTCAGCCTGGCGGAGAGACCCAAGCCGGTCGAGACCTACCTCGCGGGGATCCGGGACCGGATCGCGCCGACCAAGATCGGCGACCTCACGTTCGAGCGCCGGATCGAGTACGACGTGCACGCGAACTGGAAGGTGTACGTCGACAATTATCTCGAGGGCTATCACGTCCCCTACGTGCACCCGGAGCTCTATTCGCTGTATGACTATGAAGGCTATGTCACCGAGGTGCACGACTGGTACTCGGTCCAGGTCGGCCTGCTCACGGGTGATCGGAACGTGTACACGGCCGGAGGCGGGGAAGGGCTGTACTACCAGGTATTCCCGAACCTGATGCTCAACGTGGTCCCGGGGCGGCTGCAATCGAATGTCGTGATTCCCACCGCGCCCGACCGCTGCAAGGTGGTCTTCCGGTATTACTACGACGACGTCGCGTCGCCCGCGGCCCGCGAACGAATCGAGGCGGACATCGCGTTCTCGGATCGCGTGCAGACCGAAGACGCGGAGATCTGCGAGCGGGTGCAGCAAGGCCTCGGCTCGCGGGCCTACGACAAGGGCCGCTTCTCCGTTCGCTTCGAGGAGGGCGTGTACCACTTTCAGAACCTCCTGAAAAACGCCTACCGTGCCTGGCGCAAGCGCTGATGGCGGACCTCAAGCGTCAGCTCGGGCTCCTCGACTCGACGATGATCAACGTCGGGACGATCGTCGCGTCGGCGATTTTCATTGTCCCGAGCGTCATCGCCGCCACGCTCCACGCGTCGCTCCCCTCGATACTCGTCTGGGTGGTGGGCGGCGTGGTTTCCCTGCTCGGCGCGCTGGCCATCGCGGAGCTCGGGGCCGCCATGCCCAAGGCCGGCGGGATCTACGTCTACCTGAGCGAGGCGTACGGTCCGGTCTGGGGATACCTGTACGGTTGGTCGAGCGGCGTTGTCATCAACCCCGCCTCGATCGCCGCGATCGCGCTGGGCTTCGCGACCTATTTCGGGTTCTTCGTCCACCTGGGAGACGCCGGCGTCAAGGCGGTGGCGGTGGTCTCGATCATCGTGCTCACCGTGGTGAACTCGCTCGGTGTGCGCCTGGGCGCCATCACCCAGAACGTGCTCACCCTCACCAAGATCGGTCTGGTCACCGTGCTGATCGTGGTGGGCTTCGTGTTGCCGGGTGGCAGCCCGGCGAACTTTGCCCCGCTCTGGTCGGACGCGCCGTTGGGGCAGCAGATCGTGTCGTTCGGCGTCGCGCTCGTGGCGGTCCTCTGGGCCTATGACGGCTGGATCGAGAGCACGTATGTCGGCGGCGAGGTCACGGACCCGGGCCGCAACCTGCCGCGTTCGATGATCCTGTCCACGTTTATCGCGATCGTGCTCTATTGCCTCGTGACAGCATCGTTCGCCTACGTGCTGTCACCGGCCAAGATGGCGGCGTCGTCGCTGGTCGCGTCGGATGCGGCGCAAGTCACGCTCGGCCGCGCGGGAGCCGGATTCGTGGCCCTCGCGATCATGGTCGCCACGCTGGGGTCGAACAACGGCATCGTGCTCACCGCCGCGCGGGTGCCGTACGCCATGGCCAAGGACGGACTGCTGCCACGTTGGCTCGCGGGCGTTCACCCACGCTTCCTCACTCCCGTCCCATCGCTCGGGGTGCAGTGCGTGATTTCCATCGCGCTCGCGTGGATTTCCACCGAGCCATCCTGGAAGAACGTCTACAACCGGCTGTTCACGTACGTCGTTCTGGCGGAGTTCGTCTTCTATGCGATGTCCTGCGGGGCGGTGATTCGCCTGCGGCGCAAAGCGCCCGAGATGGTGCGACCGTACCGGACCTGGGGGTATCCGGTCACGCCGATTGTCTTCATCCTTTTTTCGCTCTGGCTGGTCTTCAATACCGCCAAAGAGCAACCCGGTGACACGGCGATGAGCGCGCTGCTGATCGTCGTGGGGCTCCCGCTCTACTGGTGGCAGCGCGCGGCCGCACGGCGTCTGAAGGCCGCGGCTGTTTCCTAACGCCCTACTCGTCGTCTGAAGCCGGTTTCTTGAGCTGCTCCAGGGCCGCTCCCACGTCCTTCTTCGTGTCGGCGTACTTGAGCGTGCTCTGGATTGCCTGGAGGCGTGGCACGCCGAGCTGGCGCGGCAGCGTGAACTGAAAGGCTTCGACCGCCCAGCGCCGCACGGCGGCGCGCGCATCGTCTAAATGCGCGGTGAGTACGTCGAAGGCGTGCGGGCTGCCGCGAGCGGCGAGCACCGCGAGGACGTGCGCGGGATAGCGGCCCGTGCCCATGAGCGCTTCGACCTGCGGGATCGCGCCCGAGTCCCCGGTCTGGGCCACGATACGGTAGGCCGCCTCGCGGATCACGTCCTGGTACGACGCCGTCGCGAGGCCCCAGGCCACGGCGCTGTCGCGAGCGGTGGAGTCGGCGTGCACGAGCGCGGCGAGGGCGGCGGCGCGGACCTCGTAGCTCGAGTCGCCGCGCAGCGTCGCGCGCGCGAGGTCGGCGGACCTTGCGCCCCCGATTTGCCCGAGTGCCGTGATCGCCGCGCGGCGCACCTGCGCCGCGGTGTCCCGCAGGGCGGCCGCGAGCGGCGCGGCGGCGGTCGCTGGGAAGGCGGCGAGCGCTTCAGCCGCGCCGGCCCGGGTGAGGAAGTAGTCCGCCGACGTCGCGGCCCACGCGAGCGCGGCGGCGGCGGCCGTATCGGTCGTCCGCTTCGCGAGCTGCTCGATAGCCCACTCGCGGTTCCATAAGTCGGGATCCCGACGCAGCTCCGTGGCGAGCCAGGACGTCGGCTGATCGAACGTCAGCTCCTTGAGGATCGTGTTTCCGTCGTCGAACACGACCATCGTCGGCGGTCCCGACAGCCCCACGATGTCGATCGTCTGCTCGCGCGCCTCGAGCGCCGCGTGCCGGACGACGTCGCCCTGCGACGTCCCGACGCGCACGGTGACCGGCATGCGGAACATCGACGGCGTCTGAAACTTGACGGCGCCCTTCGTTGTGTCGGCTTTGCCGGAGTCGGACTGCGTCTGCTTCACCGCCAAGGTGAGCTTCCGGGTCGTGCTGTCGTACGCCGCCGTCACCGCGAAGTGCGGATGGCCGGCGCCGTACATCCATTGCTCCCAGAACCAGGCGAGATTCTCGCCCGTCGCGTCGAGCACCGCCTGCCGCAGATCGTCGCTCGTCGCGTTGCCGAGCGCATGGCGCGTGAGATATAGATGGATCGAGGCCCAGAATCGCTCGGGACCCAGGTAGCGCAGCAGCATCCGCAGGACCAGGGCGCCCTTGGGGTAGACGTTGTTCGAGCCGAGCGCCGCGAGCGGCATGCGGCGCCGCTGGTCGATCTCGCGATACTGACGGTACTCGTCGAGGTAATAGTCGTCTTCGGCGTGGGGCCCGAGCTTCGTCCGCCAATACTGCCCCGGGAGGAACTCGGCGAAGCCCTCGTTGAGCCACATGTTCGCCCAGTTCTCGAGCGTGACGTAGTCGCCGAACCACTGATGCGCCAGCTCGTGCGGGATCAGGATCCACTGGTACCACGGGCGGTCGAGATAGGCGCGGTCGTCGGGGAGCCAGTCGACGAGCGTGGTCGCGCTCACGTTCTCCATGCCACCGAAGAAGTCCGCGACCGTCGTCTGCGCGTACTTGGGCCACGGGTACGGCAGGCCGGTCAGCCGGGAGTAGACGTCGATCATGTCGGGCGTGACGCCGAACAGCCGTCGGGCGCGCGCCGAGTCGGCACGGTACACGTAGTACTCCACAGGGGTCGTGTGCCAGCGATCGCTCAGCTTGACGAGCGGTGCGACGATCAGCGACGCAAGATACGTCGAGCTCGGCTGGTCCTGACGCCACGTGACCGTGTGCGTGCCGCTTGGGGCCTTGGTGTCCGCCACGAGCCGACCGTTCGACACCACCGTGTACTCGGCGGGCACCGTGGCGACCAGCTCCCATGTGGCCTTGTCGTTCGGGTAGTCGTACGTCGGAAACCAGAAGTGATTGTTCTCGTCTTCTCCCTGACTCCAGATCTGCTGCGGCCGGTGCTCCAGGCCGTCAGGCCGGATGAAGGTCAGACCGCGCCCGTTGTCGATGCTCGCGTGATAGTCGATCGTGAACCGCAACGTGTCGTGAAAGGAGACGGGGCGCGCCGGATACACGACCAGCGTGTCACCATGCGTTGAAAATCGTAGAGGCAAGGCCTGGAGGGGCGCGGCATGTAGGGGCAAGGCACGCCTTGCCCCTACTGTCGCGTCCAGCACGCGCGTCACTGTCAACCGGTTGCCCGCGTCCAGGATCACGGAGTCGAGCCCCGGCCGGAGCGCCACGAGCGTCGTCGTCACGCGCCCGTCGAACGAGGTCGAATCCCAGTCGAAGTTCTTGAGCTCGATCCGCTGGTGCACGAGGTCGTAGTCGTGCGAGCGGGAGTACGTGTCGTTGGCCATCCGTTCCGTGTTCGACTGGGCGGCGGCGACAGGGGCCAACAGGAGCAGGGCGACGAAGGGTAAGCGCATGCAGCAATCTAGCCTGGACGGGAGCGGGTTTCCGATGCAAAATTCGGCGGCCGCCATCACGCCTTCAACAGGAGAATGGAAGCATGAGATCCACGCTTGGGACCACCCTGCTCGCCGTCTGCGCGCTCCCCGTCGCGCTCGTAGCCGCACACGCCCAGAACCCCGTCATGAACGGCGTTCGGGCCATCGCGCAGCGCCAGAGCAAGAACATCATCGACGCCGCGGAGGAGATGCCGGCGGACAAGTACGGGTACAAGCCCACGCCCGCCCAGATGACCTACGGGGACGTGGTCGCACACCTGATCAAGGAAGGGAACAACTACCTCTGCGCCGCGACCACGGGACAGAAGGAGCCGGACGTGGCGAAGTTCGCGGGGACCGACCCCAAGGACAAGCTCGTCGCGGGGCTCAAGGAGTCCTTCAAGTACTGCGAGGGCGTGCTCGCGCAGATCCAGGACGCGCAGCTGGGCGACAGCATCGACTTCTTCGGCGGCCGCAAGGTCACCAAGGGCATGGCGGCGCTCATCACCGTGGCCGACTGGGCCGATCACTACAGCCAGATGGCCATTTACCTGCGGCTGAAAGGCCACCTGCCGCCGACCGCCAAGAAGGGAATGGACTAGCGGTCCTTCAGGATCTCCCGGGCGGCGTTGTAGCCGCATGCCCCCATCACCCCGCCGCCCGGGTGCGTCGCCGAACCGCAGAGATACAGCCCTTTGATGGGCGAGCGGTAGTCGGCGTACCCGGGGAGCGGGCGCAGGAAGAAGAGCTGTGACAGGGTCATCGCGCCCTGGAAGATGTTCCCTCCCGTGAGCCCGAACCGGCGCTCCAGATCGAGCGGCGAGAGCACCTGGCGGTCGATCACCGACCGCTTGAAGTTGGGCGCGTAGTCGTTGAGGATGTCGAAGCAACGATCCGCAAATTTGTCCTTCGCCTCGTCCCACGTGGTGCCGCGCAGCTGATAGGGCGCGTACTGCACGAAGAACGACATGACGTGCTTGCCCGTGGGCGCCACCGTCGTATCGACGACGGACGGAATCGTGCATTCGAGGATCGGATCGGCCGAGGGGCGGCCGTACTTCGCGTCGTCGTACGCCCGCTCCATGTAATCGAGCGTCGGCGCCATGTGGATCGTGCCCCGGATATGCGTGTTCGGGGCCAGGCCGCTGCCGCGCACGGCGGTGAACTCGGGCAGCTCGGAGAGCGCGACGTTGATCTTGAACGACGCGCTCGAGTAGTCGATGGCCTTCACGTTCGCCAGGAATTCCGGCTCGAGCGCATCGCCGTCCACGAGCTGGAGGTACGTCACGTGTGCGTCGGCATTCGAGGCGACCTTGCGGGCCTGAAACTCGGTTCCGTCGGCGAGCGCCACGCCTTTGACGCGGCCGTGGCGCGTGAGAATCTTCGCGACCGGACTATTGAGCTTGATCTCGGCGCCGCGCGCGCGCGCCGCTGACGCGAGCGCCTGCGTGATCCCGCCCATCCCGCCGCGCACGTAGCCCCACATCCCGCGCACGCCGTTGCACTCGCCCATCACGTGGTGGAAGAGGACGTAGGCGGTCCCGGGCACCGATGGCGAGGCCATGGCTCCGATGATGGCGTCCGTGGCGAGGGCGATCTTCAGCTCTTCGGACTCGAACCAGCGATCGAGAATCGGCCGCGCCGCGCCGGTCAGGATCTCGAGCGCGCCGGGGCCGTCCTTCCCGAGCTTGAGGAACCGCCAGCCCAGCCCGGCGAGCTGCGCCAGATTCCTGGGCCGCACGGACCACGGATTGGGCGGCGTCTGGAGCAGCGTTGGCTCGATGAAATCCGCCACGCGCTCGAGCATCGCCTCGTAGCGGGGCAGGGCCTCGGCATCGCGCGCGGAGAATTTCGCCACCTGTTGTCGCGTGAGCTCCTTGTCCGGTCCCATCAGGAGGAAGCGGCCGTCCGGGAAGGGCGTGAACGACGAGGGACTCCGCGGCAGCAGCTCGAATCCGTATCGCGGCAGCTCGAGATCCCTGATGATCTCCGGTCGAAGGAGGCTGTTCACGTACGCCGCGGTCGACACCTTGAAGCCGGGCCAGAGTTCTTCGGTGACGCACGCGCCGCCGACCACGTCACGACGCTCGAGCACCAGCACGCGCATCCCCGCGCGGGCCAAGTAGGCCGCCGTGACGAGGCCGTTGTGGCCGGCCCCGACGATGATGATGTCATACGACCCGGACATGGGACTCCTTCTGCAATGCGGCGCGGTGCGGTATGTTACGGCTTCGGGAGCGACGAACGGACGGGAGTCACCCGATGGCGCAGTTCCCGATGAAGCTGGTCCCGGTGCTGGTGATTGCCTGGTCGGTAGCGTGCGCCCGGCATCACAGTCCCGCCGTTGCCGCAACCCCCGATTCATCCGCCGACAGCGCGGCGAGCTACCATCCACCAGCCACGCTGCGTGTCACCAACAGCCACTGGTCGGACGTGAGAATCTACCTCGTCCGAGGCGCGATGTGGACGCGGCTGGGACTGGTGACGACCAACAGTACCGTAGAGTTCACGATTCCACCGGATCTCCTGAGCGGAGCCTCGACGGTGACGCTGGTGGCGGACCCCGTGGCCGGGCAGGGCCGCTGGACGACGCCGTTGCCCGTGATCTCAGCCGGAGACGAGTTCGAGCTCGTCGTCGAGAACTTCCTCCAGTACTCGCATTTGGTCGTGAGATAAGACAATTGCGGATTTGCGATTGCGGATTGCGGATTAACGTCGGTCGGGCTTTTCAATCCGCAATCCGAAATCCGCAATCCGCAATTGATTATGGTCTCCGTTGCGCCCGCTCGAGCAGCGCACCGAGCTCTGGTGGCACCTGCAGACCGAAGATCTCCCTGGTGGGAGCCGTGACCACGATGGAGCGCGGTCCCGGTGCCCCCTCGCTGCCGGTCGAGCCGCTATTGCCGGCCTGACCCGGTGACCCGTTCGCCGCGTCGGAGCACCGGCGATTGGTCGCGTCCGTCGTGCCCTGACCACCCTTGCCGCCTTTCCCGCCGGCCCCCCCCGGACCGCCCGCACCTCCTGGTCCACCCCGACTGCGGGCGGTCACGATCCCGGCCATGAAAGGATTGTCGATCGGGACGATCACGCCGATGCGACCTCCACGTCCGCCTGAGCCGCCCGGTCCGCCGTTGCCGCCGTTCCCGCCCGGACCGCCGGGCTGGGCCGGACAGCCGTTCGCACCGGCGGCGCCGTCGCTCCCACCCGACCCGGCAACACCGGTGCCGCCCTCGCCGCCCCGCGACTCGATCGCCAGCCAGTCCGCCGGAGGCACGGCGGTCGCGTCCTGCAGCACGTAGAACGGCGGAGCAAGACCGACCTGGACGCTTGCGACGAACAGCTTGTCGTAGAACGGCGAGCGCAAGATGGCGAGTCGAACGTTGACGTCGGGTCCATTCCCCCCGGACTGCCCCGGTCCACCAGGATCGCCGTGGAACGAATACGCGTGCGGCATGCAGCTGTAGTCCGGCGGCACGACGACGGTGTTCGTGACGCTCGGCTTGGCGCGGAGCGTCGCGGTGAGACGGAAGCCCGTCGTTGCCGTGGCCAACGGGTCGTTCCAGAGCACCCAGTCGCCGTCCTGCTGTGTGACCGCCTCCGCGCTCGTGCGATCGAGGAATACGACATGCAGTTGGGGCGGGTGCTTCTTGTCGTACGTGCGGGAGAACGGCACCCGAGAGCCGTCCGTGAGAATCGCCTCGTACGTGGTCGGCATGGTAGCACCCGGACACGCCCGTGCATAAGCCGTCACGATGCGGATGTCGCGGATCTGCGAGACGAGTCCCGGATCGGGAGCGAAGCCTTCCGGCGGCTGATGGGAGCAGGACGAGAGCAGGGCCGCGCCAAAGAGCGTCGCCGTGAGGGAGCGATAGGATGTGTGCATGGGCCACAATATTTGAAACAGGGTTACAATAGGCAACGGTGACGACCGGTAAACCGCCGGTGACAGGTGGGGAAAGGGGGAAGGGTACGAAGTGGAGCAGGCTGGGTATGGGCTCATCGAGACGATGCGGGTGCGCGACGGGCGCATTCCGTTCATGGACCGCCACCTCGCGCGGCTGGCGCGGTCGATCGCCGAGTTGGGTCTCCCCCAGCCGAAGCAGGACGTGAGGAAACTGGCAACGCCGTTCTCGGCAACCGGTGACGCTGTTCTCCGTATCGAGGTCCTGGACGGCCGGGCGAGCGTGACGGTGCGCGAGCTGCCGGCGCTCGAGCCACCCGCGCTGATCACGGCCTCCGAACCGCACCAGCCGTATCCGCACAAGACCACGGACCGCGACTGTTTCATGGACGCGCTCGAGGAGGCGGAAGTCGCGGAAGCGGACGACGCGCTGCTGGTGACGCACGAGGGCTGGATCGCGGAGGGGACCGTCTGGACCCTTTTCTGGTGGGACGGAAATCGGCTCCGCACGCCGGCGCTGGATCTTGGGATTCTCCCCGGCGTCGCGCGCGCCCGCGTGCTCGAGCTCGAGCCCGGGGTCGAGGGCCGCCACCCCCGGGCGGCGCTCGACGGGAAGAGCCTGTTTCTCGCGAACGCGGTGCGGGGCGTGGTGCCGATCGCATCGCTCGACGGGGTGGGGGTGCCCGCAGATCCTCGCACCGCAGAGCTCGCCCGCCGCTTCTGGCCGGAGAGGTGAGAGATTACATTCGTCTGTGCGCCTGTGCGTCTGTGGGTCTAGCAGTATGGTGGCTGTAGCTCAATCGGTTAGAGCGCTGGACTGTGGCTCCAGAGGTTGCGGGTTCAATTCCCGTCAGCCACCCCTGTCAGGCTAGGTAACCGGGAACAGGTAGAGACGCACAGACGCGCAGGAGTGAACAGAGGGGAGGGAACATGTTCTCCCCTGTGCGTCTGCTGCGTCTGTGCGTCTAGTAGTTCATAGGTCCGTCGCTCAATTGGTAGAGCACCGGTCTCCAAGGACGGCGGGTCGATGCGGGCCCGCCGTTCTTGTGCTCACGTAGGGGCGTCTAGGACCACCAGTTGGGCACTTCACCGCCTCGCAGGCTGGGAGCCTGCTGGAGCGCTTTTGGCCCCTCTCTTGTGCCGCGCGCGAAACATTGCGGCGGTGTGACCGGTTCAAACAACCATGTACCCATCTCACATACTCCGCTCAACCGTGACGCCCATTTCGACCTCCATGCCGTGTCGCGCCGTGGCGGACGACAGTCAGTAGTACCGCCGGTGGTAGGTCAGCGCGAACACAATCGGCAGCGCGACGAAGATGCTCAGTGCGAGTGCCGGAGCGAGGAACGCGCATGCGATCCCCAGCAGCGCGACAATCAACTGAACACCGAAACGCCGCACAATGTAGCGTCGTTGGCTGACTGTAGGTTGTTCTGTGAGGTGAGAATGGTCCGCGACGAACCACACACCTGCCAGCGTCGACGTACAAGCGGCGAGATTGGCACCATAAATTGCGAGCGCCACCGGCGCGAGAGAGTAACGACCTAGCACCGCGGTCGAGAAGGGCAACACGGCAATCGTGAATAGAAACAGCATGTTCGCCCAGATCAGAGCGACCTTCACGCCGCGCAGTGAGGCGAAAATCAGGTGGTGGACGAGCCAGTAGTACGCAACGATTGCGAAGCTCAGCGCGAAGGTCCCCAGCCTCGGTGCCATCAGGACGAGCCCGTGCACGAGTTCGGACACGCCGCCTTCAGGAGGTCGTACGTCGAGGATGAGGAGCGTCAGCGAAACCGCGAAGACGCCGTCGCTAATCCCTTCTGTCCGGTCGGTTCGATATTTCCGACCGGTTTTTAGGCTTTCCTCGTTCGACGAACCATCGCCCCTCATGAAATGCTCTCGACAATTGCCTTTTGATCCGGCGGTCGGCGCTCGTCAGAGAATCGCTTTCGCGCTTCCAGGGTAGTCGGTGCTTCGGGCGGTGTCGGCGCCCGCCTCAAATTCGGCGCGGAGCATATCGAGTTTGGCTCCAATCCTTCGTTGCGCGTCGCTCCCAAGGACCACCCAACGTCGCGGAGATTTCGATGCCACGACCTCATAGATCGCATCCTTGCAAAACGCGCCGAAGTTAGGGTAGCAGGGCAGACGGGCTGGCCATTCGCGCCGTAGTCCGCGCAGCGTGTATTGACGAACGTGAGCCCCCCGGTCGGATTCGCGTACCAGGTGTAGGCCGGGATCTTGTCGAGCGTGGCCTGCAGCTGCGCCTCAAGGGAGCCGATGTGCGTAGCGTCAACAATCGATTTCAGATATTACAGCGCGCTAACCGGTTGGCAATGCCAACGGGTTGTGGCCGCCCAAGAAACCACGTCTCCGCCCCAGAAGCACATAGCCGCGGCCCGGCGATTGCCTTCCTCGTGGGCCGGCGGGCGTCAGTTGGTTGCGGTGGCGTCGGGCATGAAGTCGCCCATTTGGCCGGGCGGCTCGGATGCGAGTCGAATCGTCGTATACGGCTTACCTGGGAGAACGCCCATGAAGCCTCGACGACCTCACTGGCCTCGGTGAGGACACATACGCTACAGACCTTGCCCCTGCCGTCGAGAAATGGTTTGGCGCCTCAGTTGGCAGAGCACCGGCATGCGAAGCCGGTGCGCCTTCCGGGCTCGACCCCGATTTTGTAACTTCCAGCCGCAGCAATTCTTAGGTCCGTAGCTCAATTGGTAGAGCACCGGTCTCCAAAACCGGGGGTTGCAGGTTCGATTCCTGCCGGGCCTGTATAAATCCACAACGACTTACACGCGAGGCTCAGCCCCTCGCGTTTGTTTTTGTGTCCAATTTGCGTCCATTACGTTTCGCCCTGGCCTTTTGGCTTGAACCCCCACGCAGCCATTTGCTCGTCGGCCTCTTCCTCGATCTGATGTGCTTCCATCCAGGGGATACATTCTATTTGTGAACCTGCTCGATCTTCGCAGACTGACCAGCGCGGGGGTTGGCTACCTTGTCGCTGCGACTCTCGGTGCACTGCTCATCCTCTTTGTTCAATGGCTGGCGGTAGGACGTAAGAAGCGGCGCTGGCGACTGGAATGGGAACCTCGCTCGTCGGACAGTTTTCGGTGTTACGTCGGTCTCATCGTTCCGGACGAGAGAGGTACGACGGAGGTTGATGAGATTCTCGTTACTCCTGCAGGCATCTTCGTGATTGAGAAGAAAGACTTTGGTGCGTGGATCTTCGGCAGCGAAAACGACGAGCATTGGACCGCCGTCTATCGGAACGGTGAGAAGCACCGATTCCAGAATCCGATTCGTCAGAACTATCGCCACATCAAGGCGCTCGAATCGTATCTAGGTGTTCCTCGATCCATGTTGTCGTCCGTCGTCGCATTCTCGCGGCGGTCGCGCTTCATGACGACGTTACCTTCAGACGTGCTGGTGGGGGACCACGTCGCGTTCATTCGCTCCGACGAGAACATTGCACTCAACCCTGAAGAGTTTGACGCGATTTGCTCGCGGCTCAATGTCCTCGACACGTCGTCCGCTAATAGTGCTTCCTTGGACCGACACGTGCAGGACCTTCACGCACGTTTCGAGAGTAGGACGCAATGTCCTAAGTGTGGCGGTAGACTAATCCAGCGACAGTCGAGAAAACCAGGTTATGAGGGGAACGTCTTCCTTGGTTGCTCGAACTTCCCATCGTGCCGCTATATTCGAAACCTAGATGCCATCTAAAACGGCGATAGATATGGGCTCGCATGACCGCCTCCCCACTTGAGAGTTGTGGTCACACGAGTGTGGCGGTCAACAAAGGTGGGGGGTGGGGTGGGGCCCCACTTTTGCCTTTGTTTTTCCTCGCCGGGGTTTTTCCCGGCGTTCTCCAAAACCGGGGGTTGCAGGTTCGATTCCTGCCGGGCCTGTTTTCGCTAAGTCGAAGCCTCACGTTCCTAGTTTCCCCCATCGGCGGTACGCTTACGTAATGCGACCCCTTCGGTATTCAATCAACGTCACATTGGACGGGTGCTGCGATCATCGTGCAGTTTCCGCGGACGAAGAGTTGCATCGTCACGCGGTCGAGAACCTCGACCAGGCCGATGCCCTCCTCTTTGGCCGGGTGACGTACGAAATGATGGAGGCAGCGTTCCGGCCGCCGGGGGGGACGGGAGCGAGGCCTGATTGGATGGAACCCTTCGCCCGGACGATCGACGCGGCAAAGAAGTACGTCGTGTCGAGTACCCTGGACCGGGTCGATTGGAACGCGGAGCTCGTGCGCGGGGATCTGGGGAAGGCCGTTCAGCAGCTCAAGCGCGGGTCGGGTAAGGGACTGCTCGTGGGAGGCGTGAAGCTCCCGCTGGCGTTGGCGGAGATGGGATTGATCGATGAGTACGAGTTCGTGGTACAGCCCAGGTTAGCGGGTCACGGGCCGACGTTGTTCGCGGGGCTATCGAAGCATGTCGACTTGAAACTCGTGAGCAGGCTGGAGTTCGGCTCGGGCGCGGTGGCGATGCGGTATGAGCCGAGAAGGTAGCCATCGTTAGGCTGCTAGATACGAAGGAGGGCAATGATGGCGAAGATTACCGGCGTCGGCGGCGTCTTCTTCAAGAGCAAGGGTGACCACGCTGCGCTGGCCACGTGGTATCGGCAGCACTTGGGGCTCGCGCTGGAAGACTGGGGCGGCGCTATCCTCAGATGGCCGGACGACAAGGCGGAGGATCGAGGCCTTACGGTTTGGACTGTCGCAGCGAAAGACAGCAAATGGTTCAGCCCGAGCGAATCGTCCTTCATGATCAACTACCGAGTCGACAACCTCGGTGAGATGGTAGAGCGGCTGCGTGCGGGGGGGGTGGAAGTCATCCAAGGGCCCGAATCGCACGAGAACGGCAAGTTTGCGTGGATCATGGACCCAGACGACAACAAGATCGAGCTCTGGGAGCCGAAGGTCTGGGACGACAAGAACAAAGGAGCCTGACCTTGGTGTCTCTCCTGCTCAGCGCCCTGGTGGCGCTCTCCGCCCCCTCCGCGCCCTCCGCCGACAGCGCGCAGCTCTACCGCATCCTCCTGCTTCGCGCCGCTCCGGGCCGCCTGCTCGAAGTGATCGACCTCGAGAAGCAAGTGCCGGGGCGGCCCTTCCTGATGCGCCATAGCCAGGGCGATCAATGGGACCTGATGGCCATCTTCCCCATGGCGAGCGACCGCGTCACGCCGATGGGGAACGCACGGCTCGACACCGCGCTGGCCGCGCGCATTGCGTGGCGCGAAGAGGTTTTCGTGAAAGGCCCGCCACTCCGTCAGGTGACGGCGGCGCTCGGCGGCGGAGAGTTCTATCACATCGAAATGCACCAGGCGCTGCCCGGGCGCCTCGCGGATTTGGTGCGGGAGCGCGAGATGGAGAACGCCGTCGAGCGGGCACTCGCGCGACCCGAAGACCTGATCTTCACGCGGGTGGCGGGAGCGGCCTGGGACGTAGTGACGGTGGGCACGTACCGAGACATCAAGCACTATGCAGAGAGCGCGGACATCCCCGCCGCGCGTCAGGACTCCGCCGCGCGTGTCGCCGGCTATACGTCTGCCGACGCCATCGGACCATATCTCCGGACGTTGATCGCGACCCACCACGACACCCTGGCGCGAGCAGTGCATTGATGCTCGAGCGGCCATATGGCTCTTTGCTGCTACCGATGCTGCTCGTGGCGCAGCCGATCCGCGCACAAACCGTCCGACACTACTACATCGCCGCGGAGCCGGTGAGCTGGGACTTCACCCCGAGCGGGCAGGATCTGATTCACGCGAATGAAGTTCCGTTTCCGTGGCGCTTGCGGACGGAGTTCGGCAAAGAGCGCTTCGTCGAATACACGGACGACTCCTTCTCCAAGAAGAAGCCCCAGCCATCGTGGCTCGGTATTCTTGGTCCGGTAATCCGCGCCGAAGTGGGCGACGAAGTCGTCGTGCATTTTCTCAATCGGACTGCTCGTTCTCACAACCTCCACCCACATGGTTTGCGGTACGACAAGGCGAGCGAGGGCGGGTTCTATGTTCCCTTCGGTGACGGTGCCCGCATTCTACCGGGCGGCCGTTTCGTGTACCGCTGGTTCGCCGATAAGGAGAGCGGGCCCGCGTCCAAAGAGCAAAGCTCCATCGTGTGGATGTACCACTCGCACGTGGACGAGCCGGAGGAAGTGAACGCCGGGCTCCTGGGACCGATCGTCGTCACCGCGGCGGGGAAGGCGAGACCGGATGGGCGTCCGAAGGACGTCGACCGAGAGTTCGTGACCCTCTTCATGATCTTCGACCAGACCCAGGGGCTGCGACAGCCGACCCCTCCGGCCGAGCTGTTACGCCCGCACCTCCGTACTCGGCTTCCCGAGCAAGGCGTCTTTTACACGATCAACGGGTATGCCTTCGGCAACCTGCCCGGCTTGGTGATGACCCAGGGCGAGCGGGTCCGATGGTATCTGCTGGGGATGGGAGACGAGCGCGATCTGCATACCCCGCACTGGCACGGGAAGACCGTACGCGTCGACCAGCGGAGGACCGACGTGGTCGAGCTGCTGCCCGCGAGTATGGTGACGGCCGACATGGTGGCCGATAACCCCGGGACGTGGCTCTTTCATTGCCAGGTCTCCGACCACATGGAGGGCGGGATGATGGCGACGTTTGTCATCCGTTATCCCTCCCTGCCTTCCCCGGTGGCCTTCGCGCACGGTGACTTCTGGAACCAGGATCGCAGGCTGGCGGTGGACGTCGCCAATGCGACGGCGAAGGCGATTCGCGCCATGCGGCTGCACCTCGAGTATCTGTCGCCGGTCGTGCAGGACCTGCATGGGTTCGCGCACGAGTGGAGCGTTGGACCGCTCGCACCCGGCGAGACGACCACGGTTCACTTCGAGCGGTACTTCGAGGAGAGCGGGCTGGTCGGGTATTTTCATGACGAGAAGATCCTCGGCTGGGTGGTACACCCGACGCTGATCGAATACGCCGATGGGACGTCCTGGAGGCCTCGGGAGCACGGAGAAGCGTTCACCGTCTTCTGGCGCGATGCCGAGCACGCCGAGCAGCTCGAGGCGTTGCCGCCGCTGCAGCCAGACGCCGAATTGCCGGAGGAGCACCCGGCGCCGCCACGCTGACTGTTGCCGCGCACACTGGCCCGACATCTGGCCCACTCCCCCTTCCCGCGATAGTTTCAGCGTGCAACGTCCAATCCGTCGTTCCACTCGCAACGCGGGAGGTTCCATGCGTCACTGGCGTACATTCGTGGCAGCGCTTATCGCGCTCGGATGCGGCGATCGCACGCCGCCCGCCGCCATCGTCGGCAGCGCGGCGTTGCACGCCAGCGTGCAGAGCGAGCTGGCGCCGCCGCTCGTGTTCAACGCGCAGATGCGCTCCGAGCTCGAAGTTCCCACCTGCGTGTCGGAGTCGCAGGGTCACGCGCAGATCAAAATCCTGCAGGACGGCACCATCCAGGCGGCGGCGAGGATCAACAACCTTGGTGGCGAGACCATTCGGTTCGGGCACATTCACCATCTCAACGCGGGGCAGGGGACCGGCCCGATCATCTGGTGGCTCACATCGCCGGTGGGGGTCAACCTCCGGATCACGGATCGCCAGTTCGACGTGCGGCAGGACGGGATCTTCGTCGCGAACCCGCACTTCGCGACCGCCGAGCTGGCCCTAGCCGAGCTGCTGAACGACCCGGGGAGCTTTTACGTGAACTTCCATTCGGATTTGTGCCCGGGCGGGTTCGCGCGCGGGTTCCTGCCGTGAGGCGTATCTTGACATCGTGAAAGATCACCGCAGCGCGCGTTGATCGCCCTCGTTTATCAGCTCGCAAGCCGGCTCGCCTACGTGCTCTATATCGGGATCGCGTTGGCGGGCCGGGAGGCCCGGGCCGCCAGCACCGGCGCCCACGGTGGCGAGCCGGCGTTCCGGCGCTTCCGGCGCGCCGCCGCGTTCTTCATGTACAATGATGCCCTGAGTCTCGTTGTCCTGTGCTGGCTGACGCGGGATACGCTCGTGCTCGCGCTGCCTCGGCTTCTGGTGATCGGCGCGGGCGCCATCCTGGTGCTCGTGGGCGTCGGGACCAAGCTCTGGGCCCGTGCGACCGTCGGGGCGGGCGCGTACTACTGGCGGGACTTCTTTTTCCCGGTCGACCGGCCGGTGGTGACCTCGGGTCCCTACGCGTTCCTCAGGAATCCGATGTACACGGTGGGGTACCTCCAGACCTACGGCGTCGCGCTCGTCACCGCGTCTCTTCCGGGGTTGATCGCCGCCGCGATCGACCAGGCGGGCATCCTTGCGTTTTACCGGCTGGTCGAGCGGCCTCACGTGGAGCGGATACACAAAGGCGGCGCGGTTCCGCTTGTCCGGTAACCGCGCCGCCCGCGCCTCCTCCGCCGCAATCATTACCGCAGGACGACGTTCGTCGACAGGTTGAGGAATTGATCGTTGCGGTCCTTGGCCCACGCTTCCTCGTTGTGGGCGGGGTCGATGGGCTTCTCCTTCCCGTAGGACACGACCTCGATACGGCTCGCGTCGACGCCGTGCGCCACGAGGTACTGCTTGGCCGAGATGGCGCGCCGGTTCCCGAGCGCGAGGTTGTACTCATCGGAGCCGCGCTCGTCACAGTTGCCGGCGATCCGGATCCGGAGCTGGGGATTGTCCCGCAGGATGGGGAGCTTCTCGTCCAGGACCTGGACGTCCCCGCCCCGGAGCATCGCTTTGTCGAAGTCGAAATGAATCATGGCGGCGAGCTCTTCGCCGATCGCCTGAGACTTCTGCTGCAGCGCCGCCAGTGAATCGGCGCGCCGCTGCTCGGCCCGCCGGGCCGCCGCTTCGCGCGCCCGCGCCGCCTCCTCCGCGCGCGCGATGGAATCCTGATGCGCCCGCTCGAGGGCGCTCGTATCGACCTGGGGCTGCACGGCGACCGCGGGCGGCGCATGGTGACAGGCGCCAGCCGCCACGGCGATCGCCAGGGGAATCGCGAGCTGCTTGAGACGCATGGTGTCCTCCTCTACCTCGTGGAATAGGTGCAACAGCACGCGGGGGTGATCACGCCTCCGCGAAGAAAAACCGCGCGTTGACATCGGACGCTTCCATCGCCTGAACGAGGCGATCCACCGCGCGCCGGATGCTCCGGACGCGCCCCGGGGGCATGTCCTCGAGCGCGTGGAGGAGCCGCCCCTGCGCCGCCTCGGGGGCGTCGGCGGCGAGCGCAGCGCCCCGCTTGGTCAGCTCCATCTGGACCACGCGGTGGTCGTGCTCCCCGCGGTTGCGCCGGACGAGCCCCCGTTTTTCCAGGCGATCGATGAGGATGGAGACGCTGCTCTGGTGGACGGCGAGGGCGGCGGCCAGCCGGCCCGCCGACATCGGGCCCTGCGACTGGAGCGTCTTCAGCGCCCAGAGCTGCGGACCCGTCAGGCCATAGGCGTTGCGCACGTCCTGCGAGTAGGTCTGCAGGGCTTTCACAATGCGCCGCAGGCCCTGGACGATCTCCGTCGTGTCGGCCCGTTTCGGTTTCAAACACGGAGCTCCGTGGGAACTCAGAGAAATATATTGGTATAAATATTTATATCAATATTTATTTCTCGTTCCAGGAGGGAATCCATGTCTTGAGACCCTCGTCCTCCTTGCGGACGCAGCCGACGGTGGCGCACCGCTAGGCTGCCCGTGCAGCTTATATGGCGTGAAGGCCGTCGCCAGCTTCCGGACGCTGAGCCAGGCGGAGGCTCTGCGTATCGCGCTCGAGGCCGAAGGGATCCGGGCCGTCGTGCGGGATGAGCGCGCGGTGAGCCTGGTGGCGGGGTCCGCAGGGGTGTCCGTGCTCGACGATCGTGACTACGACCGCGCGCGAACGGTGGCGGTGCGCCTCGAGGGCTCGATCGAGCTCGCGCGTGAAGAGGTCGTGCGCCGGTGCCCACGCTGCGACGCTGAGAATCCGGGGAACTTCACGGCCTGCTGGCGCTGCCAAGGGGACCTGTGAACACGCCCTCACCCCGCCTGTCCCGCCGTTCCTTCCTCGAGGTCAGCGCCGCTGCCGGCGGCGCACTCCTGATCGGGTTCAACGTGCCCGTCCGCTTTGCGGGAGCGTTTGCCCCCAACGCATTCATTCGCATCGACCCCGATGGGGTCGTGACCCTGGTGATGCACAAGGTCGAGATGGGGCAGGGAACCTACACCGCGATGTCCATGCTGCTGGCCGAAGAGCTCGAGGTGGACGTGAGCCAGGTGCGCCTCGAGCACGCACCCGCGGACGATGCGCGGTACGCGGAGCCGACCTTCGGGGTTCAGGAAACGGGAGGCTCGACATCGGTGCGCGGCAACTTCGAGCCCCTCCGTCGGGCGGGCGCCACCGCGCGGGAGATGCTCGTCGCCGCGGCGGCGGCGACGTGGAAGGTCGACTCGAAAGCATGTCACGCCGAGCGCGGCGCCGTCATCCACGACGCGACCAGCCGTCGCCTCGTCTATGGGTCGCTGGTGGACCGAGCCGCCCGCATGCGTCTGCCCGGCGACGTCCAGCTCAAGCAGCCGAAGGACTTCCGGCTGATCGGCACGCCCGTCAAGCGCCTCGATACACCGGACAAGGTGGACGGCACGACGCAGTACGGCATCGATGTGCGGATTCCCGGAATGAAGTACGCCAGCGTGGCCGCCTGCCCGGTGTTCGGTGGCAAACTCGCCGGGGTGGACGACACGAAGGCCAAGGCCATCCCCGGTGTCCGACAGGTGGTGCGGCTCGAGGACGCGGTCGCCGTGGTCGCCGACGATACGTGGACCGCCAAGCGCGGGCTCGCGGCGCTCGACATCCGCTGGGACGAGGGACCGAACGCCACGCTCTCGACCGCCGACATCGTGCGGCAGCTGACCGACGCGTCGCAGAAGTCCGGCGTCGTCGCGCGGGACGACGGGAACGTGGACAAGGCGATGGCCGGTGCGGCACAACGGATCGAAGCGGTCTACCAAGTCCCGTTCCTCGCGCACGCCACCATGGAGCCGATGAACTGCACGGTGCATGTCCGCCCTGACGCCTGCGACCTCTGGCTCGGCACCCAGGTGCCGACCTTCACGCAGACGGCCGCCGCGAAGCTGACGGGACTCTCTAAGGGTCGCGTCCAGGTACACAACCAATTCCTGGGGGGCGGATTCGGTCGTCGGCTCGAGGTGGACTTCGTCATTCAGGCCGTGAACATCGCGAAGCAGGTAGACGGACCGGTGCAGGTCCTGTGGAGCCGCGAGGAGGACATCCAGCACGACATGTACCGTCCGTACTATTACGACCGGTTTGCCGCCGGGCTCGACGCGGCCGGCCGGCCCGTGGCCTGGACGCACCGCGTGGTCGGCTCGTCCATTGAGGCGCGTGTGATCAGCGAGCTGTTCCCGAAGACCCTGCGGGTGATGCGCGCGGGCGGCCTGCACCGGCTCGGCGCCATGATCAAGCATCTGGATCTCGACGCGGTGGAAGGCGCCGCCGAGCCCCCGTACTCGATTCCCAACATTCGCGTGGACTTCGTCCGCCAGGAGCCCCCGACCGCGCTGCGCACCGCGTTCTGGCGCGGGGTGGGACCCACCCACAACATTTTCGTCGTCGAGAGCTTCATCGACGAGCTGGCCGCGGCGGCCAGGCAGGATCCGTTCGAGTATCGTCGCGCGCTGCTCGACCGCGCACCTCGCGCCCGGGCGGTGCTCGAGCGCGTGGCCGGACAGGCCGGATGGGGCAAGCCGCTGCCTCCCGGGAGCGGGCGTGGGATCTCGCTGCTGCATGCGTTCGGCAGCTACGTCGCACAAGTCGCGGAGGTGGTGGTATCGCGCCAAGGAGAGGCGCGGGTCTCTCGCGTCGTCTGTGCCGTGGACTGCGGCACGATCGTGAATCCCGACATCGTGAAGGCGCAGATGGAGAGCGGTATCATCTTCGGCATGACCGCCGCGTTGTGGGGCGAGATCACCGTCAAGAACGGCAGAGTGGAGCAGCACAACTTCAACGACTACCGGGCCGTGCGCATGCGCGAGGCACCGGTCATCGACGTTCATCTCGTCCAGAGCGCCGAGGCCCCCGGTGGTGTGGGTGAGCCCGGGACCTCGGCCGTCATGCCGGCGATCACGAACGCGATCTATGCGGCGACTGGGAAGCGCATCCGGATCCTGCCCGTGAAGGATCAGCTCCATCCCGCGACGTGACCTACTTTAGGCGGCGGCGCCCCTACTAGTCCTTGACCTGATTGCGGCCGCCCTCTTTGGCGCGATACAGCGCTCGGTCGGCGGCTTTCACCACCTGCTCCCACTTGGTGTGGCGATCCGTCTTCTCGGCCACGCCGATACTGATCGTCACGGGGACCCGCTCGCCGGGCCCGCGGTCGGTCAGGACCTTCTCCTTCTTCTTCTTGGACCGGAAGCGTGCCCGCAGGATGAAACGCGTGTCTTCCACTACCTGGCGCAAGGCTTCGAGATCGGGGATGGATTGCTCGGCGCCCCGTCCCGGGAAGATCACGGCGAACTCCTCGCCGCCGTAGCGATAGGCTTTCCCCCCGCCACCCACTGCCGCCAGCTTCGCGGCGATCATCTTCAGGACCTGGTCTCCGACGTCGTGCCCGTGACGATCGTTGATGCGCTTGAAGTGATCGACGTCGAGCATCGCCACGCTGTAGTTGCCGCCGATGCGCAGGAGCGCTTCGTTCAGGGCGCGCCGGGCGGGGAGACCCGTGAGGCTGTCCTGGTAGGCCATGTGATACGAGGCTTCGACCACGGCGACGATCAGGATGAGCGCGCCGGTGGCGAGGTAGAACGAAGAGAAGCCGGCGTTTCCGGCACGGACCACCGAGAGCCCGAGGAACGTCGGGACGAGCGCCCAGGCGAACGAGCGCCCCGTCGAGGTGGGCGCCATCAGCTGAGAGGCGAGCACCAGCCCGGCGGCGACGATAAACGCGAGGACCGCGGGGTCGGCGAGGGAGGTCCAGGCGAAGAGCCACTTCGGGAGCAGGGTGGAATGGAGCAGCGCCGAGGCCGCGCCGGGCGCTTCGCGATCGAGGAACGACACCGCCACCACCTGTCCCAGGATCACGGCGAGTCGCGCCAGTCCAGGTGGCGTGAGGAATCCGCGTTCCGAGGTGAGGGTGAGGGAGGCGAGGTTCAGCGGCAGCAGGACCCCGATTGCCTGGAGGATCACGCGGTCGCGTGCGAGCCCGTGTCCCGCGGCGAAGAACAGCAGGGTGCGGTCGGCGATCGCGAGCAGGAGCAGGGCGAACAGCAGGCGGCTGCGATGGAAGCGCCACCCGATCAGGACGCCGGCGCCGAAGACGGCATAAGGATAGAAGGGGGCCAGCGGCGCGAGCAGGCTTTGCAGCCACTGGGCGTGGGTATAGATGATGGCCGCGAGGATGATGGGCACCTCGGGCAGGCCCGTTGACACGATCTTCCAGAGGGCTGCGTACACCTCCTGCGTCTGCGGTGGCGCGGCTCTCGGCACGGGTCCGGGGCTCCTTGGAAGTCCGGTGAGGACGGCGGGCGGGGTTAACGGTAAGCAGAACCGGGCCGAGGTCAACAGTCGGGTTGCGTGCTGTGCGGGCGGCTGGCGATATTTTCCCGCGCTTGCGGCGGTATCGTCTAGGGGACTAGGACGGAGCCCTCTCAAGGCTCAAACACGGGTTCGAATCCCGTTACCGCTATTACGCCCCCATCGTCTAACGGTTAGGACACCACTCTTTCAAGGTGGGAACAGGAGTTCGATTCTCCTTGGGGGCATGGGAGACGGAGAGGGAGCGGGGAGCAGGGAGCAGGGAGCAGGGCCGATAGCTCAATTGGCAGAGCAACTGACTCTTAATCAGTAGGTTCTCGGTTCGATTCCGAGTCGGCCCATAGACTTAGCAGATTGACAGTGAAAGGTTAGTGAAAGCTTTTTAGTAGCAACGGGGCTCGCTGCCCTCTCACCGGCGGCGGGCTTTTTTTTTGGTCACTCCCCGCCCAGGTCCCACGGTCGAATCGGGCCCCGCTGCCGCAAATCCGCCCCTCCGTGCCGCGCAAAAACACCCTACCCCTCCGTTCCACATCCCATAGGCTCCAGTCGACCAGTCGTCGTGGGTGGTGCCCAAGATGCCAACGCTTCGCAGGGGAGGGTCTATGAAACTACCGGTCAGTGCTCTCCAGCAGTTATCACACGGAGGGCTCGCGCTGATTCTCCTTGGCTGCGGCGGTCCGCCGCCCGCGCCGCCCCCGCCCAAGCCACCTTTTCAACTGGTGTCGCATGACGCGACGGTTCCTGCGAATGGAGCGCCGATCAAGGTGACGTTGGTGTTCAACGCCGCCGTGCGACTGAACTCGATCAATCCTGGGACGAATCTGGTGGTATCCGGGAAAGGCATTGCGAACGCGCCCGGTACCTTGATGCCGGCCGGGAACAACACTGTGACGTTCCAGACGACGGCGGCGTGGGGTGCGGTCACTGGCCCCGGGGGCGCTGATGCGGGATTCACGGTCACCCTCCGGAACACAATCAGAAGCCAGGATGGCAGACCTCTTACATTTGTACCAAGTGACCAATGCGGCACGGGGACCAACGTGCCAGTTCAACCCCCCAATGGGTGTTCCTGGTTAATCATTGTCCCTGGCTAGGTCGAGACGGCGTAAACGATGAAGCCCCTGGGCCGCGAGAACCCAGGGGCTCCGTTTTCGGGGTCCTGCTCTACCTACGCAAGACTGAACAGAATCTCGGCACTCGTCGTAACCGCGCCGCACTGCGGGCAGTTGAACGACGAAGCGGCTCCTGGAGCGGCAGCTCGCGAGCGGCGAGCCGGTCTCCGCGAGCGGGGTCAAGGAGAAGGCCCGGAAGCGGTGGGGCAGCAAGTACGGCGATCTGCTTTTCACCACGCGCAGCGGGCTGCCGGTGGACTGGTGCAACATGCACGCCAACTACCGACGCATCTGTGAGCGCGCGGAGATCGAGCACCCGTTGAAGGCGTATGCGTTGCGGCACACCTTCATGACGCACGGGCTGGATGACGGCGTGCCGATCGACTTGCTCGCCGAGATCGCCGGGCACGCCGATGGTGGTGCGTTGGCACGGAAGACGCACATCGCCCCGCGCACGGCCCGGCAGAAGGTGGCGGTCGAGGCGGTCGGGAGGCGGTTGCGGGCGCTCACCGGTACGGCAGGGTAGTCTTCGGGCGTGCCGAAAAAAGGATTCTGGGACGCCGTTCCGGGGGCCTTGTTTGCCACTGCCCTGGTATTGCTTGGCGCTGCGGTCGCCAACATGAACCCCATGGCCCTCATCCTCGCTTCGGGGGTTGGGTTCGTCATAGCTCTTGGCGTCGGAATCATCAATCAACGACGTGCGGCGGCGCACGAGCTTCAGGAGAACTGGGAGCAGTCCTACCGGGAATTTCGCACCAACCTGACGAGGCTCACCGCACACATCCGAAGCGCCCTTCGCCAAATGGGTTCTAGTGTGGCGTGGGGACGACGTGGCTAGGAAAGCGCGCTGGCCGGACCTTGGGGATCAGCCACTTAAAGGCTGGCCCGCGCGGATGGCACACTGGATGACCAGCGATGAACAGGCGTTGCTCGCCGTGGCGCGTATCGTGGAGCAGGTTGAGCAGAATACGGTCCCATTCCAGACCGCCAGAAGCCTTCTGTCGGATGCCTTGGACCAATGGTTGGAGTGGCGCAGCGAGACCGCTATCGCAGCCACTGTGGTTCGGCGCGTGACGGAGCATCGAGAAGCGATCATCATGCTGGTCTATTTGGAGATCGTCCACGCTGATGCGATGCTGAAGACCAGCCCTGCGCCGCAGTGGCGTCATTTGGCGGGAGCGTATCCCGCCCTGCTTGCGTGATGGCAAACGGCCCCAGCAATGGCTATGGTTGAAGTGTCGTGTTAAGTAGCGCAGTCGTTGGGGCGCGTTTGCGTGAGTTGGCGGGCGACGGTGACAGGAAGTTTCCCATGTCGTGTAACAAGTTAGAGCCAACTGCCCCAACGAGCAGCGTTTCTCTTAATCAGTAGGTTCTCGGTTCGATTCCGAGTCGGCCCATACGTAGGCCTTGCTGTCGAGGCATCTCGCTAAGGAGGGTGCCACATGGTAACGCCGACTTGGAGACCGCCGCGTCCGGAGGAGCATGGCGAGCTCGATGCCGCGCGGGTCAATGCGCTGCCGAACAGCGCGTTCGCCTTTCCCTCGGCGCGGAAAGAGCCGATGACGGACGCATCGCACGTCCGCAACGCGATCGCTCGGTTCCATCAAGTGAAGGATGTGAGCGATACGGAGCGCGAGCTCGCGTTCGCCAACATCCGGAAGGCCGCAAAGCATTTCGGTATCGAGATGAAGGAGACGAGGGCTTGACAAGCAGCGAGCCGCTGGCATAGGGTCCGCAGAGGTAGCGCGGGACCACCGCGCTTCAAAGCTGAACGCTGCGATGAACATTCTGCACACCGCGATCCTACCGGTTCATCGTCGGCCACTCTTCCCGTGACCAATCGCATTCGTCTGCCCGCACTCCGGGAGGTCCTCATGCGCAAGACCGTCATCCTCGCGACCGTCATCGCCACGTGCGCCGCGGCACTGTGGCAGGCACGCGCCCCTCAGACGTTCGCAGCATCCGAGCAGGCTCGGCTCCGCTCGCATTTTGACAGCGCCGAGCGGGGGTTGCGAGCTCGAGACGTTGCCGGGTTGACCGCCGCGCAGCAGGCGGCTCGTGCGCGGCTGATGGACAATCTCCACCACTATTGGGTGCGCGGCATTTTCCCACGCAACACCGATTTCCCCGGCCGCTATATGCCGACGTTCATCGACTACTGGGGCAAGCGTTGCGGTGTGGCGTATCTCATGGAGCAGTCGGGCGACGAAGACATGGTGCTCCGAATCGCCGCCACGGAAAACAACGCCCGGGTGCCTGAGCTCAGGGACGATCCCGCGGTGCGCCGCTGGCTCGACGCGAACGGCGTCACGCTCGCCGAGGCGACGCGGATCCAGCCTGCCTACGGGTGCGGGACGATCCACGGCGGTCCGTGTCCCGCGAGCACCGCCTACAAGTGGGGGACCGCGTTCATCGTCGCCGGCAACGTCACCGCTTTCACTCTTGATGCCTTACCTGCCCGCCAGCCGAGTGAGATCAAGGATTTTGCGGCCGTGGGCACGGGCGTGGTCGGGATCTTCGCCGGTATCCCGCACGTGGGAGAATCGGGGTCGAGCGGGACTTACGCCCTCGTGAACATGGGCGTGGGCACCGCGTCGCTGGCGCTTGGCATGGTTCACGTGATCAATAGCGGCCACACCGCGACGCAGTCGCGTGTGAGATTCGCCCCCTGGCTCGGAGCGCGCGGCAGCACGGGTCTTGCGGCGCAGGTGGCATTCTGAGAATACGCCGCCACGACATCTGACCCAGGTCGGCGTGCGCCAAGCCGCAAGCGTCCAGGTCGGCTTCCGTGGGATATCGCGCGTTCGAGGAGACGTTCCTATTATGGTTTGCGCCCGCGATCCACCCACAAGGAGCTCTCCTTATGCGGGCACTCATTCTCACCCTCATCCTGCTGCCGTACGCAGCTTCCCTCAGTGCGCAGCATAGTGGCGATGTCGAGATCGGCGGATTCGGCAGCTACACGCGGTACGACAGTCGCCTCCAGCTCGACAACCAATTCGGTACCGGTGGCCGGCTCGGCATCTTCCTCGGCGAGCATTTCAGCATCGAGGCTGACGGCAACGTCGCGCAGCCGCTCTCGAGATTCAGCGGCGTGGGAAGGACCACAGCGGCGTTCGGCAGCGCGAGCCTCGTCATCAGCTCGGGCGGGCTCTACATCCTGGGCGGCTATTCCCGCCTCCATATGGGACCGAGCGCCCCGTATTCGTCTGACCTGAACGCGGTGCACGCCGGGCTCGGCGAACGGATCTTCTTCGTGAGCAACCGCGCGGCGCTGCGCCTCGAAGGCCGCGCGTATTATTGTCCGCCCCCAGGAAACCCCGGCGGCCCGCAACGGTTGTTGCACCTCGCGGTGACCGCGGGCATGTCGTTCCTGGTCGGTCCCGGCGGGCGGTAAGATCGGCGAGAAGTGAGCGGTGAGCGGGGGGCGGTGCCGTGAGCGGACTAGCCCCGGTTCTCGCGATATCGCTTGATCAGGCCCAGTAACAAGCGCTGGCAGCGCCGGCAATTCTCGAGAGCCTGATGTGACAAATCATCGGGGAGCATTCGCTTGCGGATAGCCAGCTCCAATAGTTCGCCCGTCTCGACGGCTGAGCCATAGGCGATCTCCAAGTGGTTTCGGAAGCGGCGGGCACTTCGAAGGGCGTATCCCTCCGCGATATTCAGCTGTACGGAGAGCGACGCTCGCTGTAACTGGCCGAAGACCGTTGCCGCGAAGGGTTTCCAGTTAGCCCGAACGCCATCAAAGACGGCATCTGTGACCTTGTGGGCCTCCTGCCACGCCAGGATGCTCTTGTGATCGCGCAAGGCCACACGATCGCCCTGCGGTGCAAAACATGTGGCATCAATTCTCCGCACGAGGGTACTCAGTGCCGCACCGCTTACCGCTCAACTGCTCACTGCTCACCGCTATCTTGCAGTCGTGAAACACGATGTGCGGTTGCCCTTGCGCGAGCATGTCCCCCTCGCCCCGTACACCACGCTCCGCCTCGGCGGCCCGGCCCGCTACTTCGCGGAGTGCGGGAGCGACGACGAGGTACGCGCGGCACTCGCATTCGGCGCCGATCGGGACCTGCCGGTCTACATCCTCGGCGGCGGCAGCAACGTTGTCTTTCAGGACGCGGGATTTCCGGGCCTGGTGGTGCGCATCACGATCGGCGACCTCGACTACCGCGAGGGACCCACGCCCGAAGTGACCGCTGGTGCCGGGGTCGACTGGGACACGCTGGTCGCGGGCACCGTCGAGCGCGGTTGGACGGGCCTCGAATGTCTCTCCGGCATTCCTGGCACGGTCGGCGGTACCCCGATCCAAAATGTCGGCGCGTACGGGCAGGAGGTCGCGGAGACGCTGGTCAGCGTCACCTGCCTCGACCGGACCACGCTCGAACGGAAGACCTTCACCGCCACGGATTGTGCCTTCGGCTATCGCGACAGCCGATTCAAGCGCGGAGACCGGGGTCGGTACGTGATCCTCGACGTCACGTTCCGCCTAGCGCGGGACCGGCACCCGCGCATTCGCTACGCTGAGCTCAAGAACGTCGCGCGCGTGAAGGCGCTCGAAGCGCTGTCAGCGGCGGAAGCCGTCCGCCTCGTCCGCGAGACCGTGCTGGCGTTGCGGCGCGGGAAGTCCATGGTCCTGGACCCGAACGATCCGAATACGCGATCGGTGGGCTCGTTCTTCACGAATCCGGTGTTGCCCGCCGCGGCCTTCCAGCAGCTCGAGGCGCGCTGGCGAACGACGCAGGGAGAGCAGGCGTCACCGATTCCCACATTTCCGGCCGACGGCGGCGTGAAAGTCCCAGCGGCATGGCTGGTCGAGCGTGCGGGGTTTTCGAAGGGGTTTCGGCGCGGGGGGGCCGGAATCTCGAGTCGCCACGCGCTGGCGCTCGTCAACTACGGCGGCACGGCTACCGAGCTGTTGGCGTTGGCCGAAGAGGTGCGCGAGGGCGTTCGACAGTGTTTCGACGTACGGCTCGAGTTCGAGCCGGAGGTGGTGGGGTAGGCGCGGCTAAAGCCGCGGCTCGGCAACCGCCGCTGAAGCGGCGTTAATCGCCCGCTTACGGGCCGATGCCGAGCCGCGAGTTCACTCGCGCCCTCCTGGCGGGGGATTCCGCGGGGTGCATATTCGCCTGAACCCCCAACCCGCGGGATCATGCAATGCGGCACATAGTTATGCACGCCGGGATAGTGGCTGCCTGCGTCGCCCTCGGCGCCTGCAGCGAGTTTCCCTCTCCAGCGCCCACGGCGCTCCATCCCAGCTTCGCGGCGGGCGGCCGCGGGCCGTCTGTCTTCGTGGTGGACGTGAGTCGGGATACCACCGCCCAGAACGAGACACCGGTCGCAGTCAATCCGGTGAACGCGAGCAATCTCATCACCGGCGCCAACGACTGGAACTTCAACGACGGCTGCGCGGTGAACGCGTCGTTCGATGGTGGGAAGACGTGGACCGCGACGCTGCCCAACGGGTTCGTCCCCGGCGTGACGCGATTCACGAATGATCCGGGCGTCCCCGGCACAGGATTTTTCGATGCGGGAGGCGACCCCCAGGTGGCGTTCGGACCCGACGGCACCGCGTACTTCGTGTGCCAAGCGTTCAACTTCACTTCCCCGTTCCAGATCAACCTGCTGTTGAGCCGCTCGACGGACGGGGGACGCACCTGGCTGCAGGGCGGCGCGTCGCAGCCGCTCACGGTGATCGCGAGCTGGACCGGCAACGGCAAGACCAAGGGCTCGAACGGGCAATTCTCGGATCACGAGGCCCTGTCGATCGACGCAAGCCCCACGAGCCCGTTTTACGGCTCGATCTACGTGACCTGGGCGCAGTTCAACGGCAACGGCACGCACTCCCCGGTTCTGGTCGGCATCTCGCGCGACGGAGGTCGCTCCTTCCGGGCGCCCATCAAGGTGACCGCGGGTCCGGTCCGTAACAATCAGGATCAGCGGATCGTCACGGCGCCCGACGGGACGCTGTTCCTCACCTTCGACAACGGCATTCAAGGCGGAAAGGGCACGGCGAACTACGTTGCGGCCTCGCATGACGGAGGCAACACGTGGAGCGCGCCGTTCGCCTTCTACGCCTATACCAATCCGGTCTGCATCTTCCCCTCGTTCTGCTTCAACATTCCCGTCGGCCCTTCAGGGACGCCGTTCCGGGGGCCAGGCTCATACCCTGCGCCCGCGTTCGACGCGACCCGTGGGCGGCTCGACGTCGTGTTCGCCGACATCGTCAACGGCCTCGGGAGGATCTTCTTCACGTCGGCCGCGGCTACGGATCTCACCCACTGGTCCACGCCCGTCGAGATCGGCACGGCGAGCGGCGATCGGTTCGGCGCCGAGATCAGCGTGGCGCCGAACGCCGGGGGCCGGATCGACGTGATGTTCGACGATCGGAGCTATTCGGGGAACGCGCTCGTGGACGTCACCTACGCCTCGAGCCTCGACGGTGGGGCGACATGGACGTCGACGCGCGTGACGTCATCGGGCTTCGATCCCGGGGCGTCGGGCGTGCCCGACGGGTCGAGCCCGACCGGCATCCGGCCGTTTATCGGCGATTACAACGGCATCGCGTCGCTCGCCGACCATGCCGCGATGACGTGGACCGGCGTGGCGCCCAAGACGGGAGCGCTCAACGACAACCTGGAGATCTTTTTCGGGAGCGTGACGCCCTAGCTGCCCTTGCCCGCTACCTGCCCGATCGCACTGATCAGGTCGTTGAAGTCGTAAGGCTTCATCACGGCGGGCTGGCCGCACTCATCGAGGAAGCGCCGCGTCTCGTCGCGCGCGCGGTCGCCGGTGACGAACACAAACCGCTCGGCGAGCTGGGGGCGCTGTTCGCGCAGCTGCTCGTACAGGGCGCGCCCGCCGAGCCGCGGCATCTGCAGGTCGGTCACGACGGCGTCGAACCGGTCGCTCGCGGGGCCGAGCCGCTCGATCGCTTCGAGCCCGTTCTCGACCGCCACCACCTCGTGACCCTCGCGCTCGAGCAGGAGGCGCATCGCCTGCCGGTTCACTGCGTCGTCGTCCACCACGAGAATCCGCAACTTGGGGAGCGCAGGGGTGGCGGCGGTGGTGCGCGCCAACGGGGCGAGCACGCTCTTCGGGAGCGTGACCACCACTTCGGCGCCGCCGCCGGTGCGCGGCCGGAGCCGCAACGTCCCGCCGGACGACTGCGCCAGCGCGCGCGCCAGCGCGAACTCGATCTCGCCGCCGCCCGCGCTCTGCGTGAACCGGAACGGAGTCACCAGGCGCTGCTCGGCCTCGACCGAGAGTGGCACGCCTGAGTCCCAGAGCGAGATCGCGAGCGACGGGCCGCTCTCGCTGACGGCGATTCGCAGCTCGCGCGGGGGCTGGCTGTCGCGCAGGCGCCGGAGCGCGAAGTCGAGGAGCTTCATCAGCATCTCGGTGAGCTGGGCCATGGGGCAGGCCACCATCGGCAGCTCGTGCGGGATGCTCCGCACGAGCTTCACTCCCAGCTCCTTCAGCGTCTGCTCGCGCTCGGCCAGTACGCCGTTCAAGACGATGGAACAGTCGGACGGCTCCGCCGCGCCGATCGGATGCTGGGCGAGCTCGAGGAAGTGCTGGGTGATTTCGGCCGCCCGGCGCACTTCGCCGTGCAACATCATCAAGGCGCGCGCGCGCTCGGGGTCGAGCGGGCTACCGTGCAGCAGGTCAGCGAGGGCGCCGATCGCTGCCAGGCGATTGTTGAGAGCGTTCAGGACGTTGGCCGAGCCCTCGTCGAGTACGACGTGGCGGACTTCGGGCGGGCCAAAACGTGGGGTAGGGGGCGGGGGAACGACGGGTGCCGGCGCCGGTGCTCCGCGGGCCCCGCGATGTCGGCCCACGAGCGCACCGATGAACGCGCCGATCAGCGCGCCGAAGCCGAACGCGACCCAGAGTCCCATGGGGCCCCAATCTAGTGCGGCCTGTCGCGTCGCGCCCGCGGCCGGACGCGGGAGGTAAACGTGATCCGGGTCACCGGTTGACCCCTCTCTTGGCGGATTCTACCTTTCCTTTTCTTGCGGGCCCTGGTGGTGGAACTGGTAGACACACTGTCTTGAGGGGGCAGCGCCGCAAGGCGTCCCGGTTCGAATCCGGGCCAGGGCACTCTAAGATCGATGGCCAGCGCGGGACGCGCTGGCCATTTGGTTTTGGGGGAGTTGGACGAATGAGGGGTTTGGATGCCCCCTACTCAAGCAGTGGTCCCTGCCGCCGGTTGTTGTTCCGAATCCAGGATCGCCTTCGTAATCAAGAGCATCGTCCCGGCAAAGAGCAGTGTGTCGGCCACGAAGTTAATCGCCGTTATTTCCTCTGAAACGCTGCCCGCGAGAAACAACTGGGGGACGTAGAGAACCAGAGTAAGCAGCAACATGAGTAATCCGGCGAACGTGCCTCCAGAGCTGGCGTATTTCCTGACAAGCATCGCGATCCCAAACGCGATCAGCAGTATGCCGGTCAGATATGCCAGTACGAGTGGCAGGGGCACCCACGACGCGGTGACTTGGGTATCCGGCACGCCAGGTGAGTACTCGGGATGGATAAAGTGCTCGATGCCATAGAAGATCAGCACCATGCCGGTCCAGACTCTGGCCACGGCAGCCAGGGTGCTCGCACGAGTCGGCCAGCGGTCCCGCACCGCAGTGCTAAACAGCGCCAGGGCGCCCATCGAGAAGGTGGTCTCGCGTACGGCCACAATCCAGGCCATGCGAGCCCCCGGCCGCGCAACGACACCCGGCAGCCATAGCAGCAGAACGATGAGCGCGAACAGCAGGGCGACAAAAATCGCCGACCAGCGGATGTATCGTCTGGCCACAAAGCTCAACGCGGCGGCCAGGTGTGCCACCCCCACGAAGTACGTGATGAAGAGACGCGCCGGCAGCCATTTTGGGACTAACGTCACGAAGGTTGTCGCTTCCGTGAAATGCTCGCCCGCGAACGTAGCCAGGGATGCCGCGACCAGCACTGGGCCGAGCGCGACGAATCTCACCCGCGCCGGTGCAGATTCGGACAAGAAATCCCGTCGGTAGGTCCAAAGGCCTGCCGCCAGAAACCCGAGTCCCAGAGCCGCAGGCCAGAAGATGAGTGGGGAGATCACACGCGAGAGTCCCGATGATGGAATTGGATGGTCATGCTATCGTTCCCTGGCGAGATTCTCAAGCCTGGAGCTAACAGAGTCCGGACAGGCTGAGTCCTGTCACGATCCCGTTCCGTGGGGCAATATCTCAACAAACTGGCTCTCTCATGAGGGACAACCATGCGCAGGGCTGTCGGCTTTGTGGTGCTCTTGATTACGCTCGCGTCCACGCTCCGAGCGCAGGGAAAATTTCCCCCCGATTCCTTCACGAACCTGAAGGTGCTGCCCAAGAACATCGGGAAGCAGGAGCTGATCGCGACGATGCGCGGCTTCGCCCTGGGACTGGGAGTGCGATGCACCTACTGTCACGTGGGGCGGGAAGGCGCGCCACTCGACTCGCTCAAGTTCGCGTCGGACGACAAGCGGACCAAACGAGCTGCCCGAGTGATGATCGACATGGTGAACCACATCAACGAGGAGCATCTCGCCGATGTCCCCAGCCGTCCCGAGCCGCACGTGGTGGTGAAGTGCGAGACGTGCCACCGCGGCGTGGCTCGGCCCCGCCTGTTGACCGACGAGCTCGCGCTCTACCTCGCGGATTCGGGGCTCGCGGCCACGACGCGCCACTACCGGGAGCTGCGCGATCGCTACTACGGCAGCGAGGCGTACGATTTCCGCGAGTTCCCGCTCGTGGACCTGGCGCGGAGTGAAGCCCGCGCGAAGCGCGTCGACAACGCCATCGGCCTGCTGCAGCTCGCCGCGGAGTTCTTCCCCAATTCCGGAATGACACCCGCGGCCAAAGGGGACATCTATCTCGACAAGGGCGATACGGCGCTGGCCATGTCGAGCTACCGGGAGGCGCTCGCCAAGGATTCGACGATGGGGTTTGTTCGGACGCGGGTCCAGCAGCTCACGAGCGGAGCGCCTAAGCGGCCCTGATGCGTGCCTTCGTCACGGTCGTCGCATTCTCCCTTGCCATCGCCGTCAACCGCCCACGAGGCGCGCCCCAAGCCCCATGCGGCCCGACGGCAGATCGACTCATTGACGACTACCTTGCCGCGATTGGCGGCTATGCCGCCGTCGAACGCATTCGTACCCGCCGGATGCGCGGCACGTATGACGAGGGAACGTTGCACGCGACCACCGATATCGCCTGGGCGCGGCCGGCGACCCGACGCGTGAACGTGCACGCTCCAGGTTTCGAATACGCGGAAGGGTTCGACGGGTCGACGTGGGAGTACAACTTCGCGTCGCGCGTCCTGAAGCGCGACAGCGGAGCCGCTGCGGACGCGGGACGCCGCGGGGCGGAGTTCGATGAGTCGTTCATCGACGCTCGAGCCAAGGGGCATCACGTCGAGCTTGTCGGCCTCGACACGCTCGATCAGCACGAGACGTGTGCGCTGCGGGTCACCCTCGCCGACGGATGGGAAAAGGAGTACTACTTCGACCCACGCACATATCTCATTGTCGCCGTGCGGAAGGCGATGCCGGTGCACGCGACCGGTCCGGCGGTGATCTCGCTCAGCTACTACAGCGATTGGCGTCGCGTCTCCGGGGTTCTCACTCCTCATACCTTCATCGAGCGGGAGCGCGGATCGGGGCGGACCATGAACATCCTCCATTGGGAGCTCATCGAATTGAATCCAGTGCTCACACCGGGGGAGCTCGAGGTGCCGTCCGTCACGCATTGAAACGCCCCGGGTGATCTGCCGCACACAGGGGCGCGCGCCGTGCTCTGCAAGAGACGTCGCAACCTGCGGCAGTTCAAGCCATTGCTACGCTTCTCCCCCGCATGTCACACGCGGCACGCCTCCTGCCCCAGGAGGTGGCAGATGGAACCCAAGCGGACTCCTCTTCGGGCCGCCCGTGGGTTGGCTCGCTACGCACTCGACATGAACGGAGGGGTTCGGATGAACCGCAAGGGTTTTACGCTCATTGAGCTCTTGATCGTGGTGGTGATCATCGGTATTCTGGCCGCCATCGCGATCCCGAAGTTCGCCAACACCAAGGCGAAGGCATATATCGCCTCGATGAAGTCGGACCTTCGGAACCTGGTGACCGCCGAGGAAGCGTTCTTCGCCGACTCGGTCAAGTACAGCACCACCACGTCGTGCACCACCCCGCCCACCGCGGGTACGGTGAACTTCTGCGTGACCACGGGTAACCGTTTGGGTGGTCCGACCGTGAACGGTGGTGGTTGGAGCGCGACGATTACGAACGTCAACCTTACCAACCCCCTGGTGACGTGCGCGATTTTCGTGAACACGGCGGCAGTGGCGCCGGCGGTATCGGAAGGCGCACCCGCCTGCCAGTAAGCAACACCCTGCTGTAGTGAATTCTCGAGGGCTCCGGAGCGATCCGGGGCCCTTGTTGCATAGGCGCGGCTCAAGCCGCGGCTCGGCAGCGGCCGCTGAAGCGGCACGTGAGCCGCGAGTTCACTCGCGCCGCTCGAGCGGCTACCTTATCGGGAACACGGAAAAAAGGAACTGCGCCATGAGCGGCGTTCGCGTACTAGTGGGCACTCGCAAGGGTGCGTTCGTTCTGAGCTCGGACGGAAAACGCAAGCAATGGTCCGTCAACGGTCCACATTTCGGCGGCTGGGAGATCTATCACGTCAAAGGCTCGCCTGCCGACCCGAACCGCCTGTATGCGTCGCAGTCGAGCGCCTGGTTCGGCCAGGTGCTCCAGCGGTCGAACGACGGCGGCAAGACGTGGGACGCGGTCGGAAACAAGTTCGCCTACGACGGGGTCCCGGGCACGCATCAGTGGTACGACGGCACCCAGCACCCGTGGGAATTCAAGCGCGTGTGGCATCTCGAGCCGTCGCTCACGGACCCGGATGCGGTGTACGCGGGCGTGGAGGATGCCGGTCTCTTCCATTCGACCGACGGTGGTCAGAACTGGCAGGAGCTGGGCGCCTTGCGCTCCGCGAAGGGGCATCTGTGGCAGCCGGGAGCGGGCGGGATGTGCCTGCACACGATCGTTCTCGACCCGCGCGATTCGAAGCGAATCAGCGTGGCCATTTCGGCCGCGGGCGTGTTCCAGACCGACGACGCCGGTAAGTCGTGGCGGCCGGCGAACTGCGGGCTCAAGTCGCCGTATCAGCTGCCCGACTCGACCGCCGAGGTGGGCCACTGCGTCCACCGCATCGCCATGCATCCATCGCGCCCCAACGTGCTCTTCATGCAGAAGCACTGGGACGTGATGCGCTCGGACGACGGCGGAGCGAATTGGCAAGAGATCAGCGGCAACCTGCCGACCGATTTCGGCTTCCCGATCGACGTGCACGCCCACGAGCCGGAGACCATCTATGTGGTCCCCATCAAGAGCGACTCCGAGCATTACCCGCCAGAGGCCAAGCTGCGTGTGTATCGCAGCCGGACCGGCGGGCACGAATGGGAAGCGCTCACCACGGGCCTGCCACAGCGCGATTGCTACGTGAACGTGCTGCGCGACGCCATGGCGGTCGATTCGCTCGACCCGTGCGGCGTGTATTTCGGTACCACCGGAGGGCAGGTCTATGCCTCGCCGGACGCCGGTGACAACTGGGCCCCGATCGTTCGCGATCTCCCCGCGGTCGTCTCGGTCGAGGTGCAAACCCTGCGATGATCCGCGTGGCGCTCCCCGAGCATCTGCGGAGGTTGGCCCGCGTGGAAGGGGAAGTGGAGCTCGCCCTGAACGGCCCAGCCACCCAGCGGTCGGTGCTCGACGCGCTCGAGACCAGCTACCCGATGCTCCGGGGCACTATCCGCGACCACGTGACCCTGGAGCGCCGGCCGTTCGTGCGGTTCTTCGCGTGCGCGCGGGATCTGTCCCTCGCACAGCCGGATGCCGCCCTGCCCGAGGCCGTCGCCAGAGGCACCGAACCCTTCCTAGTGGTGGGGGCGCTGGCCGGGGGGTAGGAGGTTGTCGATTTCGCCGTCCCTCGTTCGACGCTTCTATGGAACCCCACAAGAGAGACGATCATGCGCTTCATGATGCTGGTAATCCCCAAGGCCTATGAAAAGGCCGGCGCGGACTTCGTGCCCCCGGCCGAGCTGGTCGCCAAGATGACGAAATACAACGATTCCTTGAGCAAGGCCGGCGTATTGCTGAGCCTGGACGGACTCGCGCCACCGGCCACGGCCGCGCGGGTGAAGTTCGGCGGCGGCAAGACCAAGGTATTGGACGGTCCCTTCACGGAGTCCAAAGAGCTGGTCGGCGGCTACTGGATGATTCAGGTGAAGTCGCAGGAAGAAGCCATCGAGTGGGCCAAGCGGGCGCCGATGCTCGACGGCGACGTCATCGAGGTCCGCCGGGTGACGGAGATCGAGGACTTCCCGCCCGACGTGCGAAAGGCCGCCGGCCGGTAGTGTCCGACATCCATGCGACCATCGATGCGGTCTGGCGGATCGAATCCGCCAGGCTCATCGCGGGTCTCGCGCGGGTGGTGGGCGGGGATGTCGGGCTGGCGGAGGATTTGGCGCAGGAGGCGTTGCTCGCGGCGCTCGAGAAGTGGCCCACGTCGGGCGTGCCCGACAATCCGGGCGCCTGGCTCATGGCCACCGCCAAGCATCGCGCCATCGACGGGCTGCGGCGCGGCAAGATGCTCGACCGCAAGCACGAGACGATCGGCCACGAGCTCGAGGCTCGGCAAGTGAGTCCCGAGGACGATCTCCACACCGCGCTCGACGACGATGTCGGGGACGACCTGCTGCGTCTCATTTTCACCGCCTGCCATCCCGTTCTCGCGACCGAAGCGCGCCTGGCGCTCACGCTGCGGCTGCTCGGCGGCTTGACCACCGAGGAGATCGCGCGCGCCTTTCTCGTCCCTGTCCCGACCGTCGCGCAGCGCATCGTGCGGGCGAAGCGCACGCTGGCCGAGGCACGCGTGCCGTTCGAGGTGCCACGCGCCGCGGATCGCGTCGTCCGGCTTTCGTCGGTCCTCGAGGTGATCTACCTGATCTTCAACGAGGGGTACTCGGCGACCGCCGGCGGCGATTGGGTCCGCCCCGCGCTGTGCGAGGAGGCGCTCCGCCTGGGGCGGATTCTGGCTGAGCTCGCGCCGCAGGAGCCCGAGGTCCACGGGCTGGTCGCGCTGATGGAGATTCAGGCCTCGCGCCTGCGGGCCCGGGTGGGGCCATCGGGCGAGGCCGTGCTGCTGCTCGAACAGGACCGGTCACGCTGGGATCGCTTGCTCATCGCTCGCGGGCTCGCGGCGCTCGAGCGGGTCGAGGCGCTCCGGGGCACGCTCGGGCCGTACGCGCTGCAGGCGGCGATCGCGGCGTGCCACGCCCGGGCGCGCACCGCGGAAGAAACGGATTGGACGCGCATCACCGCGCTGTATGACGGGCTCGCCCAGCTCGCGCCGTCCCCTGTCGTGGAAGTGAATCGCGCCGTAGCGTACGCGATGGCATTCGGTCCCGCCGCCGGTCTCGAGATCGTCGACGCGCTCGCGGGCGAGCCGTCGCTCGCCAAGTACCACCTGCTGCCGAGCGTGCGCGGCGATTTCCTCGAGAAGCTCGGCCGGCGCGATGAGGCCCGCGCGGAGTTCGAGCGCGCCGCCGCGCTCACCCGGAACGAACGGGAGCGCGCGTTGTTGCTCGCCCGGGCCGAGCAGGCAGGACGCCGGCATTCCTGACGTCTTCCCATGATCGTGCATCTCGTGGACGGCACGTACGAGCTGTTCCGTCACTTCTACGGCCTGCGACGGGCGAAACCGGACCGGGATCCGCCCTTCGGCGCCGTGATCGGCGTGCTCAACACCGTGCTCAAGATGGTCGAGGACGGGGCGTCGCACCTGGGCGTCGCGACCGATCACGTCATCGAGTCGTTCCGCAACGCGCTCTGGCCCGACTACAAGACGGGGGAGGGAATCGAGCCGGCCCTCGCTCGGCAATTCCAGCCGCTCGAGGACGCCCTCGCGGCGATGGGCGTGGTCGTGTGGCCCATGGTCGAGCTCGAGGCGGATGATGCGCTCGCCTCCGCCGCCCACCTGGCCGCGATGGACCACCGCGTGGAGAAGGTTTGCATCTGGGCGAATGATAAAGATCTAGCGCAGTGCGTAGTGGAGGACCGCGTGGTGCAGGTCGATCGCCGAGCAGGAACGATCCGGAATGCTGACGGGGTTAAGGAGAAGTTCGGCGTCGAGCCCGCACTGATTCCGGACTTTCTCGCCCTGGTCGGTGATGCGCAGGACGGGTATCCTGGCATCGAGGGGATCGGCAAGGCGACCGCGGCCCGCCTGCTGAACGAGCACGGTCCCATCGAAGATTTTCCGCCCACGGTTCTGGGAGCGAACCGGGATGCGGCTCTGCTGTTCAAGCAGCTGGCGACGCTCAGGACCGATGCGCCGTTGTTCGCCGACGTGGGCGCGCTCGAGTGGCGCGGGCCTACGACGGAGTTCTCCGCCTGGGCCAGACGCATGGACTCTCCGCGCATACTGGAGCGTTCGATGAAAGCAGCATCGCTCGACACATGACCACCACCGTCCGTCCCGCGAAACAACTCGACCGGTCGATCGTCGAGGGCCCGATCACCCACGCCGTGTGGATGCTTGCCTGGCCCACGATGCTGCAGAACCTGATCGGCGGGCTCCAGGGGATCGTGGACCACGCCCTCGTGGGCCACCTCGTGGGGTACGCGGGGAACGCGGGGATCGGGGTGGCGATTCAGATCTTCATCGTCGTGATCGCGTTCGTGATGTCCGTGTTCAGCGGCATGGGCGTGTTGGTCGCGCGGTTCGCCGGGGCGAACGATCAGGAGAAGGTGAACCGCACCGTGTACCAGGCGGCGCTCGCCGCGCTGGCGCTGTGGGGCTTGGTGCTCGCTCCACTCGGCTGGATCCTGGCGCCGACACTGCTCGGCGTGGTGCACGCCGCACCCGCCGTCCAGGTCCAGGCGCTGCCATTTCTTCGGATCATGTTCGTCGGCAGCGTCGGCATGCTCTTGTTCTTCATGGTGAGCGGCGCGTTGCGGGCGGCGGGGGACGCGCGCACCCCACTGCGCCTGGGCATTCTCCTCACGGTGCTCAACATCGCTTGCAACATCGTCTTCATCACCGGCGTCGGACCGGCGCCGCGGCTTGGCACCGCGGGAGCGGCCGTGGGCACGGCGGTGGCCGGAATCACCGTGAGCGCCGTCGCGGGCTGGTTGCTCTTCTCGGGGCGCCTCCCGGTGCGGTGGCACCGCGGCATGGACTGGCGGCCCGACTGGGACATCATTCGGGCGCTGTTCCGCTTCGGCCTGCCGACGGGCTTCCAGGGGATCGCCATGAACGTCGCGGGCGTGTTGCTGCTGCGGTACATCGGCTCGCTCGCGCTGAGCGCGGAGGCCCAGGCCGCCTACGCGGTGAGCTACACGGAGCTGTTCTCGTTCATCACGTGGACCTCGGTGGGACTCATGGGCGCCGCCGCGGCGGTAGCGGGCCAGAACCTCGGCGCGGGGCGCCCCGATCGGTCCGTGCGCGGCGTCCATGTGGCCGCGGGGATCGGGCTCGGTCTCGCCGCGGTGATCGGCGTCGTGTTCCTCACGATTCCGCGCGCGCTGCTCGGCTTGTTCGGCATGACCGATCCCACGGTCGTGGGGCTCGGCGTGCAGCTGCTGTCGTTTCTCAGCATCTCGGGGCTGTTCGTGACGGTGGCCCTCACGTACACCGGCGGGCTCCAGGGCACGGGTGATACGCGTTCCCCTCTCTACATCTCGATCATTTCCCAGATCGTCGTGCCGCTCGGCTTCTGCGCGCTGATCCAGGCGACGCGGCAGCTGCACCCGGTGCACATCTGGACCGCGATCCTGCTCGGACACATCACGCGGTGCGCCTTGTCCGTCCTGTGGTTCCGCCAGGGCAAGTGGCGGGGGATCGAGGTAGGGGTGGCGTAGCGGGACATCTCTGACTATCGTCAGATAATGGACGCCGTCGCCCAAGTCCGCAGCTTCAATCGGACCGTGACGCAGCACATCGGTGCCCTGGAGAGTCACTTTCTCGGCCGCGATCGCTCGCTCGGCGCATCCCGCCTGCTCTTCGAGATCGGCTCGACGGGCGTCGAAGTGCGCCAACTGCGCGCTCGGCTGGGCTTGGATTCAGGGTACGTGAGCCGCCTGCTCCGGGGACTCGAGGCCGACGGGCTGGTGCGCACGGGTCCGGCGTCTGAAGACGCTCGGGTGCGCGTCGCGAGGCTCACCACCTCCGGTCAGAAAGAGGTGGGCCTCCTGAACCGCCTTTCGGATCGAGCCGCGCGGTCACTGCTGAGCCAGCTGACGGACACGCAGCGCACCGCGTTGGCCACCGCGATGGGGTCGGTCGAGCGCCTGCTGCTGGCGAGCGCCGTCCGCCTGGAGGTGGAGAATCCCCGCAGCCGCGCGGCCCAGTATTGCCTCGCACGGTATTTCGACGAGCTGGCCGAGCGCTTCGACGCCGGGTTCGATCCAGCGCGCGGCATTTCCGCATCGGCGGCGGAGCTCACGCCGCCGCGCGGGTACTTTCTTCTCGCCACCCTGAACGGCGAGCCGGTGGGGTGCGGCGCCCTCAAGTGTCATCCGGACTTTGGCGAGATCAAGCGGATGTGGGTCGCCGCAACGTGTCGTGGGATGGGGATCGGGAAGCGGATCCTGCAAGGTCTCGAGCAATTGGCGCGGAAGCGGCGCATTCCCACTCTGCGGCTCGAGACGAATAAGGCCCTGACCGAGGCGCAGGCGCTCTACAAGGCGAGCGGATATCGTGAAGTGCGGCCCTTCAACGATGAGCCGTACGCCCATCACTGGTTCGAGAAGACTCTGACCGCGAAGCGGCGGCGACCCGCATGACACTCGGGCTCGTGATCTTTGCCGCGACCTACCTGCTGATCGCGGTGCAGCGTCTGCCCTTCGTGCACTTGAACCGCCCGGCAGCCAGCCTGCTCGGTGCCGTCGCGATGGTCGTCTTCGGGGTGATCACCCTGCCGCAAGCATACGCGGCGATCGACCTCGATGTGATCACATGCTGCCGATCGGATTGGGGGGGCTCGCCCTCACCTTCGGCGTGCTCCGCTGGGCGTTCCGGGAGGAGCTCGTGGGGTCGTTCCGCGAGCGCCCCGAGGTCGTCCCGGTGCCCCTCGACCGGGGCCTGGTCGCCAAAGGCCTGGTGATGTTTGGTGTCGCGGTGGCGGCGTGGCTCGCCGGCGGATCGCTGCCGGGCGTGGCGATCGCCGCGGGGGCGCTGATGGTGCTCGTCGCCCAGCGCGACCCGGCGTACGCGATCGAGCGCGTGGACTGGGAGCTCCTGCTCTTCTTCGGCTCGCTCTTCGTGGTGATGCGGGGGTTCGAAGCGACCGGGGCGGTGGATTGGATCAACGGCCGCGCGCTCGCGATCGTGCAAGCAGGCCATCGGCCGACGGCGGCGCTCGCCGCCAGCGGCGTGATGGTAGTGCTCTCCAACCTGATCTCGAACGTCCCCGCGGTGCTGCTGTGGCGGAACGTCGTCCCACATCTCCCGCACGCGGAGCTGTTGTGGCGTGTGGTCGCGATGAGCGCGACGTTCGCGGGCAATCTGCTCCTGATCGGCTCGGTCGCGAACTTGATCGTGGTGGAGAAAGCGGAAGCCCACGGCACGCGGATCGGGTTCTGGGAGTACGCCCGCGTCGGGATCCCGGTGACGCTCTTGACCGTCGCGTGGGGCGTCACGGTGCTGATTCTGACGGGGTAGGGAATGGGCCGCGCTGACGCCGTGGAGTACCGGATCCAGTAGTGCGTTGCTAAGTTTGGGGCCTACCGCCACCGTAGCTCAGTGGTAGAGCTCTCGATTCGTAATCGAGCGGTCGTCGGTTCAAATCCGACCGGTGGCTCTGGTAAAACCTGGTGTCCGGGGTCCGGGGTCCGGTGCTGGCGTGGTTAGCGCCGCAGAACGATGGCCGCTGCATTGGAACGATACCGCTCATCCGTTACCGCACCGGTACCGTTCGGATCGATGTCCTCTCCGAGCCGCCCGTCCCGCTCTATTCGAAACCACCGCGACTTGGTCGTCTGGCAGCGGGCTATGGATCTGGTCGCTGAGGCGTACCGCCTCGCAGACCGGTTTCCTAGCGAAGAGCGGTATGGCCTCGTCCAGCAAGTGAAGCGTGCGGTCGTGTCGATCCCCTCGAACATCGCGGAGGGCCACGGGCGGGACCACCTTGGCGACTACTTACGGTACCTATCCGTGGCCAAGGGTTCTCTCATGGAGGTTGAGACTCAGTTTACGATTGCTGTGCGGCTCCGCTACCTAGAGCAAGCCGACGTAACGAAGCTCTTCGAACGGACCGTGCAGGTGGGCCAGCTGCTTGCGGGGCTTGTTCGAGCCCTCAAGGCGCACCGTTCGTGAATCCCCGGCTCCCGGACCCCGGACCCCGGACACCGGACCCCAGCCCCGGACACCCTTCTAAGCGATCGTCAGTTTGTGCCCCTTGGCTTTCAAGGACGCCGCCAGCCCCGCCTTCTCCACGGATTTCATATATGCCTCATCCCCGCTGATCTCCTTCTTTTCGACCAGCTCGAGCAGGGCGTCGTTCAACGTCAACATCCCCAGCTGCTTCGACGTCTGGATGATCGACGGAATCTGGAACGTCTTGCCCTCGCGGATCAGGTTCGAGATCGCCGGTGTGGTGAGCAGGATCTCCCGCGCCGCCACGCGCCCCCCGCCCAGCTTCTTACAGAGCGTCTGGGCGATCACGCCCTTGAGCGACTCCGACAGCATCACGCGGATCTGCGACTGCCGATCCGCGGGGAACTGATCGATGATGCGGTCCACCGTCGAGGCCGCTGTGGTCGTGTGCAGGGTGCCGAACACCAGGTGCCCGGTTTCCGCCGTCTCGATGGCGACGGCGATTGTCTCGAGATCGCGCATCTCCCCCACGAGCACGATATCCGGGTCCTCGCGCAGGGCCGATCGGAGCGCCCGCTTGAAGCTGTCCGTGTGCACGCCCACTTGCCGCTGCGTGATGACGCACTTCTTGTTTTCGTGCACGAACTCGATCGGGTCTTCGATCGTGATGATGTGGTCCGTGCGGGTGCGGTTGATGAGATCGATGAGCGCGCACAGCGTGGTGGACTTGCCTGAACCCGTGGGGCCCGTGACGAGCACCAGCCCTTTGGTGAGGTAACAGAGCTGCTGCACTTCCTTCGAGATGGCGAGCTGCTCGGCGGTGACCACCTTGGCGGGGATCACGCGGAAGACGGCGATCGGGCCCTTCCGGTCGCGCGCGGCATTCACCCGGAAGCGGGCCAGGCCGCTGATCTCATACGCGAAATCGGTGTCGCCGGTCTCCTTCCACTCGCCGCGATTGCGTTCGGGCATGATCGCGAGCACCATCAGCTCGAGCTGTTGGGTGCTGAGCGGCGGCGTGTTCTGGCGCTTCATCTCGCCGTGCGTGCGAAACACCGGTGGCTCACCCACCCGCAGGTGCAGATCCGACGACGCGGAGCTCACGAGCGCCTTGAGCAGCTCGCCCAGCGCGCGCTCGGCGGCCGTGTACTGTGGCGCCGCGAAGTCCACCGGGAGGCCGGCCGGCGGCGCCGCGGCAATGGCCGACGGCGACGGTGGAGTAGGGGCGGGGGCGGAAGGTCCCGCGACAGCGGGTGCCCGCTGGGCTGCTGGAGCGGGACCTCCCGCGACCGCCCCGGAAGTCCGCTGGGCTGCTGGAGCAGGGGCTCCCGCCCCCGCCCCCGCGTCCGCCGCTCGGTCAACCGGGGCCACCATCGCCGTCAGCCGCCCCATATCGGGCACGATCCGCACCCGCACCATCCCGCGGTCCGCCACGTATTCGAACTCCGTCTCCGCCATCTGGTCGATGTGGTTCGCCGACTCCGAGGGCGCGACCTCGACGAGGAGCGCGTAGATGTGCTGGTCGGTGAGCGGCTGGCGGCTGACCTTCCGCGGCTTGCCGTCCTTGACCATCGTGACGGGCTCGTCGGGCAGGAGGTACAGCTGGTCGCCTCGCTCCCGGAGCAGGACGTCGACGAAGGGATCTATCCGTGCGGGCATCGGTTAGCTCAGTGGGCGCGCGTACATCACGAAGGCGCGGTTCACATAATGGGTGGCCGCGTGGGTCCACACGGCGAAGAACAGCTCAGGCGAAGCGTTGAGATAGTCGAGCAGCCGGGTGTGTGCCTCGGGCAGCTCCACGCTTGCCCAGCCGCCGAGCGTCGAGCCGCCGGCCAACACGATCTCGACGCCGAGGGTGCGCGCCGCGGAGAGCCGGGCGGGATCGGCGATCGGGGCCTGCCGGTCCACAGACAGCGATACCGTCTGGCCTTTCGAGACGAGCTGCACGTCGCCATCCTCGTCGGGCCGGAACGCGAAGAATCCTTCCGGTCGATTCAACAGCTCCAGCACCGTCTCCGGGCCGTCGTGGTGCGGCACCCGCTCCATCACGAAGATCTGGCCCGGGCGCGAGATGCCCTGCGTGAGCAGCAGGTGCGCCGGGATCGGCGTGCGGGGCAGCGAGAGATCGGACACCGCCTCCGCCCCTACCGCGGCTGACACTGCACGGCGGTCGGCTGCGTGCGCCCACAGCCGATCTGCTCATCCATGCCGCTCGCGATCGGGCCGCAGGCCGTGCTCTGCGCGCCCTCACGGGCCGCCTGTTCCGTTGCCCCGACGGCCGTGGCACAGTTGGTCCGGCCGCGAAACTCCGTACAGACGCGGCACTGCACCTTGGCACGAGCGGTGGTCATGAAGAAAAAGAGCGCCGCCACGGCGAGCACGGCGGCGATGCTGTAGAGGGTCGAGCGCTTCATAGCCCACAAAGTAGAGGCGAAGCCGAGGCTGTCAACGACTTTTCGTGGTGCGGCCGCGTCGTCGCCCCCGGGCCCCACCGTTGCGCGGGCGCCAGCCACGACTGGCCCGAGCACGTCGCTTGCATTGCCATGCCCTCGACCAGCCTCGGAGGGCTGCATGAATCGGTTCGCCGTCTTGCTCAGTTCCGCCATCCTCGTGAGCGCCTGTCGCGACCCCAACCTCCAAGGACCCGCGCGCACGCTCGCGCAGTCCAGCGCCGGGGCGTACAACCTCGTCGATCTCGGCACGCTCGACACCACGCACAATGGCGGAGGCGGTGGAAGCCAGGCATGGGCCGCCAACAGCCAGGGGCAGGTCGTCGGGTTCAGCCGGACGGGGATCGGCGAGCCTTCCCCGTACGGGGCGCAACACGCGTTCCTGTGGGAGCAAGGCGTGATGACCGATCTCGGGACGCTCGGCGGCACGCCGAACGAACAGAGCACGGCCAGGTTCATCAACGAGGGCGGTCAGATCGTCGGCTGGAGCGTGCCGTATTTGTCCGCGGCGACGCGAGCCGTACTCTGGGACGGCGGCGTGATTCACGATATCGGCACGCTGGGCGGCGACCGGAGCATGCCGTCAGGGCTGAGCGACGCGGGCTACGTGGTGGGGAGCAGCAGGATCCCGTCCGGTGCGAGTCACGCATTTCTGTGGTTGAACGGCGTAATGCAGGACTTGGGGACGCTCGGTGGTAATGCCAGCAGCGCGGCGGCCGTGAACGACGCGGGTCAAGTGGCGGGCGAGAGCCAGACCGCAGCAGGTGACACGCATGCCTTCCTTTGGGACGGCGCCATGCACGACCTCGGCACGCTAGGCGGACCCTCGAGTGGGGCGGCCGCGATCAGCGCGCAAGGCGTCGTCACCGGTTGGAGCACCGACGCGAGCGGCCAACAGCATGGATTCCTGTGGAGCAACGGTGTCATGCAGGATCTCGGGCTACTGCCGGGGTACGCCACGAGCAGCGGTTTGTTGGTGAATACCGCGAGCGAAGTGGCCGGTCAGGTTTCCAGCCCCACGTCACCGTATACGCGCGGCTTCTTCTGGGCAAATGGAGTGATGCAGGACCTGGGCACGCTCGGCGGTCAGAACACGCTCGTGAGCGACGTGGACGCTCAGGGTCGCGTGATCGGCACCACCACGGCCAGCACGTGTCTCTGCAGCACCCGGGCGTTCATATGGGGCGACGGCATGTTGCGCGATCTGGGCGCGCTTCCCGGATACCTACTCGCCGAAGCGAAAGGGCTCAATAGCCGCGGCGACGTCGTCGGCCGATCGATCTGGTCGGTGGACAGTGACCTGTGGCGCGCCACGCTGTGGCGCCGGGCCGCCGGAGCGCCTGGTCCGAGGATGGTCGCGAGCGAGTAGCTCCCCCCGCCCCCCGTCTCAGCGACCGGCGGCGGCTTTCCCTCGCTTGGGCTCCTGGAACTGCTCCTGCTCCGTCGAGCCCTCCATCGCGGTCACGGAAGAGGTGCCCCCGGTCGCGATCTGCGTGATCTCGTCGAAGTAGCCGACGCCCACGAACTCCTGGTGCCGCACCGCCGCATAGCCGTCCTTCTCGGACGCGAATTCGCGGTTCTGCAGCTCCGCGTACGCCGCCATCCCCCGCGCCTTGTAGTCCTGTGCCAGCGTGAACATGCTGTGGTTCAACGCATGGAATGCGGAGAGAGTCACGAACTGGAACTTGTAATTCAGCGCGCCCAGCTCCTTCTGGAATGACGCGACCTGCGGTTCGCTCAGATGCTTGCGCCAGTTGAACGACGGCGAGCAGTTGTAGGCGAGCATCTTGCCCGGGTACTTCGCGTGGATCGCCTCGGCGAATTTGGTCGCCTCGCTCAGGTCGGGCTTCGACGTCTCGAACCAGAGCAGGTCCGCGTATGGTGCGTAGGCGAGTGCCCGCGCGATCGCGGCGTCCACGCCGTCCCGCACGCGGAAGAACCCTTCGGCGGTTCGCTCCCCGGTCACGAAACGCCGGTCGTACTCGTCGCAATCGCTCGTCAGCAGCGTGGCGCTGTTCGCGTCGGTGCGCGCGATGAGGATGGTGTCGACACCACAGACGTCCGTCGCCAGGCGCGCGGCCACGAGCTTCGTGACGAACTCGCTCGTGGGCACCAGCACCTTACCGCCCAGATGGCCGCACTTCTTCACGGAGGCGAGCTGATCCTCGAAGTGCACGCCCGCGGCGCCGGCGTCGATCATGTTCTTCATGATTTCGAACGCGTGCAACGCCCCGCCGAACCCCGCCTCCGCGTCAGCGACGAGCGGGGCGAACCAGTACGTCGAGTCGTCGCCGTTCATGTGCGCGATCTCGTCGGCCCGCTTCAGGGCGTTGTTGATGCGGCGCAGCAGGGTGGGCACCGAATCGGACGGGTACAGGCTCTGGTCCGGGTACATCTCCATCGCGTTATTCGCGTCGGCCGCGACCTGCCAGCCGCTGACGTAGATCGCCTTGAGCCCGGCCTGGATCTGTTGGATGGCCTGGTTCCCCGTGATCGCCGAGAGGACCGCGACGTAGTCGTCGTCCTGAAACAGCTGCCACAGGCGTCGGGCGCCATAGCGCGCCAGCGAGTATTCGATCTCGAGGGAGCCGCGCAGGCGGTAGACATCCGCGGCGGTGTAGGGGCGAGTCACGCCCTTCCATCGGCTGTGCGTGGCCCAGGCGCGCCCGAGGGCGGTGGTGAAGTCCTGCTGATTCATGGGTGTCCCGTCCTGATCTCAGTCGAGGTAGTCGTACGCGACCGTCGTCAGGAACTCTGCAAACTCCGCGCCGGTCGTCAGGTCGGCCAGAATCCGCCCCGCAAGCGAAAACCTATCGGCAGCGGCTCCCGTCGCACCTACCCGTTCAGGTAGGGCGGCCACCAGCTCGGAGAGCGTCTGTTGCACTTTTGTGGCGCTCACGAGCGCCCCATCCCGCAGCCGTGCGCCGTGACGCACCCACTGCCACACCTGCGCCCGCGAGATCTCGGCCGTCGCGGCGTCTTCCATCAGGTCGCTGATCGGCACGCAGCCCATCCCCGTGAGCCAGCTGGCGAGGTACTGCAGGGCGACGCTGAGGTTGGTCCGCAGGCCGTCCGCGGTGATATCGCCGGCGGGCGTCGTGAGCAAGTCGGCGGCAGTGACACGCACGTCGTCGCGCCGTCGCGCAATCTGGTTCTTGCCCGGCATGTGGGCGTCGAACACCTCACGCGCGACCGCGACGAGCGCCGGGTGCGCGACCCACGTCCCGTCATGTCCCTGCTGGACTTCCCGGAGCTTGTCCTGCCGGACTTTCTCGAGCGCCTGGGCATTGAGGGCGGCGTCCCGCTTGATGGGGATCTGGGCCGCCATGCCGCCGAGCGCGTGGATCCCGCGGCGATGACAGGTGCGAATCACGAGCTCGGCGTAACTCCGGAGAAACGGCTGGTCCATGGTGACCCGCGCCCGGTCGGGAACCACGCGGTCAGGCCGGCTGCGCAGTTTCTTGATGTAGCTGAAGATGTAATCCCAGCGGCCGCAGTTCAGTCCCGCCGAGTGGTCGCGGAGCTCCCAGAGAATCTCGTCCGTCTCGAATGCGGCGAGGATCGTCTCGATCAGGACCGTCGCGCGTATCGTGCCCCGAGGGATGCCCAGGGCGTCCTGCGCGAAGTTGAAGACGTCGTTCCACAGGCGCGCCTCGAGATGGCTCTCGAGCTTGGGGAGGTAGTAGTACGGTCCCGATCCGCGCGCGACGAGCGCGGCGGCGGTGTGAAAGAACGCCAGACCGAAATCGAACAGCGAGGCGGCGATCGGCTGGCCGTCCACCAGGACGTGCTTTTCGATCAGGTGCCAGCCCCGGGGCCGCACGACCAGCGTCGCGGTCTTGGGCTCGAGGGCGTAGCGCTTCCCCTCCGGACTCGTATAGGCGATCGTGCCCGCGACCGCGTCACGCACGTTCGCCTGGCCCCGGACGTTGTTCTCCCAGGTGGGTGCGTTGGAGTCCTCGAAGTCCGCCATGAAGACGTTCGCGCCCGAGTTGAGCGCATTGATCATCATCTTGCGCTCGACGGGCCCGGTGATCTCCACACGACGGTCCGTCAAGTCGGGCCGGATCGGCGCGACGGTCCATTCGCGCTCGCGGATGTCTCGGGTCTCGGGAAGGAAGTCGGGCAGCTGGCCGGCGTCGAGCTGCTGTTGGCGCGCGACGCGACGCTCGAGCAACCGCCGCCGCTCCGGCTCGAAGCGACGGGCGAGGGACGCGAGGAATTCGAGGGCTGCGGGCGTGAGGATATCCTCGCTGCCCGGGGGAGCGGGGCGGAGCAGGCGAACGGCGGCATCCATCGGAGGCATCTTGGTCCTAAGAATAATCATGTTTCGGTATCAGGTCGCGGCTCAAGCCGCGGCTCGGCATCGGCCGCTCAAGCGGCGCTGAGGCGCCCGTTTACGGGCGGTCGCCGAGCCGCGAGTTCACTCGCGCATTAGTTTAGACGACTCCGATGACCCTTCGCCTCGCATTCGCCGGCCTCTGCCTCCTCGTCGCGGGCTTCCTGGTGCTGCGGGCGGGCTATCGGGCGGCTGGCGACCAGCGCTGGACGGGCAGCGCGCTGCGAAGCCTGCTCGGACTGCTCCTGCTGACGCTCGCCGCCCTCGTGGGCGCGATCATGGTCGGTTTGCGGGGCTATCAAGCGCTGACGCTCGAGGAGGTCGCCGCGACGGTGACGACCGAGCCAGTGGCGCCACAGCGGTTTCGCGCGACGATCGTGTTTCCCGACCGGCACCTGGCGATGTACGAGCTCGCGGGCGACGCGTTCTACGTGGACGCCCACATCCTCAAGTGGCACCCGCTCGCGAATCTCGTGGGGCTCCACACGGCCTTCGAGCTCGACCGCGTGGCCGGACGCTACAACGACGTGCTGGACGAGCGCCATAAGCCGCACACCACGTACGAGCTCGCCCGCCCGAACTTCGTCGACCTCTTTTTCGTGGCGCGCCGCCGGCTCCTCGGCCCGCTCCTCGATGCCGAATACGGCTCCGCGGCGTTCGTCGCGGCGGGCGGGCCCGCGACGTACGAAGTGCGGGTCTCGACCACCGGCCTGTTGATGCGTCCTGTGCGCTAACTTCCGCTCAGCACCGTGATTCGCACGCTCCACCTTGCCGGTGTCCTCTCGGCGCTGACGCTCCTGACCTGCACGAGCACACCGACCGCCATCGAGCTCCCGCCCGAGGGCTCGGGCACCGTGCACCTCATCGCGGTGGCGGGCAGCTACACCAATCCGTTGTATGTCACAGCCCCACCGGGCGACACCGCGCGTCTCTTCGTGGTGGAGCAGGCGGGAACGATCCGGGTCGTCCAGCACGGCCAGTTGATCGCGACCCCGTTCATGGACATCACGGGCCGCGTGGGGTCGGGTGGCGAGCGGGGGCTCCTCAGCATGGCGTTTCACCCGAACTACGGTACGAACGGTTTCTTCTACGTGAATTACACCGACCTGAACGGCGACACCCACGTCGAGCGCTTCACCGTCAGCGCAGCCGACTCGAACGCGGCCGACACCGCGTCTCACAAGCTGATCATCTTCATCAAGCAGCCGTATCCGAACCACAACGGCGGCCTGGTGATGTTCGGGCCCGACGGCATGCTCTACATCGGGATGGGCGACGGCGGGTCCGGGGGGGACCCGCAGAACCGGGCCCAGAACCCCGATTCGCTCCTGGGCAAGCTGCTCCGGCTCGACGTGGATGGCGGCGATCCGTACGCGATTCCGAACGGGAATCCATACAAGAATGGGGGCGGCGCGCCGGAGATCTGGGCCCTGGGACTCCGCAATCCGTGGCGGTTTGCGTTCGATCCGCCGCGTGGGCTCCTCTACATCGCGGACGTGGGCGAGGTCACCTGGGAGGAAGTGGACGTCGAGCCCGCGAGCCAGCCCGGGCTGAACTACGGGTGGCGGATCATGGAGGGTGCGCACTGCTCCAATCCCAATCCCTGCAACTTCGCGGGCCTCACGTTTCCGCGCGTCGAGTACTCACACGCGGACGGTTGTGCGGTCATGGGCGGGTTCGTGTATCGCGGCGCGCTCTCGCCCGCGCTGGTCGGGGAGTACTTCTACTCGGACTTGTGTAGCGGGTGGCTGCGGAGCTTCACCTTCGCGAACAATACCGTCGCAACACGCACCCTGTGGACCCCGGATATCGGGTTGAGCAGCCCACACTCGTTCGGCCAGGATGCGAGGGGGGAGATCTACGTGGTGGACGGAGGGGCTGGGACGGTGTATCGACTTGCTCAGTGAGCGGTGAGCGGTAAGAGGTGAGCGGGCACGGCGCCTGAAGTGACCGCTTACCGCTCACTGCTCACCCCTCACCATTCGTAGATTCCGCCATGCACGGAAGCGTCTTGGTTACGGGAGCCTCGTCCGGCATCGGTGCCGCCATCGTGCGCCATCTGGCCGGGCGGGGCTTTCGTGTGTTCGGCACGGTCCGGCGGGCCGAGGACGGGGCAGCGCTCGAGCGGGACGGCGTCACGCCGGTGCGGATGGACGTGACGGATCAAACGAGCATCGCCCGCGCGCGCGACCAGGTGACGGCGGCGCTCGACGGATTGCCCCTTGCTGGACTGGTCAACAATGCCGGCATTCCCGCCGCCGGTCCGCTGGAGCTGATCCCCATCGAAGAGATCCGGCAGGTGCTCGAGGTCAACCTGCTCGGCGCCGTCGCCGTCACGCAGGCGTTCCTGCCACTCCTCAAGGCCGCGCGTGGTCGGATCGTCAACATCACGTCGGTGGCCGGACGAGCGGCGCTGCCGTTCATGGGTCCCTATGCCGCGTCGAAGTTCGGGCTCGAGGCGATTTCCGACAGCTTGCGACGCGAGCTCATCCCGGTCGGCGTCAAGGTCGTCGTGATCGAGCCCGCGAGCTTTCAGAGCCGGATCTGGAACAAGGTCGAGGAGATGGATCTGAGCCGCTACCGCGGGACACCGTACGAGCGGGTGATGGAGCGGGTCCGGCAGGGCGCCTTGATGGCCGCGGAGCACGCCCCGCCGCCCGACAAGGTCGTATCGGCGGTGGAGCGGGCGCTCACCGCGCGCCGTCCGCCCATCCGGGTCGTGGTCGCGCCGCGTTTCCTGACGCGCGTCTGGCTCTGGTTGCCGGATCGGTGGCTGGACTGGGTGGTTGCGCGGGGGTGGCGGAGGAGGGCGGTGAGCGGTGAGCGGTGAGTTCCGTTACCGCTCACGTCTCACCGCTCACCGCTTAGACAACCACCTTTCCTATCGGCAACCGTCTCACTCGTTTGCCGGTGGCGGCGAAGATCGCGTTACACACCGCCGGCGCGATCGGCGGGACGCCCGGCTCGCCCGTGCCCCCGATCTTGTCGGTACTGTCTACGATGTGCACATCCACGACGGGTGCGTCCGGCATCCGGACGACCGGGTAGGTGTCGAAGTTGCCCTGCACCACGCGCCCGCCCGCGAGCGTGATCTCGCCGTAGAGGGCCGCGCTCAAGCCGAAGATGACGCCGCCCTGAATCTGGGCCTCGATCTGACCCGGGTTCACCGCCGGCCCGCAGTCTACCGCGCATGTGACGCGCGGGACGTGCACGGTGCCGTCGGCGTCCACCACGACTTCCGCCACCTCGACACACACCGTCGGTCCCCACTCCGCTAGCGCGATCCCGCGGCCGTGACCAGCGGGCAGTGGCGTGCCCCAGCCCGATTTTTCCGCCGCG
>DATLVU010000081.1:0-14671 GCA_035577025.1 Gemmatimonadales bacterium
CGAGGAGGATGATCCCGTTCTTCACGATCAGGCCCACCAGCAGGATCAGTCCCATGAACGAGGAGACGTTCAGGGCCGTGCCGGTGGCCCAGAGCAGCGCCAGCGCCCCGACGAACGACACCGGCGCGACGAGCAAGACGACGAGCGGCTCGACGAAGGATTCGAACTGCACGACCATGACGGCACAGACGCTCATGACCGCGATCGCGAGCACGAGCAGGAGCGCTCGGAAGGCGTCCTGTTGGCTCGCGTACTGACCGCCGAGGACGACTCGCACGCCAACGGGAGGCGGATGAGTTCCGAGCACGCGCCGTACGTCTCCCATCACCCCGCCAAGCGAGCGACCGGCGACGTCGGCGGTCATGGCCACCATCTGCTGCTGGTTCTCCCGCTCGAGCGAGAGCCGAGACTCGGTTGCGTCGAACGTCGCGAGGCTGCCGAGCGGCACGACGCGAGCAGCGCGGGTCCCGAGCAACGGTAGAGCGCGCAGGCGGAGCGGATCGAACCGGACAGAGTCGGGCGCGCGGACCCGGACGCTGATCGGTCGGTCGCCGCTGCGGACCTCGCCAGCCCGGATGCCGAGCAGGGCCCCCGTCACGGCGCTCCCCACGTCCGTCGGGGTCATGCCGATCCGGTCGGTCTCGGCCTGGTCGACCCGCATCATGAGCTCGGCCGAGGGTTCGCTCACGCCGTTGTAGAGGTCTGCGAGACCGGTGACGTGCTCGAGCGCTGGCGCCAGGCGACGCGCGTACGCCTCGAGTGTGTCGAGCTGAGGGCCGAACAGCTTGATCTCGACGGGTCGCGCGGCGCCGGCGAGATCGTTGATCACGTCGGAGAGGATCTGGACGAACTCGATGTGAAGACGCGGGATGGCGGCCGTTACCTTGTCGCGCACGTCGTCCATCACCGCGAAGATGTCGCGGGAGCGCTCGCTGGTGGGTCGCAGGCGCGCGACGATATCGCCCCGGTTCTGCTCGGTCGCGAACAGCCCGAGCTCCGCGCCCGTCCGACGCGACGTACCACTGATCTCCGGCGTGCCGGCGAGGATACGCTCGGCGATCCCCACCTCCCGATTGGTCTCGTTGAGCGCCGTGCCGCCCGGCGTGAAATAATCGAGGACGAACGCTCCCTCGTCCATCTCCGGAAGAAAGCCGGTACCCACCAGAGTCCACAGTCCGAAGCCGACGACCGCGAGCACCGCCGCGGCGATGACGATACGCCGTGGGTGGTGCAAGACAGCGGCCAGGCCCTGCTCGTAGCGCGGGCCGAGCGCGTCGAGGGTACGCTGGGCGCGGGCGAGCGGGCCGGCGGGCACGACGGCGACCTCGTGGACGGTCACGAATTGCTCGGCGAGGAGCGGGATGATCGTCAAGGCGAGGCCGAGGGATACGAGCACGGCGACCGTGAGCGTCGTCGCGAGCGCGGCGAAGAACTGTCCCACCACGCCCTGCAGCAGGCCGAGCGGTAGGAACACCACGACCGTCGTGATCGTGGAGGTCGTGACCGGCCAGATGAGCTCCTGCACCGCCCCTCGAATCGCGTCCGTGCGGTTAGCGGTGAGCGCCAGGTGCCGCGCGATGTTCTCGGTAATCACGACGGCGTCATCGATCACCAACCCGATCGCGATGGCCATGGCGCCGAGCGTCATCAGGTTGAAGGACTGCCTGAGGAGGCCCATGACGAAGACGGTGATGACGAGGGTGAGGGGGATCGAGGTGGCGCTGATGGCCGTAATCCGCACGTGGCGCAGGAACACCAGCAAGACCAGGACCGCGAGTGCCGCGCCGATGAGCATCGCATCTCGAACGGCCCGCACGGCGTCGCGCACCAACGCCGCTTGATCGTACACGGGCTTGAGGTGAACGCCGGGTGGCAGCGTCGGCACGAGCGTCGCGGCGATGTGCGCGACACTGTCCGCGATGGCCACGGAGCTCCCCCCGAGTTGTCGGGTGATATTGAGCAGGGCGGCAGGCTTCCCATCTCCCGCGATGACGCGCACGTGATCTTCCGTGCCGAGGCGGACCGCGGCGAGATCTCGAACCCGGAGCCCGCCGCGGACGACCACGGCACCGATGTCGTCGAGGCTGTGCGCCTCTTGGTCGGTGACGATCAGATACTGCCGGTAGTCCTGGGCCACGCGGCCCACCGCCTGGACGGTGACCGCCTGCCGGATCGCGTCGGCCAGGTCGCCGTACGTCAGGCCTTGAGCCGCCAGGCGCGCAGGATCGGCGATGACTTCGATCTCGCGCACCTCCGCCCCCTGCACGTCGACCCGGCCCACGCCCGGGACGCGGGAGATCAACGGTTTGATGTCGTAGCGGGCAATGTCGTAGAGCGTCGCCGGATCGCCTCCCTCGAGGTTGTACGACAGAATGGGAAAGAGGGATGGCGTGAGCTGCTCGACCTCGACGTCGACCTCCGGTGGGAACTGGCCCTGGACCTGGTTGACGCGCGCGCGTACGAGCTGCAAGGCGTACGCCATATCGGTGCCCGACGCGAACGTGATCTGGATCTCCGCGGCGCCCCGGATCGAATGCGATCGGACGCGGGTCACCCCGGGGACGATGCTGACGGCTTCTTCGAGCGGCCGGGTGATGCTGAACACCACTTGGCGCGCACCGAGGCTCGAGCCCTCCGCGACGACCGCGATGCGAGAGAATTGGAGCTCGGGGTAGATGGCCGAGGGCAGCGCGAGCGCGGCCCATACGCCGGCGGCGCTGAGCACGGACACCACGAGGTAAACGAACCGCCGCTGGCGGGACAGGATGTCGAACAGCTTCACGGCGAAGGCCGGACGATCTTGACACCCTCGTCGACGCCGTAAGCGCCGGTCGTAACGACCGTCTCGCCCGCGGCAAGGCCGTGTGTGATCTCGACGAGGGCTTCGCCGCGCGCCCCCGGCGTGACCGGCCGCGCGTGGGCGATGCCTGCGCTGTCGACGACGAACACCCGGTACCCGTCGCCGGCCGGTACCAGCGCCTCGACCGGGACGGTGACGGCGTGGGGGTGTACGGCTGTCTCGATGCGGCCGAACGCGGATTCGCCGATGCGGAGGGGGCGCGTCGGATGGGCGAGCCGGGCACGTACGAGGACGGCCCGTGACGCCGAATCCACAATCGCTCCGACGGCGGAGAGCGCGCCACGTCCGAGCGGTTCGCCGCCTTGGCCCTCCCGGGACGTCACGCTGACCGAGTCGCCGACATGAATCCCCGCGGCTTCAGACGGCGCCACGTCGAACACGACGTCCAACGCGTGCGGATCGGTCACCGCAACCAGCGGCTGGTTCGCGTCGACCGAGGCGCCGAGCACCGCGTTCATGCGGGTGACGACGCCGGCAAGCGGCGCCCGCAGCGTCGCGAGCTGTTGGGCCCGTCGTGCCAAGACCGCCGCCGCTTCCGCCTGCGCGAGGTCGGCCGCGCTCTGATCGGCATCTTTCTGGGGCAAGATGCCGGCTGCCACCAACCGAACGGCCCGCGCATGCGTGTGTTCCGCGGCGTCGAGCGCTGCCGCCGCGCTCCGCGCCGCGGCATCGAACGGCGCCCGCTCGAACGCCACCAACGAATCTCCTTCGGCGACGAGCTGCCCTGGTGTCACGTAGATCCCCGCCACCCGTGTCGGGGCGGGCGCTGAGAGCTCGGCGAACCGTCCTGGCCGCGCCACGACGGTACCGATCGCCTGCACGACTTGGGGGAACGCGTGGAGAGCCGCGACCGCCGTCGAGACGCCGACCACCGCCTGTGAGTCCGTCGCCGGAGAGCCCGCGGACTCTTCCCCCCCGCCGTGAGAGGCACCGCGGCACGCGCTGGCGAGCAGCAGCGCGGCCAGCACGACCACGGCGCGGGTCACGGCTCGACCGACGCGGTGACGAGGCGGACAGCCGCGACGGCATTATTGGCCGTCGCCATGTCGTCGATGTAGCGGCCCAGGGCTTCCCGCGCGTTCCGCTGGGCTTCGAGGACGTTCGGGAGGGCCACGGCGCCTTCCGCATACGCCCGGAGCGACATCGCGGCGACCCGATCGGCACTGGCGAGCAGCCGCTGGTCGCGCTCGAGCCTCGCCATGGCCGCGCGGTGCTCGCGGTACGCGCCCGCGGCCGCTGCGGCGGCCTCCCGCCGGGTGAGATTCAGCGTAGCCAACGCGCGATCCCGGCCCGCCCGCGCCTGCGCGATATCACCACCGTTCTGATTAAAGAGCGGGAGCGTGATCGACAGGCCGAACGTCGCCAGCAGGCCGCGTTGGCCGCCGGGATCGTTCTGATCGAACCCGGCCTCAAGCGTGGGCGCCGGGAATGCGTTCAAGTGCGCCAGCGTCACGGCACGCTCGCTGGCCCGCATGCTCGCGGCGGCCGCCGAGACAGCGAGTGGCTCGGCCGGCTCGGACGGGAGCGAGTCCACCGGCGGCGTGAGAGAGTCGACGAGTGTGATCGCCTGGTCGTCCGCGCGGAGTCCCATTGCCAGCTGTACTGCCAGCAAAGCGCCGACCGCGGTCAGCGAGTCGTCCGCGGCCGTGTTCTCGAGCTGGCCCGCGTTCACCTCCGCAAGACGCACATCCAGCTCGCTCGCGTCCCCGACTTCGTAGCGGAGCTTGGCCATCGTGAGCACGCTGTCGGCATCGAGTGCGTTGCGCTGGGAGAGCCGGGCGTGAGCCAACGCGGCGAGCGCCCGGGTATAGCCTGTATCGGTATCGAAGCGGATCGCGGCACGCTGGAATGCAAAGCCGTAGCGGGCGGCGTCGTGGCTGGAGACGGCGGCGCCGATACGGGCCGACCGGAGCCATGGGAGGTCGAGCGGAAGCCCGGCGAGCACGTGGTTGTGGGGCACGTCCTGTGACCAGCTCGCGACGACGGACGGATTCGGGTAGAGCCGCGCCGCGTGCACGGCGGCGGCGGTGAGCGCCGTGTCGGCGCGGCCCAGGAATAGGCGCGCGCCGCGCTCGAGTGCCGCGGAGATCGCCTGCGCGCGCGTGACCGGCTGCTGCGCGTGAGCGCACCCCGGGGCGGCGTACAGCGCAGCCGCGACCACGATCGAGGCAACGAATCGTTTCGCGTGAGCCATGACAACGAGGAAAGCTATGGGACCAACCTGTCAGGAACCTGACGCCCCGGGTCGCTCCGCGAAACGAATGAGAAAGGCCACCGCGAGGAACCCGATGGCCATGGCCACGAGCCAGCGGCGCTCGGTCACCATTCCCGCGAGGCCGATCGCGAATCCGGCGCCGCCGACCCAGGCCTTGAGAACGAAGAACCGGCTCATCCGTCCGACCTCAGTAGATCTTGCGAAGCGGGATGGACCGGCCGCGCTCGTCCAGGACCTCCGCGGGTTCCTCGACCAGCGGCTCGGACGCGATGGCACAGCTCGCGTCGCCGCAGTAATGGACGGCGACTCGATAGGTCGTCGCCGTCGATTCCTTCGCGTAGCCCTTGGCTAGCCGGTTCACGATGGCATTGCGCCACGGCTTGCCGTGCCGGCATTGAGCGGGAAACCGGGTCAGCTGATCGCTCATCGAGGCCCTAGTCACCGTAGACGGACGGTGTGTGCTGCATGTCCCCGGCGCGAAACTAGCTCGCCGGCGGCTCGCCGGTCAGATTTCAAAATGAAGCGTGGGTCCACCGCGCCGGATCGAGCGATCTGATCACTTTCTGAGAAACGCCTGCAATGCCGCGCGGAAGTCCGGCGTGGTGCGGCTCACGGCGTTCACGTCCGCTCCCAGGCGGAGTCCCTCTTCGAACGGCAGGCCGTCGAGCTGGTAGAATTGCTGCTTGGTGAACGCCAGCGCCGACGCGCTCGCCCCTGCGAGGGCGCGCAGCACCTCGCCCGCCTGATCGTCGAAGTCCGAGTCCTCGTATACCCGCGAGACGAGTCCCAGCGCCGCTCCCTCCGACGCCTCGAGAATGCGCCCCGTGGCGGCGAGATCGAACGCGACCTTTTCGCCCACCGCGCGCTTCAGGAGGGTCATCACGATCGCGGGGACGAAGCCCCGCTGAACCTCGGGGTAGCCGAATTTCGCCGACTCGGCGGCGAGAACGATATCGCATGCCGTCGCGAGGCCGCAGCCACCGGCGAGTGCGCGACCGCGCACGACCGCGACGATCGGCTTGGGCAGGCGGCGCATGCGAACGAAGATCTCCCCGAAGTGGAGGGCCGCGCGACGATTCTCTTCCACGCTCTTGTCGGCGGAGGCGAGCAGCTCGTTCAGGTCCATGCCGGCGCAAAAGTCGCTTCCCGCGCCGCGCAGGGCGACGACGCGCACCCCGGCATCGAGATCCGCACGCCCCAGGACGTCGAGCAACCCGTCGATCATCGGTGTGTCGATGGCATTCTTCTTGTCGGGGCGATTGAGGGTCGCCGTCAGAATGCCGCCGTCGAGCGACGTCAGCACGCGATCACTCATGGCTTGATCTCGAGGCGGAGCAGCGCGGTCGAGAAGACCTTGCCCTGCGCGTCCGTCTTGAGAGAGATCGTCCCGCCGCCGTCGAGCGCGCCGTGCAGCAGAAAATTCAGCGCGTGGAGGTTGGGGAGCTGGTAACGCTCGACCTTGCCCTTGATCATCCCCTTGAAGTGACGTGCCACGCGGGCGGCGGTGACCTGCTTCACGAGGATCGGATAGTACTCGGGCTTGAGCGCGATCAGCCCGACGTTTGCCGTGTCGCCCTTGTCGCCTGACCGGGCATGCGCCAGTTCGATGAGACGGACGAGGCCGCGCTTCCGCTGCCGCCGTGCCGCCCTGCCGTCTTGCCGTCGCTTCACACGTCCACCATTTCCACGGATGGCTCCACCATGCGCTTGTCGAGCAGCGCGGGCCAGTAGGCGACGATTTCCTCTGGTTTCGGTCGCCCGCCCGCGAACCCGGTGACGCTCGGTGGCCCATTGAGGATGAGGGGGGCGATCTCTCGCGTGAATCGCTCCACCGGAGCCAGGTCCCGCGCGCGGACGCCGATGCGGAGCTGGACTTCGGGGAGATCCTCGAGCGCGGCGCCGGCACGCGCGAGGGGCCCGTGCGTTGCGTCCGCGCCCACGAATTCCGTCAACACCGCTTCGAATTTGAGGCCGAGCCCGGCGAGACGCTCGCGGAGGACGTGATCCGCGGCTTGCGCTTTTTGGTATGCGTCGGGCCAGGAATACACGAGCGTGCCGACCGCCTTGTAGCCGTAGAAATACGCGACCGAGACCTTGAGCTTGTCCGTGGCGGGGCGGCCCTTGATCCCGGAGAATCGGACCCGGTCCTTCCCCGCCTGGGCAAGGCGAATCGTGGTGAAATCCGCGATGCAGTCGGGCGTGATGTATTCCGCCGGGTTGCCCATCTCGTACACCAGCTGCTCCGTCACGCCGGCGACGTCGATCCGCCCGCCGGTGCGCGCGTGCTTCGTGATCTCAAAGGTCCCGTCCGGCGCCGCCTCGACAATCGGGTAGCCGACGTTGGCCAGGTCGGGAATCCGTTGCCAATCCTTGAGGCAGTTCCCACCGCTGCACTGCGCGCCACATTCGATCGTGTGCCCGGCCACGGTGCCGGCCGCGAGCAGGTCCCACGCGTCGGGCCGCCAGTCGAAGGCGTGAATCATCGGGGCCAGGGTGAGTCCGGTATCGGTCACCCGGCCGGTCACGACGATGTCCGCGCCGCGCCGTAACGCCTCGACCACCGGCCACGCGCCCAGATAAGCATTGGCCGAAAGAACCCGATCCCGTATGTCCCTCAAGGGACGGCCGGTGTCGAGATTGCGCAGTTGGTGCCCGCGGGCGAGCAGTCCGTCCAACCGTGACAGGAGATCATCGCCCGTGACCACGCCGATCCGAAGCTTGCCGCCGAGCCCCAGACGGTGAGCGACGGCGCCCACCGCCTGCGCGCACGCCTTCGGATTCACGCCGCCGGCATTCGACGTGACCTTGATGTGCCGCTCGGCGAGGATGGGGAGGAGCCGCTCCATCAACGGAACGAAGTCCTTGGCATAGCCGAGCGACGAGTCCCGGGATTTCTGTTTCTGCAGGATCGACATCGTGACTTCGGCCAGGTAGTCCATCATCAGATAATCGACCGGCCCGCCCGTCACCTGGCGGTAGGGAGCCTCGAGCCAGTCGCCCCAGAACCCCTGCCCGCCCGCGATCCGTATCGTCTGTTTGCCGCGCGGCCGGGGGGAGGAGGAGGAGGAGGGGGAGGGTGGGGTCACCTGGGCAATGCCACGCGGCGGACCGCGTCGGGCACCGCACCGCCGGTGCTGTGCAGGCGCAGCTCGACGAGCGGGGCGAAGCCCGCCGGCAACGCGACGTCGTCCGGGGCTTTCCCGAGTGCCACGCTGCTCCGGCCGCCCGTCACCACGCGGAAGTCCGTTCCGTCTCCCAGCGGGCGGGGATCGGCGAGCAGGAACCGCACCATCACGTCCGCCGGCCAGGGGCGGGCTCCGTTCTCGCGCGCGAACGCGGGGAACAGCTCGATGGTGATTGGATGCCCGCGCAGCGACGGCGGTACGGCGAACGAATGGCGGCCGACGGCGTAGTTCAGCGCGCCCTGGCCCACCTGTTGGCCCGTGGAGTCGTAATCGGTGACGCCGAAGTCCGTGAAGTCGTCCCACCGCTCGCGGGGCATCGTGACGTCGACGACGGCGCGAGCGGCCCAATCGGGAACGCGAACGGTCACACTCTCCGCGGGGGCGCCGCGTCCGGCCACGCTCACTGTTCGCTCGGCGCCCAACAGCTGCTGCAGCGCTCTTCCGGAAATGGATTCACCACCGGGATTGGCCGCCTCGACGTGTCCGGCCGTCTCGGTGAGCGCGAGAGGCGAGAGCGCCGCCCGCACGTTGACAGTGGCCCCCGCGAGGGGCGGGCCGAACACATCCAGCTCGTAAACGCCCGGCATCTGGTCCTCGGCGCGAACGACGAACCGCGCGGTGCCGGGATCGGTTCGCCCAAGCGGGAGCTCTTCCCCGTCGCGGAACGGCTGGCCATCCGGCTCGTACAGCCTGGCGGTGGCCGTCTGCTGTATTGAATCCGGCAGCGTGACGCTCGCTTCGAGCGTCCCGCCGTCCTGCGGCGCGCGGAGGAAGTACCGCTGTACCCGCGCTCGCCCGATCGCGCGTCGCTCATCGAACAGCGGCTTGGTCCCGATGTCGAACGGGACGATCACCGTGTTCGCGAGAACGAAGAGGGGGCCTGCGAGCGTATCGCTCGCGTTGCGTACGCTCACGACGCCGATGTGCGCCCCGGGCGCGGTCAACCCCCCGGGCGCGTAGGTCACCGGGATGTCTGTTTCGCGCGGGCCCGCCTGTACGGTCGATGGGACGGAGAGCCAGGGCGCGTCGCTCGTCAGGAGAAATTGCGCAGCGCGGAGGCCGGCTACGTGGCGCACGCGGAACACCTGCAACGTATCCTCGGGTCCCGCGAGGCCGTTCCGCCGGAACGCCGCGGACGTGCCTTCCCCTTGGGTGCGGATGACGTATGCCGAGCCCTGATGCCCGGCGAGCAGCCAGCCGTACGCCGCCTCGAGCCGCGGCAGGCCGGCGCCGTCGTCGATCGCGGACTCGCCGCCGAAGGGCACGGCGGAAGCACGCAGCGCTTGCACGAGGTCGGCAGCGCTCACGCGCCGTCCCATTTGCTGCATGGCGGAGACGAGACACGCCGCGAGGCCAGCCGCGTGTGGTGCAGCCATGCTCGTGCCCCCCTTCACTTCGTTTTCAGTGTCCCAACGGGGTACGGACGAGAATGCCACGCCGGGAGCCACGAGGTCCGGCTTGGCGAGCTCTCCGCCCCGCGAGCTCCACCACCCCATCACGTCGGGGGCCGGCGGCATGCCGGCCTGAGGCGGGCGCGCGAAGGCGCCGGGGTACGACGCGCCGACCGACACGGCCAGATCGGCGGAGCCGGGAAACCCCATCGTGGACAAGCCCGGGCCGTCGTTGCCGGCACTGATCGTGAACAGGATATCGGGATGCGCGGTGAGGAACGCGTTGACGATCGAGTCGATCACCGCCAGGCCCTCGAATTCGTTCCCCACACCGAAGCTCATGTTCATCACCAGCGGCATGTTGCGCTGCGCCGCGTAGCGCGCCGCATACTGCATGGCGCGCTCCATGCTGCCGGTCACGGAGATGCCGCCCCTCGCGGCGTTCGCGATCTTCAGGCCGAGGAGCTGAGCGCCGGGAGCGACGCCGTCGAAGCCCGCTTGGTTGAAGAGGTTGTGACCCGCGGCGATCCCCGCCACGTGCGTCCCGTGCCCGCCGTTGTCGAAGAAGTAGTCGAGGGTCGGAACGCCGTTCGTCTCGGCGAAGTTGGCGGCGAGGGTGATCGGCTGCGTCCCGAGGGCGATGGTCTCACGGCCTTCGCGGTAATCGTGCAGCGGCATCTCGTCCTCGAACGAGCCGTTCAGATTCGAGTCGATGAAGGCGACCCAACCGTCCGTCGCCTTCACCACGATCACGGGGAAGGCATCCGTGTTGTTCCCGTCGCCGTTCAGGTCCGCCGCCGGCATCTTGCCGAGCGGTAGCTCGCGCAGCACACCGGCGTACCAGGTGCCGGCGCTCGTGAGGCGACCGATCCGGCCGGCACCGGCGAGCTTCCGTCCGCCGACGGAGACGGTCCCGTCTCCTGCGGGCACGACCGGCGTGAGCGCGACGGCGCCTTCGGCCGAGAAATCGCGCAGCTCGACGATCTTGGGGGCGCCCGTGCTGGTCGTGATCAGGCCGTTCACGCCCGGGTCGATGCCGGTGTCGAGGATGGCGATCAGCACCCCGCGGCCGTCGTACGTCGGGTGCCGGATCCGGAATTGGTCGACTCCCGTGCTGTGCAGGGGCATGAGCCCCGCCATGAGGGCGACCGCCGGCGGGAGTGCCGGCTCCTTCCCCTGCCGGGCGGGCGTGGCCGCTGTGGCGCTCGCGTCGGCCGGGGCCGATGGCGCGCCGGGCGCCGGCGCGGGGTTGGGACTCGGCGTGGTGGCGGGTCGGGCGGACGCGCCGCCGCATGCCGCGAGCACGATCGCCAGAGGGACGAGACAACCGGTCTTCATGATGAGCTCGGGAGGACAAAGGCCCCGACGTGGGGGCCGGTGAATTCCGTGCTGGCCTCGAGCAGAAACGCGAGGACGTCCCGCGTCTCCTCGGGCAGCAGAATTGCATCGACGAAACCGCGGGCGCCGGCAAACCGGGCGTCGAGCTGATGGTCGTAGTCGGCGCGCATCGCCTCGACCGCGGACGTGTTCTCCGGCTTGGCAGCGTCGTTGCCGAACACGGCCTGTACAGCCGATTCGCCTTCCATCACGCCCATGCGCCCCGTGGGCCACGACACGATGAAATCGGGATCGAACCCCTGCCCTGCCATGGCGTAATAACCGGCCCCCGAAGCATGGTTGACCGTGAGCACCAGTTTGGGAACGGTCGCGGTCGCCATCGCTTCGACGAAGCGGGCACCAGCCCGGATGATCCCCGAGTGCTCGGCTTCGGTGCCGACCATGAACCCGGAGACGTCCTGGACGAACAGGATCGGGATCCGCTCGCGATCGGCATTTTCGATGAAATAGGCGACCTTCTCGGCGCTCTCCGTGTAAATGATCCCGCCGATCCGGGGGGGCAGGCCCTTCTTGCCCTTGATCACCCCACGGGAGTTGGCGATGACCGCGACCGGCCGGCCCTCGATGGCGCCGTGCCCGCAAATCATCTCTGGCGCCACGTCAGGTTGGAACTCGTCGAGCTTCCCGCCGTCGAGCACGCACTCGAGCACCGCGCGCATGTCGTAGCTCATGCGATGGTCCGAGGGTAGGAGGTCGTAGAGCTCCTTGGGATTGCGTTTCGGCTTTCCATTCGCCGTGGGGGGCCGGGGGGAGCGAGGCAGCCGCGCGACGTACTCGCGGATGCGCGCGAGGCATTCCGTGTCGTCCTTGGCGCGATAGTGCGCCACGGCGCTCACCGTTGTGTGCGTGCCGGCGCCCCCGAGGGATTCGGCGTCGACCACTTGCCCGGTCGCGCCCTTCACGAGATTCGGGCCTCCCAGGCCCATGAACGACGTGCCTTCGACCATGAAGATGACATCGGACAGGGCGGGCAGATACGCTCCGCCCGCGATGCAGGGCCCCATCACGGCGGCGATCTGCGGCACGCGGAGATAATGACGCATGATGGAGTTGTAGTAGAAGATCCGCGCCGCGCCGTATTGTCCGGGGAACACGCCTCCCTGGTAAGGGAGGTTCACGCCTGCGGAATCAACGAGGTAGATGATCGGAATCCGTTGGCGCATCGCGATCTCCTGGGCACGGAGCATCTTCTTGATCGTCTCCGGCCACCACGACCCTGCCTTCACGGTCGCGTCGTTCGCCACGACCACCACTGGCCGTCCCGCGATGCGTCCGACGCCCGTCACAACGCCCGCCGCCGGCGCCTGACCGTCGTACTGGTCCGAGGCCACGAGCAATCCGATCTCGAGCCATTCGGCATCCCGGTCCAGGAGTGCGGTGACCCGCTCGCGAGCGGTGAGTTTTCCCTGTTCGTGCTGGCGGCGCACCTTATCGGGCCCGCCCCCTTGCTCGAGGCGGGTGCGAAGCTCGCGATACTCGTCGGTCAGCGTCTTGAGGCGACTCATCGGGATGGCTTACGCCGACACATGCTCGGCCGCCCACTCTTCGATGTACTTGATGAGCTCCGCGGTGGGCGTGCCGGGGCCGAACAGCCGGCCGATTCCCTGCTTGGTCAGCGCTTCGACATCTTCCGGCGGGATGATGCCGCCGCCCGTCACCAGGACGTCCTCCCGCCCCGCCTCGACCAAGAGCTGCTTGACGCGCGGGAAGAGCGTGAGATGGGCGCCGGACAGGATCGACAGACCCACGACGTCCACGTCTTCCTGCATCGCCGCCTGAGCGATCATCTCGGGCGTCTGATGCAAGCCGGTGTAGATGACCTCCATCCCCGCGTCGCGCAGCGCGGCGGCCACGACCTTAGCGCCGCGGTCGTGACCATCCAGGCCGGGCTTCGCCACGAGCACCCGGATGGGACGCTTCGGGCCCGCCATCAGCGACGGAACCGGAGCAGGCCGGCGAGTCCGTCCACCACGCGGCGGGCCCGCTCGTCGTACACTACGTCGACCTGAGCGCGCTGGGCGAGCGCCTCCTCGACGGCGTCGTCGATGCGACTATCATCGTCCTGCCCGTCGGCCAGCAGCGTCCGGACCTGGCCTCGTTGCAGCGCCTTGAGGGTGGGCTCCATACCATTCACCGCCCAGCCGGTCCCCACCCCCTCGCGCGCCGCGTCGGCGTGCGCGCGCTCCCAGGCCCGCTCTCGCTCTTCTCGTAGCGCCAGCGCCGCATCGCGCACCTCAGCGGCCGTGACCCGTTTCGGATTCAGGCGCACCACGCCGAGCACGAGATCGTGCAGGTAGGTGTGCAGGTGAGGTAATAGCGCACCGGCGTCGACGCCGACGCCCGCCAGCACGAGTCCGGCGAGCGAACGCTGCGTGTGAATGTGAAAGACCTGCTGCGCGACCTGCGCGTAATGGCGGTGCTTCTCTTCCCGGATGCGCATGTGGTAATTGTGCTCGCCGAACCCGCCCGCCAGCACGGTCCCCTTTTTCGCCTGGCGCTCGCCGTGAAACTTACCGGGCCGGGTGGCCCATGCGGTCAAGCTCGGGAGCTCGGCGACGGCGTAGGCCGTGACCTCGAAGAAACGCGCCCCCGTGCGATCGCAGACGACGACGAGGATGGTCCCGACCTCCTCCTCGAGGGCCACGAGCTCCCGGATGAGTGGCACCGGCGCGACCGCGAGGCGCGACCGATGCACGTGGGGCAGCGGAAGCACGTCGAACAGATCGAGCCGCTGACAGGCGAATAGCGCGATTCCCCGGGCTGGAGGCAGCCGGCTCGGCTCCTCGAAGTAGCGCAGCACCCGGTCCAGGTCGGCGGCCACGGCGTCGCGCACGGCGCGCTCCAGGGCCTCCCGCTCCAGCGTGGCGGCCGCCTGGCGCACGCGATTCTTCATCTTGATGAGATACTTGCCGCGCGTTTTGTCCCGCGGCTCGAGCTTCAGGTAGCATGACACCACCTGATAGTCGCCGGGCTGGACGCGCGACAGCCGATCCACCGCGGCGCGCACGGCGTTGTCCCGGCCGGGAATCGGGAGGGCGGTCACGGGCTAAAAGAACACCGGCTCGCGATATGCGCCGTAGACGCTCTCGAGCGCGTGCCGGATTTCGTACAACGTGCAATAGGCGCGCGCGCAATCCAGCATCGGGCCCAGCACGTTGCGATCGGCCTGCGCGGTGCGGCGCAGCGCTTCCAGACGCTCGGCGACCAACCCCCCATTTCGCTCCGCGCGCAGGCGTGCGAGCTTGCGCCGCTGACTTTCTTCGGCATCGCCCGAGACCTTGAGAATCTCGACCGGGTGATCGTCCTCGCTCAGGAAGTCGTTGACCCCGACCAGCACCCGCTGTCCCGTCTCGACTTCTCGTTGGAACGCTTCCGCCGAGCGGGCGATTTGCCGCTGGAACCAGCCCCCCTCGATGCCCCGGACCACGCCGCCGACCGATTGGATCTCCGCGAACAGGGCTTCGGCTTCCCGCTCGAGCTCATCGGTGAGCGACTCGACGTAATAGGAGCCGCCGAGCGGATCGATCACGTCGGCCACGCCGGTCTCGTGCGCAATGATCTGTTGCGTGCGCAGGGCGAGCCGCACGGCCTCCTCGGTGGGGAGCGCGAGCGTCTCGTCGAG
>DATLVU010000082.1:0-53244 GCA_035577025.1 Gemmatimonadales bacterium
CCTCTCGGTGGCCGACGCCTGGATTCGGACCGGCCAGTACAAGCGCGTGCTGCTGGTGGGCGCCGAAGTGCACTCCCGCGGGCTCGACAAGACGACGCGCGGGCGCGACACGGCGGTCCTGTTCGGCGACGGCGCGGGTGCCGTGATCCTCGGCCCGACGGACGACCCGCAGCGCGGTGTGCTCTCGACCCACCTGTTCGCCGACGGCCGGCACGCGGAGAAGCTCTGGGTAGACGCGCCCGGACTGGCGCACGATCCCTACGTCAGCGAGGAGCTGCTGCGCCAAGGGAAGCATCGGCCGGTGATGGAAGGCAAGGAGGTCTTCAAGTACGCGTCGTTGCTAATGCCGCAGTCCGTGGCGACCGCCCTCCAGGCCAACGGTCTCACCCCCGCGGACATCACGCTCCTGGTTCCCCACCAGGCGAACCTGCGCATCATCGAGATGGTGCAGAAGGCCACCGGCCTGCGCGACGATCAGGTCTACGCCAACATCGAGAAGTACGGCAACACGACCGCGGCGTCGATTCCGATCGCGCTGCACGAGGCGGTGTGCGCGGGGCGCATTGCGCGCGGCGACCTGCTGCTCTTTACGGCGTTCGGGTCCGGCTTCACCTGGGCGAGCGCCGCGATCCGCTGGTGATCTACTTGATCTCCTGCCCCCACACGTCGCGATACACCACGGGCCCCTCGTTCAAGGCCCTGATACCCGCCTCGATCTGACTCTTGTCGCCGACCACCACGATGTCGAAATGGTCCGGATCGATGTAGCGGTGCGCCACCCGCTGCACATCGTCGGCCGTCACCGCGTTGATACGCTGGATGTACTGGTCGTAGTAGTCGAGCGGCAATCCATACGCGAGCAGATCGCGGAACCGGGCCGCCGCACCGCCCGTCGTCTCGAAGTCGCCCGGTAATCCGAGGGTCACGTAGGCCTTGGCCTTGTTCAGGTCCGTCGCGGGCACCGCTTCGTCGCGAATCCGTCGGAGCTCCTTCAGGAATTCGATGAGCGAGCTATCGGTCTTCGCGGTCACCACCGACGCGAGCGCGACGAACGCCCCCGACAGACGCCGCGCGGCAAACTGCGAGAATGCTCCGTACGTGTAGCCGTGGGTCTCACGCAGATTCTGATTCAACCGGGACGTGAACGCGCCGCCGAGGATCGTGTTCAACACCTCCAACGCATACCAGTCGGGTGTGGTGCGCGGCGGGCCGACGTGGCCGATCCGGATCACCGATTGCGCCGCGCCCGGCTTGTCGATCAGGTACACGGTCCGGGCGGCGGGGGCGGGGGCGGGAGCCGTCGGGAATGCGGGGACGTCGGCCTTGTCCCAGGCGCCGAAGCGCGTGGTCACGAGCTTCCGTGCCTCGGCGAGGTTGATGTCGCCCACGACCAGGACGCGTGCGCCGGTGGGCCGGTAATACGTCCGGTAGAACTGGACCACCTGCGGGCGCGCGAGCGCCGCCGTCGCGGCGTCTGTACCGTTCAAGGGATGCCCGTACGGATGGGCCGCCCCGAAGACGATCGCCGGAAACGCGACGCTCGCCACGGCGACGGGCTCGTCGCGCTGCTGTACCAGCTGGGCGCCGCGGAGCTCGCGCTGCCGGTTCACTTCTGAATCGGAAAACGTGGGCCGCAGCACGACGTCGGCCAGGAGGTCGAGGGCCGCCTCGAGCCGTCGCTTGGGCACGTGCACCGATGCCACCGCCATGTCGAAGGACGCGGTGGTGTTGAGCGCCGCGCCGAGGAACGCGGCCTCGTCCGCGACTTCGAGCGCCCCCCGCGTCCCCGCTCCCTGCTGCAGCATCCCGGCAGTGAACGTCGCGAGCCCCGGGGCGTCCGTGGGATCGCGCGCGGCCCCGGCGTCGACCATGACTTGCACGTCCACGACCGGCACTTTGTGCATTTCGACGACGGTCAGCTCGAGCCCGTTGTCGAGTTTCGCGGTCCGAATCGCTGGAAGCTTGAGAGCGGGTGGTGGCGGCAGGGTCGGCGGCTTGGAGCGATCCACCTGGGCGCTCAGACTCGGCACGGCTCCTCGACCGAGGAGCATGAGCGCCACAACGCCGGCCGATCTCACTTTCCCTCCTGATGAATAACCGCGGGGGCAGCCAACTCCCGCTTCCCGAGTGGCACGACGCTGAGGAGCACACAAGGCACATCCGCGAGATACCGACGCGTCGCCCTCTGGACCGCTGCCGGGGTCACCTTGTGATACCGATCCAGGTCCTTCTGGAAGTAGTCCGGGGTCGCCACGAAATAATTGTAGAAGTTGAGCTGGTCCGCCTTGCCACCCACCTGTTCCATGCGCGAAAGAAACTGCGCCTCGAAACTGTTTTGCGCGCGCTCCACCTCGCGCACGGTCGGGCCTTGGTCCGCGAGCTTCTTCACCTCCTCGTCGATCACCTTTTGGAGCTCACCGAGCGCGTGACCCGGGCGAGCGGTCGCGTAGATCTCGAACTTACCATCGATGCGGCTGCCGTCCTGGAGCGCCATCACGTCGGTGGCGATCTGCAGCTCGTACACGAGCCGGCGGTACAACCGAGATGAGCGGCCGCCCGCCAGCACGTTTGCCACGACGTCGAGCGTGGCGTCGTCCGGAGCGAAGGCCTTGACCGTGTGCCACGCATCGTACACGCGCGGTACCTGAACGCGGTCTTCGATCACGGCATTGACGACGTCCGGAACCTGAACGGCGGGCGGCGGCCGGCGCGTCACCGCGGGCCCACGCGGAATGTCGCGGAAGTACCGCTCGACGAGCCGTCGCGCATCTCGCGCCGTGATGTCGCCGGCGATCGCCAAGGTCGCGTTATTGGGCGTGTAGTACGTCTGGAAGAACCGTCGCACGTCCTCGATGGTGGCCGCCTGAAGGTCCGCCATCGACCCGATCACCGGCCAGTGGTAGGGATGGTCGGCGGGATAGAGGCGCTGGAGAATGTTCTCCTGGGCCAACCCGTACGGCCGGTTCTCGTAACTCTGGCGCCGCTCGTTTTGCACGACGCCCCGCTGCAGGTCCACCTTGTCGGGCGTGATTTCGGGGAGCAGGAAACCCAAGCGATCCGAATCCAGATACAGCATCAGAGCGAGCGCGTTGGCCGGTCCGTCCTCGTAGTAATTCGTCCGATCCTCGGTGGTCGAGCCGTTGTTGTCCGCGCCCGCCGCTTCGAGCTGGCGGTCGAACTCTCCCGTGGGGACATGCTCGGAGCCCATGAACATGATGTGCTCGAACAGGTGCGCGAAGCCGGTGCGCCCGGGCTGCTCGTCGGCCGAGCCGACGTGAAACCACGTGTTCACCGCGACCACCGGCACCGAGTGGTCCTCGTGCAGAATGACCTGAAGGCCGTTGGGCAGGGTGAACATCTGGTAGGGCACCCGCAGGTTCTGGGCAGCGAGCGGGAGCGGGCTGGTGGACAGGAGCCCGAGCGCGATCAGCGCGGCGGCGATGCGCGGCATCATCAACTCCAAAGCTAGCCTCGGTCCCGACTCCTCGCCCCGCGTCCACTGGTTTTCGCACAGAACTCGAACACATTTCCGAAAGGCTGGCACGGCGGGAAACTCCCCGGCGCGCGGGCGCGTAGGGCGCGCGACAAGGAGACGAAATGCTCGGTCTGTTGATTGGAGTGGCGGCGTTGGGAGGCGGCTTCGTGGGCGCGCGGAACTTCGTGCGTCGCCGGCTGCGCTACGTCGATGCGATTCAGAAGCCGGTGGCCCCGCTCATCGCGGGCGTCGCGGCCGCCGTCGTCGCCCTCCCGGTGGCGGCACTCCCCTTAGTCACGATGTGGACCGCGGCGGCGTTCGGCGCGGGCGTCGCGGGAGGCGTCGCGAGCGGCCGGCGGGACCCCAAGGCGCTCCCCGGTCCCGGCGACTAAACGACGCGCAATCCAGGCTGCTGGTCCGCCGTCGCCTCGGGCCGCGCCGATACCGTGCGCAGCGCCCGTACGGCGTCCTTCGCGAACGTCTTCCCCGCTCCCTTCTCGACTTCCTCGAGCGCGCTCCACTTGGGAAACGCCGGGCGGACGGGTGTCGCCATCTGCAGGGTTTCGAACGCGTCCGCGACCGCCAGGATCTTCACCGCCATCGGCAGCGGCAGCGCTTCGATGTCCCAGTCTTCACCCACGATCTCGTAATAGTGGCCGTACTCGCCGATGATCTCGGCTGCGCCGCGCATGGCGCGCGCCACGCCCACCGATGAATCACTGACCGATCGCGAGAGCAGCCGTAGCAGGCGCTGATCGCGCGTGCCGACCTCGTGCAACAGGGCGGCGACCCGCAGATTCTCGATCGTGTCCTCGGGGAGGTTGAGCTCCCGGCCGATCGCGGCCGCCACGTCGGCGACGCGGTTCGAATGCCCCTGCTGATGGCGCTCCGTGGATTCGATGTGGTAGGTCAGGAGCTCGAGGGTGGCGAGGTACGCGTTTTTCACTTCGGCCAGCCGCGCTTCGCGTTGCTCCGCCAGGCCGCCGACCACGTATCCGGTGAGAATGAGGAACCCGGCCCACGGCATCAGCGCGAACAGGGCGTCCGCGTAGAAACCAGGGAGCATGTCGAGCCCTTGCACATACTGATAGAAGAGGACGAGCGCGACGACGAACACACCCGCCATGACGGCGAACCGCCGGCCACCGTAAAAGCCGGCGAGAATCATCGGCAGATAATAGAAGCTCAAGAACGCGAACTTCTGGTCGACCAGGTCGTGGATCGCGACCATGGCGAGCACCAGCAACAGCACGAAAATCCGCTCGAAGTGGCGGAAGAAGAACAGCTTGGCGCGCTCCAGCGAACGCTGTTGAGCCACGAAGGTCCTCGGCGAAACGGGTCAGGGCGCGGCCCCAAGGTGGGAAGTTCGAACCGGCCGCGCAATAGCAGAACTACGCATTGTGCTCAAAAAAGCGCTCGGAAAAAGGGGGAGAGGGGAGAGGGAAGAGGTAGCTAATCGGAGCGAACCTCTCCCCTCTCCCCTCCCCCTTTTCCGGTGTCCGGACCTGCCTGTTCGTACCCGTTGCATTCCAGGACCGGGAGCGCCGGATACCGGGGGAAGCGCTCGTCCCAGTCCGCCCGTCCGCAGCGGTAGAACGTGGACCCGCGCCGGTTCACCACGGTGCGCATCCAGCGGCAGGAACGGCACAGCCCAACGGTATCGGCTTCGGTCATAGGCGACCCACGCCAAGATAACCCGGCGCTATGGCATTTTCGCTCCGGGTTCTCACATCTTGGTGCATGATTGCGGATTCGGCGTCGCCTCCCGAGCTGCCGCCGGGCCTGCTCGAGGAGTACCTCCAGGGCATGCGCGAGCAGCTCGGCCTCCTGACGGACCTCGCGGAGCGGCTCGCCGCCGCCGGGAACGACCGCGAGGCGCTCGACGCGTTGCGACGTGAGACCCATAAGATCCACGGGTCGGCGGGCTCGTACGGCTTCTGGGGAGTCTCGCGCCTCGCGGCCGGAATGGAAGCAACGGTGAAAGACTGGGCGGCCCGGCCCGATGATGTGGACGCCGACCGCGGCTCCGTCGCCCAATGGTTTATCGGCCGCCTCGCCGAGGGCCTGGGGCTCGAAGCGCCCGCAGCGGGCAGCGACCACGGTCCCCGGGCGTCGCGCACGCCATCCACGACAGCCGAAGTGGGTGCGGAGGAAGGGACGGGGGTCCCGGATGTGATCGTCGTGGAGGACGATCCGGCGCTCGCCGAGCTGCTCGAGTATGGCTTGCGCTCCCGCGGCTACCACTTCTCCTCCTTTCGCAACGGACGCGACGCGCTCGATCATCTCCTCACCATCGATATCGGTCGGTCGCATCCACTGTTGCTGCTCGACGTGGACCTGCCCGCGCTCGACGGCTATTCGATCTTGGCCGCGCTCCAGCGCGAGCGCCCGGGAGCGTATCGCGTGGTGTTCACGACTGTTCATGGCGACGAGAGCGAGCAATTACGCGGGCTCGAGGCGGGGGCCTTGGATTACCTCGTCAAACCGATCAGCCTGCGCGTCGCGCTCGAGAAGGTCCGCCGCTGGGTGGGAAAGTGACGAGTCGCCACTTTCTCGCAGTGGTGGCGATCGCGCAGGGGGCGCTCCTCGTCGCCCTCATCATTCTCATCATCCTCAACCGCTGGTTCCGGCTGCGGCGGCGCGCCCGGCTCCATCCACGCGTGCTCCGCCTGAACGCGGCCATGCAAAAGTGGGCGTTCGGCTCGACGGACCTGGGGAGCGTGCTGGTGAACCTCGCGCGCCTGCCGATCCCGCTCGCGGTGGATGCCCTCGTGAGCTGGTCGGCCCGCGTCCCGGGTGATCGCTGGCGGCAGCTCGCGGCCGCGCTACGCGGCCATTGGTGGGCCAGGATGGTCCGCTCGAACGCCTCGTCCGGGCGCTGGTGGAAGCGGCTCGAGGCGGCGCGCTTCTTTGCCGTGGCCGCGACGACGGAAGACACCTCGAGCGTTCTCAAGCTGTTGCACGACGCGAATCCCGCCGTGCACATCGCCGCCGTGGCTACGCTCGAGCGGCTCGAGAGCCCGGCGCTCACGACCGCCGCACTCGAGCGCTTGCCGCGCCTCGCGCCCACCGTCGGCGCCTATTACGCGGGCATGCTCCGCCGCTCGCGACCCGTGGTGGTGCAGCTCCTGCTCAAAATGCTCCAGCGGACCGACGACCCCGCCTTGCCGCGCCTCACCGAGTTCGCCGCCCGCCTCAATGAGCCCGCGCTGCGGGAGTCGTTGACCACGCTCGCCGGGCACGCCAACCCGGAGGTTCGCGTGCAGGCGGCGCGGGGGCTCGGCGCGTTTCCCCACCCCGCCACGATCGCGGCGCTGACAAAGCTGGTCCGCGACGAGGCGTGGGCCGTCCGGGCCCAGGTCGTACGGTCGCTGGGCATGATCACCGATCGGGCCACGCTGCCCCTGGTGCGAAACGCTCTCCGCGATTCGGAATGGTGGGTCCGGATTCGCGCGGGCCTCGCGCTCACTCGGTTCGGAAGCATCGGCCGGGACGTCTTGCTGCAGGACGAGCACGGTCCCGATCAGGGCGCGCGCGACATGGCGCGCCTGGTCCTCGGTCTCTCGGCCCAGGCCCTGGCGGAGTACGCCACGTGAGAGAGATCCTCGCGAGCGGCGGCTACGTGATCCTCGTGTACTTCCTGGCGCTCAACTCGTTTTACGCGCTGCTCCTGATTCTCTCGATCCCCGAGATCTGGGAGCAGACGCGACTCGCCGAGGACGACGATTTCCAGCGTATCATGCAGAGCGACGCGCTGCCGCCCATCTCGATCCTCGTGCCCGCCTACAATGAGCGCGCCACCATTCAGGCGAGCGTCACCGCGATCCTCACCCTCGAGTACCGCAGCTTCGAGGTGATCGTCGTCAACGACGGTTCCAAAGACGATACCTTCGAACGGCTGCGGGAGGCGTTCGACCTGTACGAGGTCCCTCGGACCTATCCCGAGGGGATCGCGACGCGCCCGCTCCGCGGCGTGTACCGGTCGCGCACCCGCACACGTCTGGTGGTGCTCGACAAGGAGAACGGCGGGAAGGCGGATTCCTTGAACGCCGCGATCAACGCCAGCCGCTTCCCGCTCGTCATCGCCGTGGACGCCGATACGCTGATCGAGCCCGACGCGCTCCTCCGGCTCACCCGGCCGTTCCTGCTCGGCCGCCACATCGCCGCCGTGGGCGGGACCGTGCGCGTGGCGAACAGCTGCATCGTGGAGCACGGTCGCGTCACCGACGCCCGCGTGCCGCGCCGCTTCCTCCCGGGCGTCCAGGTCGTCGAATACCTGCGGGCGTTCCTCTTCGGGCGGCTGGGCTGGAATCGCCTGGGCGGCAACCTCATCATCTCGGGCGCATTCGGCCTGTTCCGCAAAGAGGATGTGCTCGCCATCAACGGCTACCGCACGGCGAGCGTCGTCGAAGATCTGGATCTCGTCGTCCGGTTACACCGCTACCTGCTGCAGCGGCACGTCCGCTACGAGATGCCCTTCATTCCGGACCCCGTCGCGTGGACCGAAGTGCCGGAATCCGCGAAGGTGCTCGCGCAGCAGCGCGAGCGCTGGCATCGCGGCCTCCTGGCGGCGATGTGGACGTACAAGACCATGCTGTTCAATCCGCGGTACGGCCGCGTGGGCTTGATCGCCGTGCCGTTCTACACGTTCGGCGAGGCCCTGGCCCCGTTGATCGAGGTGCTGGGGTACGTGATCACGGTCGCCGGTCTCGCGCTCGGCAGTGTGAACGTCGGCTTCGCCCTGCTGTTCATACTCGTCGCGTGGGGCTACGGCATGCTGCTGTCGCTATGGGCCGTGGTGCTCGAAGAGGCGAGCTTCCGTCGCTATCGGCGGTTCGGGGACTTGCTCCGTCTCCTGGCGTTCGCGACGCTCGAGAACTTCGGGTATCGCCAGCGCACGGTGTGGTGGCGGTTGAAGGCGTTCTTTACGGTGTGGAGATACCAGCACGTTTGGGGGGAAATGACAAGGACAGGATTTGATGGGTCAGCACAGCAGAAAACAGCACCTGCAACGGCGAGACGCGTCTAGCCTTTGCTTTTCCTCATCTCCACCGCCACTCGTTCTGCTGCTCGAAGCACGCGAAGCGCGTTTAGTCCGGCAACCTTCCTGGCGTCCTCTTCCTTCCATCCCCTCTTCAGCAGCTCCCCGATCAGATCCGGGAATTTCGACACATTCTCGAGTCCGACCGGCACCTCGGTGATGCCGTCGAAGTCCGAGCCCAGGCCGACGTGGTCGATGCCGGCCACGTCGCGAATGTGCTCGATATGGTCCGCCGCCTGCTGCAGCGTGGCCTTCGGACCGCGCGCGGTCCACACCTTCACGGAGTCGGCGATTGTGGCCGTATCCACGCCCGCGGCCCGCAGGGCGCGAGACCGCGCCGCCATGCTGTCCTCGTTCACCCGCACCGCTTCCGAGACGAACCCTGGATTGAAGTTCACCATCACCACCCCACCGTTCGCCTTCACCATCTTGAGGATGGAGTCGGGCACGTTGCGCACATGATTGCACAGGGCGCGCGCCGAGGAGTGGGAGAAGAACACCGGTGCGCGCGATACGCGAATGGCGTCCACCATCGTGGCGTCGGATACGTGGGACAGATCGACCAGCATGCCGAGCCGGTTCATCTCCCGCACCACGTCTTCCCCGAACGGCGTCAAGCCATTGTGCTTGGCGCTATCGGTCGCGGCGTCGGCCCAGTCGATCGTCTCCCAGTGCGTGAGGGTCATGTACCGCACGCCGAGCTGGTAGAACATCCGCAGCGCGCCGAGCGAGTTCTCGATCGCGTGACCACCCTCGATCCCGATCAGACATGAAACCTTGCCCGCCTTGAAATTCCGCTCGATATCGGCCGCGGTCAGCGCCATCGCGAGCGCCTGGGGATACTTGCGGCACAGCCGGTGCACGAGATCGATCTGCTCGAGCGCGTACACCGCCGGGTGCTCCCCGGCGTGAATCGTCGTGACCGGCACGTACGCGGCCCAGAACTGGGCGCCCACTGCCCCGGCGCGGAGCTTGGGAATGTCGGACATGAGCTTCGGCTGGTCGACCGCGAAATCCACGGAGTCGAGCCCGCCGCGACCCCGGATCGCGTCCGGGATGTCGTTGTGCCCGTCGATGAGAGGGACGGTGCGGAGGATCCGCAGGGCCTGCGCCCGGTAATCTTGAGCCGAAAGGCGACGGACGGACGGAAGGACGGAAAGTGTTGCGAGAACCAAAGCCAGCTCCCTCATCCACCTTCCGTCATTCCGTCTGTCCGTCGCCTTTCGCATGTGTACTCCGAGTCTTGAGTTTGGGCCCCAAAGCTGGCGCCCCTTCGTCCGCTAATCAAGATTACGTTTCGGAACCATGCCCGACGCCAAAGCGAAGATCGCCCTCGACGTGAACGGCGAGCCCGTCGAGGTCGCCTTCGCGCCGCACAAGACGTTGCTCGAGGTCCTGCGTGAGGACCTCGGGCTCACGGGCACCAAGCACGGCTGCGAGCTGGGGGAGTGCGGCACCTGCACCGTCCTGGTCGACGGCACGCCCGTGCTCTCCTGCCTGGTCCTGGGTCTTGCGTGCGCAGGGCGGCGCGTGAAAACCGTCGAGGGGATGGCCGACGGCGGCCTGCTGCATCCACTGCAGGAGGCGTTCGCCGAGCTGGGAGCCGCGCAGTGTGGGTATTGCACGCCGGCGTTTCTCCTGACGGCCGACGCGCTCTTGGCCGGAAACCCGCACCCCGCGCGCGAGCAGATCAAGGAGGCGCTCGCCGGCAACCTCTGCCGCTGTACGGGCTACATCAAGATCTACGAAGCGGTGGAGTTGGCCGCCGCACGCATGCGGGGCGAGAAGGCGGAGCCGGCGCGGGAGACGCTGTATGGGCAGCCGTAAGAAAAAGACGACGGAACGACGGAACGACGGAAAGGGGATGCAATTCCGGGTGGTCGGAACGGCACTCCGCAAGGTCGACGCGACCGCGAAAGTCACCGGCGCGACCCGCTTCGCCGACGACCTGTTCCTGCCCCGCATGCTGTACGCGAAGCTGCTGCGGAGCCCTCATCCCCACGCCCGCATCACCGCCATCGACGCGTCCAAGGCCCGAGCGCTGCCGGGGGTCAAGGCGGTCCTCACCGGCAAAGACCTCCCCATTCCGTTCGGAATACTCCCGGTCAGCCAGGACGAGCATGCGCTCGCGCTCGACAAAGTGCGCTTTGTAGGCGACCCCGTCGCCGCCGTCGCGGCGACCACCGAGGAGATCGCCACTGCGGCGCTCGACCTGATCGACGTGAAATACGAGCCGCTCCGCGCGTTTCCCGATGCGATCGACGCCGTGGAGCATCCCGACCCCGCGATCCACGACTACGCCGATGCGGGCAACATCCACAAGCTGATCGATCTCGAGTTCGGCGACGTCGACGCGGGATTCCGGGAAGCCGACCTGGTGCGCGAGGACACCTTCTTCTTCGAGGGGAACACCCACCTGCCGATGGAGCAGCACGCGGCCGCCGCGGATTGGTCGCCGGGTGGCAGGCTGACCGTCTGGAGCTCGACTCAAACGCCGCACTATGTGCATCGGGCGCTGGCGAAGGTGCTCGAGCTCCCGGCGGCGCGCATCCGCGTGATCGCCTGCCCCAACGGCGGCGGCTTCGGCGGCAAGAGCGACCCCTTCAGCCACGAGGTCGTAGTCGCCAAGCTCGCCATGCTCACCGGCCGGCCGATCAAGATCACGCTCACGCGCGAAGAAGTGTTCTACTGCCACCGAGGGCGCCATCCCACCCTGATGTGGGTGAAGACGGGCGTGAAGAAGGACGGCGCCATCACGGGGATGCACTTCAAGTCGCTGCTCGATGGCGGCGGCTACGGGTCCTACGGCGTCGCGAGCACGTACTACACCGGCGCTTTGCAGACCGTCACGTATCCGATTCCCCGGTACAAGTTCCAGGGCGCGAGAGCGTTCACGAACAAGCCTCCGTGCGGGCCGAAGCGCGGGCACGGGACGCCACAGCCACGATTCGCGCTCGAAGTCCACCTCGATAAGCTCGCCGAACAGCTGGGAATGGATCCGGCCGAGCTCCGGCTGCGCCATCTCGTGCCGCCCAATTCGCTCACCGCCAACTGGCTGCGCGTCGGCACGATGGGTCTGGGACGCTGCATCGAGAAGGTGGTGGCCGGTTCGGAATGGAAACGTCGCTTCAAGAGGCTTCCGTACGGGCAGGGGATCGGCCTGGCGTGCTCCTCGTACATCACCGGTGCTGGCCTGCCGATCTATTGGAACGCCATGCCGCATTCGGGCGTGCAGCTCAAGTGCGACCGCGGCGGCGGCGTGACCGTTTTCTGCGGCTCCACCGAGATCGGGCAGGGCTCGGATTCCATTCTCGCGATGATCGTCGCCGAAGTGTTGGGCCTCGACCCGCTGCACATCGCCATCGTCACCGGCGACACCGACCTCACGCCCGTGGATCTAGGGAGCTACTCCAGCCGGGTCACGCTCATGACCGGGAACGCGGCGATCCAGGCGGCCGAGCGCGCGCGGGATCTCATCGCTCCGCACGTCGCCCGCAAGCTCGAGGTGCCCGCGGAGCGCATCGCCTTCGCGGATGGCCGCGTATTCGACGTCGAGCAACCCGAGCACGGGGTCGCCTTTGCGGAGGCGGTGCAGCTCGCGGAAGCCGCGGAGGGCACGGTGGGCACGGTGGGCTCGTACACGCCGCCGCGGTCGGCGGGACGCTACCGTGGTGCCGGCGTGGGCCCGTCGCCTGCATACTCCTACAGCGCGTGCGTCGCCCTCGTCGATGTGGATCCAGCCACCGGCATCGTGCGCGTCCCGAAGATCTGGATCGCCCACGACGTCGGGCGCGTGATCAATGCCGCGAGCGTCATGGGCCAGATCGAGGGATCCGTCTACATGGGACTGGGCGAAGCGCTCATGGAGGAGATGGCCTACCGCGGCAACCGCAACGTCGTCCACAAGATTCCCAGTCTGCTCGAGTACAAGAGTCCGACCACGCTCGAGATGTGCGATGTGGTCACCTATGTCGTAGAAGACCCCGATCCGAATGGGCCGTTCGGCGCCAAGGAGTGCGGCCAGGGCCCACTCCTGCCCGTGCCGCCGGCGGTGGCGAACGCGGTGTACGACGCCGTCGGCGTGCGCATCGACGAGGTGCCGATCACGCCCGAGAAGGTGTTCAAGGCGCTGCGTCGCAAGGACAAGGGCGAGGAGCCCCGCTTTGGACCCACTCGTTTCCCGGAAATCCCCTGGCCCGAGCCGACCCGCGTGCCCCCGCCCTGGGAGGGCGGAGATGGGACGGCGGCCGGACAGTCGGTCGGTCGGACGCTCGGACGGCATGCTTAGGCTTCCGTCATTCCGCTACCTGCGACCCACCACGCTGAGTGAAGCCCTGCGCATGAAGTCCGACGCGGGGCCTGAGGGCACGTATGTCGCCGGCGGAACGGACTTGTATCCGAATATGAAGCGGCGGCAGCAGGAGCCGAAGACGGTGATTTCGCTGATGGGAGTCCCGGAACTCAAGGCGACGGTTGGGACCGTGCTAGGTGCAGGCCTCACACTGAGCGAACTTTCCGTCCTTCAGTCGTTCCGTCGCAGTTATCCAGCGGTTGTACAGGCCGCCACTCTCGTCTCGACTCCGCTCCTCCGCAACATGGGGACCCTCGGCGGCAACCTTTGCCTCGATACGCGCTGCAACTACTACGATCAGACGTACGAGTGGCGAAAGGCGATCGACTTTTGCATGAAGAAGGACGGCCACATCTGCTGGGTGGCACCTTCGTCGCCGCGCTGTTGGGCGGTCACGTCGTCGGATATCGCCCCGGTCATGGTCGCGCTGGGCGCGGAGTACTTGCTGGCGGGCCCGGCGGGTGAGCGCGTCGTACCCGCGGCGCGATTCTACAACAACGACGGCATCAACTATCTCACGAAGCAGCCCGACGAAGTGCTCGTCGAAGTGCGGCTCCCCCCCCCCGCGGCCCGGGGTGCCTGGGACGCCGTGTACCACAAGCTGCGGCGTCGGGGCTCGTTCGACTTTCCGGTGCTCGGCGTGGCCGCGTGGGTGCGGTGGGAGGGGGAGGGGGAGGGGGACGGGGACAGGGTGGCGGACGCCCGAGTGGTGCTCGGCGGTGTCGCCAGCTGGCCGCAGGAGATTCCTGAGGCCGCGACCGCGCTGCGCGGATCGACCCTCGCACCGGAAGCGATCGCGGCGGCCGCCGACGCGGCGTACCGCCCAGCGAAGCCCATGGACAACACCGACTTCGATCTTTCGTGGCGGAAGCAGATGACGCGCGTGTACGTGACGCGCGCGCTCACGGAACTCGCGCACCGCCGGAGCACTACTACGTAGATCCCAACCGCGGAGTCCTCATGGAAGAGCTGACGCCTCTCGAGTCGTCCTTGGTTCCACCCTACAACCTGATCGCCGAGCGGCTGTTCCGCGCCCGGACGGTGATCCTGAGCGGAGAGGTCACCCAGCGGGTCGCGGCGGACGTGACGGCGCAGCTCCTCGCGCTGGCCGGCGAATCGAGCGACGACATCACCGTGTTCATCAACTCCCAGGGCGGGCACGTCGAGGCGGGCGATACGATCCACGATTTGGTGCGGTTCTTGAGTCCCCGGGTCCGGATGGTCGGGACCGGATGGGTGGCGAGTATCGCCGCCCTGATTTACGTGGCGGTCCCCCGTGAGGACCGGTTCTGCCTCCCGAACACCCGATTCCTACTCCACCAGCCCGCGGGTGGCGCGGGCGGCTCCGCGAGCGATATCGAGATCGAGGCCCGCGAGATCCTCAAGATGCGGGACCGGCTCAATCGCGTGTTCGCCCAGCAGACCGGACAGCCCCTCGAGCGGATCGAGGAGGACACCCGGCGTAACTTCTGGCTGACCGCCGAAGAGGCGCGCCGCTACGGGCTGGTGGGCAGGATTATCGAGCACCAGGCTGAGCTGACCGCGTCGTCATAAAGCCGCCGTACCGGCGGAGCGCCCGGCGTCGACGAGCGCTTCCACTTCGGCCATAGCCCGGTCAAGGATTTTGACGAGGCCCTCTCGCGTCGCTTCGTCGCGGGACCGCCACCCGGTACGGTAGACCGCCTTCACCAATCGCCCCAGTGAGCGGTTGACATCCGCCATCTTGCCGCCGAGCGTGCTGTCTACGGCCTCACGCACGCGCTCGAAAATGTCGTCGACCACGTCGCGGTGCTCCTCGAGAAACTGCCGTCCCGCATCGGTGATCTCGTATACCTTTTTGCCTTCGACCTCCTTGGCGACCACCAGGCCCTCGTCTTCCAACCATTGCAGCGTGGGGTAGACGGTTCCCGGCGACGGCGAGTAGCAGCCGTGCAGCCGCTCCTGCAGCTCCTTCATGACCTCGTAGCCGTGGCGGGGCTTGTCCTTGAGCAGCTTGAGGATCACGTACTTCATATCGCCCGACTCGAACCAGCGACGCCGGCGTCCGCGTGGACCGGCCCAGAAGAACCCCCGCGGGCCGAACCCGAAGGCGAACCGGTCCCAACTGAATTCCCTCGCCATACTTAGCGCTCCGTTTGCGATGTAACGTCAAGATATAGCGACACGATATATCGTGTCAACTAGTAACGACGCTCACAGCCCAATCGATTCTCTTCCCACAAGTTGTGAGGTCGCATGGCAAATTGTGCGGAAGGGCCACGGCGCTACATTTGGAGCCCGCGCCAGGCCCTTTTTTATCCCTCGCTCGCGCCCTGGAAGGAGACCAGATGACCGTGCAGGTGACCCCCCACCCCAAATGGGTGGCCGACCTGGATGCCGCGCTCGATCCGAGCCGCGAAGCGATCCTCGACACGCGCGTGATCGTGGACGCTTCGGAGAACCAGTTGGCGGACGGCCGGATTCAGAACTTCCTCGTGGCGTTCTACCCGATCATCCGGGACTTTCCCCAGTGGCTGCAGCTCTTGCTCGACCGGTCGCCCGAGGACGGCAAGCCGTTCTTCCGGGACAACATCCGGGTGGAGAAGCGGCACGACGCGATGTGGCGAGCGATGGGCGACGGCTTTAACGTCCCCAAGGAGCGGTTCCAGGTGCCCGAGCCGATGATCCCCGACGTGAAGGAGTTCCACGCCTATCTGACCGACATGTGCCGGAACGCGAGCTTCGGCGCGGCGGTGTCGGCGACCAACTACGCCGTGGAAGGCGTGGCGCAGAAGATCTCCGAGAAGGCGCTACGCGGGCTCGCCAAGAACGAGAAGATCGGACCGCGCGGGCGCTGGTGGCTGGAGGAGCACGCGAAGTACGACGATGAGCACCCCATCCACGCGCTCGAGATCATCAAGAACTGCGTCAAGCGCGGCGAGGGGCCGCAAGGCGTGACGGACTCGGCGCTGAAGAGCCTGGTGCTGATGAAGGGTGCGATGGTGGCTTCCTACGACTCATGAGTAAGGGCAGGCGCGTTTCACCGACGCGTGGGATTGGCCCCACGACGCCTTCCTCCAAGTCGGCGCCGGCACGCCGGCCGTTCGACCAGCTGCGCGTCGCAGGGGAGATCGTCGCGGCCCTCGCGGACGCCGTCGTCGTCACCGGCGTCGACCGGATGGTGTTGACGGCCAACCGGGCGGCGGCAGAGCTGTTCGGGCGGCCGCTCGAAGATCTCGCGGGAACTCCCATCGACGACCTCGTCGCCTTGAGCGAGCGTCAGCACGTGGCGGAGCGCGAGCATCGAGCCGTCGGGGGCGAGGCGCAGCACTACGAGACGAAGGTCGTGCGGGTCGACGGGGAGGAGCGCGTGGTGGCAGTGGCCACGACGCCGCTCGTCCTCGAGGGCGAGCTGCTCGGCACGGTCGCCACCTTGCGCGACATCACGGAGCAGAAGCGGGCGCAGGATACCCTGGCGCGCTCGGAGGCCCGGTACCGGAACCTGTTTGAGTCCGCATCGGACGCGATCGCGACGTTCGACGCGAACGGCCGATTCACCACGTTCAACCACGCTGCCGAGATCATCTCGGGCTATCGCCGCGAAGAGCTCCTGGGGCAGTGGTTCGCCCCCATGCTCCCGGACGACGAGCTCCCCAAAGCGTTGGGACATTTCCAAAAGGCGCTCGCCGGGGAGACCGGCCTGTTCGAGACGAACTTCTATCGCAAGGACGGCGAGGTCCGCACGATTCAGGTGACGTACTCGACGCCGCAGCTGGACGAAGAGGTCCTCTGCGTCATCCGCGACGTGACCGACCAGAAGATGTTGCAGGAGCAGCTCATCCAGTCCGAGAAAATGTCGGCGATCGGGCAGCTCGTCTCCGGCGTGGCGCACGAGCTCAACAACCCGCTCGCGGGCATCTCCGCCTTCGCGCAGCTGCTCCTCTCGGAGAAACGCTTCCCGCCGGACCAGCGGACCGCCGCCGAAATGATTTACGCCGAAGCCCGGCGGGCGTCGCGCATCGTGCAGAACCTCCTGACCTTCGCGCGCCAGCACAAACCGGAGCGCACGCCGACGTCGGTCAACCAGGTGCTCGACGATACGCTCGAGCTGCGGGGCTACGAGCTCCGCGTCCGAGGCATCGACGTGCAGCGGGACTACGACGAGCAGGTGCCGGAAACGATGGCGGATGCGCACCAGCTGCAGCAGGTGTTCCTGAACCTGATCACGAACGCCGAGCAGGCGATGGAGCGCGCGGAGCGGGACCAGCAGCGCCTCACCGTCCGCACACGTCGCACGGGCGAGCTGATTCGGATCGAGGTGGAAGACACGGGACCCGGGATCCCGCCCAACCTGCTCGAGCGCATCTTCAATCCGTTTTTCACTACGAAGCCGACCGGCTCGGGCACGGGGCTCGGCCTCTCGATCTCTCTGGGTATCGTGCGCGAGCACGAAGGGCGCATCTGGGCTGAGAACGCGCCGCAGGGGGGCGCCCGGTTCGTGATCGAGCTCCCGGTCGTGGCGCCCCGGGGCACGGGCGAGTTCTTGAGCACCCCGGCGACCCAGCCCGTCACCGATCGTCTGCACGTGCTGGTCGTGGACGACGAGGCATCAGTCCGGGTCGCGCTGCAGCGCTATCTGTCGAGTCGGGGTCACGAGGTGGAAACGACGGCCAGCGGGAAGGAAGCGCTGGCCCGGATGCGCGAGGACGCGTTCGACGCCGTCATCATCGATATGCGGATGCCCGACCTCTCCGGGGAGCAGCTGTTCGGCGAGCTCAAGGCGCGCGATCCGTCCTACGCCGAACGGGTGATCTTCACGACCGGGCAGCTGGTGGACGACGGCGTGCGCGGGTTCCTCGCCTCCACGGGCCGGCCGTGCGTGCCCAAGCCCTTCGAGTTCAGCGCCTTCGATCAAGTCCTGCCCGCTCGACGCCTGAACTGATATCCGCTAACGAGAACGGGGGCCACGCGATGGTGGCCCCCGTTTGTTTTACACGCGCTGGAAGCGTAGTCGCTGTCGCGCCTGCCGTCGCCACGCACTCTGCTCGTCCCGCTCGTGCTCGTGCCGCTCCTCGCGCACCCGGAACCGGTCGTCGCGCGACGGAACCCGCCAGGCCACCGTCATGCGCTTCTGCTTCCGCAGGATCTCGATCGAGACCGTCTCGCCTTTGTCGTACGACCGGAGAATGCGCATGGCGTGCTCCGGACTCGAGGGCTTCCGACCGCCGACGGAGATGATGACGTCGCCGCCCTTCAACGGGAGGCTCGAGTCGGCCGGCGCCTTCACGACGAGGATCCCCTCTTTGGTCCCGAAGTAGTCGCCGAGATCCGGGTTGAGGCTCACCAGCTTCAGATCGCCCCACGGAGAGACGAAGAAGTCGAAGTTCATGTCGGGCATGTCATGCATGTCGGGCATGCCGGGCATCACCATGATACCAGGGTCTCCCATCTCCATCCTGAAGCGGCCGTCCCCGAGCTTTGCGGCCACGACGGTGGCCTTCTTGGAGTCGGTGCCCCGCCGGTATTCGACCTGCACGGTATCACCAGGATCGAGCTGATGCGCGAGCTCGACGAGCTTTTTCCCCGGCCCTGACTCTTCATCGTCGTCCGACGGTACGCCGCCGAGCGACGTGCCGTTGAATTTCGTGATAATGTCCCCGACCTTGAGGCCGGCTTTATCCGCCGGGCCGCCCGGGGTCACCGCCTCGATTTTGGCACCGACCTTGTCGGACTCGGTGTTGGCGTCGGTCCGCACGATCACACCGATCCGGCCGCGGTTCTCACCCATGGTATAGGCGAAGCCGCGCGCCACCCGCGGCGCCCGCCTGACACGAGGGGCAGGAGCCGTCGTGTCCTGGGCGGTGAGCACGATCGGCGCCGCGGCAAGGGCCGCCATCGCCAAGAAAGTCAACTTCCGCTGCATCTGCGATATCCTCCGGGCTCTACAGCCCCACGTAGGAAGCGCGGGTCACCCGCACGGTCACGAGCTGCCGCATGAGATCCACCCGCTGCTGCCACAGTTTGACGAGCTCCGCGGGATCTGCGCCCACGTCTACCGGACCTACTCGGGTCAGCTCGCCGTCGATGACGGCAATACGATCTTCCAAGGCCGACGCCACAGCTGCCTCACGACCGGTGGTCACGCGCCCATCCGGCTCGTAGCGCTGGAGCTGCTGCTCGAGCGTGGCCGACTGCTGCTTGACCCGCGCCAGGTCGGCGCCGACCGCGGGCGGGGTCCAGAATGGACGGAACACCAGCAGCCCGGCAACCGCGGCCGCCGCGGCCACGCTCCACACGCCCCAGCGTTCTCGGCGGCGGCGGCGCTCCGCGAGCACGGCGTCGCGCACGGCGGGCCAGCGGTCCCGCGGCGACCGGTGTACGGGCAGTGCCTTGAGCTGCGCCACGCGCTGATACAGTGCCTCGAGCTCCGCGCGACAGGCCGGGCACGCCGCCGCGTGCTGTCGAGCCCACCCGGACGCTTCACCGGCTTGCAGCGCGAGCAGATCGTCCATCGTACAGTGCATCATTGAGCCGCTCCCTCCTCTTCAAGCAGCAGGCGAAGCCGGGCGTGCGCCCGCGCCAGCTGCGACTTCGAAAAACTCACCGTCCGCTCCATCTGCTCCGCGATCTCCTCGTGCGTGTACCCTTCGACGTCATGCAGCCACACCACTGCGCGTGAGGTGGGCGTCAGCCGCTCGAACGCCCGCTCGAGATCGATGCGGGCGGGCACGCTTCCGACGCCCAAGCCCGCACTCGCCGGGGTGCGCTCCTCGTGGAGCTCGTCGGTGTCCCGGAGCTGCCCGCGACGGATCCGCATCAACGTCTTCGACACGGTGATCTGCCGAACCCAACCCCACAAATGGCCCTCGCCGCGGTACTGCTTGATGCTCTTCACGACCTCGAGGAACGTCTCCTGGAGGACGTCCTCCGCATCCTCGGGCTGGCGCAACATGCGCAGCGCCAGGTTGTAGACGGGCGTCTCGAACGCCCGGTAGAGCGCTTCGAGCGCTTCCAGGTCGCCCGTCTTCGCCCGCGCAACGAGGATGTCAGGAACGGCGAGTGAGATGGTCATCTCCTGAACAACATAGATGCGTCAAGTACGAGGGTCGTCGCGCGAAGGCGTCACGCAGAGCCGTCGAGCACCGGCGCCGCTCGAGGCCGTGGTGCCACGTCGACACTCGACGCCGTGTCTAACCGATTGCCATTCTGTAAGTTGCAGCTATCTTCCAGCCATGCCTCTCGATCGCTCCACGCTCCACACCTGGCTCGAGCACTGGCAGGACGAATACGACGCGGCGTTCCTGTACCTGGTCCTCGCGGGCCAGGAGCGCGACCAGAAGCGCAAAGACGTCTACATCAAGCTCGCGGGCGTCGAAGAGCGCCACGTGCAGATGTGGGAGAAGCTGCTCGCCGAGCACGGGCACAAGGTCGGGCGTCCCCGTCCGTCGCTGAACGCCCGCCTCCGGGCGTGGTTCGGGCGGCGCTTCGGGCCCGGCTATCTCTTACCCCTGCTCCTGCGGGAAGAGGGGCAAGAGGTGAAGGGGTACATGGACCTTCACAAGCAAGCGGGGTTCGACGACGCCCGCGAGGTGTCGCTCAAGCTGGCCAAGGAGTCGGCGGCGCACGCCGAGACGTTGGCGGGGCTCGCGGGCCGGGCGGCGGAGCCGTGGCACAAGACCGGGTCGGGGGGCTTCTTGCGCAACGTCGTGTACGGGTTCAACGACGGTCTCACCGCGAACTTTGGTCTTGTCGCCGGCGTGATCGGCGCGGACGTGGCCCCGCATCTCGTCTTGCTCTCTGGGTTGGCCGGGATGATCGCCGACGCCCTCTCGATGGGGGCCTCGGGCTACCTGGCGGCCAAGAGCGAGCAGGAGGTGTACGCGCACGAGATCGCGATGGAGAAAGAAGAGATCCGCATCATGCCCGAAGTGGAGGAGGAAGAGCTCGCGCTGGTCTATCAGACCAAGGGGATCGAGGCGGGTATCGCGCGCAAGATGGCCGCGGAGGTCATGCGCGACTCGCAGCGCGCCCTGGACGAGCAGGTCCGTGAAGAGCTGAAGATCGGGGAGGCCCATGCCACACCCTTCCGGGAGGGCTGGGTGACGGGCGTGGCGACGGCGGTGGGCGCGTTCATTCCGGTGTTTCCGTTCCTCGCCTTCCCCGGGCGAACGGCGGTGTGGACGGCGTTCTCGATCGCCATGCTTTCGCACTTCGCCGTGGGCGCGGCGAGGAGCTTCTTCACGGGTCGCGGCGTGATCCGCAGCGGGATCGATATGTTCGTCGTCGGACTCGGCGTGGCGGGCATCGGCTACGTCGTGGGCGACCTGATCGCGAAGATTCCCTAGATCACGAGGTTCAGCACGCGGTCCGGGACGTAGATCGTTTTCCGGACCGGCTTGCCGTCCACGAATTTCTTCACCGATTCCTCCTGCATGGCGAGGGCGACGACCTCCGCCTCGGTCGCGCCGCGGTTCACGTTCACGCGCCCGCGGACCTTGCCGTTCACCTGCACCACCACCTCCACTTCGCCCGCGGCCGCGAGGCGCTCGTCAAACGCCGGCCAGCGCTCCCGGAAGATCGACTGCCCGTGGCCGAGGGCGGCCCAGAGCTCTTCCGTGACATGCGGCGCGTACGGGGCGAGCAGGAGGAGCAGCGGCTCAACCGCTGGCCTGCTCCCGACTCCCTGCTCCCTGACGAGGTTGATGTATTCCATCATCGCCGCGATCGCGGTGTTGTAATCGAGCCCCTCCGTGTCGACCGTCACCTTCTTGATCGTCTGGTGGAGCTTCCGCTCCACGGTCGGCGGTAACCCCGGGCTTGCGCCCGGGGTCAGCGCAGCCCCCTGCGCCAACTGCCACACCTTGTCGAGAAACCGCCGGATGCCGGTGATCCCCTCGTCCCGGAAGTCGCCGCCTTCTTGAAACGGCCCGAGGAACATCAGGTACATGCGAAACGTGTCGGCGCCCCATTTCTGGATGTAGGCATCCGGGATCACCACGTTGCCGCGCGACTTCGACATCTTCGCGCCGTCCTTGATGATGAGCCCGTGCGCCCGAAACTTTGGGAAGGGCTCTTCGAACGCGACGTGCCCGAGCTCCTGGAGCACCATGGTGATGAAGCGCGAATACAAGAGGTGCAACACGGCGTGCTCGTTCCCGCCGATGTAGCTCGTCACCGGAAGCCAGGTGGTGGTGCGCTTCGGGTCCCAGGGCCTGTCGTCACACTCGGTGGAGGGATAGCGGATGTAGTACCACGCGGAGTCGAGGAACGTGTCCGACACGTCCGTTTCGCGCCGCCCCTGCGCACCGCACTGCGGGCACTTCACGAAATACCACTCCTTATGGCGCGCGAGCGGCGACACCCCGCTCGCATCCGGACGGAAGTCCTCGATGAAGGGGAGCTCGACCGGAAGATCCTTCTCCGGGACCCCCACGGGCCCGCAGTGGTCGCAGTAGATGATCGGGATCGGCGGGCCCCAGTAGCGCTGCCGCGAGATGCACCAGTCGTGGAGCCGATACTGAACTTTGGGGGCGGCGAGCCCCTTGGCCGCGAGCCATGCGACGATGCGACGCTTGGCGTCGCGGCAGGGGAGCCCGTCGAACTCGCCCGAGTTCATCAAGACTCCGTTCTCGGTCTCGCTCGGCAGCAGCTGGTCCGAGCGGATCACTTCGCGGATTGGGAGCTTGAACTGGGTCGCGAACTCGAAGTCGCGCTTGTCATGGGCCGGCACGATCATGATCGCCCCCGTGCCGTAATCCATCAGGACGTAGTCGGCGATCCAGATCGGGATGGCCTCACCGGTCGCCGGATTGCGGGCATACGAGCCGAGGAATACACCCGTCTTCGTCTTGTCCGCCGCGATTTTGCGCGACACGAGGTCCATCCGCTGGGCGTCACGGCGGTACGCGTTCACCGCGCGACGTTGCTCTTGTGCAGTGAGCTGATCCACGAGCGGGTGCTCGGGTGCAAGCACCAGGGCCGTCGCCCCAAACACGGTGTCGGGGCGCGTGGTGAAGATGGTGAGCTTCAACCCCGCCGGTGTCTCGATCACGAGCTCCGCTCCTTCGCTCCGGCCGATCCAGTTACGCTGGAGCGTGCGGGTCGAATCGGACCAATCGAGCCAGTCGAGGTTCTCGAGCAGCCGCTCAGCGTACTTGCTGATCGCGAAGAACCACTGCTCGAGGTAGCGAAGCTCGACCTTCGTGTCGGGGTGGCGCTCGCAATAGCCGTTGATCACCTGCTCGTTGGCTACCACGCTCATGTCCTTGGGGCACCAGTTCACCGCGCCCTTCTTGCGGAACGCGAGGCCCGCCTTGAAGAGCTGCAAGAAGATCCACTGCGTCCACTTGTAGTAGCGGGGATCCGTGGTCGAGAGCTCGTGCCGCCAATCGAACATGCCGCCGAACTGCCGTAACTGGCGACGGAACGTGTCGATGTTTTGCGGGATGAGCTTCCCCGGATGCGTGCCGATCGAGAGCGCGTAGTTCTCCGAGTGGATGCCGAACGCGTCGAACCCGATCGGCTCGAACACGGTGTGCCCAGAGAGCCGCTTGAATCGCCCGTAGATGTCGGCCCCGGTGAAAGCGAACATGTTGCCCACGTGCAGCCCTTCGGCCGACGGGTAGGGAAACATCATGAGGTTGTAAAACGGCCGTTCCGGTCGATCGAGATCGGGCTCGTTGGCGTGCTCGCGCGCCCATCGCTCCTGCCAGCGCGCCTCGACGGCCGCCGGGTCGTAACTCGGCACCTGAGTCATAAGTCTATGAAATTAAACAGGCTTGCCTCGCCGGGTAACCCTGCGTAGCTTCGCTCCCGACCCTCGACATGTCCAGCCGCCCGCGGCAGTTCCGGCCGAGCTTCCTCCTCACGGGGGCTCTCGTGGCCTTCGGGCTCGTCACCGCCTTCGCCTTGCTCTCGAGCAGGAGCGCCACCCGCGTCGTGCAGCAGCAAGCGAACGCACGCGGGCAGGATGTCGCGTCCCACGTGGCATCCCTCGTGAGCCTCTACCTGCGCGAGCGCCACCAGGAGGCGGAGGCGCTGGCGCGCTCGCCCGCGGTGGTGCGGGCGGCGGTGGACGCGTCGCAGCAGGCGGTACGCCAGCGCCTGACACAGCTCGATATTCCCACCCTCGAGCGGATGTTCAATCAACGCCGCGAGTTGGGCGGGGATCCGGACCTCGCCACCTATCTCCACGATTACAGCCAGCGCTCCGACTTCGCCGAGCTGTTCTTCACGGAGAGCCACGGGTACAACGTGCTCTCGTCGGGGCGCACCTCCGACTTCGTGCAGTCCGACGAGGCGTGGTGGCAGCGGGCCGTGGCGGACGGTGCCTACGACGGTCCGCCGAGCTACGACTCGTCGGCGGCCGTGGTATCGCTCGAGTACGACATCGCGATCCGCGCGCCCCGGGTTGCGCGTCCCGTCGGTGTGCTGAAGGCGGTCTTCGCGCTCGATCGTCTGTCGCAGCTCCTCGGGACGGCGGAGCTGACCGGCGCCGCGCATGTCCAGGTCGTGGACTCGGCGGGCATCCAGATCGTGGGGGCGGACAAGGCGGGCGTGCTGCACCCCCTCGCCGACGCCGCTCTGGTGCCACGCCTGGATCGCCCCGCAACCGTAGTCGCGCACGGCCCCGCGGGAGACGAGCTGGTGGTGACGGTGCCGACGGAGAACGGCAAGTGGTGGGTGGTATTCCGGGAGCCCGTGGCGGTGGCGTACGCGGCGGCCCGCAGTACCGCGGCGAGCATCGCGCTCTGGACGGTCGTGTTGTTCGGGGCGACGCTCGCCCTCCTGTTCCTGTTCTGGCGGCGGCTCAACATACGCGTGACGCAACCCGTCAGAGCGGCGGGCGCCATCGCCAGCCGGATCGCCGGAGGCGATCTCTCCGTGACGGTCGTGACGGAGCGAGGTGGGACGGCCGAGGTGGGCGACCTGCTCTCGTCGGTGCACTCGATGGTCGTCGCCCTGCGTCGTCTGGTGGGCGCCATCCGGACCGCGGCCGACGAGGCGGCGGCGATGGCGACCGAAATCTCGGCCTCGACGGAGCAAATGAGCGCGTCGACGGGGGAGATGTCCGCCACGTGCCAGGATCTGAGCAAGCGCGCCGCGGATCAGGCGCAGCTGGTGCGAGCGGCCGCGGACGACGCCGCGAAGATCGTTCAGATCGCCACGATCCTCGCGGCCGGGGCCGAGGACTCGGTCCGGCGTAATACCGCGGTGACCGACGTCGCGCGGCGCAACAAGGAAGTGCTCGATCAGAGCACGGCGCAACTCGCGAAGCTGGCCGAGGAAGTCGAGAAGGGGGTCGCCGAGGCCGAGGCGCTCGCGAAGGCGTCGTCCGAGATCCAGAAGTTCGTCACGCAGACCAAGGCCGTCGCGACCCAGACGAACATGCTCGCCCTGAACGCCGCGATCGAGGCGGCGCGCGCCGGTCCGCAGGGCCGCGGGTTTGCCGTCGTCGCGGACGAAGTGCGGAAGCTCGCGTCCGTCGCCGCCGCCGCGGCCACCGACACCGCCGATACGGTGCGCGGCGTGCTGGAGCGCGTGCAGGCGACGCGGGAGCGACTGGCGCGTCTGGCGAAGGGCACCGGCGTGGCGCGCGACGCCGCGCAGACCGCCGCGCAGGGGCTCAGCACGGTCTCGGCCGAGGCTCAAGCCAGCGACATCTGGAGCCGGGAGATCGCGAACATGGCCGGCGAGATGCGTACGCTCGTGGAAGAGATCAACACGCGACTGGGGACGATGGCTCAGGGCACGGATACCCTGCTCGCATCCGCACAGGAGATCGCCGCCTCGAGCGAAGAGCAGAGCGCGTCGACCCAGGAGATTGCCTCGTCCGCGAACCAGCTGGCCGAGGCGGCCGACAAGCTGACGGGAGCCGTGAAGTCGTTCCGCCTGCTCGCCGACGAAGAGCCACCCCACCAGCAGGCGGCGGACTAGTCTCCGCAACCGATCGGCGCTCATCCCCGTAGGGGCGGATGGAGTGCGTCCATCCCCCTGCGCGGAGCCGTCCAAAGATGAAACGCGGACAGATGATTCTCCTCTCGGTCGGGGTTGTGGTGCTGGGCCTTGGCGCCATGGCCGCGATGGGAGGGTTGAGCGGGAAGAAGAAAGACGGCCCGAAGGCCGTGGCCGTCGTCCGTGGCTCGCTGGTCGACAAAGCCCTCGCAGTGGGCACGATTCAGCCTCGAGTGGAGGTGAGCGTCAAGTCGATGCTCTCCGGCGTTGTCGGACAGCGCTTCGCGGCCGTGGGCGACTGGGTCAAGAAGGGGCAGCCGTTGCTCGAGGTCACCCCCAACCCGACGCCCCTCGAGATCGTGGAGCTGCGCCGCACCGTGGAGCTGCGGCAGATCGAGCTCAAGAACGTGGAACGCGAACTGGGGCGCGAGCAGCAATTGCGTAGCCAGAACCTGGTCTCTCCCGTCGACCTGGAGACGGCGCAGCAGCGCGTCGACGAAGCCCGCTCGCAATTCTCGCTCGCGCAGGAGCGGCTCGCGTTGCAGGAAGGCGGCAAGGTCGACTCCGGCGGGGAGCGGGTGGAAACGGTGGTCCGCGCGCCGATCGACGGCTACATCCTCGACGACTCCATCGAGATCGGCGACGCCGTGGTGCCGCTCACCCCCTATCAAGGGGGCACGGTGCTGATGCGGATGGCCGCCATGAAGGACCTCATCTTCCGCGGCACGGTCGACGAGATCGACGTGGGCCGGCTCCAGCCGGGCATGCCGGTGACGATTAAGATCGGCGCGCTACCCAACGCGAGCGTGAAGGGACGGCTCGACAAGATCTGGCTCAAGGCGCACAAGGAAGAACAGGCGACGGTGTTTCCGGTCGAGATCGTATTGACCGACGTGGAAGGGGCGACGCTGCGCGCTGGATACTCGGCCAATGCGGAGGTGATCATCGCCCGACGCGACAACGTCCTCTACATCCCGGAGCGACTGATCACCCAACGGCACGACTCGAGCTTCGTGACCATCCGTGACGGCACAGGCAAGACCCAGGAGCGTCGCATCACGACGGGCCTGTCCGACGCCATCAATATTGAAGTCCTGGAGGGGCTGCAGGCCGGTGATTCCATCGTAGAGCCACCGCCACGCGAGATCTCCTGACGTGTGGCGCGAGTTCGTCGCCGACCTGAAGGCCCAGAAGCTCCGCACCGGCCTCACGGTGCTTGGCATCGCGTGGGGTACCGTCGCCGTCGTCGTGCTGTTGGCCTTCGGCGTCGGCCTCGAGCGCCAGACCAAGAAGCGGTTTCACGGCCTGGGTGACCGGATCGTCATCCTCTGGGGCGGACGCACCACCAAGCCGTTCGCCGGCTTCGGCGACGGCCGCCCGATCCGGCTGCGGCTGGAAGACGTGCAAACGCTCGCTCAAGAAGTGGGCGAGATCGAGCAGATCAGTCCGGAGTTCATCAACACCAACGCGCGCGTCCGGCGTGGCGTGAAGGCGGCCGCACCCGCCATCACGGGCATCCTCCCCGTCTACGGCCTGATGCGCAACATCATCCCCGAGGCGGGAGGGCGTTTCATCAACGATCGCGATGTCGCCGACCGCCGCCGCGTCGCCGTGTTGGGCGACGAGCTCGCCAAGCTGCTGTTCGGTGACCAGGCAGCCGTGGGACAGCAGGTGCTGCTGGATGACGCGCCCTTCACGGTGATCGGGGTGATGCGCCCCAAGCTGCAGAATTCCTCGTATCAGCAGCGGGACAAGGACCGCATCTTCATTCCCGCGTCGACGCACCACGCGCTGTTCGGCGATCGGTTCCTGAACGACATCGTCTACCGCACGAAGACTCCCGAGGTGACCAAGCTCGCCGAGCGTCGGGTGTACGAGACCATGGCGCAGAAGTACAAGTTCGACCCCAGCGACAAGGACGCCCTGTCGTTTTGGGACACCAGCGAATGGGAGACGCGCTTCGATCAGATGTTCATCGCCTTCAACATCTTTTTCGCCATCGTGGGTACGTTCACGCTGATCGTCGGCGGCATCGGAGTGGCGAACATCATGTACATCGTCGTTCGGGAACGCACCCGCGAAGTGGGCGTGCGACGTGCGGTCGGGGCCACGCGCGCCGATATCATGCGCCAGTTCTTCGCCGAGGCACTGCTCATCGTCGCGATGGGCGCGACGCTCGGTTTGCTGCTGTCGCTAGGTCTGGTCCTGGGGCTGGGCGGCCTGCCGATCAAGGAGTTCGTCGGCGTCCCCACCATTTCCCCTCCGGTGCTGGCCGCGACGCTGGTGTTGCTCGCCCTGGTGGCCTTCGCCGCGGGCCTGATGCCGGCGCGCCGGGCGGCCGCGCTCGACCCCGTGGAAGCGCTGCGGAGCTAGGCGTGTTCCGCATCCTGCTCGAGGACTTCATCGGCGACTTGAAGGTGCAGCGCACCCGGGCCCTGCTCACGTTCCTCGCGGTGACGTGGGGAACGCTCGCGGTGGTGTTGCTGCTCGCCTTCGGCGAGGGCTTGAAGCGAACGATCCGCGACGGCCTGCTGGGTGCGGGCGAGCGAATCTTCATGATCTACGGCGGGGAGACGAGCAAGACGTTCGCCGGGTTGCCCCAAGGACGGCGCATCCGGCTGGTGGAGGAGGACCTCGACTTGATCGAGCGCGCGATCCCGGACATCGACCGGGGGAGCGTCGCGTACGGGCGCTGGGGGACGGCGTTCCAGCTGGGGAAGACGCGCACCAACGCCTACCTCGAAGGTGCCGGTCCCGATCACCAGGCGATGCGTCACATGGATCCGGCGTCGGGCGGGCGCTTTATCAACGCGATGGACGTGGCGCAGAAACGGCGCGTGCTGTTCCTCGGCAACGAGCTGGCGGAGCGAATCTTCGGTAAGGGCGTAGATCCGGTCGGGAAGGTCGTGGTCGTCGATGGCTTGCCGTTCACCGTGGTCGGGATCCTCAAGAAGAAATTCCAGGACTCGAGCAGCAATGGACCCGACGCGGAGCGCGGCGTCATTCCCTACTCCACGTTTCGCACCATCTATGGGTTACGGTTCGTGAGCCACCTGATCGTGCAGCCGCACGACGCGTCGCGCGGGCCGCTCGTCAAATCGGACCTCTACCGCGTGCTGGGCCGGAAGTATCGCTTCGATGCGACGGACGAGCGGGCGCTGAGCATGTGGGACTTCATCGCAGACGAGAAAGAGAACCTCGCGGTGGGGCTCGGCATCCAGATCTTCATGGGGCTGGTGGGCGCGTTCACCCTCCTGATCGCCGGTGTCGGCGTGGCCAACATCATGTACGTGGTCGTGAAGGAGCGGACGCAGGAGATCGGCATCAAGCGGGCACTCGGCGCCCGGCGGCGACACATCATGGCGCAGTTCTTGTTCGAGGCCATGGCGATCGCCGTGTCGGGGGGCCTCGTGGGACTCGCCGTCGCCACGCTCATCGTGCTCGGCGTAGACGCCATTCCGACCGAGGGCAATCCGGCCATGCAGTACATCCTCAGCCCCAAGCTCTCGTGGCCGATCGCGCTCATCTGCGTGAGTATCCTGATCGCCGTGGGGCTTGCGGCCGGCTTACTGCCGGCACGACGGGCGGCCGCCGTCGATCCGGTGGAGTCGCTGCGATACGAGTAGGACTAGTCCCCGAAGTTCGCCAACCGGACGAGCTGGATGTCCGGCACTTTCGCGAGCTCGTCGAGCACGCCGTTGGTGAGGGGCTGATCCAGGGTGATCGCCGCGAGCGCGTCGTGGCCCGGGAAGGGCACGCGCGCCTGGTTGTAGCTCCCGATATTGATCCCCGCTCCGCCGAGCAACGTGCCCACCCGCCCGATCACGCCCGGGACATCGCGATTTCGAATGATGAGCATCCACCCCTCAGGGGCGACGTCAATGTGATAGTCGTCGATCCGGATGACTCGCCCGTGGCCGTTCCCGAGCACCGCGCCCGCGACACGGGCCCGCCCGCGCGCCGCCTCGAGCGTGACGCCGACCGTCGTCTCGAAGCCGGGCTCGGCCGTTCCTGTCCGACGGGCATGCCGAATCCCCCGCTCTTCGGCGATGAGCAGCGCGTTGACGAGACTCACCGGCTCGACGCTCATCGCCGAGAGCATCCCCTCGACGGTCGCCATCAGCACCGGGCGCGGCGCCGCCTCGTCCTTGCCCCCGTAATCCACCTCGACCGACCTGACGGGCCCATCCACGAGCGCCAAGGCGAGGCGGCCCAGCCGGCGGGCCAGATCGAGCATAGGCCCGAGCCTCCGCAAGAGCTCCCCCGAGATGCCCGGGACGTTGATCGCGAAGGAGAGGTCGCCGTCGAGCAGCGCGTCGCGGACGGCGCCGCAAATCTCCACGCTCACGCGCTCCTGTGCTTCGGCCGTCGACGCGGCGAGGTGTGGCGTGAGGATCACCCGCTCGAGCTTTCGGAGCGGGGCGTCGGCTGGCAGTGGCTCGACGGCGAACACGTCGATCGCGGCACCGCCGATCCGCTTCTCGCGAATCGCGTCCGCCAGGGCGGCCTCGTCCACGAGCTCACCCCGCGCCGTGTTGACGAGCACCGCCGTCGGTTTCATGAGCTTGAGTCGGGCCGCGTTGATGAGATGGTGGGTCTGCTCCGTGTGGGCGACGTGGAGCGTGACGACGTCCGCCTGGCGCAAGAGCTGCTCGAGCGGCAACAGCTTGAGCTGCAGCTCGGCGGCGCGCTCGGGCGAGAGATACGGATCGTGCCCGACGACCTGCATGCCGAACGCGCGCGCGAGCTGGGCCACGTGGCCGCCGATCCTGCCCAGCCCCACGATTCCGATCGTCTTGCCGCGGAGCTCGGTGCCTTCGAACCGCTTCCGATCCCATTCGCCTCGACGCATTGCCTCGGCGGCCCACGGGATATGACGGGCCTGCGCGAGCAGGAGGCCCATGGCGTGCTCGGCGGCGCTCACCGTATTGGCGCCCGGCGCGTTCATCACGGCGATCCCACGCCTCGTGGCCGCGGGCACGTCGATGTTGTCGACGCCCGTCCCCGCGCGCGCGATCACGCGCAGGTTGGGCCCGCGGGTGAGCAGGTCGGCGGTCACCCGGGTCTCACTGCGCACGATCAGCGCTTGCGCGGACGCGAGCGCTCGTTCGAGCTCGTCACGTGGTTTGCCGGCGCAGTTCACGACCTCGATGCCCGCGGTGGCCGCGAGCAGCTTGAGCCCCGTTTCGGCGACCTTGTCCGCTACGACCACGCGGTGGGAGTGGGGGGAGGTCACGCCAGGAGGCCGCTCACCAGCGCCAGGAGCTCTTCGAGTCCGCCGACGGTGTGATCGCCCATGTGGCCGATGCGGATGGTCGACTCCTTGAGCGATCCGTAGCCCGAGCCGATCGTCCAGCCGGCCTGTTTGAGGCCGCTGACGATATCCTTGGCGGTCTTGCCCTGCGGCACGTTCAGGCACGAGACCGTCCAGCTGCGGCGCCCCTCCCTTGGCAGGTACGTCACACCGCGCCGCTCACACCATTCCTCGACGCGGCGCCGCATCGCCTCGTGGCGGCGCCACCGCGCTTCCACGCCGCCGTCGCGCTCGATGCGCGCCAGCTGGGCCTGGAGCGCGAACAGCAACGAGATCGCGGGGGTGTTGGTCGGCTGATGCTTGCTCGTGGCCTCGATGAAGCTGATGAGGTCGAAATACAGCCCGCGTGCGGGAAGCGTCTTGGCCCGCTCGCGCATCCGGTCCGATGCCGCGGCGAGCGCCAGGCCGGGCGGCAGCGCGAGCGCTTTCTGCGAGCCGGTGAGCACGAAGTCGAGCTGCCATTCGTCGGTTTCCACGGGAGAGCCCGCGACGGACGTGACGGCGTCGACGAGGAACAGCACGTCGTCGAACTCGCGCACGACGGCGGCCAGCGCCGCCACGTCCTGAAGCACCCCGGTCGACGTCTCGGAATGCACGACGGTGACCGCGTCGACGGGCGTGCGGCGGAGCGCGTCGCGCAGCATGTCGGGCTCGACGGCGCAGCCAAGGGGCACGTCGAGTCGGATGCATTCCTTGCCACAGGCGCGCACCAGGTTCGCGAACCGCTCGCTGAAGGAGCCGTTCACGAGCGACAGGGCCCGGTGCCGTACGCCGTTGCGGACCGCCATCTCCATGAATCCGGTCGCGGATGTCGTGCCGACCAGGACGGGATGTGAGGTGCGGAACAGCCGGCCCAGCGGGGCATCGAGCCCCGCGAGGAGCTGCTCCATCGCGCCCGAGCGATGACCGATCATCGGGCGCTGCATGGCCGCGAGGACCTCGGGGTGAACGTCCGTTGGCCCGGGCAGAAAAAACCGCCCGAAGGCGGGCGGCGCGACGGGCGGGGAGGCCGTCATGCGGTGGCGCGGACGAGCTCTGCGACGAGCCCCTCCTCCACCACTTCCTTGGTCTTCACGAGTCGGACGCCCTCGTCTCCCCAGTCCTTCAAGAGCTGCTCGGAGACGTCCTTGTCGATCCCCTTCACCGCGTCCGTGACGACAAACAGCCGCGTCCGCGGACGACGCTCGAGCAGTCCCTCGACCGCCGCCTTGTCGCACACATCCGTCGCCACGCCATAGAGAACGATGTCGGCGGGCGCGAGCACGTCGAGGGCCGTCATGACGTTTGGGTTGGTGAATACGTCGAACCGGTGCTTGTGAAAGAGAATATCCCCCGTGTGCCCCCGTACGCGCTCGGCGAGCGCCTTGGCGTCGGCCCGTTCCGGCTCGATCACCAGGGGATCGTGGAGGCCCGTTTCCGGGATTTTCTTCTGGCCTGGCGTTCCGTGCATGCAATGGGGCGGAAAGGTGGTCGCCCAGTCGGGCGAGTCGGAGATTTCAGGGTGCGCGGAGGTGTGGTCATCCGCGCTCGCCACGATACGAAGCCCGTTGGCGTGCGCGTAATCCGTAAGACGCTTCAGATTCCCGATGATGCGCTCCGCGTCCGGCACGTAGAGCTTGCCGTCGGCGTGCATGAAATCGTACTGAGTATCGACGTCCCAAAAAATGACTCGTGGCATGGTCCGCTCCTCATCGCGCAGCGTCCCGCAATCTCCATGCTCGTCGCAAAGGCTGTCAACCGGCGTCAGAAACCCGCGGCCGCGTCCCGCGCCGTGCGGTACTCGAAGGAGCGGGCAAATCGTTGCGCCACGCCGAGTCGCTGAACCTGCTGTCCCTCCCGCACACCAGCCGCGACGGAGGGAGGAAGATCGAGGGAGGCGAGCGCGGCCAGGATGCGCCCTCGCTCGGCGCTGAGGCCATACGTCGGTTCACGGTTGTTGAAGACCCATCCATAGGAAATCGCTTGCACGGCTTCGAGCCGAATCGCGGGAACGAGCGCGGTGTCACGCGCCCACGACTCGAGCGTGGGCAAGCCATCGATGAGCGATCCGGCGGCGGCCATCCACCGCCGTACGGCGCGCAACTCGTAAAGGTCCGAGTCCGCCCGAGCCAACGCGACCACGGGGTCACGAACGACCCGCCGAGCTAACGGCGGAACCGTGGCGAGAAACCGCAGGCCGTCGCGGAACACCCGCGCACCCACGAGATCGTGTGCCAAGTCGGGCTCGCTCTCGAGCCCCCGACCGATCGCAATGACCTCCCGCTCCGCCCCCATCGCCTCGTCCATTTGGAGCGGCGGGGTGAGTCCGCGGCGCGCACGCGCGTGCAGTGCTCGCGTGATGGAGATGATCAAGTTCGCGTCCGCCTGGGTCAGGAGGCGCACCGTATCAGACTGGCCGGGCCGCGCGCCGTACCCCGCCGCGCGGACGAGGAGGACATCCAAGGCGCGCCAGTCGGCGGCTCTCATCCACTCGCGGCGCGCGTCCGAACCGGCGGGGAAAGTGTCCCCATAGGGCAGCGCTCGGATGCCTGCGAGCGGCTGCTCCGTCCGCATCACTACCAGCGCCGCTTTCCAGAAGGTGCCGTAGGTCGAGTCTGCGGCACGTCCTCGGGGGGCGGCGAAGCGGACGCGAAATCCCTCAAGGGAATCCCGGGCTGCCGAGGCCTGGGCAATCGTGTAGTAGAGTTGGTCGCGCGGTTGGTCGAACTCGGATCGCGGCATGAATAGCAGGGCGATCACGATGAGGACCACGAGCACGCCTGCACACCCGAAGCCGGCGAAGATCAGCTTTTTGTGGATCGAGCCCTGCACGGCGGCCTCGCCTCCGAAGGCGAGGGGCAATCTGTCAGAGGGTCAGGACAACCGCAATCTCATCGCAGCAGGTCTGCCGCGGACACTTCGCGCAATCCGCCCACACCTTGAGTGGGAAATGTTCCCGCTCCGCGGGCGCGAAGCCGAGTTTGAAAAAGAAAGTGGGCTTGCGGGTGAGTGCGAGGACTTCGCTGAGCCCGTGCGCCCTGGCCTCGAGCACGAGGGCCTCGATCAGCGCGCGACCGAGCCCCGCCCCCTGCCAGTCAGGTCGCACCGCAAGCCCGGCTACCTCGCCCAGCCGCTGCGAATAGATCTTGAGCGACCCGCAGGCGACGATCTCGCCCGGGGACGCCTCCGCCACCACGTACTCCTTGATGTGACGGCACAGATCGTAATTCGAGCGTGGCAGGAGGTCCCCGGTCGCGACGAACGGAGCCATGAGCGACTCGAGCTGCGCGACGTCGGCGAGGATCGCCCCCCGCACGACGGCACTGGGGAGTGGGGAGCGGGGAGCGGTTCCCTCCGGTGAGACGAGGAGAATCGTGCTCACGCCAGCACCTCTTCCAAAGTCCCGACTCCACGCTCCAACTCCGCCTCGGTGATGACCAGCGGCGGAATGATCCGGATCACCTCCGGCCCCGCGGTGAGCACGAGCAGGCCGCGCTCGCGTGCCGCCGTGACGAACGGCGCCGCCGGCTCCGACAGCTCGAGGCCCCATAGGAGCCCCCGCCCGCGCACGGCCTTGACGCGGCGAGCCGCGCCGGCCAGCCGCCCGAGCCGTGCGCCCAACCAATCGCCCTTACGCCGGACGTCCGCGAGGAACTCGGGATCCGCGATGGTGCGCAGCACGTCGAGCGCCACGCCCGCCACGAGTGGCCCACCGCCGAAGGTGGTGGCGTGGTCGCCGGGCTTGAGCGCCGCAGCAACCGCGCTCGTGACGAGCACCGCGCCCATCGGGAGCCCGCCGGCGAGCGGCTTTGCTAGCGTCAGGATGTCGGGGACGACGCCCGTCTGCTCGTAGGCGAACACCGTGCCGGTTCGGCCGAGGCCGCATTGGACCTCATCGAAAATCACCGCCACGCCGCGCGAATCGCACAGCTCGCGCACGAAGGCGAGCCACTCGGCGTCGAGCGGCCGGACACCTCCTTCACCCTGCACCGGCTCGACGATGACCGCCGCCGTGCGGGAGGCCGACACCGCGTGATCCACGGCCGCCCACTCCTCCCGCGGGACGATGCGGATGCCGGGCACGAGCGGCTCGAACGGTTTCCGGTAGTCTGGGCGGTCAGTCGCGGCGAGGGTCGCGAACAGGCGCCCGTGAAAGGACCCGGAGAAGGCGACGATTTCGCTCTTCCCGGACCACTTGCGGGCGAACTTGAACGCCGCCTCGTTCGCCTCGGCGCCCGAGTTACAGAAGAAGGCGCGATCGGCGAACGAGCGGGCTACCAGCTCTTCGGCAAGACGCTCTCCCGGTTCGGTCCGATAGAGGTTCGAGACGTGGACCAGGCCGTGGCCCAGGGCCCGTTCGATGGCACCTCGGATGACCGGGTGATCGTAGCCCAGGGCGTTCACGCCGATCCCGGCCACGAAGTCCAGGTAGCGCGTCCCGTCTTCGGCGACGAGCTCGGCCCCGTGGCCGCCCACCAGCATCGGGCCGACCCGGGCATACACGTCGAGTAGTGCCGGCGCCGGGGCAGAAGCCGCCGGCATCGTGGGCGTGGCGGTCACGCGGGTTGCGGCGCGGTGGCGAGGATGCGCGTCCCCGCGCGAGGGTCGGTCAGCAGGCGGAGGTCGCCGATGCGCACGGCGCGCGCGCCGGCGCGAAGCGCCGCGATCGCCGCGCGCAGCTTCGCGGCCATGCCATCAGCGGCCGCTCCGGTCTCGATCAACGAATCGACGTCCCCGCCGTCGAGGACCGGCTGTACGAGGCCGTCGGCCCGTACACCGGGAACGTCCGAGACCAGCAGGAGCTCGGTGGCGCGGAGCGCGCCGGCGATTGCCGCCGCCGCATCGTCCGCGTTGACATTGCGCGGCGCCGCCGCACCGTCCCCGACCTCGGGGGCCATGGGGGCGATCACCGGTGTGAGGCCGGCGAGCACGAAGCTCTCGAGAAGAGCGGCGCGGACGTGCGCGATCTCGCCCACGTGCCCGAGATCCGTCGCTCCCGGGCGGGCGGTGAGGAGACCCCCGTCTACGCCCGACAATCCGACGGCATCGAGGCCGGCCGCGCGCAACGCCGCGACGACGCGGCGATTCACCGGGCCACCCAGCACGAGCTCGACCACTTCCGCAATCTCAGGCGTCGTGATGCGCAGTCCGTCCCGGCGTTCGACGGGCAGGCCGAGCCGCTCCGACCATGCGCTCACGGCGCGCCCCCCGCCGTGCACCACCACGACCGGGTCGAGCGCCACAAGCGCTCGCGCGCACTCCTCGAGCCATGCGGGGCGATCGAGCTCATTGCCACCGAGCTTGACGACGCGGACGCTCAGCACGCGAGCCCCGCGGTCTCGGCGAGGCCGAGCATCACGTTCATGTTCTGGACCGCCTGCCCCGCGGCGCCCTTCACGAGATTGTCGATCGCGGTGATCACGGTGAGGCGTGGCCGGCGCACGTTCGCGACCGCGGCGACGCCGATCGCCACCCGGTTGCGGTGGACGACGTCCTTGAGCGAAGGCAGCGCGCCGTGCATCACCACCACGCAGGGCTCGTCGTGGTACACGGACTCGTAGATTCCTTCGGCCGTGGCACGGTCGAGCACGCGCGTGAGCGGCACGTGGATCGTCTCGAGGATCCCGCGCTTGACCGGAAGCAGGTGGGGCGTGAAGACGAGGTCGCCGGTGAAGTCGCTCTCGCGGGCCAGGGTGTTGCGCAGCTCCGGCAGATGGCGATGCTCGTTGCCGACCGCGTAGGCGCGGAAGTCCTCGGCGACTTCGCCGAACAGCAGCTCCTGCTTGGGGGCGCGGCCCGCGCCGGTGACGCCCGAAGCGGCGTCGATCACGACTTCCCGCGATTGATCGATCAGCCCTCGTTGCGCGAGCGGGAGCAGGGCGAGCAAGGCGGCCGTCGGGTAGCATCCGGGGTTGGCGACGAGCTCCGCCGCCGCGAGGCGGGGGCGCGTGACCTCAGTCAGCCCGTAGACCGCTTCCGGCGACAACCGGAAATCGGCCGAGAGGTCTACGGCGCGCTTGCCCGCGGCACGCGCTTCGTGCACATAGCGAGCGGACACGCCGTGCGGAAGCGCCGAGAGGACGACCTCCGCCTTCGCGAGCGGGGCGTCCGCGATGCGGACAAGCTCGACGCCCTCGTGGCGCTGGCCGGCGGCCGACTCGGCGGTGGCGAATGCGATCGTGGCCCCGGGATGGCGGGCGAGCAAGCGCAGCAGCTCCTGACCGACGTATCCCGAAGCCCCGAGCACGCCAACCGGGACACGTGAATTAATATTCATCGAAACGGAAGAATATTCATACCCGCTCCCGAGTGCAAGAGCCGCGGCCGCTGGCGCCCCCGCGCCGGTGTGCGTAGCCTTCCCGCCCCCGACACCAGCGGAGTGCATGCCATGGTTCGCGCGCTCACGGCTCTCGTCCTCGCGCTCGCGCTGCGGGCGGGCGCGCAGGCCCCCGCCACCGCCCGACCCTTCACACCGGACGACGTCCTCCGCGTTCGCGACGTGAGCGAGCCCAGGATTTCCCCCGAGGGCGATTGGGTGGCCTACACCGTCTCGAGCGCCGACACCGCCCTGGACCAGAATCACCAGGCGATCTGGATGACGAGCTGGGACGGGACGCGGACGGTCCGGCTCACCAACTCGAAGCAGGGCGAGAGCACGCCCGGCTGGAGCCCCGACGGCCGCTGGCTGGCGTTCCTCTCGAGTCGCGATGACGAGCACACGCAGCTCTGGCTGCTCGACCGCCGAGGTGGCGAGGGTCGGAAAGTCACGACGATGCAGAGCGACGTGGACGATTATGTGTGGGCGCCCGACGGCCGGCGCGTGGCGGTCGTCGCGGAGGACCCCGATACCGGCAAGCCCAAGACGCCGCCTCCGATGGTGATCGACCGGTTCCAGTTCAAGCAGGACGAGTCGGGGTACCTCGGCAAGCAACGCCACCATCTGTACCTTGTCGACATCGAGACGGGCAAGGCCACTCCCCTCACCTCCGGCGCCTATGACGACCTGTTGCCCGCGTGGTCGCCCGACGGGAAATCGCTCGCGCTCGTGAGCAAGCGGCGCCCCGACCCCGACCGCGACAACAACTGGGACGTGTACGTGATCGACGCGGTGCCGGGAGCAACGCCGAAGCAGGTCACGACATTCGAAGGGCCCGACGACGATCCCGACTACGAGAGCCGGCCCGCGTGGAGCCCGGACGGCCGCTCGATCGCGTACCTACAGGGCGGGCCGCTCAAGCTGATTTATTACGCCGTCCAGAAACTCGCCGTCGTGCCGGCTGCGGGTGGCGCGCCGCGCATCCTCACCGCCACCCTCGACCGCAGCGTAGCGAGCCCTGCCTGGTCCGCCGACGGCTCCTCGATCTACTTCCTGCTCGAAGACGATCGCACCGTGCAGCTCGCACGGGTCCCCGCGAGTGGCGGGGCCGTGGAACGTCTGGTGTCGGGGGCCCGCGTCGTGAGTGCCTTTACCACGGGCAGGGAGGGAAAGGTCGCAGTGCTCGCCTCGACGCCGCTCGCGCCGGCGGAAGTCTTTGCGGTCGATGGAACCACGTTGCGGCCGCTCTCCCACCAGAACGACGAGTGGCTCTCGCGGGTGAAGCTGGGCGCCGTGGAGCCGATCAGCTTCAAGAGCAGGGACGGCACGCCGGTCAACGGCTTCCTCGTCAAACCCGCCGACTTCACATCCGGGAAGCGCTACCCGACCATCCTCCGGATCCACGGCGGGCCGGTGTCGCAGTATCAGTCAGAGTTCGACTTCCAGCTCCAGACGCTCGCGGGACACGGCTACGTGGTAGTCGTGGCGAACCCGCGGGGCAGCTCGGGCAGGGGGGAGCGCTATTCGGCGGCGATCTACGCGGATTGGGGGAACAAGGACGCTCAGGACGTGCTGGCCGCGGTCGACTACGCGGTCGCCCAGGGCGTGGCGGATTCGTCGCGGCTGGGCGTGGGAGGGTGGAGCTACGGCGCGATTCTCACCAACTACGTCATCGCGCAGGACCGTCGCTTCAAGGCGGCGACGAGCGGCGCCGGCATTTCGAACATCCTCGCCGGCTACGGCACCGACCAGTACGTGCGCGAATACGAGGCTGAGCTCGGCGTCCCCTGGAAGACGATGGATACGTGGGTCAAGCTGTCATTCCCCTTCCTGCACGCCGACCGGATCGTCACGCCCACCCTGTTCCTGGGCGGCGACAAGGACTTCAATGTGCCGCTGCTCAACTCGGAGCAGATGTACCAGGCCCTGCGGAGCCTCGGCGTGACGACGGAGCTCGTGATCTATCCTGGACAGCATCACGGGATCAATAAGCCGAGTTACCGGAAGGACCGGATGGAGCGGTATCTGGGGTGGTATGACAGGTTTCTGATGAAATGATGTAGGGGCGCAGCATGCTGCGCCCCTACTCGACGCGTTCCAACCGCGAATTAGCCCGGTACGATCGGCCGACCTTCGCGACCGGCTTGCCCTCGACCCGAACGACGTCGGCGGTGAAGTCGAACCGCCCCTGGAACAGGCTCGAGCCCACGCCGTACATGTCCACGGGCACGCCTTCTTCCTCGAAGTGCCGAATCTTTTCGACCGTGAAGCCGCCGGAAACGACGATCTTCACGTGCTGGAAGCCCTCCTTGTCCAGTGCCCGGCGAACGTTCCACACGAGCCGCGGCGTTACGCCGGTGGGCTTGAACGTGCCCATTTGGGGGATGACCGATTTGTCGACGAGGGTTTCCGACGTGTCGATCCGCACGCCCCAGAGCCGCGGGCCCAGGGCACGCGCCACCTTGAGGGATGTTCCCACGCAGTCATTCTCGAAATCCACGAGGGTGATGAGCCGGACGCCGGGGTCGGTCAGGTCAGCGAACTTCTGCGAGGCGAGGACGGTGTCGCCGCCATAGGCGGCGATGAGCCCGTGGGGAACAGTGCCCACGCCCTCGGAGCCCCACCAGGATGCCTGCGCGTCGGTCGAGACGCCGATCGCGCCCGCGATGTGCGCGGCGTAGCCGTCACCGGTCTGCACCAGCCAATGGTCGTGCCGCGCGGGGAAAAACATCACCTGCTTGGGGCTCGCGGCCTCCACCACCCGGCGGGTGTTCGTCCCGACCTTTGTGCGGCGGGCGAGCACGCCGAGGTACAGGGTCTCCAAGTGCGCGAACGCGTCGTACGGACCCTCGATCAAGAGCACCGTCTCCCACGGCTCGATCTTGTCACCGTCGTACAGCGCCCGCACGTCGAGCTCGGACCACTCCATGCTGCACAGCTTGAGGATGGCGATCGCCTCATCGATCCCGCCGAGGAACGCGTGCGACTTTCCGAAGACCTGCATGGTGACGCAGGGACGATGGCCGTCCTTGAGAAGTAGCTCGCGGGTGCGGACGAAGTACTTGTCGGAGTAATACCCCTCCCGCATCCGTTCGACCGGAAGGTGAAAAATCGCGGGATCGAGGCGGGGCCTCCGCGGCATCGCTGGATAATACCGCTCAGCGCACGGCGGGCCAGGCGAACGTGGCGACGAGCGTGTCCCCGCCCGTGAGGGCGACGCGGCGGGCGATGTTGTCGGGCCGGCCGCACCGAAGCCGAGCCGGCTCGGCGGACCCGGGGACGACCAGGCGCAGGCAGACCATGTCGACGCCCACCGCCAGGGCGCTGTCGCGGCCCGTGCGGGGAGGGTCGGGGCGCTCCAACGTCACATCGAAGTCGAACGTCTCGCCGCCGAGCGTGAACCGGACCCGCCGACCCGTGGTTTCGGGAACGAGATCCACCACTCGCACGGTCGAGGCGGTGTCGCCCCGCACCAGGCTCATGCGAACCGTAACCCTCCGCGGCGGGACCACCGCCCGCGCCTCGAAGGCGATGGTGCTGTCCACGATGGTCACCTCTTCGCTCGCGCGCGTTTCCCCCGCGGCGAACTCACGCGTGAGCGTGACCTCCATCCAGACGGCGCGCCGCTGGTTCACACTCTCGGGCCCGAAGGGATAGAGCCGGGCGGTGCCTCCCCACGGGATACGGGTCCACCGCCGGTAGGTGTCCTCTTCCCACAACGGAAGGCCCCGCCGCGAGCGACCAGCCGCCCGCCGGGCGAAGAACATGCCCGCGACGTTCACCGTATCGATGTCCGGGAGCGTTCCGAGCAAGCCGTCGAGCTCGGTCCGGTCGGTCCGGAGCGACAAACGCAGGTCGGTCTCCGGCGGCCCGCTCACGACCGCGGTCGCCAGCACGGCCGTATCGACCGCCGCGCGCTCGACCACGCGCAGGTGATACGTCACACGGTAGTTCGGTGTCTGCGCCCGGGTGGGGGCGGGGGGGGCCGGGGGGCCCGGCGGGCTCGGTCCCACGCCCACACCGGCTGCCGCAAGCGCCAGGCTACTGCGCCACGAAAATCGCACGCGTGGCCTCGAGCGAGTCGGGTCCCGGACCGCCCCAACGGACATGTCCAAACCAACCCGCCGCCGCGCCCGCGAGCAGGCTCGTCGTCATCCAGAACGCGAGCGTGCGCCCGCGGATCCTCGGGCGGGGCACCGTGCGCGCGTGTGGGTCGCCGGCCGAACGGGCGAACGCCACCCGCATCTCGAGGTGGCTGACACGCGCCTCGGCGCAGTGCCGGCATGACGCGAGATGGCGCGCCAGCGCCGCGCGCTCCTGGAGGCTCAGCTCACCGTCCAGCTCCAGGTCGATCTGACGTACCCAGTCTGGATGCATCAGGGCACCTCCTCTCGTACGCGGTAGCGTAACGCCCGGCGCTGCATCCACCGCACGGCCAGTGCGTCCGCCAGGGCGCGAAACGCGCGGTTCCACATCCCATACTTCGTGCGCCCGAACCGCCGGGGCCGGTGCCGCACCGGCACCTCGGCCACGGTCCCCCCCCGTAGGCGTACGAGGGTGGGCAGAAAGCGATGCATGCCGTTGAACAGAGGCAGCGCTCGCACCGCGTCGGCGCGGAACGCCTTGAGCGAGCAGCCCGTGTCGCGGATCGACTCGCGGTTCAACCGGTTGCGCACGCCGTTCGCGATGCTGCTCTGCAACCGCTTCCATCCGCTGTCCTGCCGGTTCACGCGGTACCCCGCGACGGCGGCGGCGCCGCTGCGCTCCAGCTCGGCGACCACGGCCGGGATGTCGGCCGGGTCGTTTTGGAGGTCGGCGTCGAGCGTGACGATGACACGGCCCCGCGCGGCCTCGAACCCGGCCGCGAACGCGGCCGTCTGCCCCGCGTTGGACGCGAACGACACGATGTGCAGCTCGGGGTGGCGCGACTTGAGCGCCTTGAGCACGTCGAGCGATCCGTCCGTCGATCCATCGTCCACCGCAACGATCTCGTATCGGCGTCCCGCCAGCGCCCGGGTGATCTCCTCGACCAGGGGCGGCAGGCTCTCGCGCTCGTTGTACACCGGCACCACGAGGGAGAGCTCAACGGGGACGGACATACTGGAGCTCTGGTGCCTCCGGGTAGCGTTCGAGCAAGCGGTCGATAAGCGCCTCCGCCTTCGCGGGGTCGCGCTGGTGCGTTCGATAGATCTCGGCGAGCCGGATGCCGGCGAGCACCACCCGATGGGGCGGCGGTGGGGGATCGCTGTGGACCAGGTGCTCGAGCATTTCGGTCTCCTGGTCGATCGTAATGGTCGTCCCACCCGGCATGGCGCCGCCCGTGAGCGCATTGCTCATGAAGCGGCCGAGGGGCTCAAGCAGGGTTCCGAACAGGCCGTCGAAGAAGCTCCACGCCGCCCACAGGGTCAGGACCAGCGACACGAGCCGCCATTCGATGTGCCGGGTACTGATCGAGACCGCCACAAGCGCCACGCAGCCGAGCGCCAGGGCCGCACCCAGGATCCCGCGCATCACCCCGCGCAGGCTCGGCGGATCCGCGAAGTCCACGGCGGAAGGTTAGGGTGGGCGTGCGAGGGGAGCAAGTTGACAGCGCGCGCCGCGACCATAAACGTACGCACTCACTTCCTCCGGGAGCCGGCGCGTGGAGCTGCGCTTCGTTCGCCTCGCCCTCGCGCTCGCCGCAACGGTCTCTCCGGCGCTCGCGGCACAACGCTACTGGCGCGCCAATTTCTACCCGTACCTCGCCTATACGCCGTCCGACGGCCTGGTGGGAGCGCTCCACTACGGGCGCTACAGCCCGCTCGGCTTTGTCGAGCGCCCGGAGCCCGAGCGCGCCTCGCTGAACTTGGACGCCGGCGGCAGCACCCAGGGTAGTTTCGGCTTCGTCGCGGACGCCCGAGCGCCCGCCTGGTGGGACGGGTGGCGCGCCGCGTTGACGGTGGGTATCCGGCGCGACAACCGGCTCGGCTATTACGGCCTGGGGAACGACACCAGATATTCGGTCGACAGCGTCAACACCGTGGGAACGTACTTCTACCGCGTGAGTCGCAAGCGCTTGTTCGCCCGGGCAACGGCGCAGCGCCGGGTTGTTGGACCGCTCCGGGTGCTGGTGGGGGGCTCGGTCACCCGGACCGACTTTCGGACACTGCCTGGCCCGTCGGTATTCCGGTCGGACCTGGCGGCGGGGAGGGTGGACCCGGCCACCGTGCCCTTTACGGACAAGGTCGCGCGGGTGGGGGTCGTCCTGGACACGCGAGAGAGCGAGGTCGATCCGCATGCGGGCATCTTCGTGGAGGCGTTGTTCGCGAGCGGCACAGGCTACACCCGCATGACGGGCGACGCACGGCTGCAAGTGCGCCCGGTCCGGCGGCTCGTGCTCGCGGGACGACTGGCCGCCGAGGGAATGGGCGGCAATACGCCGGTCGCGGTGCAACAGGAGATGGAATCGAGCGAACGACCCTTCGTCGCCGTGGGCGGCTACTACTCGCTGCGCGCGTTCTACGACGGACGCTTCACGGGACGCGGCAAACTGCTCGGCGGTTTGGAAGCCCGCTACGCGGTGTTCGCGGTGGGCGACGCGGTGGAGCTGAAGTTGGTGGCGTTCTACGATGCTGGGCGCGTGTTCGGACCTGGTGAGGCGGTACGCCTCACGACCACCGACCTGCACCGAAGCGGCGGGGGCGAGGTCGCCCTCCGCCTGCTCCGCAATTCATTGCTCGTGATGGGCTACGGCCACTCGAGCGAGGGTGGCCAGTTTCTGTTCGGGAGTAGTTGGAGCTACTGAGCGCGAGGTGAGCCGGGTGGGGCTCCCAGAGCGACTGCGTATTTTTGTCGCGTCGGGAGCCCCACCCGGCTCACGCTAGCTCCCGGATCTCCACACCGCGCTTCGCCAGCTCGCTCACGTAGTCGCCAAACGGCACCGCTTCGTCCGGCGTGCGCACACCCTTCATCGTGATCCGGCCGTCCACCTGCATCATTCCGGTGATCGCGAGCGAGTAGCCCGTCGTCCGCATCATCGCGCTGATGCCGCGCGCCTCGTCCGCATAATCGAGCAACTGCCAGGCGACCCGTTTGCCGTTCTTGCCACGCACCTCCACGCGGAGCGCCACGAGATCGCGCCCTTCGGGCTTCGTGAGCTTGGGTGACACGGCCGCGATGAACGCGTCGCGCGGCACGATCTCCTTCCCCTTCACTTTTATCGGCTTCGAGTCCAGGAGCCCGAGCTCGCGGATCGGGCGCATGATCGCGATGTGGCCGGGGTAGCGGAGCGTCTTGTACTCCATGGTGCGCACCTTGCCCTCGTACGCCCAAGGCAAAGTCGAGATGCCCCCGCCGGTATGGAACGCCTCGAGCTCGCCTACCGGCGGAGGGAACGTGACCGCCTCGAGCTCGGACAACGCGTCCACGCGGGCCGGCTTGCCCTCTCGCAGAACCCACGAGGGGGTCGTGTAGTAGTCCAGCGCCCCCTCGAGCGAGTAGACGATCTGGTAATTGAGTGGGGGCTCGGGATGCTGCGGGAGCCCGCCGACGTAGATCTTCACCGCCTCGGCGTCCCCCACGCGCCGGATGCCTTCGGACGCCAGGATGTTCACCATCCCGGGGGCGAGCCCGCAGTCGGGGATCACGGACACGCCGCGTCGCGTCGCGTCCTCGTCGAGCTTCTTCTGCTGGAACACGATCTCCGTGTTGCCGCCCAGGTCCGCACAGTGTATGCCGGCTTCCACGGCGGCACGGGACACGTCGAGGTTGAAGTAGTACGGGGCCGCGTTCTGTACCGCGTCGTGACCGGCCATCGCCGCCCGCAGTGCGGCGCCATCCTGCACGTCCAGCTTGAGGAGGGTCAGCCGCTTCCCGACGAACGCCTTGAGAAAGCCGGCGACGCGCTCTGGTTTCAGGTCCGCGATTGTGACGTGGGCAACGCCGGGCTGTTGCAGCAGATCATAGGCGCAGGCCGACCCTTGAAGTCCGGCCCCCAACACCAGCATGCGCATTGCGGAATGGCCTCCGGATGGAAATCGCGGGCAAACAGAGCGGCGGGAAACCTAGCGGGGACTGACAGCCGACGGAACCCTTATGTGCTCCAGCCGGAGCCCCGCTCCGCGACAAAAAGACGCGGTCGCTTCGCGGGGCCCCGGCTGGAGCACATCCTCACCGGCCGACGCATTAGATTCGCGCCCGATGGCCCAGGCCGATCTCACCCGGGAGCGTCTGGTCCGCGCCGCGCTCGAACTGTTCACGGCGCAGGGCTACCACGAAACCACCACACCGCTCATCGCCAAGAAGGCCGGTGTCGCCGAAGGGACCATGTACCGGCATTTCACCGGTAAGCAGCACTTCTTCAACGAGCTGTACCGAGCCGCGGCCCGCTGGGCCACCAAGCTCGTGCGGGACGCCGATGCGCTAAAGGTTGGGCCCCGCCAGAAGCTCGCCGAGCTCGCCCGGGAGCTCGTCGCTGGGGCTGCGCGCGAGCCAGCCGTTGCGCGGCTGTTTTTCGTGCAGCGCCACGACAATCTGCTGGACGAGGAGAGCCGGAAGGCCGGGCGCGACTTTCGGCTGAGCCTCGAAAGCCTGGTCGCGCAGGGGAAGGCCGACGGGTCGGTGAAGCCCGGCGCGGCCGAGGTGTGGGCTGGCGTGTGGCTCACCGTGGTGACCCTGGCGATCGATCACGTTTCCGCCAGGGAGTGGGGCGAGGGGCATGCGGGAATCACGCTGGCGCTCGACGGAGCCTGGGACGCCATTGCGGCCCGCGGTTGAGTCGGCCGGGGTCTCGCTTCGCGACAAAAAGACGCAGTCGCTCCGCGAGACCCCGACCTCGTCAACCGTCTCCTGACCGCCCGACCGCCTGTCCGCCCGACCGCCGCAGTTCGAAGAGCTCTATCTCGGGCGGCGTGAACACTCGAATCGGCACGCCCACCACACCGATCCCGCGGCTCACGTACAGCTGGCTCCCCCCGCGCTGGAAGTGTCCCATGACGTATTTCGTGATCATGCGCCCGGCCGACCAGCCGATCAGCGGCAGATAGAACTGGCCACCGTGGATGTGCCCCGCCAGCGTGAGCGGGATGCCGCGCGCCGTGGCGGCGTCCCAGGCGCCGGGGCGGTGGGCGAGCAGCACCCGGAACGCCTGGGTGGCGGACGGCGCCGCCCGCAGCGCCGCGTCCACGTCCGCCGGCTGTGGATCGTCGAACTTCCAGTTCCGGGGATCGTCGATTCCCAAGAGCGCGAGCGCGGCGCCGTTGCGTTCGACCACGTGGCAACCGTTTTGAACGAAGACCTGTCCCGCGTCGCGGCACGCCTGAATCACCTCCGTCTCCCCCGTATAGCGATCGTGATTGCCCAGCACCGTCACCACGCCGAGCGGCGCGGAGAGGTCGCGGAACGCGCGCACGTAGGGCGGAATGAAGTCGCGCGAAATGTCGATCATATCTCCGGTCTGGACGATCAGCTCCGGCCGCAGGGCATTCACCTGCGCGACGATCTCCTGCATCACGTCTTCACCGAGATGGATGCCGGCGTGCAAGTCGGAAATGTGGAGCAGCCGGAGGCCGTCCAATCCGGGAGGGAGGTCGGGGAACCAGAGCGTGCGGCGAGTGACCGCGGGGAGCCGGTAGGCGCTCCAGATGCCGTGCGCTGAAAGGGCGGTGCCGGCGGCGGCGTAGGCGTAGGTGGCGCGGGCGAGAAAGCGGCGGCGAGAGAGCAGGGAGCGGGGAGCGGGGAGCGGGTCCGCCCCGGATGATGGCGTCCGCTGGCGCCGGGAGAGTACGGCTCCCAGCTCCCTGCTCCCCCAGACGATCAGTTTCAACATGAGGTAGACGGTTACCAGCGCGCAGTAAATCCATCCCAACAACTGCCACGCGATCCACGGACCGGTAAAGGGGATGCGCCCGATGCTCCACATGCTTCCCCCGAACAGGACGCGGGCGCCGACCACGAGCCAGGGGATGTTGAGCGTGCTGAAGACCACGGCCAAGGCGCGTCGGACAAACCGCGCCCGAGCCGGTCGAGCGGGGTCCGGCAGCCGCTCCCGCAGGTACAGATAGATCAGCACCTGGGGCGCAAGGAACAGAAGCAGATAGATTAGCCGCGTGGCCGTCCCCACTCGGTCAAGGCTCCTCTCATGGCTGCCCGCGGCCGCGCTGCTGCCGCACGCGCTGGCCGGCCAGCAGCTCAGCGCCACTGAGCGCGCCGTGGCGGTCTCCACCGTCTGGGCCGAGGCGCGCTACAACTACACGTACTGGGACCGCGTCCGCGCGGACTGGGATTCGGCGCTCGCGGCGAACCTGAGGCTCGCCACCGAGCCGCAGTCCGATCTGCTGTTCTACCGCCGGCTGCGGCGTCTCTTGGCCCTGCTTACCGACGGCCAGGCCGCCGTCATCGCCCCGCCGCACCTGCGATCGCGCATCGCGCGCCCGCCGCTGCTGCTCGAGAGCGTCGAGCGACGGCCGTTCATCGTCGACTACGCGGAGAACGACGAGATGCGCGTCGCCCGGCCCGACCGGCTCTCCGAGATCATCGCCGTCCAGGGAATCCCCGCGGAAACGTGGATTCGGGACTCGGTGCTGCCCGAGACCTCCGGGGCCACTCCGATGGATCGCTGGCTCCGGGCCGTGGCCTGGATGCTCGAGGGTGAGAAGGGCACATCGCTCCATCTGCTCGTTCGCCTGCCGGGCGGCGAGCCGCGTGGGCTGAGCGTGACGCGCAGCCTGTCTCTCAACGATCGCTGGCCGCTCGACCCGCCGCCGTTCGCCACGGATACACTGCCCGGCGGGATCGCCGTCGTGCACATCGCGTCGTTCGCGGACGCCGACGCGGTACACCAGCTCGACCTGGCCTTTCCGGATTTCGGGCGGGTGCAGGCGATGGTGCTCGATCTCCGTCGTGCCGCTGCTGGCAAGACCGAATTCGCTTACCAGATCCTGGCGCGTCTGTCGGACCATCCCTTCCCTACGGTGCGCTGGAAAACACCCGAATACCGGGCGGGGTTCCGTGCGTGGAACCTCGCCGACTCGGCCTTTACGTGGTACGGCCTGGACTACGGAACGGTTGCGCCTCGCACCGAGCGACCCGCGTACGGCGGCCCCATCGCGGTGCTGATATCGAGCGGGACGTCGGGCGCGGCGGAAGACCTGGTCGCAGCGTTCCGGGCGGCGGGCCGCGGCGTGATCATCGGCGAGCCTACCGCGGGGAGCCCGGGCGACGTCGCGCCCTTCGCGCTGCCGAAGAGTTGGGGCATCCAGTTTTCCGTAGCGCGCCACCAGGCTCCCGATGGCACCGAGTTCGCCGGCATCGGGATCAAGCCCGACATCCTCGTCGCACGGACGGTAAACAACCTGCTCGCGGGGAATGATGCGGCGCTCGCGCGGGCGAGAGAATACTTAAAAGGGCGGCAATAGGCGGCACGGCGGCAAGTGAATCGCGTGCCGCCCTGCCGCCCTGCCGCCTAGTGCTCCAGAGTTGCCCTAAAGAACGCCGTCACTGCCTTCCACGCACTATCCGCCACTTCCGGCTTTTCGCGCGTCCGCAAGAACCCGTGGCCCACTCCGGGATAGACATCGTAGCGGTACTTCTTGTGATAAGTTCGGACGGCGGCCTCGACGTCCGATAGACCCGCGTCGATGCGGGCGTCGTTCTCCGCGTAGACGCCGAGACCGGCCGCGCGAATGCGCGCGATCGCCATCGCATCCGGACCCTGGCCGTAGCAGACCACGAACGCGCGAAGCGACGGGTTGTTCGTCGCGTAGCGGAAGCTCTGCCCGCCACCCCAGCAGAAGCCGATCACGCCAACGCGGTCGGGGCGTACGGCCTTGAGGTGCTTCACGTACGCCACCGTCGCGTCGAGATCTCGGGTGACCGTGTCGGCGTTGAGCGAGGCGATGAGTTTGCGCGCGTCGTCCGTCGAGGCGGGCGTGCCGCCCCGCCGCGACAGGAGGTCCGGCGCGATACCGACGAACCCGTCCCGGGCGAGCTGCTCCGTGGTCTGCCGCACGAAGTCCGACATGCCGAAAATCTCGTGGATCACCACTACGGCTGGCGCGCGATCCTTGCGCTCCGGATAGGAGAGGTACGCGGTAATCGTATCCTTGCCCGAGAGAAACTTTACGTATTCCGCGTGAACGTCGACGGAACGACGGAATGACGGAACGACGGAAAGCAGAATCACCGCGCTCGCAATCTTCACGTTCATGAGCTCACCCTCGAATGCGCACGTGAGTTGTTGGCGTACACGCCGTCGAGCGCCGACTGCCCGGCGGGCATCCGGTCACGACTCCGCACCGCCTCTTCGGCCGAGCGATCGACCTCGGCCGTCACCGTCGCCTCGATCTCCTCAAGCCGTGATTCGCCGACGCCGTCCTCCTTGAGGTACTCCTCGTACAGCCCGATCGGGTCGCGCTTCCCCCACGTCTTGAACAGGTCGTCAGGAAAGGTCTCGCGCGCCTCCCGCTCGTCGTGCGTCGCGTGCCCTCCCATCCGGAACGTCTCGGCGACGAGTAAGGCCGGCCCTTCGCCGCGGCGGCAGCGATCCGCGGCGAGCTTGGTGGCCGCGTAGGCATCGAGCACGTTGTTGCCGTCGAACGCGCCCGCTCCTCCGGTGATCCCGTAGCTCGCCGCCCAGTCGTGAAAGTCGTGAGCCAGGTGATGCTGCTCCAATCGCGTGCCGAGCGCGACCTGATTGTTTTGCACGATGAAGATCACGGGCAGCCTCTGAACGGCGGCGAAGTTCGTGCCCTCGTGCGCGGCCGCCGTCTTGGTGGATCCGTCCCCCACCCACGTGAGGGCGACACGGGGCTCCGCCCGCAGCTTGAACGTCAGGCCGATGCCCGCGATCACCGGGACCATGTCCCCGACGTGCGAGATCGGCTGCAGCACGCCCTGGGCCCAGGCGCCGACGTGGAGGTCCCGGCCGCGCGACGGAGAATCGTCGCTGCCGAGGTAGGCCCGCAGCATATCGGCGACCGGGAGGCCCAGCTCGCAGCACGCGGCCGCGTTGCGGATCATGGGCGCCACGATGTCGCGCCCTCGCTCGAGCGCGTGGACCGGTCCGACGGTCGTGGCCTCCTCCCCCGTGCCCAGCCAAGCCTTCGAGATCACGCCGGTGCGTACCCAGCGCTTGAGCTGGATGTCGTGGAGGCGGGCGCGCAGGAGGCCGGCGTAGAGGGCGAGCTTGGTGGCCTCCGCGAGGCGCGAGACGACGGCCGCGCGCGCGGCGTCACGCTCGAGCGTCGCGCGAAACGCCCGGACGAGCGCGGGATCGGGGTGCCAGTCGACGTACTCGGGCGGATCGAACGCGGGAAAGCGTCTTATTTCAACCGCTCCTTGATCTTCGAGAGGAAGCCGCCTTCACCTGAAGCGCCTCCCTTACCGCCCGCGACACCCGCCAACGCGGCGGCGAAATCGAGCGCCGTATCGTAGCGGTTGTCGGGATTCGACTCCATCGCCCGCGCCAATGCCTTCTCCAGCGGCTCGGGCGCGTCAGCGCGGAGCTGCCGCAGCTTCAGCGGCTGGCCGCGGAGCCTGGCGATCATCATCTCCTGCGCGTTGCGCCCCTGGAACGGCAGCTTCCCGGTGAACATCTCGAACGCGACGATCCCGAGCGCATAAATGTCGGAGCGCGCGTCGAGCTGCTTGCCGCGGATCTGCTCCGGGCTCATGAATTCGGGCGTCCCGAGGATGATGCCGGTGGCCGTGAGCTTCGCGAGCTGCCCCTCCGCTCGACGCTCCTTGGCTAGACCGAAGTCCATCACCACGGCCCGCTCGGAGCCGCCGTCCTCGGCCACGACCATGATGTTTTCCGGCTTCAAGTCGCGGTGAACGATCTGCAGCTCGTGGGCGTGGTGCAGGCCGGCGCAGACCTGCTGCAGGACGGGCACGCCGATTTCGACCGCCATCGGGCCGCCGCGCACCTCGCGGTCGGACAAGAGCTCTCCATTGAGAAAGGGCATGACGAGGTAGATCAGCCCGTCCTCGGATTCTCCCAGGCGGAGGATGCGGCACACATTGGGATGCTCGAGGCGCATGGCCAACCCCGCCTCGCGGCGCAGGCGCTCCACGGAGCTCCGGTCGGTCGCGAGCTTTGGGGACAGCACCTTGATCGCCACGTCGTGCCCGGTCGCCACCTCGCGGGCGAGATAGACGTACGACATCCCGCCCTCCCCGAGCTTCTTTTGCACCTGGTAGCGGGAATCGAGCACCTGGCCGGAGAGCGAAGAGGCGCGGTCGAGTCCGGGCTTCGCCTTCGACGGCGTGCGGACTGCAGTACCGCCGCCGGAGGCGGCGGGTGAGGCCGGTGGAGCCGGCCGGGCCTGGACTTCCATGAGCATGCTGCCGTCGCGGGGACAGAACCGGGCGGTGTCGCCATACACCGATCCACACTTGGGACAACGGCGCTCGCTCATTGCCGAACCAAGTTGCGGCCTTCGTTCTTCGCGCGATAGAGGGCCTGGTCGGCCAGTGCCACGAAGCTGTCGGCGCCGCTGACCCGGTCGTCGGGGAAGGACGCGAGCCCGATCGAGATCGTCAGATTGAGGGGATCTTCACCCGGATCGGCGAAGTCGTGGCGCATGACGCGACGGCGAAGCCGCTCGGCGAAAATGGCGGACCCGTGGAGGGCCGTCTCGGGCATCACGACGACGAACTCTTCGCCGCCGTAGCGGGCGACGAGGTCCACCGAGCGCGCTTCGCGCCGCAGGATCTCCCCCACCTGGCGCAGCACGGAGTCCCCGGCGATGTGGCCCCGCGTGTCGTTCACTAGCTTGAAGCGATCGATGTCGGCGAGCAGGATCGTGAGCGCCAGGTTGTAGCGCCGGGCGCGGTCGAGCTCCGCTTCGAGCTCCTCCGACAGCGCGCGACGATTCAGGCAGCCGGTGAGGGCGTCGGTCGCGGCCAGCTTCTCGAGACGCTTCTTGTCCGACACCGCGGTCTCGAAGTCGTACGCCTTCTCGATCGCCGCCACGGCGGTCCGAATCACCGTCTCGGAGAACTGCGCGTCGGCCCGCGTGAGCGGCGGATCCTCCCCCGTGGTGCGGAGGAAGAACACGCCGAGCTGCTGGTCCTTCATGGAGAAGGGCAACGCCACGGCGGAGCGGGTGGGCACGGAGATCTGCTCGCGCTGCCACCGCAAGCGTTCGTCGTGGTACAGGGGATCGGAGGCCACGTCCTCGACCAGCACCGATCGGCCCGTCGTGATGGCGCGCTGGATCTCCGGGTAGCGCGCCAGCTCGATCTGCAGGTTTCGGAGCATCGGGTTCTCGTACGCCGCCACCACCACACCGAGCTGGTCGCCTGGCTTGGCGAGCACCATGGAGCATTTCGAGATCTGCAGCACCCGCGCGACGCGCCGCACCAGGATGTGATAGATCTCGTCCGGCTTGAGTGAATCCGTCACCTCGTGCAGGATGTCGACGATGGCGGCGCGGCTCTGCGCCTCGTCGCGCGCGCGGGCCAGCTCCTGCGCGGAGCGGATGTGCGCCTTGACGCGCGCCAGGAGCTCGCGGACCCGGAACGGCTTGGAGATGAAATCGGCGGCACCCAGGCCGAGCGCTTTGACGGTCGCTTCCTCGGGGGGCATCGACGAGATCATCAGGACCGGCACGTCTCGGAATCGCTCGTCCGACTTCATTTTGGCGAGCAGCTGCAGCCCGTCGACCTTCGGCATCATGATGTCGAGCAGCAGCAAATTGGGCCGCTCCTCCTCGAGCTTCCCGATCAGGCCTTCGCCGCCGGGCGCGGTGACCACCTCGTAGCCGTTTTCCTTGAGGATCCAGCTCAGGGTGCGGACGAGCGACTGGTCGTCGTCGGCGACGAGGATCTTTGCGAGGCCGGACTCGGGGGTGGCCAT
>DATLVU010000083.1:0-10207 GCA_035577025.1 Gemmatimonadales bacterium
CTTCTCTGGGCGCTCAGGCCGGCCGCATTCCCTACGAAGCGTTCTCCCTCCCCAACGGGCTCCGCGTCCTCTACTCCGAGGACCATGCCACGCCGATCGTTTCGGTGGATGTGTGGTACAATGCCGGCTCCCGCAACGAGCGACCGGGCCGCTCGGGGTTCGCCCACCTGTTCGAGCACATGATGTTCGAGGGCTCGGCGCACGTGAAAAAGGGCGAGCATTTCCAGCTCATCTCCCGCGCCGGTGGCTCCGAAAATGGCAGCACGGCGGAAGACCGCACGAACTATTTCGAGACCATCCCGTCCAACCGCCTGAACCTCGCGCTGTGGCTCGAGGCGGACCGGATGCGGGCGCTCTCCATCACGGAACAGAATTTTCACAACCAGCGGGAAACCGTGAAGGAGGAGCGCCGGCTGCGGATCGACAACCCGCCCTACGCGGCGGCCTTCGTGGACGGCATGACCTGGCCGTTCGACAGTGCCACCTGTTTCGCCTACGCGCATACGGTGATCGGCTCGATGGACGACTTGAACGCGGCGCAGCTCGGCGACGTCCAGGCGTTCTTCGATACCTATTACGCCCCCAACAACGCCACCCTCGTGGTGGTCGGCGATTTCCGGCCGCTCGACCTGCGGCGCTTGGTCAACCAGTATTTCAGCGACATTCCTCGACATCCGGATCCGAGCCCCGTGACGTGCGGCGCACGGTTCTCCCCGGGCATAATGCGGCGTGAGGTGACCGATCAGCATGCGAACTTGCCGGCCGTGCTGCGCATCTATCGGGTTGCGCCTCACGCTGACCCGGACACGCCACCGCTCGAGCTCCTGAACATCATCCTGGGCCAGGGAGAGAGCTCGCGTCTCAACGTAGCCATCGTGCGGCGCGAAAAAGCTGCCGTGGGGGCCCAGGTCGCGATGAACCCGTTCGACTCCCGCCGCGGGCCGGGCGTGCTCCTGGTTCTCGCGATCGCCAATCAGGGCGTCGACGTCCTGCACCTCGACTCCCTCCTCGCCGCGCAGCTCGACACGATCCGCACCAGCGGTGTCACGGCCGACGAGCTGACCAAGGCGAAGAACACGTTCCGCGCGAACTTCATCCACAACCGCGAAACCACCATCGGCCGGGCCGAAGAGCTCCATCACTATGACATGTTCCACGTCTCAGTCGCCGAGATCAACACGGACCTGGATCATTACATGGGACTCACCGCGGGCGACGTTCGACGGGTCGCGGCGAAATACCTCGATCCCGCGAATGCGCTGGTGGTGATCGTGAAGCCGCCCGTGGCTGCCGGGAGCGCCAAGTGAGCCGCCCGCTGGCGGTGGCCGTGGCTCTCTGTGCCGTCGTTCCGTCTTTCCGTCGCCTCTCGGCGCAGGCCTCCTTCCCCACCACACCCCCGAAGCCGACCCGGCTCGCGCCGCTGCGCTTCCCTCCTTTCAAGGAGGCGACGCTCCCGAACGGCTTACAGCTCGTGGTGGTCGAGCGCCACGAGCAACCGGTCATCTCGGTGAGCCTGGCGTTCCGCGCGGGGGACATCTATGACCCGGCGGGCAAAGAGGGTCTCGCGGAGCTGACGGCGGAGCTGCTCTCCAAGGGGACGGACACGAGAACCGCGGACCAGATCGCCGCCACGATCGAAGGCGTCGGCGGATCGCTTTCGGCGTCCTCGGGATCCGATTTCCTCACGATCTCGGTCGATGCGCTGAGCGACCAGGCGGAGCTTGCGTTCGATCTGCTGGGCGACGTCACCCTGCACTCGACGTTTCCCGAGGGCGAGCTCGAGCTGGCGCGCACGCGAGCCCTGTCGGCGTTGGCGCTGCAACTCTCACAGCCCAGCTCGGTGGCGCAGCGGTTCTTCGCGAGTGAGATCTACGGGCGCAACCCCTACGGCGAGAGCGCCACACGCGAGAGCTATCAGGCGGTCACCCGGGACGACGTGGCCCAGTTTGCCCGCGCGCGGTTACGGCCGTCCGGTGCGTTGCTGGTGGTCGCGGGCGACATGACGGATGCGCAAGCTCGGGAGCTCGCCGGCAACGTGTTCGCCGGATGGCGTGGAGCGGCGGCCGCAAGCCCGGCCCTGCCCGCGCCCCCGGCGCGCTCGGCGACTGACATCTTGCTCGTGCATCGGCCCGGCTCCGCGCAGGCCAACATCGCGCTCGGTAACCCGACGACCATGCCGACCGATCCGATCTACTACGCCGGTCGCGTCGCCACCCAGGTATTGGGGGGAGGAGCGGACGCTCGGCTCTTCCTGATTCTGCGCGAACAGAAGAGCTGGACCTATGGCGCCTACGCCGCGCTGCATCGCTACCGGGGGCTCGGCTACTGGCAGGCCACGGCGGAGGTGCGGACCGATGTGGCGGATAGCGCGCTGGCCGAGCTCCTCCGCCAGGTGGAGCGAATCCGGACCGAACCGATTCCAGACTCGGAGCTCGTGGCGGCGAAGGGATTCATGGTGGGCTCGTTCCCGCTCACCATCGAGACGCCAAGCCAGATCGCCGGCCAGGTAGGGAACGTGAAGCTCCTGGGTCTGGGAGACGATTACCTGCGGCTCTACCGCGAGCGGTTGAGCGCGGTGACGGCGCTCCAGGCGCGTGCCGCCGCGGCCCGTCTCTACCGCACGCGTGCCCTGACCATCGTCGTCGTGGGCGACGGCGGGAAGCTCTACGATCGGCTCAAGGCCATCGCCCCGGTGCGCATGGTCGACGTCGACGGCAAGCCGCTGACGCCCGCCGACCTCGCCACTCCAGCAGCACCAGTGGCACTCGACACGAGCCAGTTCGTCCCACACACGGATAGCTCGCGCGTCGTGGCTCAAGGGAACACGTCGGGTTTCACGGTCTCCGAGGTCTTTCGTGCGCGTGATTCGCTGGTTTTCACTGAGCGCTCGAGCGTGGCCGGCGGACTATTTCAGCAGCAGATGACGATACAATTGAATCCAAGGGACGGGTCCGTGCTGAAGCTCGACCAGCAGACCACGCTACGGGGTCAGACCGGCGAGGCGCACGTTACCTACGGCGCAGGTCGCGCGAAGGGCTCGAGCACCGCTCCGCAGCCCGACGGGTCGGTCAAGCGCTTTGAAATTGATACGACGTTGCCGCCCGGTACGATGGATGAGAACGCCATCCCGTTCATCGTCCCCGCCCTTCCTCTCGCGTCCGGCAGGTCGTTCACCGTGACGTTCTTTGCGCCCAGCGAGAATACGGTCAGGGTGTTCACGTTCAAAGTCACTGGGCCGGTGTCGATCACCGTGCCGGCTGGGACGTTTCCCGCCTATCAGGTTGACGTGACCGGGTCGCCCACCCCCATCACGATGTACGTCGGCACGGATTCTCCCAGAAAGGTCTTGAAGACGGAGTACGCGGGGCAGCCGTTGGTCGTCGAGCTCGTCAAGTAACGCCACACGGAGGGCACCAGCATGCGGCACGCGTGGTCAATGATGCTCGCAGTCACCAGCGCTTGCGCGTCCGGGGGGGGGGCACGCGCGGCTCCACAACCAGCTCCGGTGCAGCCGGCGCCTGCCCCAGCCCCTGTGGCGACTCCTACGCCCCAGGATGCCGAGAGCACGAGTGTCAGCCGGCTCCAGTATCCGTCCACGTATCAGCGCCATCCCAATCCGCCGGTCCTGATCCGGAACGCAACGATCATGACCGCGACCGGTCAGGAGATTCCGAACGGCGCGATCCTGTTCAAGGACGGACGCATCGTCGCGGTGGGCACCAAGGTCGACGCGCCGGCGGACGCGGTGATCGTAGACGGGACCGGTCGCTACGTCACCCCTGGCATCATCGACGATCATTCCCACCTGGGTGTGTACGCCGCGCCCGCAACCGACGCGGAATCCGACGGCAACGAGGCGACGAACCCGGTGACCGCCGAGGTGTGGGCCGAGCATTCATTCTGGCCGCAGGACCCGCAGATTCCGCTGGCGATCGCGGGCGGGATCACGACGATCGAGGCGTTGCCCGGCTCGGCCAACCTGATCGGTGGGCGGAGCGCGATTCTGAAGCTCATTCCGGCGCGCACGGTGCAGGAGATGAAATTCCCGGGCGCGCGCTATGGACTGAAGATGGCGTGCGGCGAGAATCCCAAGCGCGTGTATGGAAAGAAGGGCGGGCCTTCCACGCGGATGGGCAACATGGCGGGGTATCGCGCCGCATTCATTCAGGCCGAAGGATACCGCCGGCGCTGGGACGCGTGGAACAAGGACCACAAGGGCGATCCGCCGGAGCGGAGCCTCCGGCTCGAGTCGCTGGCGGAGGTGCTGCGCGGCAATATGTACGTGCAGAACCACTGCTACCGCGCCGACGAAATGGCGGAGATGCTCGATCTGGCGCGGGAGTTCGGCTTCAAGATCCGCTCGTTCCATCACGCCGTGGAGTCTTACAAGATCGCCGATTTGATCGCGAAAGCAGGAACGTCCGTTTCTGTGTGGGCCGACTGGTGGGGCTTCAAGGAAGAGGCGATGGACGGCATCCAGCAGAATGCCGCGCTGAACCAGCAGGCGGGCGGGCGGGTGGTGATCCACTCGGACGACCCGAGCGGCATCCAGCGGCTCAATCAGGAGGCGGCGAAGGCGATGTATGCCGGGCAGCGGTCGGGCATCGCGGTCACGCGTGACCAGGCGCTCCGTTGGATCACCGCGAATCCGGCGTGGACCCTCGGCCTCGATTCGATCGTTGGGACACTCGAGCCCGGCAAGATGGCAGATGTGGTCGTCTGGTCCGGTGATCCTTTCTCGGTCTATGCGAAGGCCGTGCAGGTCTACAACGACGGCTGGCTGGTGTACGACCGGAACGACCCGAAGCACCAACCACGCACCGACTTCGAGCTGGGCCAGGAACCTGCGCCGGGGAGCGACCGATGATCGCATTCCTGCTTGCTCAAACGATCGCTATCACCGGTGGGACGGTGTACCCCGCTTCGGGACCGAAGCTCGCCAACGCCACGGTGCTGATTCGCGACGGCCGGATCGCGGCGGTCGGCACCAACGTGTCCGTGCCATCGGACGCGACTCGCATCGATGCCACAGGCAAATGGGTGACGCCGGGCTTGATCGACGGCGCCGGGCAACTCGGCCTCGTTGAGATCAGCGCCGTACCGGGGACGCGCGAGGCCAGCCTCCAAGGCGACACGATCGCCGCCGCGTTCAACGTGGCCGAAGGGATCAATCCCGCGTCGACGCTGATTCCGGTGAACCGGATCGAGGGGGTCACCACGGCGCTCGCGGTGCCCGTCGGTCACCTCGTCAGCGGCCAGGCGGTGCTGATCGATCTGGACGGCACGACGATCGAGCAGATGCTCGTGAAATCTCCGGTTGGAATTGTCGCGGACCTTTCGGAAAGTGGAAAAGACGAGGCCGGCGGCTCGCGGGCGGGGAGCGCCGACCGCCTGCGGCGCGTGTTCCGTGACGCCCTCGAGTACGAGCGGCGCAAGACCGATTTCGGACGGGCGCAGATGCGCCCCCTGTCGGCCTCGGCAGCGGACCTCGAGGCGTTGCTGCCGGTGCTGCACGGTCGAGAGCCGCTCATCGCGGTGGCCAATCGGCGGAGCGATATCGCGACGGCTCTCCGCCTCGCCCGAGAGTTCAAGCTCAAGCTCGTGCTCGCGGGTGGCGCCGAGGGGTGGGAGATCGCGTCCGAGATCGCGGCGGCGGGCGTGCCGGTGCTGGTCGAGCCGATGGACAACATCCCGAGCTACGACGCGCTCGGGATACGCTACGAGAATGCTGCGCTGCTGGCAAAGGCGGGCGTGACCGTCGCCCTGATGGAGACCGACACGCACAAGTCCCACGACTTGCGGCAGCAGGCAGGCAACGCGGTCTCGTACGGCATGACCTGGGATCAGGCGCTCCGGTCGGTGACCGCGGCACCCGCACAGATCTTCGGCGTCGCGGATCGCTACGGCTCGCTCGAACCGGGTAAGGTCGCGAACGTGGTAGTGTGGACCGGCGACCCGTTCGAGTTCTCGACCGGCGTGGAGCACGTGCTGATTCGCGGGAAGGAGATTCCGCTCAGGAGCCGGCAGACCGAGTTGTTTGAGAGGTACAAGAAACTGCCTCCTAGTTATTAGACGGCTAGACGGCTAGCAAAATACGAAGGGCGGCTTCCGTGTTGGGATGCCGCCCTCGTTTCTTGCTAGCTGTCTAACCGTCTAACCGTCTAACCGTCTAACCGTCTAGCCGTCTAGCTGGCTGCCTTTGGATACACGCTTACCCGAAACCGTTTCTTGTTTTTATGCTCGAACTTCACCTGCCCGTCCACGACGGTGAACAAGCTGTCGTCGGACGCGCGGCGAACGTTCAGTCCCGGATGAAACTTCGTGCCCCGCTGTTTCACGAGGATGCTACCAGCAGTCACGAACTCTCCCGCGAAGCGCTTCACGCCGAGGTACTTCGGGCCTGAGTCGCGACCGTTGCGGGAGGAACCGACACCTTTTTTGTGAGCCATGGCTGTCTACTCAGTCTTTGAGCTTGACGTCGGCGATTTTGACTTCGGTGAACGGCTGGCGATGCCCCGCGTGCCGGCGATACCCGCTGCGGCGGGCGAAGCGATAGATCTTGATCTTGGACCCTTTGCCGTGGCGTACCACCTCGGCCGTCACCTTCGCGCCTTTGAGCACCGGCTTCCCGGCGTGCACCTGCTTGCCGTCGCTCGCCAGCAGGACCCGGTCGAACGTGACCTTGGTCCCCGGCTCGGCGGCGAGGAGCGGGATCTTGATCGTGACTCCCGGCTCGGCGCGGAACTGGGCACCACCGGTGGAAAAGATCGCGTAGGACATAGGGCCGGAACTCTAATCGGGGCTTATGGTTCCGTCAAGCCACCGCATAAAGCTCGGTCACGTCTCGGCCCGCGGGCTTCGCCATCATCCGGAACTCGTCCAGCCGCATCATCGGGTCGTCGCGCACCTCGAGCTCGAGGCCGGTCTGCTTCTCGAGCTGCCGCAGGAAGTTGGGCTCCTGCTCTACGAGGTACAGAGCCACATCGGGGTGCAGACGCACGGCCAGCTGGCGCTCCTTGTGGTCTGCGCCCGCGCGCTTGAGCGAGCGCTCCATGCGGCGCACGACCACTTCGGGGCGGAACACGCGCCCCGTGCCGTGGCAGGTGGGGCATTCCCCGGTCATGGAGTGCCACAAGGAGGGGCGCACGCGCTGGCGCGTCATTTCGATGAGACCGAGCTCCGATACCGCGAACGCCTTGGTGCGCGCCCGGTCGTGCCCGAGGTGCGTCCGGAGCTCTTGGAGCACCTTGTCGCGATTGCCGCGCGACTCCATATCGATGAAGTCCACCACGATGATGCCGCCGATGTCGCGCAAGCGCAGCTGGCGCGCCACCTCACGGGCGGCCTCGAGGTTGGTCTTCAGGATGGTGCTCTCGGGATCCTTCTTGCCGGTGTAGCGCCCGGTGTTCACGTCGATCGAGACGAGCGCCTCGGTGGGCTGGATGATTAGGTAGCCACCAGTCGGGAGCTCGACGCGCGGCTTGAAGAGGGTACGGATTTCCGCCTCGATATCGTATTCATCGAACAACGGCGTCTCGGCCTCGTAGAGCTTCACGCGCGACAGGAGGTCGGGCTCGATTTGCTTCAAATACTGCACGATCTCGTTGTGCAGGACCTTGGAATCGACGAGCAGCGAATCGACCTTATCGGAGAAGAGATCCCGGATGATGCCGCGCGTGAGGGACGTTTCGCGCTGCAGCAACGCCGGAGACCGCACGGAGCCCGACTTGCGCTTGATCTTCTTCCACAGACCGAAGAGGTGATCGATCTCGCGCTTGCAGCTCTGCTCGGTCAGGTCTTCGGCGACCGTGCGGATGATCCAGCCGCCCGCGCCCGACTCTTTCGGCACGAGCTTGGATACCATCTCGCGCAGCTTGGCGCGCTGGTCCCGGTTCTCGATTTTGCGGGAGACCCCGACCTTCGAGGCGAACGGCATGTAGACGAGGAACCGGCCCGCGAGGGAGATCTGCGCGGTCACCCGCGGTCCCTTCGTACCGATCGGCTCCTTGATGACTTGGACGACGCGCGGCTCGCCGCGCTTCAGCTCATCGGCGATATTCGGCAGACGGCGCCGGGAGAAGCGGTTCCCGCCGTTCCCTGCCCCACCATTACCGTTTTCGTCGTCGTGGTCGGATGGCTCGTCTTCGTCTTCCGCCTCGATCAGGTCGGAGGCGTGGAGAAAGGCGCTCTTTTCGGCGCCGATGTTGACGAAGGCTGCCTGTATCCCCGGAAGCACGGCCTCGACCGTGCCGAGGTAGATATCACCCACCATGCGGCGGGCGTCTGGACGATCCACCAAGAGCTCAACAAGGCGGTCGTCCTCCAGGATCGCGACGCGCGTTTCGCGCGCGGTCCCGCTGATGAGAATTTCCCGTTTCAAAGCACGTTCCCTCGATCCCGGTCGGCCAACAGCCGGTCGGGATCCCACGATTGTACCAGCAAGAATTCGTTCCGAGCGTATGGACTGAGGATGCGTCAGACCGATTGGACGGGTCGTCCGGACGCGGCGCGCGGAGGACGCCACGGAGCGCGGAGAGACCGGTAATCCAATGCATGTCTAAATATAAGTGGGCTTGCGACTTACGTCAACTCCCTCGAGATTATCACACAAATGACCACTTCTCCCATCCGATTTTTCGCCGCGGGGGTCCTCCTGACCGGCATGTTCACGACTGCGCAGGCCGCCCAGACCCAATCGCTCCAGTACCCATCCGCTCGCAAGAGCGACGTCGTCGACGACTACCACGGCACCAAGGTCGTGGATCCGTATCGATGGCTCGAGGATCCGGACTCACCCGAGAGCCGCTCGTGGATCGACGCCGAGAACCATCTCACCGAAGGCTACCTCGCCGACATTCCGGCGCGCGCGGGCATTCGAGAACGGCTCACCAAGCTGTGGAACTATCCCAAGTTCGGTGCGCCGTTCCGGAAGGCCGGACGGTATTTCTTCTTCAAGAATGACGGGCTGCAGAACCAGTCGGTCCTGTACAAACAGGCGTCCCTCTCGGCCAATCCCGCGACGCTGCTCGACCCGAATCTCCTCTCGGAAGACGGTACGGTCGCGCTCTCGACGCTGGCCCTCTCGGACGACGGGCGGTTGCTCGCGTACGGCACGGCGGCGAGTGGTTCCGACTGGGAGGAGTTCCGTGTGCGGGATGTGGCCACGGCGCAGGACCGGCCCGACCATCTCAAGTGGATCAAGTTCTCCGGAGCCTCGTGGACCAAGGACGGCGCGGGGTTTTTCTATAGCCGCTATCCGGAACCCACCGACAAGGCGCTCACGGACGTCAATCGGTTCCAGAAGCTCTACTATCATCGGTTGGGAACCGACCAGGCCCAGGACGTCCTCGTCTACGAGCGGCCCGACCAGCCCGACTGGGGCATGAACGCCGAGGTGACCGACGACGGCCGCTACGCGGTTTTGACGGTGTGGCTCGGTACCGACCGGCGGAACCGCGTCTACTACCGCGATCTGAAGAGCGCAAAGCGGCCCACGGTGAAGGGCGATGTGGTCCGCCTGCTCGACGATTTCGATGCGAGTTACGCGTTCGTCGGCAACGATGGGCCGGTGTTCTACTTCCTGACGGACCTCGATGCGCCCCGGAAACGCGTAATCGCGATCGACACGCGCCATCCCGAGCGGGCCCGTTGGCGGGAGCTCATCCCGCAAGGCCAGGACGTCCTTGAGGGGATCCAGATCATCCACGACACGTTCGTGGCCAATTACATGCACGACGCGGCATCGCGGCTCCGTCTGTATGCGCTCGACGGGAGGATGCTCAAGGATCTCGAGCTCCCTACCCTGGGCTCGGTCGGCTCGATCACAGGTGAGCGCAAAGACGACGAGATGTTTTACGCATTCACGTCGTTCCTGTATCCCACGACGATCTTTCGGTACGATTTCCGAAGTGGCACGACGAGCGTGTTCAAAGCGCCGACGATCGACTTCGATCCTTCGGGCTACGAGACCAAGCAGGTGTTCTATACGAGCAAAGACGGCACGCGCGTGCCGATGTTCATCACGTACAAGAAGGGACTGGCGCTGGACGGATCGAATCCCACGCTGCTTTACGGCTACGGCGGCTTCAACATCAGCCTCACTCCCAGCTTCTCGGTGGCCAATCTCGTGTGGCTCGAGATGGGCGGCATGTATGCCCAGCCAAACTTGCGCGGCGGCGGTGAGTACGGCGAAGAGTGGCATCAGGCG
>DATLVU010000084.1:0-34977 GCA_035577025.1 Gemmatimonadales bacterium
AACCGACACCCGGCTCGGTGAGCAGGTGTCTGGGCTGCGCCGGATCCTTCTCGAGTTTGTGCCGCAGCTGGGTCATGTGCACGCGGAGCGCCGGCGTCTGTGTCACGGTGCTCGCCCCCCACACCTCCTTCAACAGGTAGCGGTGCGTCAGGACCTTGCCCGCCTGCCGCACGAGCGCCAGGAGCACCTTGTACTCCGTGGGCGTGAGGTGCACCTCGCGCTCGGCGAAGAACACCCGGCGGTGCTCGAGATCCACACGCAGGTCGCCGGTCGTGAACACGGGCTCGTCCGGCTCTCCGGCCGCGCGGGCCGCATGCCGCAGCGCGACGCGCATGCGCGCCAGCAGCTCGCCGACCCCGAAGGGCTTGGTGAGGTAGTCGTCCGCGCCCGCGTCCAGCGCCGCCACCTTGTCGCGCTCCTGGCCGCGCGCCGAAATGACGACGATCGGCGTCCGTGCCCACTCGCGCAGCCGCCGCGTGAGGTCGATGCCATCGCCGTCGGGCAGGCCCAGGTCCAGCAGGATGATGTCGGGATTCTGACCAGCGGCCTGCGCCAGACCTTCGCGAGCGGTCCCCGCTTCGACCAACCGGTAGGATTCGTTTTCCAGGGCGGCGCGCAGGAACCGGCGCATCTGGGGCTCGTCTTCGATCAGCAGAACCACGGGCGCAGGGTCGGCCACGCCCGGAAGCTACGCCGCGTCTGCCTCGGAGGATACGGGAAGTGGCTGCGGTGGAGGGCCCGTGAGGGGCAGCGTGAAGTGAAAGGCTGCGCCGCCCCCTGCGCGGTTCTCCGCCCAGATGCGACCGCCGTGCGCCGTGATGATCCCGCGCGAAATCGTCAATCCCAACCCGATGCCGCTCGTCGCCGTGGCGCCCGGCACGCGGTAAAACTTTTCGAAGACCTTGGTCTCCTCCCCCGCCGGCAGCCCGGGGCCGCGGTCCGCCACCTCCACGCGGACCATGCCGTCCATGGCTGTTGCGGAGATCTCGATCGCCGTTCCGGCCGGCGTGTACTTCACGGCGTTCTCGAGCAGGTTGATGAAGACCTGCTCGATCAGGACGCCATCGATGGGGACGAGCGGCAAGTCCGGCGGCAGCCGTACGTGCACCGGATGATCCCGCAGCCGGTCTTCGAGCCGAATGAGCGCCACGCCGACCGGCTCCTCGAGCGGCTGCCATTCCTTTTGAACCTGGAGCGCCCCGCTTTCGACCTTGATCACGTCGAGCAGATTGCCGATCAGCCGGTTCATCCGCTGTGACTCGTCCAGCGCCGCCTTCACGAGATCCAGCCGGGTCGCATCGGAGAGTGTCCCGCGGTCTTCGAGAATGCTCGAGAGGGCGCCGGTGATCGCGCCGAGGGGCGTTCGCAGGTCGTGTGACAGCGAGCTCAGGAGGGAGGTCCGCAGACGCTCCGCCTCGATCTCCACCTGCTCCTTCTGCGCCCGCTCGGCGAGCAGGGCGCGCTCCAGGGCCACCGCGGCCTGGCCGGCGAACGCCTCCAGCAGATGCTGCACGGCAGGATCCTGAAACCGCTTGGCGTCGCTGGGTCGTACCCCGAGCACGCCGACCATACCGGAGGCTGTCGCGAGCGGCAGATACAAGCCCTGCGCGCCGGGCAAAGTATCCGTGCCCGCACCGGCGGTACGCCCGCGGCCGAATGCCCATGCCGCAACCCCTTGCTCCTTCTCGTCGATCGGGTAGGTCGGTGGCACGCCGATGGGCGCTTCGAGCCGCCCGGTGTCGTCGGGAAGGAGAATCTGCGCCGGGGCGCCGAACGTCTCGTGCACGTGGCGCGTGACAGCCGCGACCAGCTCGCCGAGCCCCCGGGTGGCCGCCAGGTCGCGGCTCATCGCGTACAACGCGGCCGTGCGGCGCTCGCGCTCGCGGGCGGTTTCCGCCTGGGCACGGATCCGCAAGGTCAGACCGCTGATGAGCAGCGCGATCGCGAGCATCACGCCGAACGTGAGCAGGTACCGGACGTCCGACACCGCGAAGGTGAACCGCGGCGGCACGAAGAAAAAGTCGAACAGGGCGATGGACAGAAACGATGCGAGAATCGTCGGCCCCCGCCCGTAGCGCGAGGCGACGAGCGCCACGCCCAGCAGGAAGACCATCGCCACATCGGTGAGCGTCAGGAAGCGCAGCACCGGTACACTCACGAGCGTGGCAAGCCCTACGACTCCCGCGGCCCTCGCGTAATCGGCGAGTGGAGACGGTCTGCCCACCAGCGGCCCGCGCCGCGTAGTCGGCTCGTCGACGTCTCCCGTGATGACGTAGACGTCCAGGTCGCCCGAGCCGCGGATGAGGTGATCGAGCATCGATCCATACAGGCGGTCGCGCCAGCGGGCGTGCGTCGGCTTGCCCACGACGATCTTGGTGGCGTTGTGGGCCCGCGCGTACGCCAGGACTTCTTCCGCTGGATTGAGCCCGCTCACGGTCGCTGTTTGGGCTCCAAGCTCTTCCGCGAGCTGGAGATTCTGCACCAAAGCATCGCGGTCACTCGTGCTGATCCGCTGGCCTGGCGCTTCGACGTACAGGACTACCCACTCGCACTTGAGCGTCGTGGCCATGCGCTTGCCCGCGCGGACCAGGCGCGCGCCCGCCGGATTCGGGCCAATGCACACCAGGATGCGCTCGCCCGCGGGCCACGTCTCCTGGATGCCGTGCTCCCGCATGTAGCCGCGCATCTGCGCATCCACCCGCTCGGCGGTGCGGCGCAGGGCGAGCTCCCGCAGCGCGATCAGGTTGCCCTTGCGGAAGAATTGCTCGACCGCGCGGGCGGCCTGTTCGGGCACGTAGACCTTCCCCTCGCGCAGGCGGGTGAGCAGGTCCTCCGCTGAGAGATCGGCGAGCTCGACCTCGTCCGCCTGGTCGAGAATGGAATCGGGCACGGTCTCCCGCACCTGGACGCCTGTGATCTGGGCGACCACGTCGTTCAGGCTCTCCAAGTGCTGGACGTTGAGTGTGGTGTAGACGTTGATCCCGGCGGCGAGCAGCTCCTCGACGTCCTGCGAGCGCCGGGCATGGCGGGAGCCTGGTGCGTTGGTGTGGGCCAGCTCGTCTACCAGGAGGAGCCCCGACCGGCGGGCAAGGGCGGCGTCGAGGTCGAACTCGTGTAGCGTGATGCCGCGGTACTCAAGTGGCCGCCGGGGCAGGACCTCCAACCCCTCGAGCAATCCCGAGGTCTCGGGGCGGCCGTGCGTCTCGACGACGCCCACGACGACGTCCACGCCGTCCCGCCGCTTGGCCCGCGCTTCCTCGAGCATCGCGTACGTCTTCCCGACGCCCGGGGAAGCACCGAAGAAGATCTTCAGGCGTCCCCGCCCGGCGCGGCGCTCCTGCTCGCGCATCTGAGCGAGCAGCGTCTCGGGATCAGGCCGGCGGTCGGCCATCGCGCCGGTAACCTAGCAGCGACGTCATTGGAACGTCAGCGCCACCGACGAGACGAAGAACGCGTCGCCGTCGCTCGACCCGCCCAGGTGCTTGGGATAGATCGCATCCCGCGAGTGGAATCCGCGCGCCTCGACCCGCCACACCGCTCCGGCAAACGGTGCCACATCGAGCCCGAGCGACGCTCCGCTCACGCGGAATCCGTTCGGTGTTCCGGTCGCGACGATGACCTCGTCGGGATCGACGTAGCGCTCAACCCTGGCGACGACGGCCGTGGTGGGGCTCACCTTCACCCGCCCGATGAGCGCGGCGCCGTACCACGTCGAATGCCCGCCGCCGGGCCGCGCCTGCAGCCCGTGGTCAAACGTGAGCCAGGCGCCGAGTCCCCCGTGCGACAGCGCGGCGAACCCCTCATTAAACACGCGCAGCCGTGATGGCACCGAGTCGGGCATCTCGTTACCGATGAAATTCGCATAGCCCAGGGCGAGCTGCGGCGAGGCCGCGTAATCCAGGCGTACTCCAAGCGCTTTGTCGGAATTCGTCTCGGAAATGTTCTGCCAGCCGTTCAACACGTGAAGCTGTGCGGTGAGTTTGGTACTCACGGTCCACGTCGCCTTCACGCCAGCCTCGTAATACGGCGAGTAGTCCGCGATGAGGGAGCGGCTGTACGTGGGGTTGTCGCGCGAGATCCAACTCTCCTGCCCGATGTGGGAGAGATAGATGCCGCCGTCGATCCAGAGGCGCGGCGAGAGGCGCACGCCGGCGGTCGCCTCCTGAATGTGGCGCGACAGATCGGGCCCGCTGATGTTGCCCACCCGCGGCTCCGCCGCGTAATTCGATTGGACGGACGTGCCCGCCTGGAGTGCCACGCGGCCGCGGGTGTGCGCGCCGGTGAGCTTCATCTCGACGAAGGCCAGGTTGATGTTGAACTCATTGTGCCGGGCGGGCTGCGTCGTGAACGAGCGGTCAAAGTTCGCGGGCCGCAGAACGTCCCAGGCATAATACGCATCCACGAATCCGCCGACCGTCAGGCTGCGCGTCGTGTCTTGGCCTGCCGCGATGCTTGGCAACACCGCGAGAACGGCGATCCACAATGTCGCGCGCATCAACGTCTCTCGAGACTGTCGAGCGCCAGGTTGAGCAGCAGCACGTTGACGCGCGGCTCGCCGAAGATGCCGAGCTGCCTTCCTGCGATGTGCCGCTCGACCAGAGCGCGGACGCCCGCGGAGTCGAGACCCCGCGCCCGCGCGACCCGCGCCACCTGCACGAACGCGCTCGCGGGCGAGATGTGCGGGTCGAGCCCCGATGCCGATGACGTCACCAAGTCCGAGGGGACCTGGCCCTTTACCGCCCCGTCGAGCGTCACGGCGCTGTCCACGGCTCGAGCGATGAGCGTATCGGCCAGCTTGGCATCGGTGGGCCCTTTGTTCGTTCCCCCCGAGAGCGTGTCGTCGTACCCGGCGCCAGCCGCAGACGGCCGCGGATGGAAATACTCGACGCGAGAGAACCGCTGGCCGATCAGCGCACTCCCGATCGGCTGCCCGTGCGGCCCGGTGACCAGCGAGCCGTTGGCTTGACGCGGGAACAGAAGCTGCGCCACCGCGGTGACGATGCCGGGATAGACGAGCCCCGTGATCAGGCAGAGCAGGAGCGTCAGGACAATCGCGGGACGAAGCCCGTTCTTGAGCATGGTCATACCACGCGCAGCAGGACGAGGGCAACGTCGATGGCCTTGATCCCGATGAATGGAACGATGAGGCCACCGACACCATAGAGCAGGAGATTGCGGCGCAGGATGCTCGTCGCGGCAGCCGGGCGATACCGTACGCCGCGCAGAGCGAGTGGAATGAGCGCGATGATGATCAGGGCGTTGAAGATCACGCTCGCCAGAATCGCCGACTGGGTCGAATGGAGCCGCATGATGTTGAGGGCCTGAAGCGCCGGATAGGTCGCGATGAACATGGCCGGGATGATGGCGAAGTACTTCGCCACGTCGTTGGCGATCGAGAAAGTCGTGAGGGCGCCGCGCGTGATCAGGAGCTGCTTCCCGATCTCCACGACCTCGATGAGCTTGGTCGGGTTCGAATCGAGATCGATCAGGTTCCCGGCTTCCTTGGCTGCCTGGGTGCCGGTGTTCATGGCGACCGCGACATCGGCCTGCGCGAGCGCCGGCGCGTCGTTCGTCCCGTCGCCGGTCATGGCCACGAGCCGCCCGCCACCCTGCTCCCGTTTGATCAGCGCCATTTTGTCTTCGGGCGTGGCTTCCGCGAGGAAGTCGTCCACGCCGGCCTCGGCGGCGATGGCCGCCGCCGTGAGCTGGTTGTCCCCCGTGATCATCACGGTGCGGATGCCCATGGCACGCAGCTGCGCGAACCGCTCGCGCATCCCGCCCTTTACGACGTCTTTCAAGTAGATCACGCCCAGCACCCGCGCGGACCCGTTGCCGCGCTCGGCGACCACGAGCGGCGTGCCGCCCTGCCGCGCGATGCGCTCCACCACGGGCGCCAGCCCCGCCGGCAGGTCCCCGCCCTGCTCTCGCACCCAGCGGCCGACCGCGTCGCTCGCGCCCTTCCTCAACTGGAGAGCTCCGGCATTGATCCCGCTCATCCGAGTGGTGGCGGAGAACGGCACGAGCACGGTCTGCTCAGCAAGTGCGCGTCCGCGGAGCCCGAACTTGTCTTTGGCGAGCACCACAATGCTCCGCCCTTCCGGGGTTTCGTCCGGCAAAGACGCGAGCTGCGCCCGATCTGCCAGATATTCCGTTGTCACACCTGGCATCGGCACCAATTCAACCGCCTGCCGGTTACCGAGCGTGATCGTGCCGGTCTTGTCGAGCAGGAGTGTGTTGACGTCGCCCGCCGCCTCCACCGCGCGACCGCTCATCGCGATCACATTGTGCTGAATCATGCGGTCCATGCCCGCGATGCCGATCGCGGATAAGAGCCCGCCGATGGTGGTTGGAATGAGACAGACCAGGAGCGAGACGAGAATCGGAATCGACACGGAGCCACCGGAATACACCGCGAACGGCTGAAGCGTCACGACGGCGAACAGGAAAATGATCGTGAGACCCGATAGGAGGATGATGAGCGCGATCTCGTTAGGCGTCTTTTGCCGCTTCGCACCCTCCACGAGCGTGATCATTCGATCGAGGAACGTGTCGCCGGGGTTTGCGGTGATCCGGATGACCAGGAAGTCCGACAGCACCTTGGTGCCACCGGTGACCGCGGAGCGGTCGCCCCCCGACTCCCGGATCACGGGAGCCGATTCCCCCGTGATCGCCGATTCGTCTACAGAGGCCACTCCTTCGATCACCTCGCCATCGCCGGGAATCATGTCCCCCGGCGTGCATAGGACCACATCGCCCCGACGCAGCTTGGCACCGGAGACCGATTCGAAGGTTGTGCGATCGCGAGGGTTCGACAGCCGCTTGGCGGTCGTCTCCGTCCGCGACTTGCGGAGCGTCTCGGCCTGCGCCTTCCCACGCCCTTCGGCCATGGCTTCCGCGAAGTTCGCGAACACGACAGTGAACCAGAGCCACAACGTGATCTGGAGCGTGAAGCCGACATCACCGCGTACCTGCACGACGTCCCGCAACAGAACCAGCGTGGTGAGAACGCTTCCGATCAGCACGACAAACATGACCGGATTGCGCACCATGTGAGGCAGGCTCACGGTCTTTCGGAGCGCGTCCTGGATGGCACGCCGCACGATCGGCGGATCGAAGAGGGGGCGCCTGGTGAGCGCCATCTCTAGAACAGCCTCCCCGCCTGCATCAGGAAGTGCTCGACGATCGGCCCGAGTGAGAGCGCCGGGAAGAACGTGAGCGCGCCGACGATCAGGATCACCGAGATGAGCAGCACGACGAACAGCGGCGTCGTCACCGGGAACGTACCCGCCGACTCGGGCACGATCTTCTTCTCGGCCAGGAACCCGGCGAGCGCGAGCATCGGCACGTGCATCGCGAACCGGCCGATGAGCGTGTTGAGCCCCAGCAGCGTGTTGTAGAAGTAGCTGGCGCCGTTGAGCCCGGCGAACGCACTGCCGTTGTTCGCCGCCGTGGACGTGAACGCATAGACGATTTCGGAGAGCCCGTGCGGGCCAGCGTTGTTCAGGCCCGCGAGGCCCGCCGGCGTCACGGCCGCGAGCGCGGACAGCGTGAGCACGGCTCCCGCGAACACGAGCACGTACAGCATGGCCACCTGGACGTCGCGCGCCTGGATCTTTTTTCCCAGATATTCCGGCGTGCGTCCCACCATGAGCCCGGCGATGAACACCGTGAGGATGACCATCACGAGCATGCCATACAGCCCGGCGCCGACGCCCCCGAACACCACCTCGCCGAGCTGCATGTTGACGAGCGGCACGAGGCCGCCGATGGGCGTGAAGGAGTCGTGCATCGAGTTGACGCACCCGCAGGACGCGTCCGTCGTCATCGTCGCGTACAGCGCGGAATTGGCGATCCCGAAGCGGACTTCCTTGCCCTCCATGTTGCCACCGGGACTGGTGGCGGACGCGATGACGTCCACCCCGCGGGCCGCGTGTATCGGGTTGCCCCGCGCTTCCGCCCAATACGTCGTCGCCACGCCGCCGATGAACAGCACGTACATCGCTGCCCACAACGCCCACCCGTGCTTTGGATTCTTCGCCATGCGCCCGTATGTGTACGTCAACGCGGCGGGGATCGCGAAGATCGCGAGCATCTGCCAGAAGTTGGTCCAGGGCGTGGGATTCTCGAAGGGATGCGCCGAGTTGGCGTTGAAGAAGCCGCCGCCGTTCGTCCCGAGCTGCTTGATCGCCTCCTGGCTCGCCACCGGGCCCATCGCGAGAACCTGCTTCGCGCCTTCGACCGTCGTGACCGTCACGGAGTGGGCGAAGTTTTGGATCACTCCCTGTTGCACGAACAGCAGCGCGAGCAGCGCGCTGAGCGGGAGAAAGAGGTATAGCGTCCCACGCACGAGATCGACCCAGAAATTGCCGAGCCGGCCATCTGACCGGCGCACGATCCCGCGCACCAGCGCCATCGCGACCGCGACGCCCACCGCGGCGGAAACGAAATTGTGGAACGCGAGCTGAGTCATCTGGGAGAAGTACGACATCGTCGTTTCTCCCGCGTACGACTGCCAATTCGTGTTCGTCGTGAATGACGCCGCCGTCTCGAACGCTTGCCGATCCACCACCGCAGTCAGATGCTGCGGATTCAGGGGGAGCAAGTGCTGGAGTCTGAGTCCCGCATACGTGAATAGCATCGAGACGCCGCTGAACAGCAGCATGGACGCGGCGTACCGCGTCCAGTGCTGGTCCTCCGTCGGATCGACGCCGGCCAGCCGATACAGCACGCGCTCTACCGGGCGCAGCCACGTGAACGACCCGTCGTAGACCTTGAGGACGTAGATCCCGAGCGGCTTCGTGAGCGCGAGCAGGGCGAGGGAGTAGACCCCGATCTGCAGCCATCCGCTGGCGGTCATGTCAAAACTTTTCCGGCCGAAGCAACGTGTAGAGCAAGTACAGAAGGATCGCGAGGGCGGTGAGGCCGCCGATCAACGAATCGTGGCTCATTCTCTCCTACCGAGCGCTTCGCAGGCGCGCACGTAGGCGAGCATGAGTGCGAAGAAAATGACTGTGAGGGCGACGTATGCGATGTCCCGCATGGGGTGTGACGATAGCTACGACGGCATTAGGGAGGCCTTAAGAGTGCCTGCGAACGCATTAGCATCGCGTAAAGGACGTTATTTTCGGTCCATGGCCCAGGAAGTCGCGCCGGTCCCGTCAGTCACGCCGGCATGGTCACGGCCGGACGACGCGGTCCGCCAGGCGCAGCTCGACGCCATGAAGCGGCAGGCGACGGGTCTGCTGGCGCTCGCTGGGGTGATCTTCGTGGGGGCGAGCCTCTTCGAGCGTGCGTATCCCTGGCTCGGCTACGTGCGCGCCACCGCCGAGGCATCCCTGGTCGGCGGCCTGGCCGACTGGTTCGCCGTCACTGCCTTGTTCCGCCACCCCCTCGGCTTGCCGATTCCGCACACCGCCATCGTCGCTACCCGCAAGGAGCGCATCGGGCGCATCCTCGGCAACTTCGTGCAGAACCATTTCCTCTCGCGCGACGTGATCGCCCTGAACCTGCGCGCCGTGCATCCCGCGGAGCGCGCCGCCCGCTGGCTCTCCGACCCCGCGCACAGCCGGCAAATCGCCCGGCAGCTCGCGGGCGGACTCGCCAAGACGCTCGAGGCTCTGCCCGACGAGGACGCGCGCGAGCTGGTGCGACAGGTCGTGAGCACGCGGGTGCGCGCGACGCGCGTGGCCCCCGCGCTGGGCCGCACGCTCGCGCTCGTGCTCGAGGGCGATCACCACCAGGGGTTCTTGAACGAGGCCGTGCGCATCGCCGCCCAGGCGATCTCGGACAGCCGAGATTTCATCCGAGAGAAGGTGCGGGCCGAGAGCCCGTGGTGGGTGCCGGGCGTGGTGGACGACAAGATCTACCAGCGGATCATCGAGGTGACGGAGGCGCTGCTGCGGGCCATCGGTGCCGACCCGCGTCACCCGTTGCGCAAGGCGTTCGACTCCGCGTTGCGAGACTTCGTGGATCGTCTCCAGCACTCGCCGGACGTTATCGCCAAGGCCGAGGCGATGAAGGAAGAATGGCTCGCCGACCCTTCCGTCGCCGAGCTGTCCGCGCGCCTGTGGGAGGCCACTCGGCGCGCGATCGTGACCTACGCCACCCGCGAGGACGGGGCCGCGCCCACGCCCCTCGAGCGTGGGCTCGCCGACTTCGGCGCCGCGCTGCTCGCGAACGAAGCCCTCCTCGCGGAAATCGACGACGTGATCGTCGACGTCTCATCCAAGGTGGTCGAGCGCTATCGTCACGAGATCGGGGACTTGATCGCGCAGACCGTGGCCGGCTGGGATCCGGAGGCTACGTCGCGGCGGTTCGAGCTGGCCGTGGGACGAGATCTCCAGTTCGTCCGCATCAACGGCACGCTCGTCGGCGGACTCGTCGGACTCCTCATCTACACGGTCTGGCACTTCTGGCACTGACCACGGCTCAGCGGCCGAGGTGGAACGCGACGACGTAGTCTCCCGCTCCGAAGACGCCGCCCCCGCCCACCGCAATCGCCACGAATTGCTCGCCAGCGGCCTCGTACGTCATAGGCGTGGCCTTGCCGCTCTCGGGCAGCGGGCCGTGCCACAACTCGCGCCCGGTCTCGATGTCATAGGCATGGAGCGAGCGATCGATCGCGGCGCCGATGAACACGACGCCGCCCGCAGTTACAATCGGGCCACCGAGATTGGGGGACCCCCATTCGGCGGGGATCTTCGCGGCCTGCTCCGGTGGGAAGAGCCGGGTGAAGGAACCGAGCGGCACTTCCCACCGTCGACCACCCGTTTTCAAGTCGATCGCGACGAGCGTGCCGAACGGCGGCGGTGTGCACGGCATGCCTGAGGGGCTAAGGATCATGCGGCGTCGCATGACGTACGGCGTGCCCTGCATGCCGTTGTACTCGTAGTCGCGCCCGAGCCGCTTGTCTTCGGCCATCGACTTCTCGTGGTCGAATGCTTCTCTGGGAATCAGCTGAACCACGGCCGCGATCCGGTTCACCGGCACGACCGCGATCTGCCGAGTCGGGTCGACGGCCACACCACCCCAATGCGCCCCGCCGATGTTGGACGGCATGGCGAGCGTGCCGCGGATGCTGGGCGGCGTGAAAATTCCCTCGTTGCGTAAGCTGTCGATCGCAGCGTGACAGGCGGCCCGGTCAGCGTCGGTGGCGCCCCAGACCTGATCGCTGGTGAACCGATGCGGGGAAAGCGGTGGAGTCGCCGACGCGAATGGCTGCGTGCGGGACGCCTCTTCGCCTCGGATATCACTCGCCGGCACCGGGCGCTCCTCCACGGGGAAGAGCGGCTTGCCGGTCGCTCGATCGAGTACGAAGAGCATGCCGGTCTTGGTCGCCTGGAGCACGGCAGGCCGCCGGACTCCGTCGCGCGTGAGCGTCACCAGCGCCGGTGGCGAAGCGTTGTCGTAATCCCACAGGTCGTGGTGCACGGTCTGGAAGGCCCACACCAGAGCCCCCGTCGAGGCCCGAAGCGCAACGATCGAGTTGGCGTAGCGGTTGTCGCCGAGCCGCAGCACGCCATAGTAGTCGGGGGCGGCGCTCCCGGTGGGAACGAACACGAGGTCCCGCTCGGGATCCGCTGCGAGTATCGACCAGGCGTTGGCCGCGCCCGTCTTGTGGCCCAGGGCCCCGCGCCATTGGTCGTATGCGGGGTCCTTCGGGTCCTGGGGAATCGGGTCCCAGGTCCATTTGAGAGCGCCGCTCCGGACGTCGTACGCGCGCACTTCGCCGCTAGCGGGATTGGGCCGACTATTGTCGGCGATCGAGGACCCGGTGATCACCAGATCGTGGATCACCACAGGCGGCGACGTCACCGAGTACGCGGCGGGCTCGAACGGCGCGATGCGGAGCCCGGCCTTGAGATCGATCTTCCCCTTCTGACCGAACCCCGCGCAGGGCCGACCATCCCGAGCGTCCAGCGCGATCAGCTCTGATTGCGCATCCGCTACGAAGATCCGTCGGCGGCATGGCGACCCCGCCGGTGCCGACGCGTCGAGCCAGGTGGAGACGCCACGACTCGCGAAGTCGCCGTACGTCACATCGCGCCGGATTTCTGGATCGAACACCCAGCGTTCCCGACCGGTGGCGGGATCGAGAGCGATCACGCGCCCCAGTGGCGTGCCGAGGTACATCGTGCCGTCCACCACCAGCGGCGTGGCCTCGAACGCCGTCGGCTTGTCGGTCTTGAACCGGGGATCGGTCTCACCGGTGCGGTAGGTCCAAGCGACGGTGAGCCGGTTGACGTTAGCTCTCGTGATCTGCGCGGCCGGTGAGAAGCGGCTGCCGCCCGCGTCGTGTCCGTAGACTGGCCAATCGGCTTGACCCTGCAGGACGGCGACGGCGAGGATGAGCGGCGCGAGGTGCAAGTGCTCTCCGGTGTGACGAGTGTGCCAGCCTTACGGCCTCAAGCATAACTGCGTTTCTCGGAGGCGCTTCGTGGAACAGCGGTTAGATTGGAACGAGGCCCGGGTGGCGGAACGGCAGACGCGGCGGCCTTAGGAGCCGTTGGGGGAGACCCCGTGCGAGTTCGACTCTCGCCCCGGGCATTGACGACTCAGGTTGGACCCACCCGAGGCTTGTCCTTCCCCTGCGCCAGCATACGCTCTGCGAAGTCCAAGCGTTCGTGCGCGTCGCCCAGCTCTTGCCGCAGCTTGCTCATGTCGGCTTCGAGTGATTCGAGTCTCGCGACATCGCCTTCCAGCGAGTCGAGGCGAGCCTCGACCTCGCTCCCGCCCGGGCCACGCCGCTGGCGCAAGCGCTGCGCCCACAGCCCGAATGCCAGCGCGAGCGTCGCATGGACAGCGGCGTGCCACGACTCCGTCGAGGCGGCCGCGAAGCCCACGCCCACCAGGTTAATGGCCGTCAGCAGGATGGCCGCGGGGTACCAGAGCGGGGACTTGAAGGTCATGGCCAAATTACGCTTAAGCTGGGCGCGAAAGATTCACCGGCGCAAGGCACTTTCTGACCAACGAGAGGGCGAGCGGCGGGTTGACTGACCGTTCTCAACGGCGGAGTAGCCACCAGGCGATCGCCGCTCCGAGCGCCATCCATATGAGAATCCGCAGGACCCCGCCCCCGCCCTGTCGCGTCTGGTCGTCTTCGATCACGTGCGGGGGGGGCGGTGGGGGCGCTCGCAATGCGCCTGAAGATGGTCGATTGAGCCCCGCCCCCGCCCCCGCCCCCGCTGCCCCGGCCTGCCCGAGGGCCTTCTCGTAAAGGCGGCGTACGTCGGGCGGCATTTCGCCCACGCTGCCGTACTTCTTCCCGTTGACCACGATCTCCCTGTGCGTGGTCATGATGGTCTCGCTCAGCCCACCGGTTCCGCTCGATACACGTTGCAACGCCGAGAGCACCTCGTCGCCGCCTGTTTTTTTTAGGCTCTCGAGGACTTCGTTGTATTGCGCCCGCACGTCGGGCGGCATCGCCTCGACGCTGTCGTACTCGGCGCCGTTGAACACGATCTTCAGGCTCACGGGGTCAAGGTAGGACGGGCCCGACGCGCTGGGCAAGAGCCGGCCGCCCGCCACGCTGGCGTTGCCCGTCCTGCCCGGTAACTTTGCCCCCTCCAACACACTCGTTCGGCACCTGATCCCGAGGGATTCCCAATGCGTGGTGTTCTTCCCATCACAATGCTGGCCGCTTTCGTCGCGGCCATTCCCCTTACCGCCGCCGCTCAGGAGACGCCCACCGAAAAGACCGCCGCCGCGGATGTCATCCGTCGGATGGGCGATCTCGAGCGCTCGCTCACCGTATCGCAGCTCGTCACGCGGCTCACCAGCGCCCGCGATCCGCGCCGCGACGCGGTCATCGCCCGCGCCAAGGAGCTGATGGATAAGGAGCTCATCGCGATGGCGGACGACATCACGCGCCACCCCGAGACGGGATGGAAGGAAGAGCGGTCGGTGAAAATCCTGACCGATTATCTCAAGGCGCACGACTTCGCCGTCGAGATGGGCGTGGCCGGCCTGAAGACGGCGTTCATCGCCCGGTATTCGAAAGGCACGCCCGGTCCAAACCTGGGGGTCATTCTCGAGTACGACGCGCTCCGCGGCACGAGCCGCGACTTTCACGGCGATCAGCACAGCGCGCAAGGCCCCGTGGGAATGGCCGCGGCCGTCGCTGTGGCCGAGTTCCTCACGGCTTCGAAGACGCCCGGCACCGTGACGGTGTACGGCACGCCGGCCGAGGAGCTCGCCTCGCCCGCGGCCAAGACCGTGATGTACAACGCCGGTGTCTTCAAGGGCGCCGACGTGCTCATTCGCTCCCATTCGTCGACGGCCACGCAGGCGCCGGGCCCCGGATTCGGGAGCTGCTGCATGAACATCAACGTGATCCACTACGTCTTCTCCGGCGCGCCCGCGCATCAGCTGCAAGCGTGGGACGGGCGGGACGCCTTGAAGGGGCTGATCGAGCTGTTCAACAACATCGATGGTATCCGTATGACGGTCCGGCCCGAGACCAAGATCCAGGGGATCATCACGGAGGGTGGCAAGGCGCCCAACGTCGTCCCCGACCGCACGGCCGCCGAGTTCTGGATCCGCTATCCCGATCCGGTCTATCTGGCCCAGGTCACCGAGCGCGTGAACGACGCCGCGAAAGGGGCAGCGCTCGCCACTGGCACCAAGGTGCACATCGACATCGACTCGTCCTCGCGGAACGGCATTTCGGTCTCCGCGCTCAACTATCTCGCGTTCGCGTATATGAAGAAGTTCGGCGCTACGAAGGTCGAGGATGAGCCCGGGCGCCCGCTCCCCTTCGAGGAGACGGGCACGGTCGCGACGCAGATCCCCGGCGTGGGCGTCACGTCGCACAGCTCGAACGGCGGTTATCACACCTTCGAGATGGAAGCGGACGCGCTGGGCGACGTCGGCCACCACGGCTTCCTGGTGGACGCGCAGACGATGACGGCGGTGCTCTACCACTTCGCCACGGATGCGCCCTATCGCGCGGCGGTCAAGCGGGAGTTCGACGGGCTCAAGGCGCTGTATGACGACTACCTCGCCGCCCTTCGGAACGCCTATCCGCTGCCGAACGTGGTCGAGCAGACGGGGAACTGACCATGAGAGTCTTGCCGAGCGTCTCCCTCGTCGCGGCGTGTATCGCCGGACCTCTCGCGGCCCAGCAGCGCGCGATCTCGGACAGCGACCTCTTCGCCTTTCGCTGGGTGGCGAGCCCCCAGGTCTCGCCCGACGGACGCCAGGCGGCCTACGTGCTCGTCACGGTGAACGCGAAGCACGACGGCTACGAGACGAGCCTCTGGCTCGTGGCCACCGACGGGGCGGCGCCGCCACGGCGCATCACCGCTGGCCCGCACGATGGGACGCCCCGCTGGTCACCGGACGGCTCGGTGCTCGCCTTTCTCCGTTCCAAAGACGGCCACCCGCAGATTTTTCTCTTGTCTCTCACCGGCGGAGAAGCGCAGCAGCTTACCGACCTGCCGAAGGGGGCGGGGCCGGCCGCTTGGTCGCCCGATGGGAAGACGATCGCCTTCGTGAGCTCGACCACGCCCGAGGACATCGCCAAGGCGGACAAGCCGGAAAAAAAGGACGAGCCCAAGAGTGACGTTCGGGTCATCACGCTCGCCGAGTACCGGGCGGACGATGAGGGCTACCTGGATCCGACAGAGCACGGTCACATCTGGGCGGTCCCCGCCGCCATGCCTGGCGAGCATCCGGCCAAGGCGCATCAGGTCACGTCCGGCAAGTTCGACGAAGAGGTACCGCAGTGGAGTCGCGACGGAGAGCGGATCTACTTCGTCTCCGACCGCGTCGCCGAATCGTACTACTATCCGCCTGACAACGACTTTTACTCCGTGGCGGCGAGTGGTGGCGCCTTCGACACCGTGGCGGATATCGACGGCCCGATCTTCGGCCCCGCCGTCTCGCCCGACGGGAAGGCCGTCGCGTTCCGCGGCTGGATCAATCCGAAGCCCCCGCGCTCGTATCAGGAATCCGACCTGTTCGTCTCACGCGCCGGCAAGGCAACCAACCTCACCGCCGACTATGACTTCGACATGGGTGGGGCCGTGCTGGGCGATCAGGCGCCGCCCCGCGGGGGAGAGGGCTCGAGTCCCAATATCTGGTCGGCGGACGGCAAGTACGTGATGGTAACCACGACGGAGCATGGCCGCTCGAATCTCATCCGGTTCGACGCCCAGACCGGTGCGCGCGAGCCGCTGACGACGGGAGATCACGCCGTCCTCGCCTATACGGCGACGCCGGACGCCAAGCGCTTTGTGCTGACGATCGGGGACCCGACGCACCTGCCCGACGCGTACGCGCTCGACCCCCAGACCAGGCGGCTCACGCAGCTCACCCACGTCAACGACTCGCTGTTCCCGAAGCTTCAGCTCGTGACGCCCGAGGACTTCTGGTACACGAGCTTCGACGGCCGGAAGGTCGAGACCTGGATCATGAAGCCCGTCGGCTTCACACCGGGCAAGAAGTATCCGCTGATCCTCAACATCCACGGCGGACCGCACACCGCGTACGGCTACATCTTCTTCCACGAGATGCAATGGATGGCTGCTAAAGGCTACGTGGTTGTGTATCCCAATCCGCGCGGGAGCACGACGTACGGCCACATCATCCAGTACAAGTACCCCGGTGACGATTACCGCGACCTGATGATCGCCGTGGATTCGCTCATTCGCCGCGGCTACGTGGACTCGACCAAGCTCGGCGTGACGGGCGGCTCGGGCGGCGGGCTGCTCACCGACTGGACCGTGGGCCACACGCATCGCTTCAAGGCCGCCGTCTCGCAGCGCGACGTCGCCGACTGGCTGGGCTTCTGGTACACGGCGGACTTCACGCTTTTCCAGCCGACCTGGTTCCGCTCCGTCCCGTTCCGCGACCCGCAGGAGTATCTCGTTCGCTCCCCGGTGCGCTACGCGGACTCGGTGACCACGCCGCTGATGTTCATTCTGGGAGACGAAGACTATCGCGCGCCTCCGAATCAGGGCGGCGAAGCGCTGTTCCGCGCGCTCAAGTATCTCAAGAAGACGACGGTGATGGTCCGGTTCCCGGGCGAGTCGCACGAGCTGTCGCGCTCGGGGAAGCCGATGCATCGCGTCGAGCGGTTGCAGCACATCCTCGCCTGGTTCGACAAGTATCTGCTCGGGAAGCCTACGACGACATACGACACGCCATGACGGCGCCGCTGCACACGCTGCTCGACGTCGCCCTCCGGACGTCGGTCGTCTACCTCTTCGTGCTGGTGGGGCTGCGCCTCACCGGCAAGCGCACGCTCGGCCAGCTGTCCGTCTTCGATTTCGTCCTCCTCCTCATCATTTCGAACGCTGTCCAGAACGCGATGGTCGGCCCCGACACGAGCCTGGCGGGCGGCCTCGTGGCCGCGGCCGTACTCATGAGCTGGCACTGGGTGATCGACCAGGTGCGCCTCAAGAATCGCCGACTGGGCAGGTTGATCGCGGGCGAGGGGATCATGCTCATCTACCACGGCAGGATCCTGGACGAGCACTGTCGTCGCGCCGGGGTCACGCGCGACGAGCTCCTGCAGGCGCTCCGCGAGCATGGTGTGGCCCGCGTCGAGGAGGTGATGTTCGCCGTGCTCGAGCCGGACGGAGCCATCAGTGTGGTCAGGAATGACGATATGAAGCCGGGAGAACGACCGCATCACAGGATACGGGCAATACGCAGGGGACAGTAAACAGGGAACAGAACAACCTGTTCTCCCCTGTGCGTCTGTGCGTCTAGTCTTTGCATTTCCTCGCTTCTGGATGGTATTAGATTTCCTGTCATCATGCCGGCAATTCTGATCAAGAAGACCTCGGAAGAACCTGGGGCCGCCTCCCTCGCGGTGACCGTGCCGGTCGAGCATGTGCGCGAGGCCGAAGAGCGCGCGACCACCGATTACCAGCGGCGCGCTCGCCTGCCGGGCTTTCGCAAGGGCAAGGCCCCCTCCGCGCTCGTGCGGAAGCAGTTCGCCGACGACATCCGGAAGCACGCGCTGGAGGAGATGATCCGCGAGAGCTGGAAGGCGGCCCTCGCCCAGGAGGCTTTGAAGCCGGTCGCCGACCCGCACATTCACAACCTGAAGTGGGACGCCGGCGCCCCCCTCACGTTCGAGTTCCACGTGGAGGTGAAGCCCGACCTGAAGCTGGAGCGGATCGGCAAGTTCACGCTCAAGCGTAAGGTCCCCAAGGTCACGGAAGACCAGGTGGTCGCCCAGCTCGAGGAGCTCCGCGCGCAGAAGGCGCCCTGGACTCCCGTGGCCGGCGAGAAGCCCAAGCTCAAGGACCTCGTGGACGTGACCATCGCCACCCGCGAAGGGGGAGGGGGAGGGGGAGGGGGAGGCGAGGCGCGTGACCCACAGTCCTACCAGCTCGTCCTGGGGGGCGGACAGACGATTCCCGATGTGGAGGAGCGCATCATGGAACTCCTCCCCGGGGAGACCGTCGACGCGACCGTGCGGTTTCCGAGCGACTTCTCGGATGAGTCGAAGCGCGGGCAAACCCGCGACGTGCGGATCACCCTGAACGAGGTGAAACGGCAGCAGCTCGCCGAGCTCGACGACGCCTTCGCGCGCGAGGTGGGGGATTTCGATTCCCTGGAGGCCCTGCGGAAAGCGGTGCGGGAGGACCTGGAGAAGGAGGCGGGGCGGGAAGCGGATGCCCAGGTCCGGCGAGACCTGATCGAGCAGATCGTGCAGGCGAATCGCGTCGCCGCCCCGCGGCCCCTGGTCGAGCGAGCCGTCTACACGTATGCCCAGGCGTACGGCATACCCGAGGACCGTTGGCCCGACTTCTCGCGCGAGTTCACCCCGGCGGCCGAAGCACAGGTGCGGCGCGACCTGATCCTCGATTGGCTCGTGGAGCACCACGATCTGCGGGCGACCGACGCGGAGGTCGAGCAGCGGATCGCGGAGCTCGCCGCGCGCCGGGGCGGGGGCATGCCGGCGGCCGAGCTGCGCGCCTCCCTCGAGAAGGCCAAGCGGCTGCGCGATCTGGAGCGCGGCCTCACCGAGGAGAAGGTGTTCACCTTTCTCCTTTCGCAATCCACCGTGGAGCAGACGTGATCACGAGTCAGCTATATCCGCCCTATATCATCGAGCGCTCGAGTCGCGGCGAGCGCACCTACGATATCTTCAGCCGGCTGCTCATGGACCGCATCGTGTTCCTGGGCACGCAGATCAACGACGAAGTCTCGAACATCATCATCGCGCAGCTGTTGTTTCTCGACGCCGACAACCCGGAGCGCGACATCTACCTGTACATCAATTCCCCGGGCGGCATCGTGTCCTCCGGCATGGCGATTTACGACACGATGCAGTTCCTGCGGGCCCCGGTGAACACGATCTGCATGGGGATGGCGGCCTCGATGGGGTCGTTCCTCCTCGCCGCCGGTCGTAAGGGGCGCCGCTCGGCGCTGCCGCACGCGCGCATCATGATGCACCAGCCCTCGGGCGGGACCCAGGGCACGGCGGCCGATATCGAGATCCAGGCGCGGGAGATCCTGTACCTGCGCGGCAAGCTCAACGAGCTGTACGCCAAGCACACCGGCCAGCAGGTGGAGCAGATCGAGAAGGACATGGACCGCGACCGCTTCATGTCCGCCGAAGAGGCCAAGGACTACGGGCTTATTGACCACGTCATAGCTAACTTCCAAGAGATCGACGACGGGAAAAAGAAGTGATGGCTTGCGTCCGTCAGGCGACTTTCCCATACTTGGGGCCCGATGTCCCACGATAAGCACCTCCGCTGCTCCTTCTGCGGGAAGTCGAAGGACTCGGTCCGGAAATTCATTTCCGGACCCTCGGTCTACATCTGCAACGAGTGTATCGCGCTCTGCAACGAGATCCTGGCGGAGGATGAGGAGCGGGAGGTCTCCGAAGCGATCACGCAGGTCCCCATCCCTTCAGAAATCAAGGACGTGCTGGACCAGTACGTGATCGGGCAGGAGAAGGCCAAGAAGACCCTCGCCGTGGCGGTCTACAACCACTACAAGCGCATCAACTCGCACCAGGGCCGCGAGGTCGAGGTCGAGCTCGACAAGTCGAACATCCTCCTCATCGGCCCGACCGGCGTGGGCAAGACCCTCCTCGCCCAGACGCTCGCCCGCATCCTCGACGTCCCGTTCACCATCGCCGATGCCACCACCCTCACCGAGGCGGGCTACGTCGGCGAGGACGTGGAGAACATTCTCGTACGCCTGCTCCAGGCCGCGGACTTCAACGTCTCCGAGGCCGAGCGCGGCATCGTCTACATCGACGAAATCGACAAGATCGCCCGCAAGTCGGAGAACCCGAGCATCACCCGCGACGTGTCGGGCGAAGGGGTGCAACAGGCGCTCCTCAAGATCCTCGAGGGCACGGTGGCCAGCGTGCCACCCCAGGGGGGTCGCAAGCACCCGCAGCAGGAGTACATCCAGGTCAACACGAAGGACATCCTGTTCATCTGCGGCGGGGCGTTCGACGGTCTGGAGAAGATCATCGAGTCGCGCACCGGGCGGCGCCAAATCGGCTTCACCAAGGAGGAGCTCGCGAAAGGCGAGCCCGAGAAGCTCAAGAAGAACCCCTTCATCGACGTGGAGCCCGACGACCTGCTCCGCTACGGGCTCATCCCCGAGCTGGTGGGCCGGCTTCCGGTCGCCGTGCCGCTCGACTCGCTGGACGAGGACGCCCTGGTCCGCATCCTCATCGAGCCCAAGAACGCGCTCTCCAAGCAGTACCAGAAGCTCTTCGAGCTCGAGGACGTCCGCCTCACGATCGAGAAGGACGCCCTGACCGCCATCGCGCAGAAGGCCATCAAGCGGGGCACGGGAGCCCGCGGCCTGCGCGCGATCCTCGAGGAGATGATGACGGACATCATGTTCGACCTGCCGAGCCGGGATGACGTACGAGAGGTGGCCATCACGGCCGAGTGCGTCACCGAAGGCCGGCCCCCGCTGCTCGTCACGGAGCGCGTGCGCCAGAAGAAAGAAGCCTGACCGCAGAACCACGGTTCATCGGCTCCTTCCCGCGGGCCGACGTTTCCCTCACTCCAGCGCTTCCGGAAGTCGCCCTCGTCGGCCGTTCGAACGTGGGGAAGTCGAGCCTGTTGAACGCTCTCGCCAGCCGACGGATTGCCAAGACCTCCGGGACTCCGGGCAAGACTCGGATGTTGAACGTGTACGTCCTGGGAGCGGGGAGCCGGGAGCGGTACCCTCCGATGCAGCGGGAGGAACCGCTCCCCGCTCCCCGCTCCCTTTACGTTCTCGATCTCCCCGGCTACGGCTATTCCCGCGCCTCCCAGACCGACCGCCGGGCGTTTCGCCTGCTCATCACCCACGCCATGGCCCGCCCCCGGCTCGCGGGCGTCCTCTGGCTCCTCGACATGCGCCGCGAGCCGTCCGCCGACGACCGCGCGATGCAGGAGCTCTTCGCTGAACGGGAGACACGGGTGCTCGCCGCCCTGACCAAGAGCGACAAGCTGTCCCGGACCGAACGGCCGCGCCGAGAGAGTGAGTTGCGGGAGGCCCTGGGCCTCGATGAGGATCAGGTGATCGTGACGAGTGCGCGGGAGGGAACGGGGATTGAAGAGTTGCGAGAGAGCATCTGGTGGCTAGTCGGTTAGGCGGCTAGACGGCTAGTCCTTCGGTCTACTAGCCGTCTAGCCGTCTAACCGTCCAGCTTCTCAGCACCCCATCCGGTCTACGCCCCGTCACCAGCATTGCCGTCGACAGCGCGTCAGCCGCCACCGCCATTCGGGTAACCACCGAGGCTTGCGTGAGCCCGTGGGCCGGCCATCCGCTGTGGGGATCCATCACGTGCCCCACGATCAACGCTCCATAGCGAACGATCGATTCCGTGTTCGCGGCGGTGGAGAGCGCCGCATCGCGGAGCCGGGTATGCGCAACGGGCTTCCCGGACCGCCTCGGATCGGCGATGTCCACCCGCCAACCCGGCTCTCCCGGCGGTGCGCCGATGGCGGCCATGTCACCGCTCACGTCCAGGAACGCCCTCGCGATGCCTCGCGCCTGCAGCACCCCGAGCGCGCAGTCGATCCCGTACCCGACGCCGATCGACCCGAAGTCGAGCTGCGTGTGCGCGCTCGGCAGGCGCACCACGTCCGCATCGCGCTCCACCACGGCCGCGGCCACCGCCTCCCGCGCCTCCGACAGCTCCGCGGAGGTCGGGGGACGCGCGCGCGGCCGGTGGAAGCCCCAGGCGCGCATCAAGGGCTCCACGGCCACGTCGAACGCGCCGCCGGTCTCCCGCCGGAACCGGGCGGACAGGCCGAGCACCGCCTGCAGGTCGAGGTCCACACGCATCGGCTTCCGCCCTGCGCAGCGGTTCAGCTCGCACAAGTCGCTCGCATCGTCGAACAAGGTGAGCCGGCTCTCCACGCGCCGCAGCTCCGCCAGGGCGGCCGCGCAGGCGTCTAACCCTTCCTGCTCCGATCCGGCGAAGGCCATCAGATGCACCGACTGGCCCATGGCCCACGACCACCGCTCGACGAACACATCATCTTGGAAACGGAGTCGTGGAACGCCGACGATCCCCCAACACCCGGCACCTAGCACCCCAATGAATTCACGCCGCTTCACGCCCAAGCTCCCTCAGGATCAGATACGACTGCACGTAGAACGTCACCGCCAGCACCGAGCTCGATGCCTCGAGCAGCCAGCTGAAGCGCGGGTCCGCGTAGCGCATCAGCCACATCGCGGAGAACGATACGAGCAGCGCGACGAAAGGCTCGACCACGAGGAAGCGTTTCCACCGCTCGCCGACCCGCTCGCACAGCGCTACGCCGATCCCGGTGATCACGAAGATCACCGCCATTGAGAGGAGATGCGTATGCGTGATCGTGAGCATCTCGGCGAACGATTTGGGAAACTGCATCGCGCCCTGCGCGGTCTCGGGATCCGCGCCACGGTAGCGGGACTCGATGCCGGACGGCACCATCCGCGTGGTGTGCCAGATGAACACGAGCGATGTGGTATAGCCGACGAGCTGGACGATCACCACCCACCGCGCGAGCGAGCGGACTGCGGGCGGCACACCGCGCCACGTCGTGCTCATCGGATCGCCCCACGCTGGTGCCACGCCGTCAGCGCTGCGAGCATGCGCCGGACCCCGAGCGTCACGGCGTGCACGCTGATCGTGGCGCCCGAGATGCCCCGGATCTCGCGGCCCACGCGCAACGAGTCAGCCACCGTCTTGCCACGGAACTGGCGGCGCCACGGTTCGTAGGCGACCTCGCCCCCATAAGGCTCGCGGTACACGAGGATGTCCACGTCCTTGAGACGGTCGGCGGGGTCGATGGCCACGAGGAACGTGATCGGTTGATCCTTCCCCAGCACGTTGCCCACCTGGGCGAAGCCGAGCAGGGAGTCGCCACGGGAGACGCGCAGCACGGTCCCCGAATCGACCTGGAGCGTGTCCACCCGCGCTCCGGGGCCGAACAGCCGGGCAATCGAGGCCGTAACCTTGGCCGCTGGCGCCGGCGGGTTCTGGACCGCGAAGAGGAGCAATGCGAGTGCGATCGTCACATCAAAACTGGTAGCCGATGCCGAGGCTCAGGACCTCGTGCTCCCCGACACCCGCCGCGTTGCGAACGAACTGGTAGTCGCCCTTGAAGGCGGTGTTCCAGGTGGGCTTGTACATCAAGCCGAACGTCGTAAGGCGGCGCGCCAGGGAGGGGTCGCGCGTCACGCCGGCGGGCACCGAGGCCTGGGTGTCGTAGCGCTCGTGGCGCACGAACGCGTTGAGCTTCTGGGAGGCGCCCGGCGCGAGGAGGCGAAGGAGGTCGTAGGCTCCCTCGACGTAGCCGCCCGCGATGCGGCTTCCCACCGTCGTGCCGTACCGCGCGTCGATCCTGCCCGCGTCGCTCACGTTGATGTTGGCCACCTCGCCTCGAAAGCTCGCTCCACCCACGTCGTAGCGCACGTCCGCGGAAACGAGCGTGATGGGTGCCGCAAACGATCCCGTGCCGAGGACGCTGTCGGCGTTCGCCGTGCCGCCGTACCAGAACGACGCGCCCACCTTCCAGCCTGGGCGCGCCCACTCGACACGCCCGGTGAACGAGGGGTTCGCGAAGCTGGCCAGCTGCCCTTCCTGACGGCCGTCGCGAATGCCTTCGGATGCGGAAAATCCTTCAGCGCGGAGTCCGTTGACGAGATACACGCGATACGCCAGCCCGCTCCCGCCAGGAATGGTCCCCAGCGCTCCGACCCCGATCTCGCGCCAGGTCGTCGGAATCACATCGTTGTCGAAGCCCGGGCGATCCACGCCGTTGAACGTGGGAGGCTCATGCGTCTCGTTGATGATCCCCATCGGGGCGAGCAGCAGTCCCGTACGGAGTGTGAGCCAGTCGCCGAGCCGGTAGTCCAGGAATGCCTGCTCCACCGACACTTCGCCACCGGCCTGGCCACCCTCGACTTTCGCGTCCTCGATCTCGACCTCGGAGCGGAAGGTCAGGCGGTCGTCAAACGTGTGTGCCAGATAGACGACGAAGCGTGCGAGGTTGACGACGCCCGGCGTGTTGGGGCCGGTGGCATTGGTGAAATGCACTTCCCCATAGCCGCCCACTGTAGTGTGTTCCTGCCCGAGGCAAAGGGAGGGCAGGCCCGTAGCCAGGGCACAGCACAGCCCCCACGAGAGGAGTGTCCGCATCGAGCTCCGAAAGACTAGTTGAGAATTGTTCTCAAACAGTGAGATAGCCGAATTTATAAGTCGGGATTCCGACGGTCAAGCAGATTATTGTTGTGACCTCGAGAGAGGGCTGCCCTTGGAACGCTTCCTGCCTGGGATCGCGTACGCCGCGCTGGCGCTCGCCGCCATCGGGCTTGGTGCGGGTGCCATTCACTTCAAGCGCCGGCTCGAGCAGAGCGAACGCGATCGACGCCGCTCAGCCGACGAGCTGAACCGCCGGCTGTCGGAGCTCTTCTCCCTCCAGGAGCTGTCGTACATCCTCTCGGGCTCCCTCCAGCTCGACCGGATCGTGGAGCAGGTCGTGCGCTACGCCATGCGGTTCCTCGACGCGCAGGGGGCCCTCGTCGCCCTGGCCCCCGATGGAGAGGGCGGCCTCGAGCCGCGGCCGCTGGCCGTCACGGCCGCCGAGGGCATCCTCGCGCCCCTGGCCGGTCGAACGATCGGGGCCGATGATCCCGGGCTGGTCGCGCGTTCGCTCGGGCGTGAGCGGCTCGAGCTCGTGCGCAGCTCGAGCGGCGAGCCCACCCCGCTGGCGGAGGGGATCGTGGCGGACTCCGCCGCCGCCGTGCCGCTCCGCGCCCACGGCGTGGTGGTGGGGACACTGGTGATCGCCAACCCGCGAGATGGGTCGTTCGCACCCGAGGACATCCGCCTGCTGTCGACCGTGGCCACGCACGCCGCGATCGTGATCGCGAATGCCCGATTCTTCGAGATGGTGCGGCACGCCAAGGAGCAATGGGAGACGGCGTTCGACGCGCTGTCCGGCGGCATCGCCGTGGTGGACGACACAGGTCAGGTTCGGCGAGCGAACCGCGCGCTCGCGTCCCTCCTCGGCGCGCCGATTCCAGCGGTGATCGGGTGTGACCTCGCCGACGCGCTAGTCGACGGGTCCCCCGCCCTGGTCGAACTCCTCGCCGCCGTGCGGCGAGGCGAGCGCGCGCAGCCGCTCGTGCTGCGATCGGCGAGCCTCGGTCGCACCATCCGAGTGAACGCTGCCCGGATCGCGGCGCCGGCGCAGGACCAGAGCGTCGTGGTGCTCGTGGAGGACGTGACGGATCAGCATGCGATGGAAGCACACCTGATCCAGAGCGAGAAGCTCGCGGCGGTGGGGCAGCTCGTCTCGGGCGTGGCCCACGAGCTGAACAACCCCCTCACCTCCATCGCCGGCCTGTCCGAGTTCCTGCTCGAGCAAAAGGACCTGGGCAGCAAGGATCGCGGGCATCTCCGCGTCATCCACGAGCAAGCGGATCGCGCGGGACGCATCGTAGGCAACCTGCTCACGTTCGCCCGCAAAGGGACGGAGGAGCGGGTGCCGGTCGATCTGAACGACGTGATCGAGCGCACGCTCCTGCTGATGAGCTTCGACCTCCAGCTCAAGGACGTCGCCATCGACAAGGACCTGGCACCGGTTCCGCCGGTCCTCGGCGATCGGCACGCGCTGCAGCAGGTCGTCATCAACCTCCTGAGCAACGCGGCCCAGGCCGTGTCGGAGAATCCGCCCGACCGGCCGCGCCGGATCGAGCTGCGCTCCTGGTCCGACGACCGCGTGCGCCTCCGCGTCGCGGATTCCGGACCCGGCATTCCGGACGACGTGCTACCGCACCTCTTCACGCCGTTCTTTACGACCAAGGAGCCGGGCCAGGGAACCGGCCTGGGCCTCTCGATCACCTACTCGATCGTCGAGGCGCACGGCGGCCGGATCGCGGTCGACCGCCCGATCGAAGGAGGCGCGGCGTTCCTCGTGGACCTGCCGCTCGCGGCCACTGGCGCGACGCGACGGGATACGGCGGACCCGCGTGGGAGCGGAGGGTCGGCGCCGGCGAAGCGCGCCATCCTGCTTGTCGACGACGACCCGGCCGTGCGGCGCATGGTGAAGGCGCTGTTCGGCCGCGACGGCCATACGGTGGAGGTCGCCCGGAGCGCGCAGCACGCGCTCGATCTGGCGCGCAGTCGGAGCTACGACCTCATCCTCGCGGACCGCGAGGCGCGGACACGCGATCAGTGGTTCGTCGATCAGTTATTGGAGTCCCACCCGGAGCTCAAGGAGCGAGTGCTCGTGTCGACCGGCGCGAGAGGTGGGTCGCCCGACAGGAGCGATGGGCTGCGGGGACTGCGTTACGTCCGCAAGCCTTTCAACCTGCGCGATCTGCGGGACGAGGCGGCGCGCGTGTGGGCGGCCGCCGCGCTGTCGTAGGCTTCGGCCGGCCACCCGAACACCGCGAGATTCACCGCGCCGCCCGGCGCGAACTTCACGCCCTCGCGCAGCAGGAGCGCTCGCTGTACCACACTTCCGTGATCGACCCCGGAGAGCGAGATGCGGCCCGCAGCGTTGAGCACCCGCCACCAGGGCACATCCGAATCATCGCGCAGCGCGGAGAGCGCCCACCCGACGGTGCGGGCGGCACCGGGCCGGCCCGCGAGCCGGGCCACGAGACCGTAGGTCGCGACGCGACCTTTGGGGATGTGGCGCACGACCTTGTAGATGCGGTGATAGAACGGGTTCACTCGTCCCCAGCGCTCGCGGCGCCCCCCCGAGGTCACCTCCAACCTACCCCCGCCACGCCCGTCGTCCAGCGCGGCCCCGGCTACGATACCCGCAACACGTCTTCCAGCAAGCCCGCCTCCCCGGACCCGAGGATTGACAAAACGTCTTCCAGTGCTCTGCGCTCGCGGGGCCAGGAGAACCGCGCCACGGCCTGAGACGGCAGCAGCCACTCGGCGCGATCGTGCTCCGCGGAGGTCCGCACACTCGCGGCACCGTCCATGATGCACGCGAACACCGGAATCAGTACGATCTCGTCGGTCCGGTGACGATAGAACGACTCGACGCGCGACACGTTGTACAGTCGCGCGGGCTCGAGTCCGGTTTCCTCGCGCACTTCGCGTCGCGCGGCCTGCACCGGCGTTTCCCCGGATTCGATGTGCCCGTGAACGGTCTCCCACGATCCGGGCGAGCGGCCACCCGGTGCGCGCCGCAGTACCAACGCTTCAGGCCCGTCGCGGCCGCGCCGGAGTACGTACGCGTCCACGAACGACACTCGCACGTCAGTCATTGGGGGGCCAAACGAAGGTGCTCGTGCTCGCGGCTACCGCCGGCGACCCAGCACTGCTTCCAATCGCGCCGAGAGCGCCCGAGCGCGGAACGGCTTGGTGAGAAAATCGTCCGCGCCGAGCTCGAACACCCGCACCTCGTTGTCTTCGTCGCTCTTGGCGGTGAGCACGAGGACCGGAATGTCCGCCGTGGCGGGGCGCGAGCGCAGGTGAGACAACACCCCGTAGCCGTCCAGGCCGGGCATGTTCAGGTCGAGGACGATGATGTCGGGGCCGACGCGGTCGACCTGATCCAAGGCTTGCACGCCGTCGCGCGCCTCGGAGACGTCGTAGCCCTCCCGCTCGAGCAAGTCCTTGAGGACTTTCCGCAGGCTGTCCTCGTCGTCGACGAGGAGGACCTTGCGGGCCGGGAGCCCATGCGGCCCCGACGTCCGCGGCGGCGCGGGCTCCTCCAGCAGCTCGAAGTGGGCGGTGAGGGTCTCGGGGGCGGGGGCCGTCGCGGCCTCGCCCATCGCGTGGGAGCCGCTGTGGCTGACCTGTGAGTGCGGCATGCCACCCGTCGAGCGGCGCGGCGCCACCGCCGGTCCCGACGCTCGGTCGTCCTCCTCCGGGATGTCCACGACGCGCGTCAGCTCGTCCAACGTCGACTCGCCCCGCAACACGTGCTCCAACCCGGATTCCCATAGGCCCTTCATGCCGGAGCGACGCGCCGCAGTCGCGATCTGCTCCGCCGTCTCCCCCGACGCGATTCGCCGCTCCACCTCGGCCGTTACGGTCAGCACCTCGACGATCGAGAACCGACCGCGGTAGCCCGTCATGGCGCAGTCGGGACACCCGGCCGCCCGGTAGAGCGGCGTGCCTTTCGGAACCCACTTCTTGAGGCGATCCGGGGGCGACTCCATCCACACTTCCTTGCACGTCGGACACAGCTTGCGCATGAGGCGCTGAGCGAGAACACCCCGCAGCGCGGCCGCGATCTTGTACGCCTCGACGCCGATGTCCACGAGCCGCGTGACCGCGTTCGCCGCATCGTTCGTGTGCAACGTCGAGAGCACCAGGTGACCCGTGAGCGACGCCTGCACGGCGATCTGCGCCGTCTCCCGGTCGCGGATCTCGCCGACCAGCACGACGTTCGGGTCCTGCCGCAGGATGGATCGGAGCGCCGACGCGAACGTCAGCCCGGCCTTCTCTTGCACCTGCACCTGCACGATACCCTGCATCCGGTATTCGACCGGATCCTCGACCGTCACAATGTTCACGCCCTCGCTCTTGATCTGATTGATGCAGGAGTAGAGCGTGGTCGTCTTGCCGGACCCCGTCGGTCCGGTCACGAGGATGATCCCCTCGTGGTTCTCGAGCAGACGCTTGATACCCTCGGTTTCATTCGAGTTGAGCCCCAACGACTCGAGCGACTTGACCGTCGCGCGCGAATCGAGGATGCGGATGACGACCTTCTCGCCCAGCGCCGCGGGGAGCGTCGATACGCGGAGGTCGATGGGCTGGCCGTTCACCAGCACGCGCGCGCGCCCGTCCTGGGGCCGCAGGCGGTCCGCGATGTCGAGCGACGACATGATCTTGATCCGCGAGATCAGCGGGAGTCCCGCCTGCCGCGGGATCTTCATCACCTGGCGCAGCACGCCGTCGATACGATACCGGACAGCGACGCCGCCCTCCTCGGGCTCGATATGGATGTCGCTCGAGCGCTGGAGGATGCCCTCGGAGATGATCAAGTCGACGAGCCGCACAACGGGCCGCTGGCTCGCCTCCGCCTCGGACGCCGCGATCTCGTCGGGCGGCAGGTCGTCGTGGACCTGGACCAGCTCGGCCGAGTTCTCCATTCCCTCGAGCAGCTTGTCCACCGCTTTGTCGGGCCGATACACCTCGTCGAGCTTCTCCGCGATCTTCGACGGCGAGAGCAGCAGCATCCGAATCTCCCGCGCCGTGGCGAAGGCCAGCGCCTTCTCGGCATCGAGATCGAATGGATTCGCCGTCGCCACCTCGAGATACGAGTCCGTCGCGCGGAGCGGCAGGATTTGGTAGCGCCGGGCGACTTGCTCGGGGACGCGCTCTTTAGCCACTGGATCCATCTGATGCAGGTCCGCGAGCTTGAGGCGGAACCGCCCGGAGAGAGCGGTAAGGATCTGCTCGTCGGTGGAGATCTTCTGCGCGACGAGCGTCTGCCACAGGGTGGCGTTGGGCTCCGCCTTCCCGCGCAACTCGGCCAGGCGCTCGGGTGTCAGCACTCCTTCCAGGGAGCGCGCGAGCCATTCATCGGAGAAGGTCGTGTCGGCCATGCGGCTACCCTAAGCTATGTCGCGTGTTCATGACGTCCAGCCCGAAAGGGAGGTTGTGAGGGATGGTGGACGTTGGTGAAGGATGGTGGAGGTGCTGGCGGTCAACTTCCACCACCCTCCACCAACCTCGACCGCCCTCCACCAATCCTCCTTCTCAGAGAATTCCCCAGAAATCCCGCGTCACATCGAACGCGACGGCGAGCCGCTGCGTGGCGGTACCGAACCCCATATCAACGCGGAACACACCGAGCCACTCGAGCCCGAGTCCCACGGTCGCCCGCGGGCCGGGCGTGGCCGACCATGGCGTGCCCGCGACAGGTCGGCCGGTGGAGCCGAGGGCGACGAAGGGCGCGAGCGTGAGTGTGCGCGGCGTTCGCGCGTATGGGCCGACGCCGAGGGCGACAAACGGGACGGGGATGCGCCACTCGAAGTGCACCAACGCCATGCGGGCCCCGCCCCATCGCCGAAAGTCGTCGCCCAACAGAGTCCCGCGTCCGCCCAGCACGAACGCGCGGTGCGCCGGAAGGTCGGCGCTCGCGATGCCACCCTGCGCGCGAATCAGGAGGCGCGTGCCGCCCGCGGGCACCAGAACGTGGCCGGCACTCCAGAGCCGCAGGTACGTCGCGCCTCCGTCGAGCCGGCCCCCCTCGACCGCGCACTCGAAATGCAGGTCGCGCCGGACGGCGAACCCCTCGCTCCGCCGTTCGAACCCCAGCTGCACCAGGTCGACGCCGTTGCCGCCGAGCGCGGGGTTCGGCCGGAAGGCGCCGTTCGCGGGCGACGCGGCGACGGGGAGAGACCAGATCGACTCTCGACCGGCGGTCGCGCGCCACTCCCCGCGGACGCCCACGCCGTGGCGATAGGTCACGCGGGCGCCTTCGGCTTCGTAGTAGTCACCATAGTCGCGCCCGAATTCCTGAGACGAGAACGAGTTCACGAGCGGCGCGATGACAGGTGAGTCGCCCACGTCACGAATCTCCCGGTATACGCTGAGCTCGACCGCCCCCCGACCGCCGCGCTCGATGGCGGCGAGTGATCCCTTCGCCCGGCGGTCGGCGAAGCCGTAGCTCGTGAGGGCCCGCAGCTCGTGACGCTCGCCTCCACCCTCCCCGCGCAAGACGATGCCCGCGCCGACCGCCAGCCCCTCGACGCGATTGGCATGCACGAGGTCGGACACCCCGCGCACGCCGAGCCGCCGGGCCTTGAGCCCCGAGAGGGCGCGACGCCCCGCGATCTCCTCCACTTGCGCGCGCACGCGCTCCAGGTCGTTCTGGCGAACCGGCTCGGCCACGTCCTGGAGCGCGGCGGCGAGCGGCTGCTTCCACGGAAACGAATCCCGCTCCGTCTTCGGCAAGAAGGTGATCTCGTCGCCGGCGAACCAGCTCTGGGCCAGCCCGAGATTGAACGCGTAGTTGTCGATCTCCCAGCGCGCCCGAATGATTCCGCGCACGGGGACGTCGAGCCATGTCGCGCGCCGGCGAATCTCGATCTCCTGACGGTAGGGCAGCCAATACCGGTCTTCCCAGAGCGCGTTGTCGAGCTCGATGCTCACGTCCTCGAGCTGCGGATCGAGATAGGAGCGCGGCGTGAAGTTGAATGCCATGCGCACCAGATCCGCGGTCCCGGCGTCGACGTACAGGGTCCCGACGATGCGGGGACGGCCGAAGTCCTTGGGTCGGACGCGCAGGGCGACCACGCGCACCTCCCGCTCCGGGAGGACGATGACGGTCGTATCGCCGAGCGCGAAGTCGTACACGGCGAAGCCGCCCGGCGCGAGCGGGTGCGGCACGTCGCGCACCTCATCCCCCTCGCCCAAGCGGATGGCGCTCCCGAAGTTGTTCTGGATGATGCCGAGGTGGTCGCGATGATAATTGATGTCGGTGGGCAGCTGGGCCTGGTCGCGCCAGCCGATCACCCGCTGCTTGCTGCTCGCCGGGGCCCTCCAGTACACTTCCAGCTCCAGTTGATCGGCCTTGACGAGGCGGGGAGGATCGGCGAGCCCCTGCCCGAACGCGCCGAGAAAGAAGAGGAAGCCGTGCGCCTGGGCCTTGTAGTCGTGCAGGGAGCTGTCGGCCGCCGCGCCGCTTCGTCGCGAGACGGCGCGCCGCGCCAGCGCCAGTGCATCCTCGGAATTCCAGGCCTGTGCGGGCAGGCCGGGTGGACAGGCGAACACACCGAGGGCGAGCAGCGCGAAGCGCATCTGCATTCCCCGTGTACCCCGATGCGCGCCGGATGAGCGACGCCCGCGCCGACTTCCTCGCCCGCGCTGAGCGGGGCGGCATGGTCCCCGTCGTACGGGAGGTCGTCCTCGACGGCGACACGCCGCTCGCCGCGTTCGTCAAAGTGGCCCGGCCGCCGTTCGCTTTTCTGCTCGAATCCCTGGTCGGCGGGGAGCGGTGGGCCCGCTACACCTTCCTCGGCACGGAGCCGCGCGAGGTGTGGCGGTACCGCGGTCGCGTCGTGGATCGCTGGACCGAGGCGACGGGCTGGCAGACGGCCGCCGAGACCGACGACCCGATCGGCCATCTCGCGCAGCGCATGCGCGCGCTCCCCGCAGCCCCCGTCCCTGGGCTGCCGCGCTTTACCGGTGGCGCCGTCGGTTACCTGGGCTATGATCTGGTCCGCACGGTCGAGCGCCTGCCGCGGCCGCCCGCCGACACGCTCGGCGCCCCCGACGCGATCATGATGATCGCGGACACGCTCGTCATTTTGGACAATCTGTTCGGGCGGGCGATCGTGGTCGCGAACGTGGAGGTCCCGCCGCGAGCCGCCCCCGCGGAGCGCTTGCGGCTGTACGATGCCGCCCAGGCCCGCGTGGATGAAATGATCGAGCGGCTGGGTCAGCGCCACGACCTCGCCCCACTCCCGCTGCGAAACGGCGTCCCCCTTCCCCTCCCCCTCGCCCTCCCTACCCAGTCACGCTACCCGCGCGCGGCGTTCGAGCGCGACGTGGCGCGTGTGCTCGAGTACGTCCGCGCCGGGGACACCTTCCAGACGGTGCTGTCGCGCCGGCAGGAGGTCATCGGCCCGGTCGACCCGCTGCGCCTCTACCGCTATCTCCGCGCACTCAATCCCGCTCCGTACCTGTTTTATCTCGCGCTCGACGACTTCGCGTTCGTCGGGAGCTCTCCCGAGGTGCTGGTGCGCGTCGAAGGTCGAGAGGTCACAGTCCGACCGATCGCGGGCACGCGCCCGCGCGGCCGCACGCCGGAGGAGGACGAGACGCTCGCTCGGGAGCTCTTGGCCGACGCAAAAGAGCGCGCGGAGCACATGATGCTCGTGGATCTGGGGCGGAACGATGTCGGACGCGTGGCACGATTCGGCACGGTGCGCGTAACCGATCTTCTCGCGATCGAGCGCTACTCGCATGTGCAGCATCTCGTGAGCGAGGTCCGGGGTGAGCTGCGCGACGGATACGACGCGCTCGACGTGTTCAAGGCGTGCTTCCCCGCCGGGACCGTGACCGGCGCGCCGAAGGTGCGCGCGATGGAAATCATCGACGAGCTCGAGCCCGAGCGGCGGGGGCCCTATGCGGGGGCCGTGGGATACGTCGGGTGGGGCGCGACCAACCTGGACACGGCGATCGCGATCCGCAGCGCGGTCGTGCGCCCGGACCGCGTCGTGGTGCAGGCCGGGGCTGGGATCGTCGCCGATTCCGACCCGGCGCGCGAGTTCGAGGAAACGGAGGCGAAGGCCCAGGCGGTGCTCCGAGCGATCACGCTCGCGAAGGCCCGTGACTAGGCGTCTAGGCGTCTAGCCATCTCGGCGCCTATATTTTCGCCCTGTGTTTAAGCTGCTGAGCACCACGGGCGAACAGTCCATCGATCTGCAGCCCGGGCGCATCATTGTGGTCGGACGCGCGGTCACGAGCGACGTCCCGATCTACGATCCCACCATCTCCCGCCGCCACGCCGAAGTCTCGCTCACCGATGGCGGGGTGAAGGTCAAGGACGTGGGCTCCTCCAACGGCACGTTCTTGAACGGCGCCCGCATTACCGAGGCCGTGGCCGCGGAAAACGACGTCATCACCTTCGGCAAGGTGGCCTTCCGGGTGAAGGAAGTGAGTGCACCCGCGAAGCGTCCGCAGGTGGTGGCACCCGTGTCGGCGGAATTCGCCGGCGCGAAGGCCGCGGGCGGCACCATCGTCCGTGCGCTTCCGGTGAGCGTGTCGGGTGGAGTTCCGGCGATCGTCACCGCGAGCCCGTCGGGTGCGTCCCACCTCAAGGTCACGGCCAAATCGCTCGAGGAGCTGCGAGAAAAGAAGCTGGAGCTCCTGCTCGAGATCTCGAAAGAGCTCTCGAAGCAGCAGGAGCTCGACCGGCTGCTCGACAAGGTCGTGGAGTTCACGTTCCAGGTGATGAACGTGGATCGGGTCTCCATTCTCCTCCTCGAGGCGGCCTCGGGCGAACTGGTGCCGCGGATCTCCAAGGGGCGGACCGCGCAGTCCTCCGCCTCGAAGCACGTGCCGCAATCCATCGCGCGCAAAGTCGTGGAGGATCGCGTCGCGATCCTGTCGGACAACACCGCGGCGGACGAGCGCTTCAAGGGCAAGTCCATCCTCATCCAGAGCGTGCGGAGCGCCATGTGCACACCGCTCATGGGGACGGACCAGAAAGTCCTGGGCATCCTCTACGTCGACAACCTCACGGCGACCCATTCGTTCTCGGACGACGACCTCAAGTTCCTCATCGCCTTCGGCTCGCTCGCCGCCGTGGCGATCGAGAACTCCCAGCGCTCCGAGCGGCTGCGGCGGGAGGCGCTGGTGCTGTCGAACTTCCAGCGCTACTTCTCGCCCAACATCGCGCAGGTGATCGCGCAACAGCAGGACGCGGGCCGGCTGCCGAGCGAGAAGCGGCCCGTCGTGATCTTCTTTTCGGACATTCGTGGTTTCACGCCGATGTCGGAGACGATGAGTCCGGACGACATCGCGACACTCTTGACCGAGTACTTCACCGAGATGGTGGAGGTCGTGTTCGAGCA